>CAZZFE010000117.1:0-1160 GCA_964653495.1 uncultured Terricaulis sp. | reverse complement strand
CGAAGAAAGCCAAGAAAGCCAAAGCCGCGCCGAAGAAGGCCGCGAAAAAGAAGAAATAGGAGGACGTCCCCACGTCCGAACGACGTTGCGCCGCCGCGGGTTAAATCCCGCAGCGGCGCTTCGTTTGTCCGCTACTCGGCCGCTATGGCCAACGGTGCAGCCGCAGCTAACGTGCGCAGTGGGGAGGGAAGCCACGGACTCTGTTTGAACGTGCGCTTGGCACGCGTGAGCACTTCTTTCTTCGGCGCTTTCTCGAGCGCGGCGCGGTCTAGCTTTGGATTGACCTCGATTAGCGCTTCGACGACCGCGTCCTTCCGGACGTGCTCGAAGTAACTCTCGACCGACGGCTTCCAGTATTTGGTCATGTCGAGTCCGGCGAGGTTGCAGAGCGTCTGACCAAGCGATTGGCGTGATTCCATCCCCGACATCGGACCAACACGCCTGAGATCGATGCCAGCGGCGATCGTCACCGCGATGAGTTCGAGCAAGATCGGCTCGTCTATCGAAGAGATGTAAGCCCAGAGTTCTTCTCGATTGGCCGGCAGGCGCGAACGCCACACGGACCCAATCTCGGCAAACTCATCGGCCGCTTTACTCTCCGCGCGCGTAATGGAGCGCCCGACGTCAACGTGATCGACAGAGATCGCAAGGCATGATGCGGATGCATCGCCCATGAAACTTGCCGCCAGGCTGAACGTCACGAGGCGAAGTGCGAGCGCTGGGCTATCGATGATCGCGACCCGAAGGCCCAACGTCTTGTGCGCGAGCAATTCGTCCAGCAGCTTGGCAGGAACGGCCGGCTTGGGCGCTGCTGCGAACTCGGTGTTCTCGTCGTCCGCGTCAGTGGCGCCGTGGGCTGACGTCGTGCGCTTTCGGCGCAGCGCCCTCAGCGCCTTCACGTCTTCAACGCGCACTAGGCCACGCTCGACCTTGGTGTCTCCGGAGTGGCTCAACGTCACGATCGCGCCGGCGAGGGCGACTTCGTCTTCGTCCCATTGCGCCGGCGCAAGCGCATCGATCGCCACTTCGATCTTTTCGATCTCGGCTTCGTCTTCGGTTTCGTCCAGCTTCGCGTAGAGCCGTTCTTGCTCAGCCGTTTCGTCAGTGGTGAGATCGCGCCGGCGTTCGCGCACGCGTTCCGGAAACTGGCTCCAGGCCAC
>CAZZFE010000116.1:0-1342 GCA_964653495.1 uncultured Terricaulis sp. | reverse complement strand
CGCTGAAACTGATCCTGAAGCCAGCTGTTGCCGCTGTCGGCGCCGAAGGCGCGGCGGGCTACGTCGCGGGCACGCCGGAAGTGGCGATCAACTACGGCAAGTTCATCAACGCCGCGATCAAGTTCACGATCGTCGCCTGGGTGCTGTTCATGGTGATCAAGGGCATGAACGCGATGAAGCGCAAAGAAGAAGCCAAGCCCGCGCCGGTCGCGGAAACGCCGGCTGACATCAAGCTGCTGACGGAAATTCGCGATCTGCTAAAGAAGTAGCGGCGGCAATGAGGGAATAGGGGAATAGGGCAATAGGGCACTATCGAGGGTGCGCCGCGCCGCCCTATTGCCTTACTGCCCTACTGCCCTAACTCCCTTCCCCCATGCCTGACGCCAAAATCTGCGGGATCACCACGGTCGAAGCGCTCGACGCCGCCATTGAGGGCGGGGCGCGGTTCGTGGGGTTCGTGACGTTTCCGGGGAGCCCGCGGCACCTCGGGATGGAGAAGCTGGCGGGCCTGGCGGCGCGGGCGCGTGGGCGGGTGGAGACGGTGCTCGTCACCGTCAACGCCAATGACACGCACCTGGCGGCAGCCATGGCCGCGGCGCAGCCCGACTGGATCCAGCTCCATGGCAGCGAAGGCCCGGCCCGGGCGCAGGAAGTCCGCCCGTTTGCGCGCCGGGGGATCATCAAGGCCGTGGGCGTAGCCCGGCGGGACGATCTGGCGACTGTCGCCCCCTATGAGCCTGTGACGGACATGTTCCTGTTCGACGCCCAGGCCCCCCAGGGGGCCCAGCCCGGCGGCAATGCGCTGGCCTTCGACTGGGGGCTGATGGCCGGGGCCCGGTTCGGGCGGCCCTGGCTGCTGGCCGGGGGGCTTAATCCGGGGAACGTCCGGGAGGCGATGGCTGTCTCCGGGGCTGAACTGGTGGATGTGTCCTCTGGCGTGGAAAGCGCGCCGGGCCTAAAGGACCCCCTCCTGATCGCCCAATTCCTGGCCGCTGTCGAAGTCTAGCCCGCCCATGGACGCCCGTCGCAACTGGCAAGACCTGCCCGATTCCCAAGGCCGCTTCGGCCAATATGGCGGGCGGTTTGTCGCTGAAACCCTGATGCCGCTCGTGCTCGATCTCGAGCGCGCGTACCGCGAAGCGCAGGCCGATCCGGCGTTCGCGGCGACGATGCAGGATTTCTGGACGCATTATGTGGGGCGGCCCTCGCCTTTGTATTTCGCCGAGCGGCTGACGGAACACTTTGGCGGCGCGAAGATCTATTTCAAACGCGACGAGCTCAATCACACCGGCGCGCACAAGATCAACAATTGCCTCGGCCAAGTGCTGCTCGCGCTGCGCAT
>CAZZFE010000115.1:0-1482 GCA_964653495.1 uncultured Terricaulis sp. | reverse complement strand
TGAACGCCGAGCCCAAGAGCATCGGGTACCAAGCAGCCTTCAAGACCGCGAGGCGAATGAGGCGCTTCAGCGTCGCCGTGTCCGGCTCCGTACCATCGAGGTACGCGGCCATGACGTCGTCGTCCATTTCGACCGCGGCTTCGACCAGGTTGGCGCGATACTCGGCGGCCTTCTCTTTCAGGTCGTCCGGGATGTCGACGTAATCGAACTTCGCGCCGAGGCTTTCATCCTTCCAGATGATCGCGCGCATCTCGACGAGATCGACCAGGCCCTTGAAGCCCGACTCGATGCCGATCGGCAGCTGCAGCGGCACCGGACGCGCGCCGAGGCGCTTCTTGATGTCCTCGACGCACATGTAAAAGTCGGCGCCGGTCTTATCCATCTTGTTGGCGAAGATGATGCGCGGAACCTTGTACTTGTCGCCTTGACGCCAAACGGTTTCCGTCTGCGGCTCAACGCCTTGGTTGCCGTCGAGCACGACGACGGCGCCGTCGAGCACGCGCAGCGAGCGCTCGACTTCGATGGTGAAGTCGACGTGGCCGGGGGTGTCGATGATGTTCAGGCGCTTGCCGTTCCAGAACGTCGTCGTCGCAGCCGACGTAATGGTGATGCCGCGCTCTTGCTCTTGTTCCATCCAGTCCATCGTGGCCGCGCCATCGTGGACTTCGCCGATCTTGTGGCTCTTGCCGCTGTAGAACAGAATCCGCTCGGTCGTCGTCGTCTTGCCCGCATCGATGTGGGCCATGATGCCGAAGTTACGGTAGTCTTCGATTTTGTACTGACGAGGCATGACAATTCTGTCCGTGTTTAGACCGCCGACCCTTTAGAGGCCGGCGGTCTTAAAAGCCGGCCCGGGCCGGCAATCAGTGATTACCAGCGATAGTGTGAGAAGGCGCGGTTTGCTTCCGCCATGCGGTGCGTGTCTTCGCGCTTCTTCACCGCGTTGCCGCGGTTGTTCGATGCATCGATCAGTTCGCCGGCAAGGCGTTCCTGCATCGTGTTTTCGTTACGCGAGCGCGCAGCGCCCACGAGCCAGCGGATCGCCAGCGCCTGACGGCGCTCGGGGCGGACTTCCACCGGAACCTGATAGGTCGCGCCGCCGACGCGGCGGCTACGCACTTCGATGGCCGGGGCGACGTTCGCCAGCGCATCGTGAAACGCCTCGATCGAGGGGCGCTTCATCTTCTTTTCCACCGTCTCGAGCGCGCCATAAACGATTTGCTCGGCTGCGGACTTCTTACCTTCGTACATGACGTAGTTCATGAACTTCGTCAGGACGAGATCGCCATAAACGGGATCGGGCAGAACTTCGCGCGGCTCGGCGCGGTGACGGCGGGACATACTTGTTCTTCCTTACTTCGGTCGTTTCGCGCCGTAGAGCGAACGGCGCTTCTTGCGGTCCTTCACGCCTTGGGTGTCCAAGACGCCGCGCAGGATGTGATAGCGAACGCCCGGCAAGTCCTTCACGCGGCCGCCGCGGAT
>CAZZFE010000114.1:0-1575 GCA_964653495.1 uncultured Terricaulis sp. | reverse complement strand
AGATGCACCGTTCGCCGGGCGTGTTCTTCGATCACGACAAGGGCAAGACGCACGCTTCCGGCAAGCTGCTGTTCGCCGCGCGCGTGATCCCGTACCGCGGCTCGTGGCTCGATTTCGAGTTCGACGCCAAGGACATCATGTTCGTGCGCATCGACCGCAAGCGGAAGCTGCCGGCGACGACGCTGCTCTACGGCCTCGGCTTGTCGAGCGAGCAAATCCTCGCCACCTTCTACGAGAGCTCGATCTACAAGCGCACCCGCGAAGGCTGGACGACGAAGTACCGCGCCGAGCGCTGGCGCGGCGTGAAGCCGAACTACGACCTCGTCGACGCCAAGACCGGCAAGGTCGTGGCTGAAGCGGGCAAGAAGATTTCGGCGCGCATCGCCAACAAGCTGGTTGAAGACGGCGTCGTGGACATCCGCGTGCCGAGCGAAGACCTGTTCGAGCGCTACATCGCTGAAGACGTCGTGAACCCGGAAACGGGTGAGATCTACGTTGAAGCCGGCGAAATGCTGGCCGAGAGCGTGATTGCGGGCCTGATCGAAGCCGGCATCGAAGAGCTGCCGATCCTCGACATCGACCCGGCCACCAATGGTCCGTACATCCGCAACACGCTCGCGCTCGACAAGAACGAGACGCGCGAACAAGCGCTGTTCGACATCTACCGCGTCATGCGTCCGGGCGAACCGCCGACGATCGAAACGGCGGAAGTGCTGTTCAATGGTCTGTTCTCGGATTCCGAGCGCTACGATCTTTCCGCGGTTGGCCGCGTGAAAATGAACATGCGCCTGGGCCTCGATACGGATGATTCGATCCGCATCCTGCGCATGGAAGACGTCATCGAAGTGCTGCGTACGCTCAGCGATTTGCGCGACGGCCGCGGCGAAATCGACGACATCGACAATCTCGGCAACCGCCGAGTGCGTTCGGTCGGCGAGCTGATGGAAAATCAGTATCGCGTCGGCCTGCTGCGCATGGAACGCGCGATCAAGGAACGGATGAGCTCGGTCGATATCGAGACCGTGATGCCGCACGACCTGATCAACGCCAAGCCGGCCGCCGCCGCCGTGCGCGAGTTCTTCGGCTCGTCGCAGCTCTCGCAGTTCATGGACCAAACCAACCCACTTTCCGAGATCACGCACAAGCGTCGTCTCTCGGCGCTCGGCCCGGGTGGTCTGACGCGCGAGCGCGCGGGCTTCGAAGTCCGCGACGTGCACCCGACGCACTATGGCCGCATCTGCCCGATCGAAACGCCGGAAGGCCCGAACATCGGTCTGATCAACTCGCTGGCCACGCACGCGCGCGTCAACAAGTACGGCTTCATCGAAAGCCCGTACCGCAAGGTCGTGCACGGCAAGCCGCAGGAAGAGGTGGTGTATCTCTCGGCGATGGAAGAGGCGAAGCACAAGATCGCCCAGGCCAACGCCGTGATCGACGCCAAGGGCACGCTGGAAGACGATTTCGTGCAAGCGCGCGAAAGCGGCGAAGCGCAGCTTATTCCGCGCGAAGAAATCGACCTCATGGACGTGTCGCCGAAGCAGGTTGTTTCGGTCGCCGCGGCGCTCATCCCGTTCC
>CAZZFE010000113.1:0-1857 GCA_964653495.1 uncultured Terricaulis sp. | reverse complement strand
TGGTGAGATCGCGCCGGCGTTCGCGCACGCGTTCCGGAAACTGGCTCCAGGCCACGCCGTCGATCGAAATCTCGACAAAGGCCCAGCCTTCCGCCTGAACTTCAGCGACGATCGGTTCGAGCTTGGCCTCGGCCAGCCGAACCAAAAGCTCACGATCGGCAAGAAAGCGCGTCTCGTCTTCGTCCGCGAAGAGATCGGACGCGACCGCGCCGCCGGCTTCCACATAGGCGTCGACTCCGACAAAGCGCGCGAGTTTGTCGGTCTCGGCGACGTGCGCTTGGGTTACGCGCGCCTTAAGTTGCTCGGGCGTTCGTTGCCACTCGGGCGTATCGAAGAAGGCTTTGTCCTGCAGCGCATGATTGTCGGTGAAGGCGAGCGCGCCCAATTGGTCGAGATCGACTTCGTCCTTTTTCAGCGCCTCGATCAGCCTCGGCGACACGCGCGCGAGGCGCAGCCGACGTGCGACGTGCGTGCCGTTTACGCCAAAGCGGCCGGCAATAGCTTCCGGACCGTGACCAGCTTCAGCAAGCTGAGCGAATGCCTCGATCTCGTCGGCCGGATGCATCGGCTCTCGTTGAACGTTCTCGGCCAGCGACACTTCCGTCGCATCGTCAAGCGGCACCACGCGGCATGGGATCGGCTCGTTGCCGGGAATGGTCTTCGCCTTGGCGAGTTTTCGAAGCGCCTTCAGGCGCCGGCCGCCGGCTTCCACTGAATAGCGTCCCTTGTCAGCTTCCGAGACGACCAGGTTCTGCAAGAGGCCATGCGCCGCGATGGACGCGGCGAGTTCATCAACGCTCATCGCAGGCTTCGTCTTGCGGACATTGCGCTGCCCGGGAACGAGCTTCGACAAAGCGATCATGGTGATGTCAGTCATTGCATTTTCTCCATCGCCCGCACGCGAGGAGCCGCGCCGGGCGATGCTCGCCCTGCACGCCGGCATGCGCGGTCAAGGGCGAAGAGCGCAGCGTCCCTTGACCGCACCGAGCAGGGCGGCGTGCGACAAGAAGTGGCCCGGCGCGGTGCGCGGCGTCATCGCTGACGCCAAACGCCTTCGATTTGCTCGGAGGCGACCGGTCCCCAATAACGGCCGTCAAAACTGTCCGCCGTATCTCCGATCAGGAATACTTGACCACGGAGGCGCCGGCATCCCGACCAAGTTGGCAATGCGCGTCCGACGTTGTCCACTGTTCGCCGCTGAAGTGTGAGCTCGTGATTGACGGTTACCAGGGGACCAAGCGCACAAACGACATCGCCATCCAATGCGGCGACGCGTTTGAGAAACCGATCATTGGCGTCTGTAAAGCGCCGCGCTGTGGCGTAGTTCAGCGCGACATCCCGCGCCCGCACGGTAACGATTGAATGGCGCACGATTGGCGAGTGCATACGCACGTAGATGCCTTGAGGCATCGACGGACTCGCATTGTAGATGATGACGTCGGAAAGCGTCGATACGGCAACAAGGCCGATGCCGAGGCAGAGGGCGAACGTGAGCAAGCCGCCTAATGCGACGCTCCGCGATGGCGCCACTAACCTGATGCTTCGCATTTGGCGGTTTCTGACGCGCGGCTGCACGGGACGCCAAACCATTCCACTTAGTCACGAGCGCGATCACCCGAAGCGGGCAGACAGGGTGCGATGAGGTTAAGAAGGCGACTCGCCTCTCGGGATGGGGCCGGGGCCCACGTCGCGCGCTACGAGAATGGGCGAAGTGCAATGCTTATAAACTTGCAATTCACTTGAAAAACGGCGCGCTTAGGGTTCAACCTGAGCGCGAAGAAGGCGGGAGTAGGTTTACCGATGATGGGCCGGCGTGAGGCCACGTTGGACTTTGTGCAAAAGTGCCGGGCGGCAGCG
>CAZZFE010000112.1:0-2170 GCA_964653495.1 uncultured Terricaulis sp. | reverse complement strand
TCGGCGTTCTGACGGAGCGCGGCGATGCGCTGCTGGAGGAGCTTGAGGCGGCGCGTACACTGCGCGGGCGCGTCGAGGCGCTGATCATGCCGGTGTTGCACACGGGCGAGGTCAGCATTGATCGCATCGCCGGCAAGCTGGGCGTCAGCCGACAGACGCTCTACCGCAATCTCAAAAGCGAGGGCGCGACGTTCGAGCAAGTGCTCGACGAATTGCGCCATCGCCTGGCGCTTGAATATTTGCGCGGCCGCAAAGCGTCCGTGAACGAAGCGGCCTACCTCGTCGGCTTCTCCGATCCAGCGGCGTTCTCACGTGCGTTCAAACGCTGGACTGGCATCAGCCCGCGCGAGGCGCGCAAGTAAGCATCACATGGCCGTCATGCCGCCGTCGACGACAAGTTCGCTGCCGGTCATGAACGCGGACTTGCTGGAGGCGAGGAATACAACCGCGTTGGCGATGTCGATGTCGCGCCCGAGCCGGCCGATCGGGTGGAACGAGGCGAAGCGCTCCATCGTGTCGTTCACGCCGCTGGCGCCGGCGATGGCCTCGGCGGCTTCGGTCATCATGTTGGTTTGGATGATGCCCGGATGCACAGAGTTGACGCGCACCTTCATACCGCCGCGCGCGCATTCCAGCGCCGCGCCTTTCGTCATCAGCCGCACCGCGCCTTTGGAGGCGTTGTAGGCGAGCGTCATCGGCGAACCGATAATGCCGGCGACGGAGGAAAGATTGATGATCGAGCCGCCGCCGTCCCATTTGTAGCCACGCGCGGCGATGGCGGGGATCGCGTGCTTCATGCCGAGGAACACGCCCTCGACGTTCACCTGCTGCATCTTGCGGAAGCTTTCGAGCGTCTCCATCGCGATCGGCTTCATCCAGAAGATGCCCGCATTGTTCACTAGGATGTCGAGCCCGCCGAATTTGTCCTGCGCGAACTGCACGGCAGCGATCCAATCGTCTTCGCTGGTCACGTCGTGCTTCACGTAGGCGCCGCCGATGCTGGCCGCCGTTTCGCTACCGTCGCGCACGTCGCTGACGACGACTTTCGCGCCGGCCTCCGCCAACGCCTTCGCCGCCGCCGCGCCAAGCCCGCGGGCGCCGCCTGTCACCAACGCTACGCGGCCCTCAAGATCGCTCATCTTTCGCCCTCTCAACCAGGAAATGTCTGCACGCCGATCTTGCGCAGCGTCCCGCCTTGCATCGCCAGGCACGCTTCGCTCTCCATGCCTTGAACGAAGCAATACATCGGCGCGTCGGCGGCGCGGAGCGTGGCGTAGGCGCTGCGCGTGAGCCCCTCTTCCGGGTAGAAAGGGAACTCGCCCTGCATCGGCGCTTCAGCGTTCGCCGGCCATTCGGCGAGATCGCCGGTGCTGTCGCGCGCCGCGCCCGGCGGGCTGATCCACTCACCGAGGCGGCGGCGCATATCGTCCACCGATTCCGCGCCGGCGAGCACCATGACGTGCTGGGCCTCGAATGTTTCCTCGTAGAGCGTCGCGCCTTCGGCGTCGCGGAGCGTGAGCGTCGCATGCGCCGTGGCGCAGGATTCGCCGCCAGCAGCCGCTTCGATGGCGATGATCTGCGCGCCGCTCTGCCATTGCGACGATGCGCTGGCGGGGCAATTGTTGGCCGCCACCTCGGGCGCGGGCGCTGGCTCTTCGATCGTCGCCGGCGGGCTGCACGCCGCGAGCGCCAACGCCATCACCGCCAAAATCCGCCGCATGCACGCCTCCGCTGCTTCGCGGGAACCAGACTAAGGGCTCCGCGATGCGCTCGCCAGAGCGGCGCTTGCAGGGAATTACTTGCATTCCCGGCGAATTGCCCTATTTGCAGCCGCGATCGCGTGTCGGCGGAGCGTCCGCGCGGTTGTATCTGCTGACGCCGCCCATAGGAGCACCTCCCGTGGCTGACACCAAAATCGACACCAACCGCAAAGCGGAACTTCTCTCGAGCCCCGTCGAGCACATCGACATCACCAAGTTCGACGCGCGCCCGCTCGTCGACGCGTGGGGCAAGATGAGCTTCACCAGCCGCGACGCCGCGCGCGCCGCGCAAATCCTCAACATGGCGCTCGAAGACTCGAGCTGCTCGACCTGGCTGATCATGGCAGGTTCGACGGGCGCGGGCGGCTGCCTGCACGTCTGGCGCGACATGGTCGAATACAACATGGCCG
>CAZZFE010000111.1:0-2186 GCA_964653495.1 uncultured Terricaulis sp. | reverse complement strand
CGCTGACTTTGATTTCAGTCGGCTTCGGCGTCGCCAGCGTGATGCCTTCCGGCGGCGTGTAGGTGATGTCGTGGCTGTAGCCCAGATTGAGCTGCAGGTTCTTGCCCTGCATCGCCGCGCGATAGCCGACGCCGGTCATTTCCAGGTTCTTTTCGAAACCTTCGGAAACGCCCTTCACGTTGTTGGCCAACACAGCGCGCGTCGTGCCCCAAAGCGCGCGGGCGCGCGGGGTTTCGTGACGCGGCTTCACCGCGATCGCGCCGTCGCCGA
The DNA here is from genome assembly GCA_964653495.1 of uncultured Terricaulis sp. GTDB lineage: Bacteria > Pseudomonadota > Alphaproteobacteria > Caulobacterales > Aquidulcibacteraceae > Vitreimonas. The sequence goes on along the minus strand of CAZZFE010000111.1, from coordinate 1,916 downwards.
AGGAAACTTCGACGTCGTCGTGCGCGCGGAACGCGAGCGAGCCCTTCGGGCCCTTCACGCTCACCTCTTGGCCCTTCACCGTGACGGTGACGCCGTTGGGAGCAGGGATCGGCTTTTTACCGAGGCGGGACATCTTAGTAGACCTCGCACAGGATTTCGCCGCCGACGTTCTGAGCGCGCGCGGCGGCGTCGCTCATCACGCCCTTCGGCGTCGACAGGATCGAAATGCCAAGGCCGTTGCGGACGAGGCCCAGATCCTTGATCGAGGAATAGACGCGACGGCCCGGCTTCGAGACGCGCTGGATCTCATGGATCACCGGCGTGCCTTCGAAGTACTTGAGTTCGATCTCAAGTTCCTTGCGGCCGTCCTTTTCGACTTCGCTGAAGCCGCGGATGTAGCCCTCTTCGACGAGCACGTTCAGGACGCGCACGCGAAGCGTGGAGTTCGGCGACAGCAGCTTCGACCGCCCGCGCATTTGCGCGTTGCGGATACGCGTGATGAGATCGCCAACGGGATCGTTCAAGTTCATCTGATCCCTCCCTTACCAGCTCGACTTGACCATGCCCGGGATCTGGCCCTTGGAGGCCAGGTCACGGAGCGCGATCCGCGAAAGTTTCAGCTTGCGATAGAAGGCGCGCGGACGGCCCGTCAGTTCGCAGCGGTTGCGCACGCGCGTCGGCGACGCGTTGCGCGGGATCGCCGCCAGCTTGAGGCGCGCGTCAAAGCGCTCCTCCAGCGGCAGCGCTTCGTCGAGGGCTTGCGCACGCAGCTTGGCGCGGCGGGCGGCGTACTTTTTCGCCAACCGTTCACGCTTCTTGTTGCGTTCGATAGAGCTCGTCTTCGCCATACTCTCACTCTCTCCCGATGCGTTCAGGGGTGGATCGCGTCGCCGCGATCAGTTCCGGAACGGGAAATCGAATTCTTTCAACAGGGCCTTGGCTTCATCATTGGTCTGCGCGGTCGTGCAGACGATGATGTCCATGCCCCAAATCTGGTCGATGTCGTCGTAATTGATCTCGGGGAACACGATGTGTTCCTTGAGACCCATCGCGAAATTGCCACGGCCGTCGAAGCTCTTGCCGTTCAGACCACGGAAGTCCTTCACGCGCGGCAGTGCGATCGTCACCAGACGGTCGAGAAACTCGTACATCTGGTCGCGGCGCAGCGTGACCTTGCAGCCGACGCTCATGCCTTCGCGCAGCTTGAACTGGGCGATCGACTTCTTCGACTTCGTCGCGATCGGCTTTTGGCCGGCGATCATGGCGAGCGCCGACATGGCCGATTGCAGCTTCTTGGAATCCGCAACCGCTTCACCGACGCCCATGTTGATCACGACCTTTTCGATGGCCGGGATCTGCATTTCGTTGGTGTAGCCGAATTGCTCTTTCATCTTGGCGCGGATTTCCGAGCGATAGCGCGTCTTCATGCGCGGCTCGTAACCGGCTGGCTTCGGCGCGCGCGGCTTGGAGGCGGCGGCAGCTGCCTTCGCCTTCTTTTCCGCCGCGGCCGCTTTGGCCTTCGCGCCCTTATCGGCAGCGTCAGACATCGATCTCTACTCCCGAGCCCTTGGCCACGCGGACCTTCACGCCCTTGTCGTTCACTTTGAAGCCGACGCGCGTCGGCTTGCCCGTCTTCGGGTCGCGCAGCGCCACGTTCGAAACGTGGATCGAGGCTTCCTTCGGAATGACGCCGCCCTGCGGGTTCTTCACGTCGGGCTTGGTGTGGCGCTTCGCCATGTTCACGCCCTCGACGAGGACGCGACCTTCCTTGGTGAGCACCTTCAGGACTTTGCCGCCCTTGCCCTTGTCCTTGCCGGACAGGACGATGACGAAGTCATCCTTGCGAATTTTCGCGGACATCAGAGGACCTCCGGCGCGAGCGAGATGATCTTCATCTGGTTCTTCGCGCGCAGTTC
>CAZZFE010000110.1:0-2352 GCA_964653495.1 uncultured Terricaulis sp. | reverse complement strand
ACCGTCTTCTTGAGGAGCGGGTGCAGATAGGTGCGTTCCACCTGCACGACGACAGTCTTGTCGCCCTTATCGCTCACGATCGTTCCCTGCATCACACGACGCGGCATGACTTAAACTTTCGCTTTCGGAGACTTTTCACGCAGCACGGTCTGAACGCGCGCGATGGAGCGGCGGACTTCGCGGATGCGCGAGGACTTTTCAAGTTGGCCGGTGGCTTGCTGGAAGCGCAGGTTGAACTGCTCCTTCTTCAGCGTCGCCAGCTCTTCCTTCAGAGCTGCAGCGTCCTTGCCGCGGACGGCCTTGATATCAGCATCGGCCATTAGAGACCCTCCATCCGGGCGACGATCTTGGTGCGCACGGAGAGCTTCGCGGCGCCGAGGCGCAGCGACTCGCGCGCAACCGCTTCCGGCACGCCGTCGACTTCGAACATGATCCGGCCAGGCGCGACGCGCGCGGCCCAAAATTCCGGCGCGCCCTTGCCTTTGCCCATGCGGACTTCGATCGGCTTCTTCGACACCGGCAAATCCGGGAAGATGCGGATCCACACGCGGCCTTGGCGCTTCATCTCACGCGTGATGGCGCGGCGAGCGGCTTCGATCTCACGCGCGTTGACGCGATTGGGCTCCAGCGACTTCAGGCCGAATTGGCCGAAATTGAGCTGGCTGCCGCCTTTGGTGTTCCCTCTGATCCGGCCTTTGTGGGCGCGGCGGAACTTGGTTTTCTTCGGCTGCATCATGGTGGGTTATGCCTCCGATTCCGAGCCAGATTCCTCGCCGCGCGGCGGACGACGGCCACGACGCGGACGATCGCCAGGCGGGCCGCGATCATCACGACCCGGACGATCACGATCGCGACGCTCGCGGTTTTCACCGCTTTCCATGGCGCGCTTGTCTTGGGCCATCGGGTCGTGCTCGAGGATCTCGCCTTTGAAGATCCAGACCTTCACGCCGATCTTGCCGTACGCGGTATCGGCTTCGCAGAAGCCGTAATCGACGTCAGCGCGCAGCGTGTGCAACGGCACGCGGCCTTCGCGGTACCATTCCATGCGCGCGATTTCCGCGCCGCCGAGACGGCCCGACACGTTGATGCGGATGCCTTGCGCGCCGAGGCGCATGGCCGATTGCATCGCGCGCTTCATGGCGCGGCGGAACGCAACGCGGCGCTCGAGCTGTTGAGCCACGCCTTCAGCGACGAGGTTCGAATCCGTTTCCGGCTTGCGAACTTCGACGAGGTTCAGGTGAACCTCGGCGTCCGGCGCCATCTTCGCGAGTTCCTTGCGGAGCTTCTCGATGTCGGCGCCCTTCTTACCGATGACGACGCCGGGCTTCGCGGTGTGAACCGTCACGCGGCACTTCTTCAGCGGGCGCTCGATGATGATCTTCGAGATGCCAGCGGCCTTCAGCTTCTCGCGCAGGAACTTGCGGATCGAGATGTCCTGGTGAAGCAGCGTCGCGTACTGCCCGGTGTTGGCGTACCAGCGGCTGTCCCAGGTGCGGTTGACGCCGAGGCGCAGACCGATCGGATTGACTTTCTGACCCATTACGCGGCCTCGGCTTGCTTGGTCGTGTCACGCAGCACGATGGTGAGCTGCGAGAACATCTTTTCGATGCGGACGCCGCGGCCACGGGCGCGGGCGTGCATGCGCTTCATCGAGAAATTCTTGCCGACGTGCGCTTGGCTGACCACGAGGCCATCGAGATCGAGGCCGTGGTTGTTCTCGGCGTTGTCGATCGCCGATTGCAGGCACTTCAGCACATCCTTGGAGATGCGCTTGCGCGAGAACAGAAGCTCGTTGCGCGCCTTTTCCGCCGACAGGCCGCGGATCGATTGCGCCACGAGGTTCAGCTTCTGCGGGCTGATGCGAACCGTGCGGAGGACCGCGCGGCTCTCATTCGACGCCTGCTTCGGAGGGGCTTTGGGCTTACCCATCGCTTACTTCCTCTTCGCTTTCTTATCGGCGCCGTGGCCGAAATAGTTACGCGTGGGGGCGAACTCGCCGAGCTTGTGGCCGACCATGTCCTCGCTCACGAGCACCGGCGTGAATTGCTTGCCGTTGTGAACTTGGAAGGTGAGGCCGACGAATTGCGGCATGATGGTGGAGCGGCGCGACCAGGTCTTGATCGCTTCGCGACGACCGCCGCCCGAGGCCTTCTCGGCCTTGGCGAGCAGATAACCGTCGACGAACGGGCCTTTCCAAACAGAACGCGGCATCTGGATTAGCTCACTTTCTTCGAGTGACGACGACGGACGATCAGGCGATCCGACGGCTTGGTTTTGCGAGTCTTCGGACCGCGGGTCTTCTTGCCCCACGGCGTGACGGGGTGACGGCCGCCGGAGGTCTTGCCTTCGCCG
>CAZZFE010000109.1:0-2455 GCA_964653495.1 uncultured Terricaulis sp. | reverse complement strand
CCGGGCGACAAGATGGCCGGCCGTCACGGCAACAAGGGCGTCATCTCGAAGATCGTGCCTGTCGAAGACATGCCGTTCCTCGATGACGGCACCCATGTCGACATCGTGCTGAACCCGCTGGGCGTGCCGTCGCGCATGAACGTCGGTCAGATCCTCGAAACGCACCTCGGCTGGGCCTGCGCCAACATCGGCAAGCAGATCCGCGCGGCGCTCGAGGCTTACGAACGCGACGGCGACAGGAAGCCGTTCGAGAAGAAGCTGAAGGACGTCTACGGCGCCGATCAGGAATTGCCGAAGACGGACGCTGAGCTGCGTGAACTGGCGCACAACATCGAAAAGGGCGTGCCGGTGGCGACGCCCGTGTTCGACGGCGCCAAGGACAGCGACATCCGCGAGCTTCTGCGTGCGGCGGGCATGTCCGAAACCGGGCAGGTGCAATTGCGCGACGGTCTCACCGGCGAGCAATTCAAGCGCCAGGTCACGGTCGGCTACATCTACATGCTGAAGCTGCACCACCTCGTGGACGACAAAATCCACGCGCGTTCGATCGGCCCGTACTCGCTCGTCACCCAGCAGCCGTTGGGCGGCAAGGCGCAGTTCGGCGGTCAGCGCTTCGGCGAAATGGAAGTGTGGGCGCTCGAAGCATACGGCGCGGCCTACACGCTGCAGGAAATGCTGACGGTGAAGTCCGACGACGTCGCCGGCCGCACGAAGGTCTACGAGGCCATCACGCGCGGTCACGACACCTTCGAAGCGGGCATCCCGGAAAGCTTCAACGTGCTTGTGAAGGAAATGCGTTCGCTCGGTCTGAACGTCGAACTCGTCGACGGCAACCGCGTGAAGGCGGCCGAATAGCCTTTAGTCCCGGACGCCGCGGGCGCGGCGATCCGGGAACAAGCGAAGTGAATGAACCCACGGGGCGCCGGCCGCACACCGGCGCGACGGAAGGTCAAAACGATGAATGCAATGAACCAAGACCTGATCAACGCCACGTTCAACGCCAACCAGCCTCCGGCGCCGGTGTTCGATCAGATCAAGATCTCGATCGCCAGCCCCGAGCAGATCAAGTCGTGGAGCTTCGGCGAGATCAAGAAGCCGGAGACGATCAACTACCGTACGTTCAAGCCTGAACGCGACGGCCTGTTCTGCGCGCGCATCTTCGGGCCGATCAAGGACTACGAGTGCCTGTGCGGCAAGTACAAGCGGATGAAGTACAAGGACATCATCTGCGAAAAGTGCGGTGTCCAAGTTACGCTGCAGCGCGTGCGCCGTGAGCGCATGGGCCACATCGAGCTCGCAGCGCCCGTCGCGCACATCTGGTTCCTGAAGTCGCTGCCGAGCCGCATCGGCCTGATGCTCGACATGCCGCTCAAGGACATCGAGCGCGTGCTCTATTTCGAGCAATACATCGTGCTCGAGCCGGGCATCACCACGCTCGAAGCCAAGCAGCTGCTCACCGAAGAAGACTTCATGCGTGCGCAGGAAGAATTCGGCGAGGACAGCTTCACCGCCATGATCGGCGCCGAAGCCGTCCGCGAATTGCTGATGGCGCTCGACCTCGAGAAGGAAGCTGAGCAACTCCGCAAGGAAATCGCCGAGTCGACGTCGGAACTGAAGCCGAAGAAGCTCGCGAAGCGCCTGAAGCTGGTCGAGGCCTTCATCCGCTCTGGCAACAAGCCGGAATGGATGATCCTGACGATCGTGCCGGTGATCCCGCCGGAACTGCGTCCGCTGGTGCCGCTCGATGGCGGCCGCTTCGCGACGTCGGATCTGAACGATCTCTATCGCCGCGTCATCAACCGCAACAACCGCCTGAAGCGGCTGATGGAGCTCCGCGCGCCGGACATCATCATCCGCAACGAAAAGCGGATGCTGCAGGAAGCTGTCGACGCGCTGTTCGACAACGGCCGCCGCGGCCGCGTCATCACCGGCGCCAACAAGCGTCCGCTGAAGTCGCTCGCCGACATGCTGAAGGGTAAGCAAGGCCGCTTCCGTCAGAACTTGCTCGGCAAGCGCGTCGATTATTCTGGCCGTTCGGTCATCGTCGTCGGTCCCGAACTGAAGCTGCACCAGTGCGGTCTGCCGAAGAAGATGGCGCTCGAACTGTTCAAGCCGTTCATCTACGCGCGCTTGGACGTGAAGGGCCTCTCCGGCACCGTGAAGCAATCGCGCCGCATGGTGGAAAAGGAACGCCCCGAAGTTTGGGACGTGCTCGAAGAGGTCATCCGCGAGCACCCGGTTCTCTTGAACCGCGCGCCGACGCTGCACCGCTTGGGCATCCAAGCCTTCGAACCGAAACTCATCGAAGGCAAGGCGATCCAGCTGCACCCGCTGGTATGCGCGGCGTTCAACGCTGACTTCGACGGCGACCAGATGGCCGTGCACGTTCCGCTCGCGCTCGAAGCGCAGCTGGAAGCGCGCGTGCTGATGATGTCGACCAACAACATCCTGCATC
>CAZZFE010000108.1:0-2487 GCA_964653495.1 uncultured Terricaulis sp. | reverse complement strand
GCCGCCGAGATGAAGCTGCGGGTTTGCAGCGACGCCTTGGTGATGCCGAGCAGCATCGGCTGAGCCGTTGCGCCCTTGAGGCCCAGTTCCTTGACGCGCTTGTTCTCGTCTTCGAGATCGAGCGCTTCCACCGCTTCCCCTTTCAGGAATTCGGTGTCGCCAGCGTCCATCACTTCGACCTTTTGCAGCATCTGGCGAACGATCACCTCGATGTGCTTGTCGTTGATCGGCACGCCTTGCAGGCGATAGACCTTCTGGATCTCTTCCACGAGATAGTTCGCGAGCGCTTCGACGCCGAGGATCGAGAGAATGTCCTGCGGAGCCGGGTTGCCGTCGAGCAGGTATTCGCCCTTCTTCACGAAGTCGCCTTCCTGCACGGACAAGTGCTTGCCCTTCGGGATCATGTACTCGAGTGGTTCGGCGTCTTCGGCCTCCGGCACGATGCGCAGGCGGCGCTTGTTCTTGTAGTCCTTGCCGAACTCAACGCGGCCATCGATTTCGGCGATGATCGCGTGATCCTTCGGACGACGGGCTTCGAACAATTCCGCCACGCGCGGCAGACCGCCGGTGATGTCGCGGGTCTTGGCGCCGCCTGTCGGCATACGCGCAAGATCCTGACCGGGCGTGACGTCGTCGCCATCGGCCACCGAGAGAATGGCGCCGACCGGCAGCAGATAACGCGCGTCCGAACCGTTGGTGAGCTTCAGCGGCTGGCCCTTCGCATTGAGCACCACCATGGCCGGACGCAGGTCCGGACCCTTGGCGGTCGAGCGCCAGTCGATGACGACCTTCGAGGAGATGCCCGTGGCTTCGTCGAACTCATCGCGCGACGAGACGCCTTCCACCACGTCCTCGAACTTCACCTTGCCGCCGACTTCCGTGAGGATCGGCGTCGCGTACGGATCCCACTCGGCGATACGATCGCCGCGCTTCACCTTCGACTTTTCGTCAACGCGCAGACGCGAGCCGAACGGCAGCTTGAAGCTTTGACGCTCCTTGCCTTCCGCATCGACGACGATGAGCTGCATGTTGCGGCTCATGGCGATGAGATCGCCTTGCGCGTTCTTCACCGTGTTGCGGTTCACGAGGCGCACTTCACCGTCATGCGCGGATTCCATCACCGATTGCTCGGCGACCTGCGCCGCGCCGCCGATGTGGAACGTGCGCATGGTGAGCTGCGTGCCCGGCTCGCCGATCGATTGCGCCGCGATGACGCCGACCGCTTCGCCGATATTGACGCGCGTGCCGCGCGCCAGATCGCGGCCGTAGCAGGCGCCGCAGACGCCCGTGCGGGTTTCGCACGTCAGCACCGAACGGACCTTCACGGCCTGCACCGCCGCCTTCTCGATTTCGACAATGATGTCTTCATCGAGATAGGTGCCGGCCGGCACGATCACGGCGCCGGTGCCCGGGTCGGTGATGTCCACCGCCGCGGTGCGGCCGAGGATGCGCGTGCCGAGCGAGACGATGATGTCGGCGCCGTCGATGACGGCGTTCATCATGATGCCGTCCTGGGTGCCGCAATCTTCCTCGGTAATGATGCAATCCTGCGCGACGTCGACGAGACGGCGCGTGAGATAGCCGGAGTTCGCGGTCTTCAGCGCGGTGTCCGCGAGGCCCTTACGGGCGCCGTGGGTCGAGTTGAAGTATTCGAGAACCGAGAGGCCTTCCTTGAAGTTCGAGATGATCGGCGTCTCGATGATTTCACCCGACGGCTTGGCCATCAGGCCGCGCATGCCGGCGAGCTGCTTCATCTGGTTCTTCGAACCGCGCGCGCCCGAGTGCGCCATCATGAAGACGGAGTTGAGTTCGCCCGTGCGGCCATCCTTGAGTTTGGCCGGCTTGGACGCCTCTTCCATCATCGCGTCAGCGACTTTGTCGGTGCACTTCGACCAGGCGTCGACAACTTTGTTGTACTTCTCGCCCTTGGTGATGAGGCCGTCGGCGTATTGCTGCTCGTACTCGGAAGCGCGCTTGCGCGTTTCTTCGACCAGCGCTTCCTTCGCCTTCGGCACCACCATGTCGGCCATGCCGAACGAGATGCCGGCCTTGGCCGCTTCGCGGAAGCCAAGCTGCATGATGCGGTCAGCGAAGATCACCGTCGCCTTCTGGCCGCAGAAGCGATAAACTTGGTCGATCAGGTTGCCGACTTCCTTCTTGGTCAGAGTCTGATCCAAGAGCTTGTGGCTGATCTTCGGGTGACGCGGCAGCAGCTCACCGAGCTTCATGCGGCCCGGCGTCGTCTCGATCGTTTTACGGATCGGCTTGCCGTTTTCATCGACGGTGTCGAAGCGCGCTTTGATCTTGGCGTGCAACGTCACCACGCCCGCTTCGAGCGCGTTTTCGATTTCACCGATCGAAGCGAACAGCTTGCCTTCGCCCGGCTCGCCTTCCTTCATCAGCGACAGGTAATAGAGGCCGAGAACGATGTCCTGCGACGGCACGATGATCGCCTTGCCGTTCGCCGGGCTGAGGATGTTGTTGGTC
>CAZZFE010000107.1:0-2518 GCA_964653495.1 uncultured Terricaulis sp. | reverse complement strand
GAATGGCCAATCGCTCATATTCGTCACCCGCGACCATTTCGACCTGGGTGTCGGCGGCGAGCGCATCGAGCGCGACGTGACCCGCGGCGTTGTCGGCTTGGAAGGCGAGATCAGCGATCACATCCGCTATGATGTGTCGTTCGTCGCTGGCCAGCTCAGCGAGAATTTGATCTTCACAAACAGTCGTTTTGAAGATCGCTTCGCGGCCGCGATCGACGTCGTCGATCCGGATGGCGCCGGGCCGCTTGGGCCGACGTGCCGCGTGAACGTCGATCCGGCCGGCTATTTGGCGAGCTTCAACATCGTCGATCGCGAAGCCAACACCGGTCTTGCGAACTATCCGGCCCCCATCTCGTTTACAGCGGGTCCGGGTTCGGGCTGCTTGCCGCTCAACACGTTCGGCGACGGCGCCGGCGACGCGGCTGCCATCGATTGGGTCATGAACGACCTGACGATCGATACCCGCGTTGTGCAGCAGGTGTTCACCGCCGCGTTCAGCGGCGATTTCGGTTCGTTCCTGCGCTTGCCGGGCGGCTCTATTGGCTGGGCGGCCGGCACAGAATGGCGCCGTGAATCGCTCGATGCGGTGCCCGACACGTTCTCGCAATTGGGTGTTACCCAATCCGGTGCGACGCCGATCTCGCGCGGCAGCTACGAGGTGCAGGAAGCGTTCGCCGAGGCGAGCTTGCCGATCCTCCAGGGCGCGCCGTTCGCGGAATCGCTCACGCTCGATTGGGCGCATCGCTACGCGGATTATTCCACGCTTGGCGCCGCCAATACGTGGAAGTTCGGCCTCAGCTGGCAGCCGATTTCGGACCTCACCTTCCGCGCCACTCGCGCCGAAGCCGTGCGGGCGCCGAACATCAACGAACTGTTCGCGCCGACGTCGATCACCTTCCAGTTCATCGTCGACCCGTGCGCGGCGAGCGAAATTCCGGGCGCTCCGGATGTCGCTTTGCGTACGGCGAACTGCCAAACGTTGCTGACGGCGGCTGGCGCCGCCGACCCGGCCGGCACCTGGGTGGATCCGTTCGCGGCCTTCACCAAGACCGGCCACGCCGGCGGCAACCCGAACCTGGACGTGGAAACGGCTGAAACCGACACGATCGGCTTCATCTACCGCCCCAGCTTCCTGCGCGGCTTCGCGTTCTCGGCCGATTATTACGACATCGTCGTCCGCAACGCGATCAACCCGATCGACCCGCAGGAACTCGCAACGCAGTGCGTTGACGCCGCTTCGGTCGTCAACTCCTTCTGCGCGGCGATCACCCGCCAAGTCGGCGGTGCGGGCGCTGGCGGCATCACCGACTTCCTGCAGGCGCCGTTCAACGTTTCGGCGTTCACGACACGGGGGATCGACTTCACCATCGCCTACCGCTTCGACGCGGCTGATATCGGCCTGGGTGATCTTGGCAGCTTCGAGCTGCGCGCCGTCGGCAACAACACGATGGAACTCACCAACGTTCCGCTGCCGGGCTCCTCGCTCGATGACGATCTCGGCGAGTCCAGCTCGCGTGCGCCGGAATGGCAGATGAACTTCGACGTGACCTGGGAGGTCGGCCGTTGGACGACCCACTACGGCTACAACTTCTCGACCGACATGCTGCGCGCAGCTGGCGGCTCGCTTGAAGAAAATGAGCGCTGGGCGGTCACCCCGAACTATGTCGCGCCGGAGTACAAGTACGTTGACGGCTTGAGCCAGCACTCCTTCCAAGTGCGCTACAACCTCAACGACACGCTGGACATCTATGGCGGCGCGAACAGCATCGGCTACGACGTCGATCCTGGCGATCCGGTCATCGGCGATCCGAACCTGACGTTCTTCTACGTCGGCGCTGTCGCCCGGTTTGGCGGCGCTAACTGATCGCCAAGTCGAACTGAACCAAAAAAAGGAGAGGCCGGTCTTCGGACCGGCCTCTTTCTTTTTGGCTGGGGCACGCCAAATATGGCTGCCACACCTCTCCAAAAGCAGCCGAATCCGCCCCTTCGCTCCCTTGACGGGGTAGGGCCGCGCCCGTATTTAGTCGCCCTCTTTCGGGAGGCTGCCTGCGCCAGAACTGGCCCGGACGCCGCCGATCGTGACCACATAGCTGGCGCGCCACTGTGCCGTTCGGGCCGAAACGTTCTCCAAGAGAGGCGGCGGTCGGACACAGGCATGGCGCGCTGTTTGACGTTGCGGGGCTCCACCAAGCTTCGCGTTGGAAGGGAAGTACGAGGCGAATGCCGACGATTAACCAGCTGATCCGCAAGCCGCGGCATCCGAAACCGGTGCGCAACAAGTCGCCGGCGCTGAAATCGAGCCCGCAACGCCGTGGCGTTTGCACGCGCGTCTACACCACGACCCCGAAGAAGCCGAACTCGGCGCTTCGTAAGGTCGCCAAGGTGCGCCTCACCACCGGCATCGAAGCCGTGTGCTACATCCCGGGCGAAGGCCATAACCTGCAAGAACACTCGGTCGTGCTGATCCGCGGCGGCCGCGTGAAGGACTTGCCGGGCGTTCGCTATCACATCCTGCGCG
>CAZZFE010000106.1:0-2522 GCA_964653495.1 uncultured Terricaulis sp. | reverse complement strand
CCTCGAAGCCCCAGAGCGGCGGCGTCAGCGCGCCGACGTCCATGGCTTGCGTGGTGACGTTGAGGAGATGGTTCAGGATGCGGCCGATTTCCGAATAGAGCACGCGGACGATCGAAGCACGGCGCGGCACTTCGATGCCGGCGAGCTTTTCGATCGCCAGGCAGTACGCATGCTCCTGGTTCATCGGCGCGACGTAGTCGAGACGATCGAAATACGGCAGCGCCTGCAGATACGTCTTGTATTCGATCAGCTTCTCGGTGCCGCGATGCAGCAGGCCGATGTGCGGATCGACCCGCTCGACGACTTCGCCATCAAGCTCCAGCACCAGGCGCAACACGCCGTGCGCGGCCGGGTGCTGCGGTCCGAAATTGATCGTGAACGTGCGCTTCTCTTGCGGCGCGCCAGCGAGATCGTCAGCCATTAGCTTGCACCTGAAATGTCATGCCCGAACGCCAACAGATGGCCGTCGGGATCGCGCACTTGAAATTCGCGCATGCCGTATGGTTCGTCGGACGGCGGGCAGACGATGTCGGCGCCGTGGCCCGCGAACTCCGAATGCAGCGCATCGGCGTCGCGCACCCAGAAATAGGCGTCGAAGCGCCCGTCATACGCTCCGTTTGGCTGGAACGTGTCGGTCGCGCCGACTTGGTTCAGCATCACCTCGAGCCCGTCGCGGCTCGCGATCGTGAATGTCGGCGGCTCGCCCCAGAAGCGGGGAATGGTGAAACCCAAAGCGTCGCGGAAATAGTACGCCGCCTTCTGCACGTCCGTGACGAGCAGAACCGGCGCGACGCCACGCATTTGAGCCTGCGCGTTCACGGCTTCGCCTTCTCATCGCCCGGCAGGTCGCGCGTCATGCCTTCCCACGGGCTCACGAAATCGAAATTGCGATACGCCTGCGTGAGCTTCACCGGCTCATACACAACGCGCTCCTGCTCCGGATCGTAGCGCACCTCGACGGTGCCGGAGACCGGAAATTCCTTGCGCAGCGGATAACCCTGGAAACCGTAATCGGTGAGGATGCGGCGCAGGTCCGGATGGTTCGAGAACAAGATGCCGTACATGTCGAACGCTTCGCGCTCGAACCAATCCGCGCACGGGAACAGGCTCGCGACGCTCGGAACCGGCGCGACTTCATCCGTCTCGATCTTGATGCGGATGCGATGGTTCAGCTGCATCGACAGCAGATGATAGACAACGTCGAAACGCTTGCCGCGCTCAGGATAGTCAGCGCCGGCAAGATCGATGAAGGTGGTGAACTTGCAGCGCGGATCGTCGCGCAGGAACGTGAGCACGGCGACGATCTGCTCGGCGCGGGCGTTCACGGTCAACTCACCGAGGCGAACCGAATGACCTTCCACCGCAGAGGTCATGGATGACGCGATGTGCGCGCCGAGATCTTCGAGCGCGCTCATCGTTCGATCGTCCCTTCGCGGCGGATTTTACGCTGCAGCTGCAGAATGCCGTACACCAGAGCTTCCGCCGTCGGCGGGCAGCCCGGGATGTAGATGTCCACCGGCACGACGCGGTCGCAGCCGCGGACGACGGCATAGCTGTAATGGTAATAGCCGCCGCCGTTTGCGCATGATCCCATCGAGATCACGTAACGCGGGTTCGGCATCTGGTCGTAAACCTTGCGGAGCGCCGGGGCCATTTTGTTGGTCAGCGTGCCGGCGACGATCATGACGTCGGACTGACGCGGGCTGGCGCGCGGCGCAAAGCCGAAGCGCTCGACGTCGTAACGCGGCATCGACGCCTGCATCATCTCAACCGCGCAACACGCGAGGCCGAACGTCATCCACATCAGCGAGCCTGTGCGCGCCCAGGTGATGAGATCGTCAGCGGCGGCGACGAGAAAGCCCTTGTCCGCGAGTTGGTTCGACAGGCCCGTATAAAACGGGTCGTCTTCCTTGGCGGGATAGCCGCCTTCAACGAGCGCGCGGCCCGCGTCGCCGTAGAGCACTTTGTCGCTCATTCCCACTCCAACGCGCCTTTTTTCCATTCGTAGATGAAGCCGACCGTCAGCACGCCCAAGAACGCCATCATCGACCAGAAGCCGAACGCGCCGATGTCATCAAGCGCCAGCGCCCACGGAAACAGGAACGCGACTTCGAGGTCGAAGATGATGAAGAGGATCGACACCAGGTAGAAGCGCACGTCGAACTTCATGCGTGCGTCATCGAAGGCGTTGAAACCGCACTCGTAAGCGGAGACCTTTTCCTTGTCCGGCGATTTCGGCGCGATCACGTAAGCGGCGACGATGAAGCCGAGGCCGAGTGCGGTGGCGATGCCGAAAAAGATCAGGATCGGCAGATAGTCGATCAGGTCGAGGCCCATGAAACTCCACCTAAGGCGCATGCCCCCGCAGCGCCAGCTTCCGAGGCGCCGCAGGTGCGAATTCGCGGCGGACGCTAGTGGCGCCCGGGCGGCAGATCAAGAGATCGGAAAATCAAACACATGAGCCATGAAATGGCGCGAGTGACGGGGCTCGAACCCGCGACCTCCGGCGTGACAGGCCGGCG
>CAZZFE010000105.1:0-2774 GCA_964653495.1 uncultured Terricaulis sp. | reverse complement strand
ACGGGGAGAGCCTTCCATGAATGATGACCCGAAGGCCAAGCTGCCGCGCTTTGCGTTCATCGGCGCTGCCGCACTGGTCGCCGTCGTTGGCGTTGGCGGGGCAGGTTATTGGCTGGGCGCAAGTCGCGCGCCCGCCGGGGCCGAGGACGGGCGGGCCATCCTCTATTGGTATGACCCCATGCTCCCCGACGAACGCTACCCGGGTCCGGGCCAATCATCCATGGGCATGGATCTTATTCCTCGCTACGCCGACGAAGGCGCGAGCGAGGCAGGCGTGCGCATCGATCCTGGCGTGTCGCAAAATCTCGGCGTGCGGCTTGCAACGGTTGAACGCAGAGAACTGGCGCGCACCGTGACCGCGGCGGGTGTGATCGCGTTCAACGAACGCAATCTCGCAATTGTGCAGGCGCGTGCGTCTGGTTTCGTGGAGCGCTCTTATGGCCGCGCCATAGGCGATGTCGTCGCCGCGGGCGCGCCTATCGTTGACATGCGCGTGCCGGAATGGACGGCGGCGCAGGCCGAATACCTCGCGCTGCGCGCGGCAGGCGGCGATCTGGCGGACGCCGCGCGGCGGCGGCTCGCCATGCTCGGCATGCCGGCTTCGCTCATCGCGCGCGTCGAGCGCGAGGGGAGGCCCTATCCTGTCACGACTGTGACTGCGCCCATTGCCGGCGCCATCACCCAACTCGACATTCGCGCCGGCATGACCGTCATGCAAGGCGCGCCCTTGGCCACAATCAACGCGGTGTCGCCGGTCTGGCTCGTGGCGTCCTTGACGCAGGCCGACGCCGGCGTCGCGCGTCCAGGTGAGCACGCCGTCGCCAGGACGCCAGCGTTTCCGGGCGAGACCTTCGCGGGCCGCATCGAAAGCGTGCTGCCATCGGCTGATCCAGCAACGCGCACGATCGAAGTGCGCATTGCCCTCGCCAATCCGCAGGGGCGCTTGCGGCCAGGCATGACCGCCGATGTCGAAATCGCTGAACCACAAGCGCGCGCATCACTCATCGTTCCGGCGGAAGCCGTAATCCAGACGGGGCGGCGCAGCGTCGTCATCCTTGCAGGCGAGGAGGGGCGTTTTATGCCCGTCGAAGTCGAACTCGGCCGGCGCGCGGGCGATCGCATCGAGGTGACGAGCGGCCTCGAAGAGGGACAGCGCGTCGTCGCGTCCGGGCAATTCCTGATCGATTCAGAAGCAAGCCTGACCGGGGCCCTCGATCGGCTCGAAGCGTCGAGCGCTCGCCAGAGCGCGGCCCCCGCCGGTTATGAAGCAAGCGGACGCATCACGGCCTTGGGCGGCGAGACCGTCACGATCGCGCATGAGCCGATCGCCGACCTTAACTGGCCCGCGATGACGATGCAGTTCACCCTCGAAACCGCCCATCTCGCGCATGGGATCGCGGTCGGGGATGAGGTCAGCTTCCGCATTCGCCAGGAGGGCTCGCGCTACATCGTCACCGCGATCGCCAAGACCGGGGCGCAGCCATGATCGCGGCCATCATCCGCTGGTCGGTCGCCAACCGTTTCTTGGTTGTGCTGGCGACGCTGGCGCTCGCAGTTGCGGGCGCGCTCGCAATCCGTTCGACGCCCGTCGATGCGCTCCCCGATCTTTCCGACGTGCAAGTGGTCATTCGCACGAGCTATCCCGGTCAGGCGCCCCAGATCGTCGAAGATCAGGTCACCTATCCCTTGACCACCACGATGCTATCGGTTCCAGGCGCGCGCACGGTGAGGGGCTATTCCTTCTTCGGCGACAGTTTCGTCTACATCATCTTTGAAGACGGCACGGATCTTTATTGGGCGCGCTCGCGCGTGCTTGAATATCTTAATCAGGTCCAAGGCAGACTTCCCCCGCAAGCGCGGTCCTCTCTTGGTCCTGACGCGACGGGCGTCGGCTGGGTGTTCCAGTATGCGCTGGTCGATCGCAGCGGCCGCCACGATCTCGGTCAATTGCGCAGTCTCCAGGACTGGCTGCTCCGGTTTGAATTGAAGAGCGTGCCAGGCGTCGCCGAAGTGGCCTCGATCGGCGGCATGGTGCGCCAATACCAGATCGTCTTGGATCCCGAGCGCATGGCGGCCTACGGGATCAGCCAAGAACGTATCGCAGAGGCGGTTCGCGCCGCCAACGGCGAGGCCGGCGGCGCAGTCGTCGAAATGGCCGAGGCCGAGCACATGGTGCGCGCCACTGGCTATTTGCGGACACTTGAGGATTTCGACGCCATTCCGCTCGGCGTCAACGCTGCGGGCGTTCCCGTTCGGCTCGCCGATGTCGCCTGGGTGCAGATAGGCCCCGAGATGCGCCGCGGCATCGCCGAACTTAATGGCGAAGGCGAGGTCGCGGGCGGGGTCGCCATCATCCGCGCCGGCGAGAATGCGCGCGAGGTGATCGCCGCTGTGCGTGCAAGGCTTACAGAACTTCAGCGCAGCCTTCCTGAAGGTGTGGAGATCGTCACCACCTACGACCGCTCCAATCTGATCGACCGCGCCATCGAGAACCTCACCAGCAAACTCGCCGAGGAATTCATCGTCGTCGCCCTCGTGTGCGCGCTCTTCCTCTTCCATCTGCGTTCGGCGCTCGTCGCCGTCATCACGCTACCCTTGGGAGTGGGCGCGGCCTTCCTGGTGATGCGTGTGCAAGGCGTCGACGCCAACATCATGTCGCTCTCCGGCATCGCCATCGCCATTGGCGCCATGGTCGATGCGGCCATCGTCATGATTGAGAATGCGCACAAGAAACTCGAACGATGGCGCGACGAGCACGACGGAGAAATGCCGAA
>CAZZFE010000104.1:0-2911 GCA_964653495.1 uncultured Terricaulis sp. | reverse complement strand
GCCAGGAGCTTTTCCTTCAGGCCGCCGATCGGCAGCACGCGGCCGCGCAGCGTGATCTCACCCGTCATTGCGATGTCCTTGCGGATCGGGATGTTGGTGAGCACCGAGACGATCGCCGTCGCCATCGCCACGCCCGCCGACGGGCCATCCTTCGGCGTCGCGCCTTCCGGCACGTGCACGTGGATGTCGCGCGTGCGAAACACGGGCGGCTTCACGCCGAACTGGATCGCCCGCGAGCGCACGTAGGATTGCGCGGCGGAGATCGATTCCTTCATCACGTCGCGCAGATTGCCGGTGACGGTCATCGCGCCCTTACCCGGCATGGCGACAGCTTCAATCGTCAGCAGATCGCCGCCAACTTCCGTCCACGCCAGACCGGTGATGACGCCGACGCGATCTTCCAGATCGGTCTCGCCGAAGCGGTACTTCCACACGCCGGCGAAGTCCGGAAGGTTGTCGACATTGATCTCGACCTTCGTCGCCTTCTTCTGTTCGAGCTGACGCACGGCCTTCCGCGCAAGGTTGCCGATCTCGCGCTCCAGCGAACGCACGCCCGCTTCACGCGTGTAGCGGCGGATCAGATCGCGCAGCGCGTCTTCCGTCACCGAGAACTCGGACTTCTTCAGCCCGTTGTTCTCGTATTGCTTCGGCAGCAAGTGGCGCTTGGCGATCTCGAGCTTTTCATCCTCGGTGTAGCCAGGAATGCGGATGATCTCCATGCGGTCCAGCAAGGGCTGGGGCATGTTGAGGCTGTTCGCTGTGGTGATGAACAGCACGTCGCTGAGATCGTAATCGACTTCGAGATAGTGGTCGTTGAAGGAATTGTTTTGCTCGGGATCGAGCACCTCCAACAACGCCGCCGCCGGATCGCCGCGATAATCGGCGCCGAGCTTGTCGATTTCGTCGAGCAGGAAGAGCGGGTTTTGCGTCTTCGCCTTCTTCATCGACTGAATCACGCGCCCCGGCATCGAGCCGATATAGGTACGGCGGTGACCGCGGATTTCCGCTTCATCACGCACGCCGCCGAGCGACATGCGCACGAAATCGCGGCCTGTCGCCTTGGCAATCGACCGCCCAAGCGAGGTTTTGCCGACGCCCGGAGGGCCGACGAGGCAGAGGATCGGCCCGCGCAATTTGTTCGTGCGCGCTTGCACCGCGAGATATTCGAGGATGCGGTCCTTGACCTTCTCGAGGCCGTAATGGTCCTCGTCGAGCACCTTCTGCGCGACGTCGATATCCTTCTTGACCTTCTTCTTCACGCCCCATGGGAGCGAGAGCAGCCAGTCGAGATAATTGCGCACCACGGTAGATTCGGCGCTCATCGGCGACATCTGACGCAGCTTCTTCAATTCCGCTTCGGCTTTGGCCTTGGCGTCCTTTGAAAGCTTGGTGTTGCGGATGCGCGTTTCGAGCTCGGCGATATCTTCGCGGCCGTCTTCGCCGTCGCCCAACTCGCGCTGGATCGCCTTCATCTGCTCGTTCAGATAATATTCGCGCTGCGTCTTCTCCATCTGACGCTTCACGCGATTGCGGATCTTCCGCTCCACCTGGAGCATGCCGATCTCGCCTTCGATCAGCGACAGGATCTTCTCCAGACGCTGCGGCACGTCGGCTTGTTCAAGCAGCGCCTGCTTGTCGGAAATCTTCACGCCGAGATGACCGGCGATCGTGTCGGCCAAGCGCGACGGCTCGGTGATCTGCGAGATCGATTGCTGCACCTCTTGCGGCGCCTTGCGGGAAAGCTTCGAGAAGCTCTCCCACTGCTCCATCACCGCGCGCGCAACGGCCTTCGCTTCCGGCGAGTCGGCGTTCTCTTCTTCAATCGCTTCAACGCTCGCTTCAAAGAACTCGCCAGTATCGACGAATTGATCGACGCGCGCACGCGTACCGCCTTCGACCAGCACACGCACCGTGCCGTCGGGCAGCTTCAGCAATTGAACGACGGTCGCGATGGTGCCGATCTTGTAGATGCGGTCCGCGGCGGGTTCGTCTTCAGACGCGTCGATCTGCGCGGCGAGAAGGATTTGCTTGTCCTTCTTCATCACCTCGTCGAGCGCGCGAACGGATTTCGCACGGCCAACGAAGAGCGGCGCGGCCATCTTCGGATAGACGACAATGTCGCGCAGCGGCAGAACTGGGAGGACGCGGGCTTCGGCCATCTTGGGCTCCTTCACGCACCGATCCTTGGCGGAACCGCCGATCGGGGCGCGTTAACAATCGAAAATGTGGAAGCGTTTGCGCTGGGCTTCAAGAGTAGGCCCGCGAAACATCCACGTGCGCTCACAACGCGCCGCAAGCCGGCGCGTTTCGAGGCGACGCGATTCTAATTAAGATTCAGCTTCCGTTCAGCCGGCGGCGTCTTGGCCGTTACGACGTTCGGAATAGATATGCAGCGGCTTGGCGCGGCCATCGACGACATCAGCCGAAACGACAACCTCTTCCACACCGCGCATGGACGGCAGGTCGAACATCGTGTCGAGCAGCAAGCCTTCGAGAATCGAACGCAACCCACGCGCGCCGGTCTTTCTCGCAATCGCCTTACGGGCGATGGCGCCGAGCGCTTCGTTGGGGAACGACAACCGGACGTTCTCCATCTCGAACATACGCTGATACTGCTTCACCAGCGCGTTCTTGGGTTCCGTCAGAATGGTGATGAGCGCCGGCTCATCGAGATCCTCGAGCGTCGCCAGGACCGGCAGACGGCCAACGAATTCAGGGATGAGGCCGAACTTCAGAAGGTCGTCCGGCTCGATCTCGCGAAGCACTTCGCCTGTGCGGCGATCTTCCGGATCGCGCACCGTCGCGCCGAAGCCCATCGCTGAGCCCTTGCCGCGTGCGGAGATAATCTTGTCGAGGCCAGCGAACGCGCCGCCGCAGATGAACAGGATGTTCGTCGTGTCGACTTGCAGGA
>CAZZFE010000103.1:0-2914 GCA_964653495.1 uncultured Terricaulis sp. | reverse complement strand
TTGGTGGCCCCGTAGGCGACGCCGCCCTTGATGTTACCGCCGCCGACCACCACGCCGGCTTCGCCGGTCGCGGAATAGACGGGCACGCCGCGATCGCGCGCGACGGCGATGCGCCAATCGCCGGCTATGTCGCAAACGCCTGTCAGCACCATGTCGGCTTGTTGTGTGACCGCGTCGGCGACACGTTTGCCGATCACGCCATAGCCGTTGACAGCCACCTTAATCGTCATGCCCGCCCTCAAGCGCCGCGTCGCCGGCGATGTTGTTTCAGATGATGCGATCGGCGCGCGCGATAAGGTTATAGACCGGCGCGAAGATAAGCGCGGCAAACCAGGCGGCGACTGCGCTGAAGATGCTGCCTTCGATGAGCTGCTCTGTCGACCCGGCTGGTTCAGCGGAGAACAATTGCAGCCAAGCATGCGTGAAGGGCGCGGCAAATGGGGATGCGGCGACAAGCCAACAGGCGCCGTAGCCGGCCAACAGCGTCACCGCCAGCGCGATGCCCAGGGGCAGGACGCCGATGCCAGAGGGCCGTTCGGCGTTTGGTGGCTGGCTCATGGGATCCTCCTCAACAAAGGCCGCTCGCGGGCTCTCTCCCTTCATACGCGCCTCGTCGCAATTTCCCTGGGCGAGTTCCCAAAGCGATCAATTGAACCCGGTTCCAGGGAACGCGGTTCAGCGTGCGTATAGGATTGAGAGCGCGACAAACTGGGACACCGATCTGCCGCCCTTCCCCGCCTGTCGACCCGGCTTGGCGCGCTCACCCAGATCGCCGCCGAAGGATCAGAGCATGAGCCTGCACGCCCATCATGAACCCGCTTCGCCCGCCCCGCCCGGCGGCCAGCGCCCGCGCACGCCTTGGCTTGTGCGCCTTCTGATGTTCGCCGTACTCGGCGTAGGCGCCTACTACATCATTGCCGAACACGGCGCGCACCTTTTGGCGGCATGGCCGCTGCTTATCCTGCTTGCCTGCCCTTTGATGCACATCTTCATGCATGGCGGCCACGGCGGCCATGGCGGGCACAATCAAACACAACAGCGCAGCGAGGGGGTAGCCAATGACTGAGCATGCCGCTTTCTCGGGCTATGGGTTATGGCTTTTGGCCTTCGTCAATTCCGTCTTCTTCATCGTGTTTGCGCTGAGTTTTGCTAAACCGCAAACGGCGCGCGATTGGCGCAGCCTTGGCGCCTTTTCCGCCTTCATCGTCGCGCTCTTCACCGAGATGTACGGCTTTCCGCTGACGCTCTATTTGCTCGCGCCTTGGCTGCAGAGCTTTGCGCCAAGCGCCGACATCCTGACGCATAATGCTGGGCACTTCTGGCCTACACTCTTGGGCTGGCGCGGCGATCCGCACTTCACCCCGATCCACTGGCTGAGCGACGGCCTCATTATCGCGGGGCTCTGGCTCTTGGTGGAATCCTGGACCGTGCTGCATCGGGCGCAAGCCGCCGGCGCCCTCGCCGTCGAAGGCCCCTATAAGGCGATCCGTCACCCGCAATATCTCGCCTTCATCCTGGTGATGATCGGGTTTCTGGTGCAATGGCCGACAATCTTGACCGCGCTCATGTTTCCAGTGCTGGTGTTCATGTATCTACGCCTGGCCAAGAGCGAGGAGCGCGAAGCGGAAGCGCAGTTCGGCGATCAGTGGCGCGCCTACGCGGCGCGCACGCCGGGTTTTCTGCCTCGCTTCCTCGGCGGACGCGTAACGCCGCCAGGTAATGTCGCCTCCGCGTCATAGATGCGCGCTCGAACTGGGGAGGCGGCAATCGCGATCTTTGAGACCATCAAGCGCCAGCTTGACGCCCTACTGGCAAAGACGCCGCTGCGTCCCGCCCAGCGCTGGCCGGCGGCGATCGGGGCGTTCATTGTCCTCATCGGCGCGACGCTCGGCTCGTACGTATGGCTAGCCTCGCCGTCAGATCCGCCCCCGGGCTTTGTTAAGGCGAACGGCCGGCTCGAAGCGCGCCAGATCGATATCATCGCCCGCTATCCGGGACGCCTGCTCGAAATCGCGGTGCAAGAAGGCGACGCGGTGGCCGCGGGCGAAGTGATCGCGCGTCTCGACACGCGCGAACTTGAGGCCGCTCTACGCGCCGCGGAGGCGCGCATTCTGCGGGCGCGCCAACAGCGCGCCATGAACGAGGCGTCAATCGCCCAGCAAAGCAGCGCGCTTAGGCTTGCCACGCTTGAGTTCGGCCGCGCCGAGACGTTGCATCACCGCGGCTTTGCCCCCGAACAATTCTTGGATCAGCGGCGCGCCTCACAACAAACCGCGGCGGCTGGATTGCGCGCCGCGCAAAGCGCGCGCTCAGCCGCCGACGCCGATATCGCCGCCGCAGAGGCCGAGGCCGATCGGATCAACGAGCAAATCGGCGAGGCGACATTGGTTGCCCCGCGCCCGGGGCGCATCCTCTATCGCTTGGCCGAACCGGGCGAACTCATCAATGCGGGCGGGCCGATCGCTACCTTGCTTGACACCTCCGACATCTACATGACCGTGTTTTTGCCCACGCGCGAAGCCGGCGCGATCGCCATGGGCGCCCCTGCCAGGATCGTGCTCGACGCCGACGCGAGCGCGCCCTTGCCGGCGCGGGTCTCGTTTATTTCGCCCGAAGCCCAATTCACGCCGCGCCAAGTGGAGACACGCGGCGAGCGCGACAATCTCATGTACCGCGTGCGCGTACGTATCCCCGAAGCGCTAGCGCTGAGCCGCACGGAACGGCTCAATGTCGGCGTCACCGGCGTGGCCTACATTCAAATGCGCCCGAACGCGCAATGGCCAGCGCGACTCGAATCCGAGTTGACGCGCCGCTTTCGGGATGCGCCGCGACCATGAGCGAGGCGCCGCCATGGGCCGCGCGGCTCACCGGCGTTCGTCACGCCTACGGAAACACTCTTGCTCTCGATGGCGTC
>CAZZFE010000102.1:0-3463 GCA_964653495.1 uncultured Terricaulis sp. | reverse complement strand
CAAATGTCGCTGCTGCTGCGCCGCCCGCCGGGCCGCGAAGCCTATCCGGGCGACGTCTTCTATCTGCATAGCCGTCTGCTCGAGCGCGCGGCGAAGCTCAACGAGGACAACAAGTCCGGTTCGCTGACGGCGCTGCCGATCATCGAAACCCAAGCCAACGACGTGTCGGCCTACATCCCGACCAACGTGATCTCGATCACCGACGGCCAGATCTTCTTGGAAACCGATCTCTTCTTCCAAGGCATCCGTCCGGCGCTCAACGTCGGTATCTCGGTGTCGCGCGTCGGCGGCAACGCCCAGATCAAGGCGATGAAGCAAGTCGCCGGCCCGCTGAAGGGCGAGCTCGCGCAGTATCGCGAAATGGCCGCGTTCGCGAAGTTCGGTTCGGACCTCGACGCCGCCACGCAGCGCCTGCTGAACCGCGGCGCGCGTCTGACGGAATTGCTGAAGCAGCCGCAATTCTCGCCGGTGCCGGTCGAAGAGCAGATCGTGCTGATCTATGCCGGCACGCGTGGCTATCTCGACAAGATCGACGTCGCCAGCGTTGGCCGCTTCGAGAAGGAATTGGTCACCTGGATGCGCGCCAAGAAGGCCGACCTCCTCACCGCAATCCGCACCAAGAAGGATATCGGCAAGGACGGCATCGAAGATCAGCTGAAGGCGTCGCTCGCCGAGTTCGCGGGTACGTTCGCCTAACTGATCGCGCTATCGGTCGCGTTCGCGCGATAGGGATAAGAGATGCCGAGCTTAAAAGAGTTCCGTAACCGCATCGCCAGCGTGAAAAGCACGCAGAAGATCACCAAGGCGATGCAGATGGTCGCCGCGGCGAAGCTGAAGCGTGCGCAAAGCGCCGCCGAAGCCGCGCGTCCGTACGCGGACCGGATGGCGCGCGTGATCGCCAATCTCGCCGGCGCCGTCACCGGCGATAGCGGCCCGGCGCTGCTGCGCGGCACCGGTAAGGACCAAGTGCACCTGATCGTCGTCGCCACCAGCGAGCGCGGTCTGTGCGGTGGTTTCAACACGCAGATCGTGCGCTTGGCGCGTGAGCGGATCACCGAGCTGCAGGCCTCCGGCAAGACCGTGAAGATTCTCGCGGTCGGCAAGAAGGGGCGCGATCAGCTGCGCCGCCTCTACAGCTCGCAGATCATCGGCTTCGTGGACCTGTCCTCGCACCGCAATATCGGCGCGGACGCCGCCCACATCGTCGGCGAGAAAGTGAAAGAGCTGTTCGAGGCGGGCGAGTTCGACGTCGCGACGCTCATCTTCTCGCGCTTCAAGTCCGTCATCAGCCAGCTGCCCACGGCCGCGCAGCTCATTCCAGCGCGCGCGCCGGAAGGCGTGACGCCGCCGGATCTGAAGGGCGCTGTGTACGAGTACGAGCCGGGCGAAGAGGAAATCCTCGAAGCTTTGCTGCCGCTCTATCTCAACGGCCAAATTCTGCAGGGCCTGCTCGAAAACCAAGCCGGCTTCTACGGCGCGCAGATGAGCGCGATGGACAACGCCACGCGCAACGCCGGCGACATGATCAAGAAGCTGTCGCTCCGGTACAACCGCCAGCGCCAAGCGAACATCACCAAAGAACTCATCGAAATCATCTCGGGTGCGGAGGCTCTCTGATGGCGAATCCTCTTTTCACGACGAAGGCGATTTCAAAGGGCGGCCGCGCCGGCGGCAAGGTTGCGCTCAACGGCGCAGCGCCGTGGTTTCACACCGAGCACGACAAAGCGCTCGGTGGTTCGGGCGAGGGCTCGAACCCGGAGCAATTCTTCGCGCTCGGCTATGCCAATTGCTTCAATGGCGCGGTGCTGTTCGTAGCTGGTCAAAAGAAGATCGACGCCTCCAAGGCGGTGGTGAGCGTCACCATCGGCTTGGAGAAGGACGCCACCAGCTTCGCGCTCTCCGCCAAGATCGGCCTCTCGGTGCCGGGCTTGCCGAGCGAGCAAGTGAAAGAGCTGCTCGAAGCGGCGCACCAAGTGTGCCCGTACTCGAAGGCCACGCGCGGCAATATCGAGGTCGAGTTGGTGGTTGAGTGAAGCGCATCGCGCGCCTCGCGCTGATCGCCGCGCCATTTCTGGCGGTGATCGCGGGAGTGATCGCAGCGAGATTGTTGAATTAGGACGATGGGCCCACGCGGCCACGAAGGAACGACGAGGAAGAGTGAGATGACGAAACCCATGAAAGGCCGCGTAGCCCAGGTGATCGGCGCCGTTGTCGACGTCGAGTTCGACGGCCACCTGCCGGATATCTACAACGCGCTGGAAACCACGAACAAAGGCAACCGCCTCGTGCTCGAAGTGGCGACGCACTTGGGCGAAAGCACCGTGCGCACCATCGCCATGGACGCGACGGACGGTCTGGTTCGTGGCCAAGAAGTCGCCGACACCGGCGCGCCGATCTCGGTGCCGGTCGGCGAAGAGACGCTGGGCCGCATCTTGAACGTCATCGGTGAGCCGATCGATGAAGCCGGCCCCGTGAAGGCGACGTCGACCCGCGCCATCCACCAACCCGCACCGGCTTTCGTAGACCAAAAGCCGCTGCCGGAAATTCTCGTCACCGGCATCAAGGTCGTCGACCTGCTCTGCCCGTATTCGAAGGGCGGCAAGATCGGCCTGTTCGGCGGCGCGGGCGTTGGCAAGACGGTGCTTATCCAAGAGCTGATCAACAACATCGCCAAGGCTTACGGCGGCTACTCCGTGTTCGCCGGCGTCGGTGAGCGCACGCGCGAAGGCAATGATCTCTATCACGAGATGATCGAGTCCGGCGTGAACAAGCACGGCGGTGGCCAAGGCTCGCGCTGCGCGCTGGTGTTCGGCCAAATGAACGAACCGCCGGGCGCACGCGCGCGTGTTGCGCTCTCGGGCCTGACGATCGCCGAGAATTTCCGCGATCAGGGCAAGGACATCCTGTTCTTCGTCGATAACGTGTTCCGCTTCACGCAAGCGGGCTCTGAAGTGTCGGCGCTGCTCGGCCGTATTCCTTCGGCGGTCGGCTATCAGCCGACCCTGGCGACCGAAATGGGCGCCATGCAGGAGCGCATCACCTCCACCACGAAGGGCTCGATCACCTCGGTGCAAGCCATCTACGTGCCGGCCGACGACTTGACCGACCCCGCGCCGGCCGCGTCGTTCGCGCACTTGGACGCAACCACCGTTCTCTCGCGCGACATCGCCGCGAAGGGCATCTACCCGGCCGTCGACCCGCTCGACTCCACCTCGCGTATTCTTGATCCGAACGTGGTCGGCCAAGAGCACTACCAAGTGGCGCGTCAGGTCCAAGAGACGCTGCAGAAGTACAAGTCGCTGCAGGACATCATCGCCATTCTCGGCATGGATGAACTCAGCGAAGACGACAAACTCGTCGTCGCCCGCGCCCGTAAGATCGAGCGCTTCCTGTCGCAACCCTTCCACGTCGCCGAAGCGTTCACCGGCTCGCCGGGCGTGCTCTGCGATCTGAAGGACACGAT
>CAZZFE010000101.1:0-4293 GCA_964653495.1 uncultured Terricaulis sp. | reverse complement strand
ATGTCGATCGCCCCGCCGGTCGGCGGCATGTCGAGCTATCTCGGCCGCCTCGCGGCGACGAAGACGTATCGCCGCTTGCGCAAGGCGGCGAAGAACGTGGCCGAGCATTTGCCGGCGCCGATCCACGATGTCGGCAAGAAGGCGGAAGAATTCGCGCGCACGCTCGTCACCGGCGGCACGTTCTTCGAGGAGCTTGGCTTCTATTATCTCGGGCCGTTCGACGGCCACGATATCGACAGCCTCGTGCCGATCCTGCGCAACGCCAAGGACATTGGCGACCGCCCGGTTCTGGTCCACGTCGTCACCAAGAAGGGCAAGGGCTACGCGCCGGCGGAAAACGCGGCCGACAAATATCACGGCGTCGCCAAGTTCAACGTGGTCACCGGCGAGCAGGCCAAGGGCGCCTCGGCGCCGAGCTACACCAAAGTGTTCGCGCAATCGCTCATCCGCGAAGCGGAGAAGGACACGAAAATCGTCGCCATCAGCGCGGCGATGCCGTCCGGCACCGGGCTTGATCTCTTCGGCGCGAAATTCCCGAGCCGCACCTTCGATGTCGGCATCGCCGAGCAGCACGCGGTGACGTTCGCGGCCGGCCTTGCGGCGGACGGCATGAAGCCGTTCGCGGCGATCTACTCAACTTTCCTGCAGCGCGGCTATGACCAGGTCGTCCACGACGTGGCGATCCAGCGTCTGCCGGTGCGTTTCGCGATGGACCGCGCCGGCCTCGTCGGCGCTGACGGGCCGACGCATGCGGGCTCCTTTGACGTGGGCTATCTCGGCGCGCTGCCGGGCTTCGTGCTGATGGCCGCCGGCGACGCGAACGAGCTGTCGCGCATGGTCGCCACCGCCGCCGCGATCGATGATTGCCCGAGCGCCTTCCGCTATCCGCGCGGCGACGCCGCCGGCGTGCTGGGCGCCGACGCGCATCTGCCGCTTGAGATCGGCAAAGGCCGCGTGCTGCGCGAGGGCACGAAAGTCGCGCTCGTGAATTTCGGTGCGCGCTTGCAGGAATGCGAGAAGGCCGCCGACAAGCTCGCCGCCATGGGCCTCTCCACCACGCTCGCCGACGCGCGCTTCGCCAAGCCCTTGGACGAAGACCTCATCGCCCGCCTCGCGCGCGAACACGAAGTGCTGCTCACGATCGAAGAGGGCGCCATGGGCGGCTTCGGCGCCTTCGTGCTGCACTTCCTGGCGAAGAGCGGCGGTCTGGATCGTGGGCTGAAGATACGCACGCTGACGCTGCCTGATGTTTTCCAGGATCAGGACAAGCCTGAAGCGATGTACGTGGAAGCGGGGCTCGATGCTGATGCGATCGCTGGCGCTGCACTGACGGCGCTGGGGCGCGGGGTGAATGAGAATCGAGCGTGAGCTGATGCGCATTCGCGCATCAGCTCGTTGCGCGATTAGCCTTCAATAATCGGCGGGCCGTTCGGACCACGAATGAGGCTCAACCCGTGCAAGCAATTTTGCTTGGACGAGTAGCCTTCAGCGGAGTCCGCGATCTTGCGGTGGTTCGCTGCAAACAGCGTCCAACGCCATTCGAAAGCGCGATCTTGGAAGACACGAAAATACATACTGTGTGCTCCTTGGCCGCGTTACGCGGCCTGGGAAAGGAGCGGCGGCGATGTTATGTTCGCCGCCGCCAGGTGAGGTAGCTCTGATCTTGGCTTACTCGACGCCGTCCGCCCCTGAACCGGGTGGGCGGCGTCTTCAGTTTTGCCCCTCCCGCACTCGCAAGCCGTAGTGCGGGTAGGGCGCGCCTGTCTGGTGCATTGAATTCCCTCCTTTGGTTAACGATATGACTCTGGCGCTATCGCCTTGTCAATCGGATTCCGATAGGCTATCGGTTAGTTATCGGTTAGTAATGACAGAAACCGCGAGCACGGAGCGGCTTGATGAGCGACGCATCGGAAAACTCTGCGAAGCGGGAGAGAAGTCCCTCATTTCCCTATATTGGGCTCGATAAGGCGGTCGAGCGTACGAGGCAGTTTGCGGCTCAGGCTAGGCGTTCGGACGTTTTAGTCGCTGATGCTGCCGGGACTTGGGGAATGGCTCCCAAGAGTAGTTCAACTCTTATGACCATTGGCGCTCTGCTCGCCTTTGGGTTGATAGAAGACTCTGGTGCCGGAGATAGCCGAAAAATCCGCGTCAGCGACGTGGGGCAGCGAATTCTCGGCGACGAGCGTCCGGGTGTTCGCGAGAAGCTTCTTGCAGAAGCGGCACTTAAGCCGAAGCTTATCGCTGAGTACGCGCTGCGCTGGGCGGATGGTCGGCCTGCCGACCAAATCTGCATTAGTGAGTTGAAGTACGACAAAGGCTTCAACGACGAGGGTGCTTCTCGCTTTTTGCGTGTATTTGATGAGACAATAGTGTTTGCCCGATCGGGTGATGCGGAGCTATCGGCGGATGGTGATAGGGAGGTGCTGGGGGCTGCTCGAGAACAGCCGCGTGAAGCGGAGTCTAATCCACCGGCGCAGGTAATTAATGCGGATGCGATCCGTCCGATGTTGGCGGGCGAACGAGAATGGCTGCGGGGACCGCTTTCTAGAGAAACGTCATATCGGTTGTTGATCCAGGGTGAGATGGGGCCGCGAGAGATCGGAAAGTTGATAAGGCTGTTGCAGGCTCAGCAAGCTGTTCTCTCGGAAGAAGATGAGTTGCCTGGCTTGGAGTGAGGCGTTCAAAAAAATCTATCCCACACCTCCGCCCCTCACCGATAATCCCGCCGTCCACGCACGAGAGGGTTTCGAGGAGCTCCGAGGCTTTGAAATGTGCGGGACGCGATTGGCGCGGTCGTCTGGCTCCGGGGAGTGAAACCGGAGTGTCCAAGGGTTCGGAGCCCTTGCGCGTCGCACCGGCGAAGAGGGCATGGAGCTAAGGCCTCCGATGGGCTCGCAACATCGGAGAGTCGAGCCGCCGCTAGCGGCCTCTGTACAACTCCTCGGTCCCAAGCCGGGAAAAACGATCGTGACGGGGCGCGTGGAGCGCGTCTTTTCGCTGGAGCAATCCAGCACACTTTTTGGCGTGCCTTCACGCGCCCCGCCTCTCAGAGGTGACACACACGCACACGAAAACGCGTCACCAGGACGCGCGAGAGCGCGTGTGCGTGTGTGTCACCTCCGCGCTAGCGCCGGTATTGAATGAATCCCAAATGCCGCGCGACTTGGTCGTAGAGTTTGCGGGCTGGATTGCTTTCGTGGGTGAGCCAATAGACGCGTGAGCATTGAAGCGCGTCGGCGCGGGCATAGACGGCTTCGATCAAGGCGCGTCCGACGCCGCCGCCGCGCGCTTGCGGCGCGACGAACAGGTCTTCGAGGTAGCAGAAATCGCCGATCGACCAGGTGCCGCGATGCAGCACGCAATGGACGATGCCGACAAGCGCGCCGTCCTGCTCGGCGACGAGCGCGAACATCGGCTCGGCTGGATCATGGAAGCGCGCGAACGTCGTGTCGGAAATCTCGGGCGCGAGTTCGGATTCGTAGAAGGCAAGGTAGCCCGCCCAAAGCGGATTCCATTGCGCGCGGTCCGAGGGGGCGAGGTCGCGGATGATCATGAAAATCTTCCCCCGCAAGCGGGGGAAGTGGCATTCGCGAAGCGAATGACGAAGGGGGCGTTAGCTCCCCCCTCAGTCGTCTCGCTTCGCGATCCGACAGCTCCCCCGTAAACGGGGGAGCGGTACAAGCAGCGGATCAAGCCTTCGCCATGGCGGCGTCGAGGTTGTCGCCGACGGCGTCGAGGAAGCCTTCGGTGGTGAGCCACGTCTGCTTCTCGCCAACCAGCAGCGCCAAATCCTTCGTCATCTGGCCGCTCTCGACCGTGTCGACGACGATCTTCTCGAGTAGCAGCGCGTAATCGATGAGCTTCTGGTTGTTGTCGAGCTTGCCGCGATGGGCGAGGCCGCGCGTCCAAGCGAAGATCGAGGCGACGGAGTTCGTGCTCGTCGGCTTGCCCTTCTGGTGCTCGCGATAATGGCGCGTGACGGTGCCGTGCGCGGCTTCGGCTTCCATCGTCTTGCCGTCCGGCGTGATCAGCACTGACGTCATCAGGCCAAGCGAGCCGAAGCCCTGCGCGACGGTGTCGGATTGCACGTCGCCGTCATAGTTCTTGCACGCCCACACATAGCCGCCGCTCCACTTGAGCGCGGAGGCGACCATGTCGTCGATCAGGCGGTGCTCGTAGGTGAGCTTGCGCTTGTCGAACTCGGCTTTGAACTCGGCGTCGAACACTTGCTGGAAGATGTCCTTGAAGCGGCCGTCATAGGCCTTGAGGATCGTGTTCTTGGTCGAGAGATAG
>CAZZFE010000100.1:0-4466 GCA_964653495.1 uncultured Terricaulis sp. | reverse complement strand
GGAGGGCGCACCTCCTCCGGCCGCTTCGCGGCCACCTCCTCCATCGAGGAGGAGGGGGCGCACAAAGATTTCTGCTTGAGATGCCGGCGAGACGCCGGCGGTCCGCTACAGCGCTACCAAGGCGTGATCGCGTCGCCGATGCGTTGGCCAATGTTCGGGCGCTGCACGGCGCTGATCGAGCCACGGCCGCCATATGCGATGCGCGCTTCAGCGATTTGCGTGTGATCGATCGTGTTGTTGGCGTCGATGTCTTCAGGACGAATGACGCCTGACACCGTGAGCTCGCGCAGTTCAGCGTTGATGCGTACTTCTTGACGCCCGGCGATCACCAGATTGCCGTTCGGCAAGCGATCGACGATCACCGCCGCGACCGTGAGCTCGATCTTTTCTTCGCGATTGATCGCGCCTTGGCCGGTGTGATCGGACTCGGCTTGGCCGCCGACGAGGTTCTCCGGATCGAAGCCGCCGCCGAACAAGCGGCCGACGCTGCTTTCCAGGCCGAAGAAATTGCTCACGCCCGCTGACGTCGAAGCCGACCGCGACCGGTTAGAGGAGTTCGACAGCTCAGCCTTGTCGTCGATCTCGATCTGCACCGTGAGGATGTCGCCGATGCGGCCGGCGCGCTGATCGTTGAAGAACGAGCGCGAGCCCGCTTGCCACAACGAATTGGGGCGCGGCGCGTCGTAGGAAACCGGCGCCGGCTGCGGGATCGTCTGCTGTGCGCCACCGGTAAGGTGCGCGGGCGAACCAACCGGCGCGAATTGCGGTGGCGCAGCTGCGCGGCGCGCGGCGTCGTAGGCGACGCCAGGCGCGGCGATCGCGTCTTGCGTCACTTCGCTGAAGGAGGGCGCGCTCGCGCAACCCGTCGCGCCGGCGGCGAGAGCGATCAGCGCGATGCGGCGGAGATGAAGATCAAAGCTCATTGTGTCTCCACACGCGCCGCACCAGGGCCGGTGATCGTGGCGTCGATTGTTCTGTTGGATACGTTCTGGAAGCGCACGCTCTGGCCGACCGCGCCATCTTCAAGCGCGCGCGCTTGCGTCGTCAGCGTCATGCCGGGGGCGACGTAGGTGATCGTCACCGCTTGGCCGCGCCGCACGGCTGCATCGCTCACGCTGTTCGCGCCGAACGAAGAGGGCGGCAACGTTGCGCGCGCGCCGCCTGGGCGCACGACGCGAACCTCGTTCAAGCCAGCCGGTTGAACCCATTGCAGGCCTGCAGCGCTCGCAGCGGCTGCAAGCACTTGCACGGAAATCGTCGACATCTGCCCAGCCGGCGGCGCTGGCGCGATGGCGCGGCCCGACACCGCGCCCGCGCCGTCGAAAATGTCGCCCAGCGTGACAGCTTGCCCGGACGCTTCGATGCGCGGGCGCAACGTAACCGTCTGCGCGAACGCAGCTCCGGCGAAAAACATCGCAGCAATGAAAACGGCAAGCCAACGCAGCATGTGAAATATCCTCAGCGCAATTGCGTCGTCGCCTGCAGCATTTCATCTGCGGCTGTGATGACGCGCGCGTTCATTTCATAAGCGCGTTGCGCCACGATTAGAGACGAAATCTCTTCCACCGCGTTAACGTTGGAGATTTCGAGATAGCCTTGCATCACCGTGCCAAGGCCCGGCGAGCCAGGTGTCGCGACGTTCGGCGAACCGGATGCCGGCGTTTCGAGGTAGAGATTGTCGCCGATCGCTTCGAGGCCGCCCGGATTGATGAAAGAGGCAAGCTCCACCTGGCCGATCTGCTGCGGCACCGTGCTGTCGCCGACGAGCACTTCAACGATGCCGTCGCGCGTGATCTGCATCGAGCGCGCGTCTTGCGGCACAGTGATGTTCGGCTCGACGACATAGCCATCCGCCGTAACCAGCGTGCCTTCAGCGTTCAGCGCGAAATTGCCGGCGCGCGTGTAGGCGGTTTGGCCTGAGGGCAGGGTGATCTGCAGGAAACCTGAGCCATTGATGGCGATATCGTACGGGTTTTCCGTCGCGGTGATGCCGCCTTGTTCGTTGACGCGGCCCACCGCGTCAGCGCGAACGCCGACACCGATCTGAATGCCCATCGGCAGGATCGTGCCGGCGGCGGATGACGTCGAGCCAGGGCGCTCCATGTTCTGATAGAGCATGTCCTGGAACTCGGCGCGTTGGCGCTTGTACGCCGTCGTGTTCATGTTCGCGATGTTGTGCGAAATCACGTCGACGTTGAGCTGTTGGGCTTGCATGCCGCTGGCGGCGATGGACAAGGCGCGCATGATGTTTGCTCCTAAATCTTAAGCCGCGCGGCCAAGGCGTTCGACGGCGCGCTGACGAAGCTCGTCGGCGCCGGAAACGATTTTGGCTGCGGATTGATACGCTCGCGAAATTTCAATGAGGCGGGTGAGTTCGATCACCGGGCGCACGTTCGATCCTTCGAGCGCGCCCTGCGCGACGATGCCTTCGAACGGCGCCTGTGCTTGGCCGTCGGCGCTCCAGAGATTGTCGCCAACCTTCTTCATCGCCGTCGGATTTTCAAAGTTCGTCACGCCGATGCGGCCAACTTCCGCGCCGGCGATGCTGATCGAGCCGTCACGGCCGATCATCGGCGTTTCGCCTTGCGGATCGAACACGATCGGCCCACCCGCGGCGCCCAGCACCGGCCGTCCGTCCGTGGTGACGAGCTGGCCCGAGCCATTCATCGAGAACGCGCCGTCGCGCGTGTAGAGCGTTTCGCCGCCCGGACCCTGCACCGCGAAGAAGCCTTGGCCTTCGATGGCGACATCGAACGCATTGCCCGTCATGGCGATTTCGCCTTGGCGCATGTCGCGCATCAGGCCGACATCGCGAACGAAACGAATGTCGCGCGGATCAGCGTCGGCGTGCGCGGCGGTCGTGTCATCGAGCTCAAGCACCAGCGCGTCGGCCTTGAAGCCGGTGGTGGCGACGTTGGCGAGATTGTTCGCCGCGACGTCCATTCGGCGTTGCAGGACACGTTGCGCCTGCATGGCGAGCATGAGTGAGTTATCCATCGCCGTTAACCCACGCAAGACCCGGGCCACATGGTTAATCGCTTGATTTTATTGAATCGAGTGCGCGCGATATGGTTTACGCGCTGGGCATTTGGCGCCTCCGCGCCGGCAAACTTTGCCGACCTATCCATACATCCTTAACCAGGATTTCTGCACCAAGGACGGGAGTAGAGGGACTGCGATTCCGTCATGGCCAAGAAAGAGAAGAAGAAAAAAGGCGAAGAGCCCGAGGTCGATGCCGATGGCGCGCCGCCAGCGGAAGGCGAAGGCGCTGAAGGTGAAGGCGCGCCGAAGAAGAAAAAGCTCTCCGGCAAGAATCTCATCCTGTTTGTCGTCCTGCCGGCGATCCTCGTGCTCGGCGCGGCTGGCGGCGCGGCGTACATGCTGCTGTTCAACGGCGGCGGCGCTGAACAACACGCCGAGGCGGAAGCTGGCGGCGGTCATGGCAAGGCCAAGGGCGGCGGCGGTCACGGCGAAGAGGGCGCGGCTGCAGAAGCCACGCCCGGCCCGAACGGCACGATGATCACCTATGGCGAAGGCGTCGTTTTCGTCGAGTTGCCGGAGATGCTGGTGAACATCACCGGCCCCGATGGCCGCCCGGCGTATCTGAAACTCAAGCTGACGATCGAAGCGCCTGATGATGCTGTCGTCGCCGCGGTCGGCGAGCAGGTGCCGCGCGTTACGGATCAGTTCAACGGCTTCCTGCGTGAATTGCGCACGGACGATCTCTCCGGCTCCGCTGGCGCTTATCGCTTGCGCCTTGAACTCCTGCGCCGCGTGAACCTCGTGATCGCGCCGCAGCAGATCAACGCCGTGCTCATCGAAGAAATGCTGGTGCAGTAATGGCTGAGCCTGCCGAAGCCGCACAGGAAGAATGGAGCGCTGACGCCGGCGGCGAGAACGCCGACGCGGGCGCTGAACGCATCCTCAATCAGGACGAGATCGATAGTCTCCTGGGCTTCGGCCTCGGCGAAGAAGATGCGGCCGGCCGCACTGGCGTGCGCGCCATCATCAATTCGGCGCTGGTTTCCTATGAGCGTCTGCCGATGCTCGAAATCGTCTTCGACCGCCTCGTGCGGCTGATGACGACAAGCCTGCGCAATTTCACGTCAGACAACGTCGAGGTCAGCCTCGATCAGATCACCTCGATCCGTTTCGGTGATTATCTCAACTCAATTCCGCTGCCGGCAATTATTGCCGTGTTCCGCGCCGAGCAGCTCGACAATTTCGGTTTGGCGACTGTCGACTCAAGTTTGATCTATTCTGTCGTCGACGTTTTGCTCGGCGGCCGCCGCGGCGCGGTGTCAACACGCGTCGAAGGCCGGCCTTACACGACGATCGAGCGCATGCTCGTCACGCGCATGATCGAGGTTGTGCTCGCTGACGCGCGCCAAGCCTTCGCGCCGCTGACGGAAGTGGATTTCACGCTCGACCGCATCGAGACCAATCCGCGCTTCGCCGCCATCGCG
>CAZZFE010000099.1:0-4498 GCA_964653495.1 uncultured Terricaulis sp. | reverse complement strand
GAACCCACGACCCCTAGTCCCCCAGACTAGTGCGCTAACCGGGCTGCGCCACGCTCCGAACCGTTTTTTGCGAGGCGGGCCTCGCGCGGGGAGCGGCTTCTTAGCGCCCAACCCGCAAAGCTGCAAACGTTAGCTCTTGGCCCGTCCGCGGCCGCCCTTTTCGACGAATTCGCGCAGCATCTGCGAGGGGCGGAACGTCACGACGCGGCGTGGCGTGATCGGCACTTCTTCGCCGGTCTTTGGGTTGCGGCCGACGCGTTGGCGCTTGGCGCGCACGGTGAAATTGCCGAAGCGCGACAGCTTCACGGTGTCGCCCGCGACGAGCGCGTCCTGCACGTGATCGAGCATCACCGTCAGCAGGCGGCTCGCTTCCGTGCGCTGCAGATTTGCGCGGCGCGCCAGCGCTTCCACCAAATCGGCGCGCGTGATGGTCTTGCCAGACAACCCAAGCCCCCTTGGCGTCGCGGGCCGCTCACCCGCGCTCTCCGGAAAACGCTAGGCGGGTCTTGGGGTTAGGTCAAATATTTCAGCGATTTCATAGACGCGCGAGGGCGGCGCCCCAGGTGAGCCCCCCACCCAGCGCTTCCATCAGCACCAGATCGCCCTCTTTGACGCGGCCATCACGGACCGCCGTATCGAGCGCCAGCGGCACCGAGGCCGCCGAGGTGTTGCCGTGTTGGGCGACGGTGGAGACCACCTTCTCCGGCGGAATCGAAAGCCGGCGTGCGACGCCGTCGAGGATGCGTTGATTGGCTTGGTGCGGGATGAACCAATCCACATCGTCGATCGTCACGCCGCCGCGTTCACACGCTTCCAGCATCGCGCCGGAGATGTGCTCCACCGCGTAGCGGAACACTTGATTTCCCTGCATGCGCAACAAGCCGGTCGTGCGCGTTTCGGATGGTCCGCCATCGACATAGAGCAGATCGTGCATGCGCCCGTCGGTGCGGATGAACGTCGAAATGATGCCGCGCCCGCGCGCTTCTTTCTCGTCGCGCGCTTCGACAACAACTGCGCCGGCGCCATCGCCGAACAGCACGCAGGTGCCGCGATCTTCCCAATCGACGATACGAGAGAACGTCTCCGCGCCGATCACCAGCGCGCATTTCGCTTGCCCGCGCGCGAGGAAATTGTCGGCGGTGGCGAGGCCGAACACGAAACCGGAGCACACGGCTTGCACGTCAAACGCGGCGCCATGCGTGACGCCAAGCGCGGCTTGCACGCGCGCGGCCGTGGCGGGGAATGTGAGATCGGGCGTCGCCGTGGCGAGCACGATCAGATCAACATCCGCGGCGCTTTTGCCGGCGGCATAGAGCGCCTTGCGCGCGGCGGCGGTGGCGAGATCCGAGGTTTTTTCACCGTCGGCGGCGATGCGGCGCTCACGGATGCCGGTGCGGGCGACGATCCATTCGTCGCTCGTGTCGACCATCTTCGCGAGCTCGGCGTTCGTCAGTACCCGGTCAGGCAGATGCCCGCCGACCCCCGTCACCACGCTGCGAAATTGCATTAGCCGGCTTCTCCGACGCTGGCGGCCGCTTGCGCGGCTTCGGCGCGTGCAAGCTGCGCAAGATTGCTTGCGATCTCTTCACGATAATGGCTGCGGGCCATCTTGGCGGCGACCTCGATGGCGGCCGCGTAGCCAGGGCCATTGGCGCTGCCGTGACTTTTCACGACGATGCCGTTGAGCCCGAGGAACAATGCGCCGTTGAATGTGCCTGGGTCCATGCGCTTGCGCAGCTTCGAAAGCGCCGGATACGCGATTGCCGCGCCAAGCATCGCCAACGGGCCGCTGGTGAGCGCTTCCTTGAGCAATTGCCCCGTCGCGCGCGCGGTGCCTTCGCCGGTCTTGAGGGCGATGTTGCCGGTGAAGCCATCCGTCACCACGACATCGACGGTGCCCTTGGCGATGTCGTCGCCTTCAACGAAACCGTGGAAATTGAGTTCGACGCCGGCTTCGCGGATCAGCTTGGCGGCGGCGCGGATTTCTTCGTGTCCTTTCGCATCCTCGGCGCCGACATTGAGCAGCGCCACGCTCGGCCGCTGCTTGCCGGAGACGGCGCGCTGGAACGCCTCGCCCATGATCGCGAATTCGACCAGCTGTTCGCCATCGGCTTCAACGTTCGCGCCGACATCAAGCATCACGACATAACCGCCGTTCGCCGACGGCCAGCGCGCCGCAAGCGCCGGGCGGTGCACGCCGGCCATCGTGCGCAAACGGAACATCGCGATCGCCATGTACGCGCCGGTGTTGCCGGCGGAGACGACCGCGTGCGCTTCGCCGTTTTCGACGGATTGCACGGCGTTCCAAAGGCTCGAGCCTTTGCC
Source organism: uncultured Terricaulis sp. (assembly GCA_964653495.1). GTDB lineage: Bacteria > Pseudomonadota > Alphaproteobacteria > Caulobacterales > Aquidulcibacteraceae > Vitreimonas. Next base: position 2,173 of record CAZZFE010000099.1, on the reverse strand, counting down.
TTGGCGCAGCGCCTGGCTCGGCTTGATCTCCATGCCGATCGCTTTTTCAGCGGGCACTACAGTCGAGACGGCTTTGGCGTTTGGATAGCGGTCGAGCAACGCATTGAGACGCGCGGCGTCACCGTGGATCAGGTAGCGGACATCTGAACGCGCCTTGGCGGCGTGATCGACCCCTTCGACAACGATGTCGGGCGCGTGATCCCCGCCCATACCGTCAATCGAAAGCACGAGGGTGTCGGCCATTGCTGTGTGATGCCCTGCTCTCGCAACGGCGCCCCCCACTCAAACCCTGGGGCCGTTTCGGCGCGGACCATAGTCTTGGCCGATAGGAAAGCCAAACACTCGCGCCGGTCGGGTTTCAGTTCGGCGCCGCGGGCCAGCCGTCGAGGCGCATGAGGTCAGCGGCGGGGCGGCTCGCCTGGCTGGCGACGCCCTGGAGGACATAAGCCGCGAAATCGCCCGCGAACGCCTCACCGGAGGCGCCATTGCGGACCAAGGCGCCTCCAAGCTGCCCGGCATCCCCTGCCTCGATCGCCTGCGTGTAGGCGCCAATCCGGCCGTAAAACTCACCGGCGATCTTGCGCATTTTCTTGGGGACAGTGAGGTCGCCGACGCCGTCCTCACGCAGGCCCGCGTCAAAGGAGCGGAAAAGCTTGTCCGTGAACGCCTGCGCTAAGGGCGCGAGGCCCTCCTCAGCCTTCAGGCGATGGAGCGCCATGATGGCGTGGACGCTCATCAGCTCCAGCCGGCCGTCGAGCGTATCCGGCGCCCGGCCCTCGCCATAGAACGACGGCTGGCGGGCGATCTGGACCACGGTACTCAACAGGAGCTCCGCGTCCTGATCGGCGCGGGAGCGATTAAACGGCCAAATCCCCATCCCTAGTCTGCGCTCCCCACTTGCCCGGCGCTTCGCACCGCCTTACCAGCTTGGGCCTGTTTTTGGGGCCGGACGCCCGCGAGGTGAAGATGGATCGCCAGTTTCTGCGGCTTTCGGCGGCAGCGCTTTTCGTCGCGGCGGGCGCCGCCTGCTCGCCAGTGCAGACCTATTCGGGTTTCCGCCCGGAATACAACAACGTCGAAATCGCCGACCCGCAGCCGGGCGTCGACACGCAGGACACTGTGCGCCAACGCTTTGGCTCACCATCGACCACCGCCGTGTTCGACCAGACCGCCTGGTACTACATCACCTCGGTGCAGGAGCAGGTGGCGTTCTACACGCCGCGCGTGACGGACCGCCGCGTGATGGTGGTGCGCTTTGACGGTCAGAACGTCGCCGGCGTGGAAAAGTACGGCATGGAGCGCGGCCGCATCGTTGCTTACGACGGCAACATCACGCCGACGCGTGGCCGCGAGCTTGGCTTGCTGGAACAGATCTTCGGCAATATCGGCAACACCTCGCCGATCCGGAACCGCGAAGACGAAGAAGGCGGCGCGCGCCGCGATCGCTAAGCTTCGTCGCTTTCAAACACACAAACAAAAAACGCCCCGGCCAGAAGCCGGGGCGTTTTCTTTAGCGTTCGCGTTTCCGCTTAACCGCCGTGTGCGAGCACGGCGAGCAGCAGCAGCGCCACGATGTTGGTGATCTTGATCATCGGGTTCACGGCCGGGCCCGACGTATCCTTGTAGGGATCGCCGACAGTGTCGCCCGTGACCGACGCCTTGTGCGCGTCGGAGCCCTTCTTGTGCACGACGCCGTTCTTGTCCTTGAAGCCGTCTTCAAAGCTCTTCTTGGCGTTGTCCCAAGCGCCGCCGCCCGAGGTCATCGAGATAGCGACGAAGAGGCCCGTCACGATAACGCCGACGAGCAGCGCGCCGAGAGCGGCGAACGCCATCGAGACGCCGGCAATCGCCCACACTGCGAAGAACAGAATGATCGGCGCCAGCACCGGCAGCAGCGACGGCACGATCATTTCCTTGATCGCCGCTTGCGTGAGGATGTCGACAGCGCGGCCGTAATCCGGCTTCGCCGTGCGTTCCATGATGCCCGGGATTTCCTTGAACTGGCGGCGCACTTCCGCGACGACCGATTCAGCCGCACGACCCACCGCGGTCATCGACCAGCCGCCAAACAGGTACGGCAGCAAACCACCGATGAAGAGACCGACGATCACGTACGGGTTCGAGAGGCTGAAGTCCGGCACGATGCCGCTGAAGAACGGATATTCCGCAGCGT
>CAZZFE010000098.1:0-5099 GCA_964653495.1 uncultured Terricaulis sp. | reverse complement strand
GCAAGAACCTGCAGATGCAGCTCGGCTACAGCCACGAGATCATCTACGAGGCGCCGGAAGGCATCACGCTGGCGACGCCGAAGCCGACTGAAATCAAAGTCAGCGGCATCGATCCGCAGGTCGTGGGCCAAGTGGCCGCCGAAATCCGCTCGTACCGTCCGCCGGAGCCCTACAAGGGCAAGGGCGTGCGCTACACCGGCGAATATATTCGCCGCAAGGAAGGCAAGAAGAAGTAAGCCATGCCGCGCAAGCTCAACTCCACTGAACGCCGCACGCAGCGTGTCCGCACCCGGCTCAAGAAGGACGCGACGGATCGTCTGCGTCTTTCGGTTCATCGCTCGTCGAAGAATATCTCGGCGCAGCTGATCGACGACACCAAAGGCGTGACCGTCGCCGCGGCTTCGACGCTCGAAGAGACCTTCAAGAAGGGCGGCAAGACCGGCGCTGACAAAGCCGCCGCCACCGCCATCGGCAAGCTGATCGCCGAACGCGCGATCAAGGCTGGCCAGAAGAAGGTCGTGTTCGATCGCGGCTCTTATATCTATCACGGCCGCGTCAAAGCGCTGGCCGACGCCGCCCGTGAGGGCGGTCTCGAATTCTGAGGAAGAAGAGATGACCGACGAATCTGCAGGCGGCGGAACAGAGGGCGTAGGCGCCCCGACCGAACAACCGCGTGGCCCGCGTGGTCCGCGCGGCCCGCGTCGCGGCGGTGGCCCGGGCGGCGGCGGTGGCCGTGGTCCCGGTGGCAATCGCGGCGGCGGCGATCGTGATCGTCGTGACAGCCGTGGCGGCCCGCGCGGCGGCCAAGAAGAAGAACGTGATAGCGAATTTGTCGACAAGCTCGTCGCCATCAACCGCGTCGCCAAGGTCGTGAAGGGCGGTAAGAACTTCGCGTTCGCGGCGCTCGTCGTCGTCGGTGACAAGAAGGGCCGCGTCGGCTTCGGCCACGGCAAGGCGCGCGAAGTGCCGGAAGCGATCCGCAAGGCGACGGAAGAAGCCAAGAAGTCGCTCATCCGCGTGCCGCTGCGCGAAGGCCGCACGCTGCATCACGACGTCGATGGCCGTTGGGGCGCTGGCAAGATCATGCTGCGCGCTGCGCCGGCTGGTACCGGTCTCATCGCCGGTGGTCCGATGCGCGCGGTGCTCGAAGTGCTCGGCGTGTCTGACGTCGTCGCCAAGTCGAAGGGTTCCTCGAACCCCTACAACATGGTGCGCGCCACGTTTGACGGCCTGAAGTCGCAAAGCTCGCCGCGCAACGTCGCCAATCGCCGTGGTTTGAAAGTGTCCGATCTCGTCTCCCGTCGTAAGGACGGCGCGAGCCTCGGCGAAGTTCCGGCGGAGGGCTGATAGATGGCCAAGAAAACCATCAAGGTGCGTCGCATCGGCAGCCCGATCCGCCGCGATAACACCCAACGCGCGACGCTTGTCGGCCTCGGCCTCAAGCGCGCCAATCAAGTGGTTGAAGTTGAGGACACGCCGTCGATTCACGGCATGATCCGCAAGGTCAATCACCTCGTCGAAATCGTGAAGTAAGACGGCCAGGCCGTCGGAGCGTAAGCGCTATGAAACTCAACGAACTTGCCGACAATCCCGGCTCCACCAAGAAGCTGATGCGCGTCGGTCGCGGCGTCGGCTCTGGCAAGGGCAAGACGGGCGGACGCGGCGTGAAGGGCCAGAAGTCGCGCCGTGGCGTGGCCATCAACGGCTTCGAAGGCGGCCAGATGCCGCTGCACATGCGTATGCCGAAGCGCGGCTTCAACGTGCTCAACAGCCAGAACACGCAATGGATCAATCTTGGTTCGCTGCAAAAGGCGATTGATAACAAGAAGATCGACGCGAAGGCTGACATCACCGAGGACACGCTCGTCGAAGCCGGCGTGCTGCGTCGGAAGAAAGACGGCGTTCGCCTCCTTGCGCGCGGCGAACTGAAGGCCAAAGTGAACATCACTGTCACCGGCGCTTCGGCCGCGGCGATCGCCGCGGTGGAAAAGGCTGGCGGCAAGGTGACGCTGCTGAATCCGCCCGCCGCGGAAGAAGCGACGGCCTAAAGTACGATAAGCCCGAGTCGAAACGGGCCTAAGCAGCGCGTCCGCATCGACTTCGGTCGGACTTAAGGGGAGTGGTCCGCCCTCATGGCTTCAGCCGCAGAGCAGCTTGCCGCTAATATCAATTTCGCGGCCTTCGCCAAGGCCACGGAGCTACAGAAGCGCATCTGGTTCACCCTGATCGCGCTCGTCGTTTATCGCGCCGGCACCTTCATCCCGATCCCGGGCATCGATCCCGCGCAATTCGCGGCCGCCTTCCAGCAACAAGCCGGGGGCATCCTCGGCATGTTCAACATGTTCTCCGGCGGCGCCGTGGAACGTATGGCGGTCTTCGCGCTCAACGTGATGCCGTACATCTCGGCCTCGATCATCATTCAGCTGATGGCCACGTCGGTGCCGTCGCTCGAGCGGTTGAAGAAAGAGGGCGAAGTCGGCCGTAAGCAGCTGAACCAGTACACGCGTTATCTCACGCTGGTGCTGGCGATCGTCCAATCCTACGGCATCGCCATCGGCTTGAGCTCAAGCCAAGGCGTCGTGACCAATCCGGGCCTCTTCTTCGTCGCCTCGACGATGATCACGCTGACCGGCGGCACGATGTTCCTGATGTGGCTGGGCGAGCAGGTGACGGCGCGCGGCGTCGGCAACGGCATTTCGCTCATCATCTTCGCTGGCATCGTCGCGGAAATGCCGCGCGTCATCGGCCAGATGCTGTCGCTTGTTCGCGTTGGCGATTTGAACGTGTTCGCGGTGTTCGCGCTCGGCGCGCTGATGCTCGCCTGTATCGTGTTCATCGTCTTCATCGAGCGCTCGCAGCGCCGCATCGTCGTGCAATATCCGAAGCGCCAGCAGGGCAACCGGATGTTCATGGGCGAAAGCTCGTTCCTGCCGCTGAAGATCAACAGCGCCGGCGTCATCCCACCGATCTTCGCCTCGTCGCTGCTGCTGCTGCCGACGACGTTCATCAGCTTCACCGGCATGGGCACCAACACGCCCGATTGGCTGACGCAGCTGCAAGGCTTCATCGGTTATGGCCAGCCGGGACACATGTTCCTCTACGGCCTCGGCATCATCTTCTTCTGCTTCTTCTACACCTCGATCGTGTTCAATCCGGAAGAAACGGCCGACAATCTGCGCAAGTACGGCGGCTTCGTTCCGGGCTATCGCCCCGGCAAGAAGACGGCGGAATACCTGGACTACGTGCTGACCCGCCTCACTGTGATCGGCGCCGTCTACATCACGGCGGTCTGTTTGCTGCCGGAAATTCTGTCCACGTATTACTCGATCCCATTCTATCTGGGCGGCACGTCGGTGATGATCGTGATCTCGGTGACGCTGGACACCGTCGCGCAAATCCAATCGCACCTCGTCGCGCACCAGTATGAGGGCTTGATCAAACGATCGAAGCTGCGTGGCGCTGGAGCTCCTAGGCGATGAACCTGATCCTCTTCGGTCCGCCCGCGGCCGGAAAGGGCACCCAGGCGAAACGCCTCGTTGCGGAACGCAAGTTCGTTCAGCTTTCCACCGGCGACATGCTTCGCGCGGCTCGCGAATCTGGCTCGGAGTTAGGTCTCCGCGCCGCAGCGATCATGGATGCGGGTCACCTTGTTTCTGACGAGGTTGTCATCGCGTTGATAGAGGATGCGCTGGTCACACATGAAGGGGCGGCGGGCTTCATTTTCGACGGGTTCCCTCGAACACTCGGGCAAGCTGAAGCGCTGGATGCAATGCTTGCCGGTCGCGGCGAAAAGATAGATCTCGTTCTTCGCCTCCTTACGCGGGACGAGGAACTCATCGGTCGGGTCGAAAAGCGGTTCCTTGAACTAGGTCGAGCGGATGACAATCCTGAGGCCTATAAGAAGCGCCTGAGCGCTTATAATCGCGACACGGCCCCGTTGGTCCCGGTTTACCGCTCTCAGGGCAAATTGGTCGAAGTCGATGGCATGGCGGACGTCGAAACCGTCGCTGCCGGCATCGCCAAGGCGCTCGACGCCTAAACCAGCTCTGGGCCGGCTGCGCTTCGCCTGAGATCAGGCGAAAAATCACGGCATACCCCCGTTTTGGGCGCCTTCCCGGTGTTGACGGGGCGGGGGCAGGGGCTTACATCCCCTCCCTTCGCATGGCCATGAAGCGCCGCGCCGTACGTTTCCATCTGGGGACGGCGACGCCGGGCGCTTTGTTCCATGACGGGTGCAACGGATAAGAGAAATTTGGAGGGGGCTCCATGGCCCGCATCGCCGGCGTAAACATTCCGACCCAGAAGCGCGTCGTCATCGCGCTCCAATACATTCACGGGATCGGCAAGCACTACGCCCAGGAAATCTGTGAGAAGGTCGGCATCACCGCCGAGCGCCGCGTCAGCGAACTGACCGACGCCGAAGTCCTTCAAATCCGCGAAGCGATCGACCGCGACTACACCGTCGAAGGCGATCTGCGTCGCGAAACCGCCACCAACATCAAACGTCTGATGGACCTCGCCTGCTATCGCGGCCTGCGTCACCGCCGCGGCCTCCCGGTCCGTGGTCAGCGCACGCACACCAACGCCCGCACCCGCAAGGGCCCGGCGAAGCCGATCGCCGGTAAGAAGCAAGCGACCAAGAAGTAAGGACACGCCGCAATGGCTAAGGAATCTACGCGCGTTAAGAAGCGTGAACGTAAGAACATCGCCACCGGCGTCGCCCACGTCGCGGCGTCGTTCAACAACACGATGATCACGATCACCGACGCGCAAGGCAATGCAATCGCCTGGTCGAGCGCCGGCACGATGGGCTTCAAAGGCTCGCGCAAGTCGACGCCGTACGCCGCGCAAGTCGCCGCCGAAGACGCCGGCCGCAAGGCGATGGAACACGGCATGCGCACGGTTGAAGTGAACGTGTCCGGTCCGGGTTCGGGCCGCGAAAGCGCGCTGCGTGCGCTGCAAGCGGTGGGCTTCACGGTGACGTCGATCCGCGACGTGACGCCGATTCCACACAATGGCTGCCGCCCGCCAAAGCGCCGCCGCGTCTAATTGTTCCTCCCCCGCGCGCGGGGGAGGTGGCGAGCGTAGCGAGCCGGAGG
>CAZZFE010000097.1:0-5188 GCA_964653495.1 uncultured Terricaulis sp. | reverse complement strand
ACGAGATTGAACAGCAGCGTCTGGAAGCAATGCGCGGCCCAATTCTCGACGATCTCGTGCTCTTCAGCCGAAAGCTTCGGGATCGTGCGGTCAGCCCAGATCTTCCCAAATTTGTGGTGGAAGGCTTCGTCCGTCATGACAAGCTGCGTCAGCTTCTTCGCCAGCGGATCTTCCCATTCCTTGAAGATCGACGCGAACGCGCCCATCGCCAGGCCTTCGACCAGCATCTGCATGCCGATGATCTTTTTGTAGACCTCCGGCGCGTGCACGATTTCTTGCAACAGGTTCGCCAGCACCGGGCCGCACGGACGTGGGCTGCCCCAACGGGCGATGATGTATTTGGCGAACGCCGTGACGTGACGGCCCTCTTCGCGGCACTGGTTCGACGCGTATTCTTGCGCGCCCGGATCGCGCAGCACGTGGCAGAGCGAAGCGGAGAGGTTCAGCGCGCCCTGCTCACCGTGCAGGATCGAGCTCATGACCCAACGGCCAACTTGGCTCTTGAAGCGAATGCGCTCGGCCGGCTTATCGGCGAAGTACGCCTCGACATATTCGGTCTGCAGCGCCGGGACCATGTAGTCCGGAATGAAGTCGGTCGTGTCCGGGTTAAAGTCGTCCTGGAAGTCGATGTATTTCTTGTCGAGCGGATCCCAGAAGTGATCGTGCGTCGCCGAGATGATCTTATCGAACGCGGTCGAGCGGTTCAGGTGGCGATCGATCTCCAGCATCTGGCTGAAATCGGTCGGCGGGACCGCGTCATAGACTTCGTCTTTGGTGATCTGGCGGATCGTGGGCGTGCCAGCGGCGGAATCGGCCATCGCGTCGTTCTCCCGGGCGTGCGGCCGCGCACAAAGGGCGGCCATCGTTTGAATGAGGCGCTTATAGCTCCGGAATTGATCTCGATCAAGAAAAATGACGCCAGCGTCAACTTGCTGACGGATTATTTACCAGCCGTCGTCAGTTCCGCGTGGCCCGAAAATACTCGCGCGAGCGCCCGTCCGGCGTCTGGCCCGTGACCAGATAGGCGTAATAGCCCTCGATCCGGACGGGCCGGGGCGCAACCTCGCCGCGGACGCGACGCCGAGAGTTGGTCGGCTGCACCTCGGCAGCGCTGCCGGTGATCAAGATCGGCGTGCGTTGGCCGGCCTCGCAGAACAGGCTGAACGTGTTCTCGAAATAGGTGCCGTGGCACGGCTTGCCGGAATACGTGCCGGTTAGCGTCACACCCTGGCCGGTCTGCATCACCAACGTGCCCTGCACCGGCGCTTCGACGCGTGACCACGTCCCGTCGAGGATATGCGGCTGGCCGGCGCGGGTGCTGAGTTCGGCATTGCCGACATTTGCGGTTCCGCGATTGATCTGAGCGGCGGCGGGAGCTGCGCAGAGAAGCAAAGCAAGAGCAGCAGCGGCGAGCGTACGCATGAGGCGCCTCCTTGAAGCTGGCGCGGGCTTTCTAACATGCCGCAGGCTCTGGCGCCGCGCCCACGGTCACATCGCGCCGCGGATGCCTTACATGACCAAGCATGACACGCGCTGACGCCATCCCGCCCTCGCTCGACGATATCGAAACTTTGGCGCGCGCCGCTTGGGCCGACATGCCGGCGGGCTTTCGCGCGATGGCCGGCGATGTGTTGATCCGGATAGAGGATTTTGCCAGCGACGAGGTGCTGGCTGAGATGGAAATCGAAGATCCGTTCGAACTCACCGGGCTCTACACCGGAATTGATCTCACCCGCCAAAGCATCGCCGATCCGACGCCGCATCAGCCGATGGTGTTTCTCTATCGCCGGCCTTTGCTCGACGAATGGGTCGAGCGCGCCGACGTGAGCTTAGCCGATCTCGTGTTTCACGTGCTGGTGCACGAGATCGGCCACCATTTCGGGCTCAGTGACGAGCAGATGGATACGCTGCTCGAAGAAGCGGACTAGCGCCGGCGCTGGCGGCTATCCGGCACGGAGGTGCGGCTCGCCATGCCGAGCGCTTCGGTGCACAGCTCTTCCGGCGTATCGAGCGACGGGCGCATCGGATCGCTCTCAGCGCGGCTTTGCGCGCGCGACACGCACTGATCCCACGCACGAATATCGCGCATGCGCTCGGAGCTGCTGCGCGGATCGCCTTCCGGCGGCGGCACTTGGCTTTCGCGCGTGCTTTCAACGACGATCTCGTCGTCATCGGCGTTGCGCGGCGCGGGACGCGGCGGTGTCGCGATGGTGGCGCCGGACGCCACAGGCGGGCCTTGCGTTTCAGCTGGCGGCGGCGGCAGTGGCGCGGGCTGTGTGACTTGCGCTTGCTGCGTCGGCCGCGCTTGCGGCGGCGGCAACTGAGCCGGCACGGTTTGCGTGCTGGCGGCAGGCGTTTCCGAAACACGGCCGGCGTTGCGGCCAGCCGGCGTCACGCCCGCGCACGCGGTCACAAGAACAAGAGCAGCCATGCCCGCGAGCGCACGCATCATCATAGAAACACTCCGATTTCCCCTAAGGGTGTGTTGCTACACATAAGGGCGAACATGAGGCGCGCCTAGGCGGTTCCATCGAGGACATCGCGCACCCATGCCGGCACGATCTCGGTCGCGGGCCCATAGCGCGCATCGTCAAACACGTGCGCGTTCTCGGAAGGTTCGAGATTGAGCTCCATCGTGGCGATGCCGGCGCGCCGCGCCGCGTCGACAAAACCAGCCGCCGGATAGACCGAGCCTGAGGTGCCGATCGAGACGAACAAATCAGCCGCTGCGAGCTCCTCGTAAATCCGATCCATGTACAAGGGCATTTCGCCAAACCACACGACATGCGGGCGCAAACCGCCGACGTGTCCGCAGGCGCCGCAGCCGAGATCGATCAACAATTCGCCATCGGACATGCGCACATCGCCGCATTCGTGGCAGCGCGATTTTGCAATCTCGCCATGCATATGGATGACATCCGCGGAGCCGGCGCGCTCGTGCAGATTGTCGATGTTCTGCGTGCAGAGCGTGAGTTTGCGCGCGGATTTTGTGAGAGCGCGTTCAAGTTCGGCGAGCGCTTCGTGCGCGGCGTTTGGCGCGACATCGCGATGCTTCGAGCGGCGAAAGTTATAGAAATCCAACACTTTCTTGCGATCGCGCAGATAGCCGTCGATGGTCGCGACCTCTTCGATTTTGAACTGCGACCACAATCCTCCCTTATCGCGAAACGTGCCCAAGCCGGACTCCGCGGAAACGCCGGCGCCCGTCAGTATGAAAATTCGATCATGTTTCATGCGCTCCCCTCATACGCGAAAACCCACGTCTGTGGCGGTTTTGGTGATTCAAAGATTGCTTGACCTGCGAGCCCATGTGAGGTTTGCGGTAGCGGGGCATAGCAAAGAAAGGCGCAAGAATGCGCATCGCTTCAATCGTCGCCGCTGCGGCGCTGGCGTTACTCGCAGCCGGTTGCGCCAACCGCACTGGCGATCAAACAATCGCTGAATGGTGTGGTGCGGACTCAAACCGCGCTGACACCGACATCTGCAAACAACACGCTGACACCGAAAACGTGCGCACCACGCTCGGCGAGCGTATTGCCGGCGTGCTGGGCGTCGCCAATCGCGCGCAAGCCACGGCTGACCAAGCCATGACGCGCAACGTCGTCTGCGTCACGCGCACGCTCAACCGCACGCGCGCTGGCTCGTGCGATCCGGGCTACACGCTGACCGGCTGCACGCAAACGCGCTACACGTCGCGCGCGGGCGGCATGGCGATCCTGCGTTCGGTGAGCGACACCGAATGCCGCTACAATGCGCAAGTGCTTGAGGTTCAAGTGCGTTGCTGCGCGATGGGCCCGAACCCGCCGCCGGCGACCATGGTGTCCGCACCGGCGCCAACTGAACCTGCGAGGCCGGCGCCCGCGCCCGTTTCGTAAGTCCAGCTTATCCGAATAACGGATACTCGGCCTCGAGCCTGTAAAGGCTCGGGGCCGATTTGCGTGTGAAGCTCTGATAGAGGCCGAACGTTTCCACGCGAAACGCCGGCGCCTCGAACAAGCCGAGCCGCGACACGAACGCTTGCACGCGATCGAGCGGCGCGTTCGACAGATAAGCCAAAGTCACGTGCGGCGTGAATTTGTGCGGCTCTGGTTTCAAGCCCACGCGCCGCGTCGCCTTCTCGCAGGCCGCCGCGAGCTTGGTGAGCGTTGGGTTCTCCGCCGCGCCAATCCAAAGCGAGTGCGGATCAGCGCCGCCAAACGTGCCCGCGCCTTTCAGCGTGAGTTCGAACGGCCCAATCCCGCGCGCGGCTTCTTCAAGCGCGGCGTCTAGATCATCAGCGACCGGCTCAGTGATCTCACCGAAGAAGCGGAGCGTGAGGTGCAGGTTCTCGCGCGGCCGCCACTTGGCGCCGCCGACACCCTTCTGCAACGGAAGCAAACGCGCGGCGACGTCGTCAGGAATGGCGAGCGCGGCGAAAAGACGAAGCGACATGAGATGAAGTTAGCGCAGCGCGCCAAACAAAGAAGATGCGCGAAAACCGCGCCAAATAAGCGTTTACGTTATGTTCCCACTTACATCACCATACGCTGAAACGTCACTGACGCCGGCCGAGAGAAATTATCCCGCCTCTATGCGGCCCCATTGCCGCGCGGTGCTTTCATCGGACGGGAAGATGCGTCTGCGCACGCTGTCGTCCAGGTGGTGTCTGCTTGCACAGCTTGCGTTCGGAACCAGCAGCTGCGCGCGTCATCTTCCGACAGCGAAATGGAACACCCGACGCGCGTTTGCGTCAAGTCACGTTTGCCAACACTGACAGCATTGAAATGCGCGCGCCTATGGCGTCGCTGGCGGCAACGTCGCGATGTACGCCGTCACTGCACGCGCATCGTCTTCATTGAGACGATACGGAGGCATCGGCGGACGCGGATGCGAACCATCGGGGCGCACGCCGGTTTGCAGGAACGACGTGAACTGCTCTTGCGTGAAGTTCGACGGAATGCCCGCGAGCGGCGGCGCGACGCTGGCGAGCGGCGGCGGCATCTGCAGGTCAAAGCCTTGCAGCTTGCGCGTTTCGTCCGGCGCGCCAGTTTCCAAGCGCGGCGTATGGCAATCGCCGCACAGCACCACGCCGTTCACAAGATAATCGCCGCGCGCAACGAGCTCGGCTTCAGTCGGCGCGCTCGCGGTTTGCGGCGCGCACGCCGCGAGCAGTGCGGCCGACGCCGCCAACACGAATAGACGCATGGGA
>CAZZFE010000096.1:0-5343 GCA_964653495.1 uncultured Terricaulis sp. | reverse complement strand
GCCTGATCGCAACGCCGGACCTGATGGCCCTCGTCGGCCGTCTCGGCAAGGTGCTGGGCCCGCGCGGCCTGATGCCGAACCCGAAGGTGGGCACCGTCACCATGGACGTGACGAAAGCGGTGAAGGACGCCAAGGGCGGCGCGGTTGAGTTCCGCGTCGAGAAGGCGGGCATCGTCCAAGCCGGCATCGGCAAGGCGAGCTTCTCCGAAGATCAAATCCGCCAGAACGCCAAGGCTTTCATCGACGCTGTCGTGAAGGCCAAGCCCACCGGCGCGAAGGGCGTCTTCGTGAAGAAGGTCGCCATGAGCTCCACCATGGGCCCCGGCGTCCGCATCGATCCGTCAAACGCCACCGCGCAAGGCTGATCGGTTCGCAAGAGCTGAAATACGAAACGCCCCGGTGAAAGCCGGGGCGTTTTTGTTTTTGGACGCTCGGATTTGGAAGTGCCGTCGGATTGCGCTGGACGTCAACCATCAGCACAGTGGCTTGCACCGAATACGCGCTGGACTATTCATGAGGGCTGCAACAGCGTGATGGGTTAGGTGTCTCATCAGTGCGAAGGCAGTTGCTCGCACTAGAGCGACCAAGTCTTGGAGATCCGATGACCGAAAGCCTGACTTGGATGAGCCGACTTCGAAGATTCATCTTGGCCGCTTTATGCGTGCCCCCGGCGGTGCTGTTGCACGAACTCGGCCATTGGGTTGGAAACACTCTGGCGGGTCTCCCCGAGCCCACGTTGCACTACGCATCCACCGGCTTTCGCGATCAGCCTGAGTTTTGGAATGCCGTCCGAGCCGGAGACATGGCGCTTGCTCAAACAATGGGAAGCGTCACCGGCGCGGGGATCGGCGCATTTCTGGGTGTCGCAGTTACTTGGGGGCTGATGATCGGAGGCGCATGGCTGGTTCGCAAGCCGGTGATAGGGATCGCGGCGGCGGCCCTGGTGCTCGCCTCGGCTGTCCGACTCTTGCCTGTCAGCATCCTCTTCATTCGGGGCGCGGCGGAACACACGGATGAGGCCCATGTGGCGCAAGCCATGTCGGCTCCACTGCTGCTGCCAGCCTTGATTCTGATCGGTGTGGCGCTCGCAGCGATTTGCATCGCTGCCGTGGTTCGAAGCCTCCCGCGCGCTGTTCGGCTCGTGGTCATGAGCGACCTTGTCGTCGGCGTCGCCGTGGGAACAATGGCTTGGCTTGGCTTCGTAGGTCCAGCGCTGCTGCCTTGAATCTTGGCAAGGTGGCTTCAGGGCTAAGCCGCCAAATTTTCTGCACCGATTAGTGGACGCAGAGTCATTCCGGGGCATCGCGTAGCGATGAACCTGGAATCCACAGGGTGACGAAGGGGCGCGTTTGCTCCTGGATTCCGGATCGCGCTTGCAGCGCGTTCGGAATGACGAATTCATTGGCGCTCCGCGCACTATCATGCTGCGCGAGTTGCGCGCACACTGGGACGATGGAAGCTCAAAGCAAGAAGCGCGGCTCTCTGTTCGTGGTGCTCGCGATCGTCGCGATCATCGCGCTGGTGCTGGCGACGCAGCAATCAATCGCCGCAGCGATCGCCGGATGGCTGGCCAGCGTCTGGATCGGCACGATGGACATCGTACTGCGCCTGTTCGGCGCGGTGCTTCCGGGCTAGTGCGCGCGCCGCGCCAACAGCGCGCGATACACTGAAACATTGAACGCCGCGCCCGTGATGCCGGTGTGCTCGATGGCGACGCGGGTTTCGTCGGCGATGCCGAGGTCGCGTGAGAGTTCGGTTGAGTTGAGCGCCGTCAGTCCTTGGCCCCACGCCATCGAGGGAATGTCGAGGATGTGGTAGAAATAGAGGTCGTTCCAGTTGACGCCGTGCTGCGCGAACAAGGCGCGCGTGAAGCTCTGATCGAAGCCGACATTGAACGCCGTGAAGATCACGCGCTTGCCGCCGCGCATGCGGTGGTGAAACTCAACGATCTGCCGCACAGCCTCCGTCTCGTTCACCGCGCCATGCGCGCGCCAATAATCCACGTCGAACCCGTTCACGCGCCGCGCGCCTTCATCGATGCGCTCGGGGTGATCGGGCATGATCCGCACATAGAGCCGCCCAAGCTCGGCGCCGGCGAGATCGGTGTAGATCAAGCCGATATCGATCATCTCGTGATGCGCGGGATTGAGGCCGGTGGTCTCGACATCGACATGCGCCATCACCCACTGATCCGGCGCTGCGTCCGGCCAAGGCGTTTGAGCTTGAGCGAAGGGTGCGAAGGCGAGGGCGACGAGGGCGATGAGAATCTGGCGCATGACCGTCACTAACACGCCGCGCCGCTATGGTTAGCAAATCGTTGGCGTGGGCGTTGCAGCGCGCGCGTCGAGATGTGGATGCGACTTGAACCGGGCAGGTTGAAGCGCTCGGAATTGATCGCCATTGCGGCGATGCTCACCGGGTTCTGTCTCGCTTTAGCAAACTATTCGCCTAACGCGCGATTGCGCGGCCAAGACCTCGCACAACCGAGTTGGGACAGCCTCTCGGCGCGGCCGGCGATCCAACGCATCGGCGAAAACGGGTTCGTGGACCGCTTCCGCGCGATCGATGAAAGCGTCTGGCGCGTTGCGGATGGCTGGTCGAACGGCGCGTGGACCTCCACCGAATGGCGCCGCAGCCAAGTCGAGCCGACGGCGGAAGGCCTGCGCTTCACGCTCGCGCCGTCGCCGGAAGGCGCGGACAAGCCGTTCATGTCCGGTGAGATCGGCACGCACGCGGCCTACACCAGCGGCTATTTCGAAACCCGCATGCAGGTGCCGCGCGGCTCGGGCCTGGTCACGGGCTTCTTTACCTTCACGCGCCCGGACGGCCGCGGCTCCTGGCAGGAGCTCGATATCGAAATCCTCGGCCGCGACACCACCCGCGCCGAGCTGACCTACCACCTCAACGGCCGCGCCCGCCGCGAGATCGTCGAGCTGCCGTTTGACGCCGCTGACGGCTTCCACACCTACGCCATCGAATGGCGCGAGGACGCGATCCGCTGGTACGTCGACAACGAACTGGCGCACGAGATCGTCGGCCGCATCCCGGCGCGCTTCGATCGCCCGCAACAGATGTTCGTGCAGGTCTGGAATAGCGTGCCGCTGTGGGGCTGGGTCGGCGAACTCCACGAGGAGGAGGCCCCCTGGGTGCTCACCGTCGACTGCATGGCGCAAGCCGAAGCCTACGAGGGCCGCTCGCTCTGCGCGGGCTGACATTTGTTGGCGTTTGGCGATTGCTCACCGGGCCTATCGGTCAGCGGTGTCAATCGCCACAAAAATGCCCAAATCACCCACTTGCGGGCACGCTTTAAAGGGTGCATATCCCCGCGTTCGGCGGGTGTTAACCCGTCCGAACCCTGTCCGAGACTGCAGGCGCCCACGCATAGTCGGCCGCAAGGCCCCTTTGCGCGGGCTTAATTCGTTGGAAGTTTGCCGGTTTTCCGGCCTGCTTCAAGAGCCCGCAATAGACAGAAGCGACCGTTTTTCGAGCTCAGGCTGCCATAGCCTGGGTCGTTTGGCGAGCCTCTGGGACAGGTCCGCGCTTGGCGCGGCCGGCTCACGGCTCTCTGCCGCGAAACGGTCCGTCCCAGCGCGTCGGGCGCTGGGATGGTCCCAGTGTCTGATGAGAGGAGACCGTAATGGATCGTGCTCAGAAGGCCGAAGCGGTGGAGGAGCTGAAAGGCGTCTTCGCCAATGCCGGGGTGGTGGTGGTTGGCCATTATACCGGTCTGTCCGTTGCGGAAATGACTGTCCTGCGCTCACGGCTTCGCGCCGCTGGTGCGGGCTTGAAGGTGGTGAAGAACCGCCTCGTGAAGCGCGCCATCGACGGCACGCAGAACGAAGGTGGCGCTCACTTGTTTGCTGGCCCCACGGCCATCGCCTATTCCGACGATCCGATTTCGGCCACCAAGGTCGCTGTCGCGTTCGCCAAGGAAAAGGAACGGTTCGTCGTCCTCGGCGCGCTGTTTAACGGCCAGGTGCTCGACAAGAACGCAGTGAACGCTTTGGCGACGCTGCCTTCGCTCGACGAGCTCCGTGGCAAGATCGTGGGTCTCATCCAGGCGCCGGCGACGAAGATCGCTGGTGTGCTCGCCGCCCCAGGCGGTCAGCTCGCACGCGTGATCAACGCGTACGCGACCAAGGACGCCGCCTAACACCGTCATTTCCGGAACAAAACCGAACAAATTCCAAGGAAGAACCCAAATGGCAAATCTCGAAAAACTCGTCGAAGACCTTTCGTCGCTCACCGTCCTCGAAGCCGCTGAACTCGCGAAGCTGCTCGAAGACAAGTGGGGCGTTTCGGCCGCCGCGCCGGTCGCCGTCGCCGCTGCCGGCGGTGGCGCTGCTCCGGCCGCCGCTGCTGAAGAGAAGACCGAATTCACGGTCGTTCTCGCCAACGCTGGCGACAAGAAAATCGAAGTGATCAAGGAAGTGCGCGCGATCACGGGCCTGGGCCTCAAGGAAGCCAAGGACCTCGTCGAAGGCGCGCCGAAGCCTGTGAAGGAGGGCGTGAACAAGGCCGATGCCGAGAAGTTCAAGGCTCAACTTGAAAAGGCCGGCGCGAAGATCGATCTGAAGTAATTCACGCACAGATGCGATTGGCGGGGGCGCTCAAACGAGCGTTCCCGCTTCATCGCGAATAACGCGCACTCCGATACCTCGCGTATTTGGGGAGCGCCGGTCCCGCGCCCGCCCGCGCGGTTCCGAAGGGGTCGGGTTGCGGCGCAAGCCACAAGCCGGGGCGGAACAAGATGGCGGCTCATGTGCCGCGCTGGCGGGTCTTATGGCCGGAGATCCGCTTTCAGCGCAGCGCGCATCGGGAAGAACAGATGGCTCTGTCGTTCACTGGTAAGAAGCGTATTCGTAAGTCCTTCGGCAAGATCGCCGAAGCGGGCGCCATGCCCAACCTGATCGAGGTGCAAAAGAGCTCCTACGATCAATTCCTGCAAAAGGACCAGCGCTCGTACGAGCGCATTGATGAAGGTCTGCAGGCTGTTTTCAAGTCGGTATTCCCGATCCGCGATTTCTCCGATCGCGCCGTGCTCGAGTATGTCTCGTACGAGTTCGAGGAACCGAAGTTCGACGTCGAAGAATGCCAGCAGCGCGACATGACTTATGCCGCGCCGCTGAAGGTGAAGCTGCGCCTTATCGTCTTCGAAACGGACGAAGAAACCGGCGCGAAGTCCGTGAAGGACATCAAAGAACAAGACGTCTATCTGGGCGACATCCCGCTCATGACAGACAAAGGCACGTTCGTCGTGAACGGCACCGAGCGCGTGATCGTGTCTCAGATGCACCGTTCGCCGGGCGTGTTCTTCGATCACGACAAGGGCAAGACGCACGC
>CAZZFE010000095.1:0-5346 GCA_964653495.1 uncultured Terricaulis sp. | reverse complement strand
CTGCAGCGCGCCGGCTTGGTTTTGCGGGTCTTGGGACCGCGGGTCTTCTTGCCCCACGGCGTAACCGGGTGACGGCCGCCGGAGGTCTTGCCTTCGCCGCCGCCGTGCGGGTGATCGACCGGGTTCATGGCGACGCCGCGAACGCTGGGCTTGCGGCCCATGTGGATCGAGCGGCCAGCCTTGCCCCAGACTTCGTTCATGTTGTCAGGGTTCGACACCGCGCCGATCGTGGCCATGCAGGTGTCCTGCACCATGCGCACTTCGCCGGACATCATGCGCAGTTGGGCGTAGCCGGTGTCACGGCCGACGACTTGCGCGTACGAACCCGCGGCGCGCGCCATCTGGCCGCCCTTCAGTGGCTTCAGCTCGACATTGTGCACGATCGTGCCGACCGGGATCGCCTTCAGCGGCATCGCGTTGCCCGGCTTCACGTCCACGCGCTCGCCAGCGACGACGGTGTCGCCAGCCTTCAAGCGTTGCGGAGCGATAATGTAGGCGAGCTCGCCGTCCTTGTACTTGATGAGGGCGATGAACGCGGTGCGGTTCGGATCGTACTCAAGACGCTCGACCGTCGCTTCAACGCCCCACTTGCGGCGCTTGAAGTCGATCTTGCGGTACGTCTTCTTGTGACCGCCGCCATGACGGAACGCGGTGACGCGGCCCATGTTATTGCGGCCGCCGGACTTCGTCAGGCCTTCGGTCAGCGCCTTCACCGGCTTGCCTTTGTGCAGCTCGGAGCGATCAACGATCACGAGCTGGCGGCGGCCGGGCGAGGTCGGGCGGAATTGCTTAAGCGCCATGACTTAGAGCCCCGTCGTCACGTCGATGGAATAGCCGTCGAGCAACGTCACGATCGCCTTCTTGGTGTCGGAACGCTTGCCGGGACGGCCGCGGAACATTTTCGTCTTGCCCTTCACGCGGATGGTGTTCACCGCGCCGACCTTGACGTTGAAAAGCTTTTCGACGGCTTCCTTCACGTCGTCCTTGGTCGCGTCGAGCGGCACGCGGAACATGACCTTGTTGTGCTCGGAGAGCAGCGTGGCCTTTTCCGTGATCACCGGCGACAGGATGGTGTCGTAATGCTTGTTGAGCGCGCTCATGCCGCGGCTCCTTCTTCAGCCGTTTTCTTCTTGGCCGGCGCGCGCTTCTTCGCAGCAGCGGCTTCGCCGTCCTTCTTGAAGCGATCGTGGATGGCGTTCACCGCGTCCACCGTCAGCACCAACTTGCCGCAGCGCAGGATGTCATAAACGTTGAGGCCTGCGTTCGGCAGCACGTCGAGACGCGGAACGTTGCGGGCCGCGCGGGCGAGGTTGGCGTCAACCTCGGCGCCAGCGATGATCAGCGTCTTGTCGAGCTTCAGATTGGTGAGCTGAGCGCGGAAAGCGCCGGTCTTCGGCTCTTTCAGTGCAACGCTGTCGACGACGACGATGTCGCCGGCCTTGGCCTTCGCCGAGAGGGCGTGGCGCAGCGCCAGCGCGCGGAACTTCTTCGTCAGGTCGTGCGAGTAATCGCGCGGCAGACGATTGTGGGCGTGACCGCCGCCACGGAAAATCGGCGCGTTCTTCGCGCCGTGACGCGCCTGGCCCGTGCCCTTTTGCTTGTAGAGCTTGGAGTGCGTCACAGCGACTTCGCCGCGCGACAGCGTCTTGTGCGTGCCGGCGCGGCGTTTAGCGAGTTGGTACTTCACCATGCGCTGCAGGATGTCGCCGCGGATTTCGGTCAGGCCGAACACCTCGTCATCGAGGTCGATCGAGCCCGACTTCTTGGCGTCGAGGGTTACGATGTCGAGCTTCATGCCGCGGCCCCTTCAGAGCTCTTGAACGCGCCCGGCTTCGGGGCTTCCTTCGGCAGCGTCGCCTTCACGGCGTCGCGCACTTCAACCCAGCCGCCTTCCGCGCCCGGCACAGCGCCGCGCACGAAGATGAGGCCGCGGGCCGCGTCCGTCTTCACGACGACGAGGTTTTGCGTCGTCACGCGTTCCACACCGAGGTGGCCCGCCATTTTCTTGCCCTTGAACACCTTGCCAGGGTCCTGGCGTTGGCCGGTCGAGCCGTGCGAGCGGTGCGAGACCGACACGCCGTGCGTCGCGCGCAGGCCGCCGAAGTTCCAGCGCTTCATGGCGCCGGCGAAGCCCTTGCCGATGGAGATGCCGGCGACGTCGACCTTCTGGCCGACAACAAAATGGTCGGCGCTGATTTGGGCGCCGACCGGAGCGAGGTTGTCTGCACTGACGCGGAATTCGCGGACGATGGCCTTCGGCTCTACCTTCGCCTTGGCGAACTGGCCGCGTTCGGCTTGCGTGGCGCGCTTGACCTTCGCTTTGCCGGCGCCGAGTTGCAGCGCGACGTAGCCGGCGCCTTTCGGAGCGCGGGTCTGGTCGGCCTTCTTCTCGTTCTTGCGCGTCTTCGGCAGCTTGAGGTCCACCTTGGCGCCCGTGGCGTCGGTGTAGTCTTCAGCGTCGACGGTGCGGCGGCCGATGATCTGGCAGCCTTCGAGGTCGAGCACGGTGACCGGCACATGCGCGCCGTCTTCAGCGAAGAGGCGCATCATGCCGACTTTGCGGGCGATCACGCCGGTGCGTTGGGTGTTGCTCATGGCGATCAACCCAGCACTTGAATTTGAACGTCGACGCCGGCGGAGAGGTCGAGCTTCATCAGCGCGTCGACGGTCTGCGGGGTCGGTTGGATGATGTCGAGCACGCGCTTGTGCGTGCGGATCTCGAATTGCTCGCGGCTCTTCTTGTCGATGTGGGGCGAGCGGTTGACGGTGAACTTCTCGATGCGCGTCGGCAGCGGCACCGGGCCTACTACGGTCGCGCCCGTGCGCTTCGCCGTCGACACAATCTCCTTAGTGGAGAGGTCGAGCGTGCGGTGATCGAAGGCTTTCAGCCTGATCCGGATATTTTGCTGCATCATCGCTCTTGTTCCCGAATGCCAGGACGCAAAACACGCCGCCGCAGCCTCTTCCGAGAGGACATGCGCCGACGAAGAAAAACGCCGTTCCGATCCGGACGGCGGCGATGCTGACGGGAGGTTTCGCAAGAAACAGCGACGGAGGGCCGTCCGGCCCCGCGTTCAGCCCCGGCCTTTCAGGCCCTGGGTCGATGTCGCGTTAAGTGCGAACCGCGTCTAAGCAAAGCTTACGGCCGGCTCGAAGGGCGGTCAGATAAAGGAGCCGCGCGGGCGCGTCAAGCACACCCGCGCGGCGATTTTTCACCCTCCGACAGTCACGTCGCCGGAGCCCATGATCTGCTTGCGAACATTGCCGGTAACAGACTGGACCGTGACGTTGCCGGATCCCGCGATTTCCGCGTCAATTTCGCCCACAACAGCCGGAACGGCCACATCGCCAGAGCCCACAATCGAGGCCTCCAGACGCTGCACTGGAGCCCGGATCGCCACATCGCCCGAGCCGGCGAGGTCAATTGTCGCCACCGTGACGTCGCCGCCGCGGACCTCGAGGGCGCCTGAGCCCGCGCCGCTGACGTCCAGCGCGCCAGTCAGACCGTTAATCGCCACCGAGCCGGAGCCCGCGATCGAGACGTCCGCGCCATTGGCGACCGGGCCGACTTCGATCTCGCCTGAGCCTGCGACATCGGCGTCTAGGCTCTGTGCGCCCACGCCACGGACCTCACCCGAGCCGGAAAGGTCGATCGTGAGGTCGCCGGCTACCTCAGCCAGCTGCGCATTGCCGCAGCCGCTGAAATCGAGGTCGAGGCTCTCGGTTTCGCCGATTTCGGCGCGGCCAGCGCCGGAGACGCCGATCGACAGAGCGCGCGGGGCTCGGATCGTGATCCGGGGCAATTGTTCATTGGCGACAAAGCCGTAGCCGCGCAGCTCAACGCCGTCCTCGCGGCAATTCTCGATGCGGCCACGGAGCTGGCCGTCCACGATCACCCGGCCCTCGTCGCTGGAAATGGTCGGCATTGGCGCGCCGCCCGGATTGTCGATCTCCACGGAAACGTCGGTCCGCTCCTCGGGGATCACCGAGATGAACGCCGCCACATGGCGCAAGCGGATGCTCTCGCCGGTGTAGTTCTGCGGATCGACCCGGCCGGCGGCCAACGCCATCACCGGGGCCACGCCCCGGGCGTCGGCCTCATCGTCCCAATCCACATGCCAATTGGGTCCGCCAAACATGGCGAACACGCCGAAAATGATAGCGACCGTCACAGCCGCCACGAAAACAAAGCGCTCCATCCACGCCTCCCTCGCGCCCAAGCAGCGCGCCTTTGCTCTGAAGATGCGCCCGACGAGGGTAGTGGATGCAGCCCAAACGAAGAAGGGCCGCCTTTCGGCGGCCCTTGGGATTTCGGTGCATCCGGCCCGCGATCAGTCGGTGTCGCCGCCCTCGAGGCGTTCCTGGCGACGCTCCTGCGCGCGCTCAATGGCTTCAGCGGCGCGTTCGATCGCGGCCTCGGCCCCTTCTAGCGCTGCCTCGATCCGCGCTTCCTGCTCCGCCGTCAGCTCGGCGCTGCGGAAGGATTGGCGGGCTTCCATCTCGGCAATGCGGGTTTCGACGCGGGCCATCAGTTCGGCGACGCGCTCATTCGCGGCCGTGGCGCGGGCGATGGCGGATTCAACCTGCGCATCGAGCCGAGCTTGCTCGTCAGCGCTCAGTTCGCGATCGCTGTGGATGGTGCGTCCGCTTTCAGTGCGATAGGCGTAGCGCTGCGCGTGACGATGCGCGGCGCGCTCAGCCGCGGCTTCCGCGCGCGCTTCGATGCGGGCGCGTTGTTCGGCGGTGAGTTGATGCTGTTGCGCGGCGCGGGCGCTCGCTTCGGCGGCACGCTCCACCGCTGCTTGGATACGCGCCTCCAAGCGCGCTTCTTCCTCAGCCGTCAGCTCGCGATTGCTGACAACGCGCACTTGGCGATCGCCAATGCGCTGCAGCCGATCCGTGCGGTCGAAACGATCGAGCGCGCGCTCGGTGCGCAGACGCGTTTCGGCGTCTTGGCGGCTCAGATCGCCTTGGGCGTCCGCCACCGCATCGGCGGCGATGCGGCTCACGTCAGCCGTGTTGATGCTGGCGGCGTTGAACGAGATGGCGGGGGCCGCGTAGGCCGCGCCGCTCAAGCTGGCCGCAATCGCCGTAATCGCAATGATCCGCATGGGTGTCCTCCCTCTGGGGCGCACGTCAGCGGCGGCCGGCGCGCGCGCATCCTGTTTGGTGGATGCCAGTGCGGAGAGGATTGGATGCGTCGTAGGCGCAAAAAGGGCCGCCTCCTTGCAGAAGCGGCCCTCTGTCGCTCGGTTTCGACGCTTGGTCGAAATTAGTCGATGATCTTGGCGACGACGCCCGAACCGACGGTGCGGCCGCCTTCGCGGATGGCGAAGCGGAGGCCTT
>CAZZFE010000094.1:0-5351 GCA_964653495.1 uncultured Terricaulis sp. | reverse complement strand
CGATGACCTTGCCATTCTCGGCGATGGCTTCGCCGATAGCGTCGAGGCTTTCGGCTTTGGCGCTGTCGAGGAAGCCGCACGTGTTCACGACGACGAGGTCAGCGCCTTCGTAGGAGCCGCTGAGCTGGTACCCTTCGGAGCGCAGGCGCGTGATGATGCGCTCGCTGTCGACGAGGGCTTTGGGGCAGCCGAGGCTGACCACGCCGATGGTTGGGGCCTTTGTCATGGAACGGCGGGGCTTCTAGCCCAAAGCGCAATTTATCCCAAGCCGACAGGCTGAGGAAAATGATCGGGTCCGGAAATGGCGCGAAAGCTGGTCCGTTTCCAGCGAGGCTGGCGCCGTTAAGGAGAACCCGATGGCCACCATCCGCAAAGAGTTTCGCTCACCCCGTTCCGCCGCCGAGGTTTGGGCAGTGCGACGCCGTGCACGAGCTGGCGAAGGGGTTCGTCACCGCCACCAAAATGGAGCCTTCCGGCGCGCGGATCGTGACGTTCGCGAACGGCATGGAGGTGCGGGAATGGCTCGTCTCCGCGGACGATGCCGAGCGCCGCTTGGTTTACGCCATCACCGATAGCCCGGCGTACCAGCACTACAGCGCCTGCGCGCAAGTGGTGGAGGACGGGGCGGGGAGCCGGTTTGTGTGGACCGTGGACTTCCTCCCGGACGCCGCTGCGGCGCAGCAGGATGCCGCCATGAACGCCGGCGCTGCGGCCATGGAGCGGGCTTTGGCGTGACGCCAGGCACTGGAATTGCAGGTTACTGCTGCGAATGACTTGCAGTAACCGAGGCGGCCCGCTACCTTTCTTTGCGGCTGCCTCGCAGTCGCCCAAAAGGCGTTTGCTTTCAGAGAAATGCGGAATGTACGTCTGCAATTGTAACGGCGTGACTCGCAACGAAGTGGATGAAGCCATCCATGCCGGAGCCCAGGAGCCGGAGCATGTTCTCGCCCATCACGGGTGCGAGCCGTGCTGCGGACGCTGCCTGGTCGAGATCGCCGAAGGCATTTCTTGCGGCGGAATGGCCCTGGTCGGGAGCCTCGTCGCGGCGGAGTAGGCGCGATGAAGGGCGATCCGGACGTTCTCAAGAAGCTCAACCTCATCCTGACGAACGAGCTGACCTCGATAAACCAGTACTTCCTGCATGCGCGCATGTACGAGAGCGACGGCTACGGCAAGCTCGGCAAGAAGACGTACGAAGAATCCATCGAGGAAATGAAGCACGCGGACCGCATCATCAAGCGGATACTGCTGCTCGAAGGGCTGCCGAACCTCCAGAACCTGAACAAGCTGCAGATCGGCGAAAGCGTGCCCGAGCGGCTGCAGGCCGATCTCAACGCCGAACGCACCGGCCATGGCGCGATCAAGGAAGGCGTGGAGCTGGCCGAGAGCAAGAAGGATTACGTCACGCGCGACATGCTGACGGAATTGCTCGACGACACCGAAGAGCACATCGATTTCCTGGAAACCCAGCTCCAGAACCTCGATCAGCTCGGCCTGCAGAATTATCTGCAGAGCCAGTATGAGTTGGATAGCGCTGGCGACTAAGCGCTGGCGACTAAGCGCTGGCGACTAAGCGCTGGCGGCGCGGCGCGCGACCTCAGAGCTGTAGACGACATCGAAGCCATCGGCGGTCTTGAGTTGCTCAAGTTCGCCTGGCTGCAGCATCAGCCAATCGCCAGCCTCTTCCCAATTGTCGAACAGGCGCAAGTTCGTCGAGAGCTCCTGCTTGGTCTCGCGGTCGATCACCCAATACTCGACGTGCGGACGTGCGGCGGGGCTGAGGCACAGCCATGCGGAGCGGCGCATGATGTGAAACCGCATCGGTCCGTAGAGTTGGCGATAACGCTCGAAGATTTTGTCGAGTTCGCCGAAATCCACGTTCAGGAAATCCGCGCCGGGCAGCACGAGGCTTAGGCAATCGTGCTTCAGCCATTGTGGCTCAGCCGCGTTGAACGCGGCGAGCTTCAGCAATTCCTCAAGCGTCACCGGCCCCACGTAATCGGCGCGGGTCAATTCTAGCTTCGCATTGTGACGCAGGATGATGGTCACGAAGGTTCTCGCTCTGAGTAAATGCTGTGATTTGACGCCATTTAGGAAGCGTTAAGCGCGTTGCATCTGGGATCGGCGGTGTTGGCTAGGCCATTTGGCCAGGGCGCAACGATCTGCAATGGCAGTTTTGCGCGCCAGCGGCTGACGTTGCACGGCGGGCGTTGGTCGCAGGTGATTTGACGATAGAGCGCATTCGTTCATCGCTGCACGCATGCGCCCCATCATTCTCTCCGCGCTGTTGCTTGTTGCGTGCGCAACAACGCCAGCGCAGCAAGCTGATCCCGCAAATGTGATCGCAGCTGAGCGTGCGTTCGCGACGCGCGCCGGCGAGATCGCCTGGATCCCGGCGTTCCGCGAATTCGTTGCGCCCGACGGCCAGCTTGGAAATCCAACCGGCTTCGCCAATGCGCCGCAGCAATTGGCGGAGAGCGAGGATGACGGCAATCGCAACCTGTTTTGGTGGCCCGCGTTCGCGGGCATCGCGCGCTCTGGCGATCTTGGTTTCACCACTGGGCCGGTGAGCTTCGATGAAGCACGCACGCCGCGGGGCCATTACTTCACGGTTTGGCGCCGCCAAGCCGATGGGTCGTGGAAATGGATTTACGACGGCGGCGTCGGGCCGATCGCCAATCCGACTTTGATTGAACCGAACGCTGCGAATGTGCCGAGCTTGCCGGTGGCCGCTGCGGGCGCTGGCTCGGCGGCGCAAGCGATCGCTGAGGTGTCGAGTTGGGAGGGCGAACTGACGGGCGCGGCGAACGTGCGCGAGCGCCTGGCGGTTGAGGCGCGCGTCGTGCGGAGCCGGTCGGCCTTCGCCTCTGGCGCGGAGGCTTCAGCGGCGCTGTCTACGCCGGCGGAGGGCGTGCGTTACGAGGTATTGCGGACAGAGGCTTCAGCGGCGGGCGATCTGGTGATGGTGCTCGGTATGGCGCATTGGACAGCCGACAGGGCCGAGCGGAGCGGGCCTTACGCGCGCATGTGGCAGCACCAGGCCAGCGGCTGGCGCGTGGTTTACGACCAGGTGATCGTGCCCCGGCCCGCCCCGCCGCCGGGTTGACTTCGGACCGCCCCTGGACCAAAAGCCCCGCTTTCCCGCGCCGGACCCGTTCCGGCAGCGGATCATGCTGGGTGACGGGCGAACCGCCAGGGTAGTCGTGGTCTCATATCGAGACCGCCGGGCCCCGTCAGAAGAAGAAGGGGCTCAACAGCCCATGACGAAGCGTATCCAAGCCAAATACAAATCAGACCGCCGTTTCGGCCAGAACCTCTGGGGCCGTCCGAAGTCGCCGGTCAACAAGCGTCAGTACGGCCCGGGCCAACACGGCCAGCGCCGCAAGGGCAAGACCTCTGACTTCGGCCTCCAACTCGTGGCCAAGCAGAAGCTCCGCCTCTATTACGGCAACATCACCGAAAAGCAGTTCCGCAAGACCTACGAGGAAGCCGCGCGCCGGAAGGGCAACACGGCTGAAAACCTCATCGGCCTGCTCGAGAGCCGTCTCGATGCTGTGGTGTATCGTTCGAAGTTCGCGCCGACCGTGTTCTCGGCCCGCCAGTTCGTGAACCACGGCCACGTCAAGGTGAACGGCCGCCGCGTGACGATCCCGTCTTTCCTGGTGAAGGTCGGCGATCTGATCGAAGTGCGCGATCGCGCCAAGTCGATGGCGATCGTGCTCGAAGCGCTGCAAAGCGGCGAGCGCGAAACGCCGGACTACATCGAGGTCGACCCGAAGGCGATGGCGGCGCGTTTCTCGCGCGTGCCGGTGCTCTCGGACGTGCCGTACCCGGTGCAGATGGAACCGAACCTGGTCGTCGAATATTACGCCTCCTAAGGCAATCGGCAGTCGGCAATAGGCAATCGGGCGGCGGCGCGAAAGCGCCGCCGTTCGCGCGTCTGGGCGGGCGTTAGCTATTGCCAATTGCCCATTGCCTATTGCCCAATGCCGCGATGGTTCATTGGAAAGACGTAGACGCCGCCGTGCGCGTGGCGCCCGGCAAGGCCGCGAAACTCGACAAGCGCGATTGCGTCCGCGCGGAGCTGTTTGCGGACAAGAAGGCGGCTCAGGAGAGCTGCGCCAATTGCGCCGAGGCGATCAACGATCTGCAGGACCGGTTGTGGGCTGAGCGGAGGCGCGCGCTGCTGGTGGTGCTGCAGGGCATCGACACATCGGGCAAGGACGGGACGGTGCGCGGCGTGTTCAACGCTTGCGGGCCGCTTGGGGTGAGCGTCACCGCGTTTGGCCGGCCAAGCGAGGAGGAGCTGGCGCACGATTATCTTTGGCGCATCCACATGGCTGTGCCGAAGCGCGGCGTGATCGGCGTGTTCAACCGCTCGCACTACGAGGACGTGCTCGTCGGCAAAGTCCGCAACCTCGCTCCCTCCGAGGCGATCGAGCAGCGTTACGAGCAGATCAATGCCTTTGAGAAGCACCTGACCGAGAATGGAATCACCATTCTCAAATTCATGCTGCACATCTCCAAGGACGAGCAGGCCGAGCGGCTGCAGGCGCGGCTCGACGAGCCGGAGAGCAATTGGAAATTCAATCCAAGCGACCTCGAGGATCGCAAGCTCTGGGACGAGTACCAGGACGCCTACGAGATCGCGCTGACGCGCTGCTCGACCGAGCATGCTCCCTGGCGCGTCGTGCCGGCGGACAAGAAATGGCGGCGCAACGCCATCATCGCCGCGATCGTGCGCGGGACTTTGGAAGAGATGAACCCGACCTATCCGAAGCCGGACTGGAAGCCTTCGGACTTCAAGATCATTTAGCGTCGGTGGTGACCGCGTTGGGGTCGCGGATGATGCCGAGCGAGATGACGCGCTTCAGCGCCTCGTCCGGCGGCAGCGCCAGCGGCTTTAGCGTTTCGCGCGGCAGATAGAGCAGGAAGCCCGAGGTCGGGATCGGCGCTTGCGGCACGTAGACGGCGACCAGATCGAGCCCCGTGTCGTTGTGGACCTCGGCCGTGTCCTCGTTGGTGATGAAGCCGATCGCCCACTGGCCGGGCGAGGGAAACTCCACCAGCACCGCTTGCTTGAACGAGGTCCGCTCCGGTGCGGCGACTTGTTTGAACACCTGCTTGGCGCCGCCATAGATCGAGCGGACCAGCGGTAGATTGGCGATGCCCTTGTCGGCTGCGTCGACGATCCAGCGGCCGATGAGATTGCCCGCAAGCGCGCCGACTAGCGTCAGCGCCGCGACCGCGATCAGCAGCCCGCCGCCCGGGAAGCGCTTGAGGAAATCGAGCTCGTGCGGGATCAGTGGTTCGACGCGTGTGTCGATGAAGGTGACGACGAGCCAGATCAG
>CAZZFE010000093.1:0-5539 GCA_964653495.1 uncultured Terricaulis sp. | reverse complement strand
CCACCTACCTTGGGGTTATGAATCCCACGCTCTAACCAGATGAGCTACGCCACCGGAGCCGGGGTAGATACGCGGACCGACCGCCGGGCGCAAGCCGCCCTGGTCCTCGCCCTAGCTTCAGGCCAGTTTCAGCGCCTCCAGGTGAAGATGGAGCTGGCCGCGTAGTTCCAGACCGCGCCGACCAGGATGCCGGCGACGCCCGCCAGCCACCAGGCGTAGTGCTGTGTGAACAAGAAATTGGCGATGCCCACATTGCCTACGGCGCCGACCGAGCAGACCGCATAGAAGCTCAGGAGGCCCGTCAGCAGCTTCCAGCCGCGCAGGCGGCGGTCGCGGTAGGTCAGGTAATTGTTGACGAAGAAATTGAACGTCATCGCCAGGATGGTCGCGCCCGTTTGCGCCGTCAGGAACGGTACGCCGAACGCTTCGGTGGCGACGCCGAGAATGCCGAGGTGCACGAACACGCCGAGCGCGCCGACGCCGATGAACATGACGAAGCGGCCGGGGATGTAGCGGCCGATGGTCTTGTCGATCAGCAGCGTCAGATATTCGAGCGCGACGGCGCTATCGAGCTTGCTGTCGCCGCTCTCACGTGTGCGGAAGGTGAAAGGCACCTCGGCGACACGCAGCTCGCCCTTCGCCGAAGCGACGATGTCGAGCAGGATCTTGAAGCCTTGCGAGGAAAGCTTGCGCACGACGCTGTCGAACGCCGGACGCGCCATCATGAAATAGCCCGACATCGGGTCAGAGAGTTCGGTGCGCGTCACGAATTTCGCCGCCGCGCCGCCGAGCTTGCTGATCTGCACGCGGCTCTTCGACCATTCGCCCAAGCTGCCGCCTTCGGCATAGCGCGAGCCGACGACAATATCGGCGTTGCCATCACGCAGCTTGCGCAGCATCGCCGGCAGGATGGTTTCGTCATGCTGGAGATCAGCATCCATCACTGCGACGTAGGGCGCGCTGCTGGATTGAATGCCTTCGACCACGGCGGATGCGAGGCCACGCCGGCCGATGCGGTGGATCACGCGGACGCGTGAGTCTGCTTGCGCCAGGACGCGCAATGCCTCGACCGTGCCGTCCTTTGAATCGTCGTCAACGAACACGATTTCCCAGCGCTCGCCCTCGAGCGCCGCGTCGAGCTTGGTGACAAGCTTTTCCACGTTGCCGCGCTCGTTGAACGTCGGCGCGACAATGGTCAGCTCCGGCGTCGCGGCGGAAACGCGCGCTGTTGAGGCGGTGGTAAGCATTAACGATTGGCCCTGGCCGCAAAGAAGGCGCGACAATTGCACGGACAATCGCGTGTCACTAACAATTTTCGCGTCGGGTGTGAGGAGGCAAGTTTTGGGCCAAGCGCGGGGGCATTTTCTAGCCAGAAGCGTGGCTCTCGGCGCGGCTTTCATCGTCCTGGCGGCGGTTCAGCTTTGGCTGGCGCCCGGGCAGGGCTGGTGGAACGACGAGATGTTCTCGCTCTGGGCCAGTGACCCGGCGGCCGGCTTGTTTACGAATGTGGCGAGCGATTCAAATCCGCCGCTCTATTTCATCGTGCTGCAATTTGTGCGGACGCTGTTCGCCGATCCGCGCGTCGCAATGATGATCGCCAGCGCGCTGATGCTTGTGGGAACGGGCGCGTTCGTTTTGTCGATTTCGCGCACGCCGGAATGGCGCACATGGGCGGCGATCGCCTTCGCCGCGTTTGTCGTTAACGGCGTTGTCGCGTTCATGTTTCAGGAAGCGCGCGCGTTCCTACTCGGCGCCTGCATCGTCTTCGCGGCGGCGTGGCAATGCATGCTGATGGTCAATGACGCAGACGCGCCGCGCCGGCCGATCGCGCTTGCCGTGCTCGGCGTGCTGGCGGCGATGACGCATTTTTACGCGGCGCTTGCACTCGCTTCGATCGCGGGCGGTTTGGTTCTGTGGGCGTTGCTCGGCAAACGCCGGGACCTCTTGGTTCCTGGCCTCATCCTCGGCGCCGCTGCGGTGCTGACGTTCGGCGCCTGGTACGCTTACGCCTCGGCGCGCGTCGCCAACATCGCCTGGATAGACTTTTCGCCTGACGCCGTGCGCGCGGCGCTCTGGTACGTGCGTTCGCTGGAAATCGGGCCGACCTGGATGGCGCTGCCGCTCGTCGCCATTTTCGGCTTCGCGGCATGGAAAGCGCCGGATTTGCGCCCGAGCTTGATCGTGCTCGCGATCGCTATGGCGTTGTTCTTCGTGTTGCCAGTGCTGATCTCGTTCAAGACGCCGATCATCATGGGCCGCTATTGGAGTGTTGGCGCGGCTTTCGTGCCGATCGCGCTTGTACTGATCGCCCGCGCGTTCTGGAGCAATCCGGCGCAAGGCAAGCTGGTCGCCGGCGCTGCCGCCGTGTTTGTGCTGGCGACCGCTGCCTTCGGCGCGGCGGGTGCGCGGCACTTGATGCAGGTGGAGCCGGTGTGGAGCGGCGCGGCGCTTGTCGCCGAGCGCGCGGCTTCGTGCGCGCCGGGCAGTGTGCGTGTGCCGGATCAGCCGCATCTCTATGCCGCTGCCTCAGGCCTCGCCGAGAACCTTTTCGTGCCGTTCGCGCAAACCAGCGCGCCGACCGATTGCCCCGTTCTCGGCTGGGCCGAGCACGTGCTGCGCGGCGATGGCTATTCGCTCAACGCGCCGGAAGCGGAATTGCTGGAGATGATCGGCGTCACAGCGCCGCCCGAAGGCGTGACGATCGCGCGTCATCCCAGCGGCTACGTGATCCTGCGCGCCGCGCCTTAGTGCCCGCCGCCGCCAGCGCGGACAGGCAGCGACACTTGAACCTCGCCAGCATTGGCGAAGCTGAGCGTCACCGGAATTTCTTCGCCCGGCGCAAACGGCGCCGTGACGTCGATGAACATCAAATGGTTGCCGCCACGCTCGAACGTGGCGCTGCCGCCGGCAGGAATTTCGACGCTTGGGATTTGCGTCATTTCCATCACGCCGTTGGTCATGCTCATCGTATGCAGCTCAACGCGGCCCGCGCGCGGCGATGACGCGCCGGTCAGCGTGTCGGCCGCGTCGCCGCCATTGCTGATGACGAGATAGCCCGCCGAAACGCTGACGCCGCCCGGCGTCGCCGACGCCCACGCGTCGCTGACATTGATGCCAGGCGCGATCGCGGCGGCTTCGGGCGCCGGCGCCGTGGTCGCGGTTTCTTGTGGCGCGCCGCAGGCGGCGGCGAGGAGGGCGAGCGAGAAAATCAGGGTGCGCATAGCCGCGGACCGTGCCGCAGGCCAAAGCCCGGCGCAATTGCGCTAAGCGCGTTCGCGGGTGGGCAGAAGGTCGCGCCGGCGCGACTTTACCAGGCCCCGCAGCCAAGTCCGCACCGCGCGCACCCGCGCGGTTTCCGCGACATCTCTGTGAACGCTGAGCCAGAAGCGCCGCGTCAGTCGCACTTGCGCTGGCAGCACGCGCGTCAGGCCGTCGGCGGCGAAACAGGGCAGCACGCCGATGCCAGCGCCGGCGCGGACGATTTCCTCCTGCGCGCGGATCGAGGAGGAGGCGATCGCGACGTTCAGATCGGGGTGCACTTCGTTGAGGTAACGCAGCTCCGGCGAAGGCACGAGATCATCGACATAGCCGACAATCGTGTGCGCGCGCAGATCGCCGACCTCCTGCGGCGCGCCGGCGCGCTTGAGGTAAGCCGGCGCGGCGTAGAGGCCGAGCTGGTAATCCGTCAGCGGCTCAACGATCAGCCGCGCTGCGTGCGGGGCGGCGAGTGTGACGGCGATATCCACTTCGCGCTTGGTGGCCGAGAGGAGCCCGCTGGTCTGCGCGGCGAGTTCGATGCGCAGGCTTGGTCGCTGCCGGTGCAGGTCAGCGAGCGCCGGCGCGAGGATCGCGGTGCCGAAGCCTTCCGGCGCGCCCAGCCGCACAGCGCCGCCGCTGACGTCGGTTTCACCGACGCGCGCGGCGGCGTCCATGCTGGCTTCGGCGTCGTGGGCGATCTCCAAGAGCCGTGCGCCGGCGGCAGTGAGCTTGAGGCCGGTGGCGGAGCGGGCAAAAAGCGTGGCCTTGAGCGCCGTCTCCAGCCGCGCCAAGCGCCGGCCAACGGTGGCCGCGTCGACGCCAAGTTTCGTCGCGGCGGCATTCAGCGAACCGGAGCGTTCGGCCGCCAGGAACACGCGGAGATCGTCCCAATCGTACATAGGCGCCAACCTACCGCACCAGCGCGGCGCCCTACCAACAAATTCGCAATACTGGCCGCCCCCGCGCCGTGCTACGCCCGGGCCCAAGCAAACAATCAAAGGGAGCGCCGCCATGCGCGCGATCGAGCATTTCATCAACGGCCAATCCGTCGCCGCCGCGCCGCGCAAATCGCCGGTGTTCGATCCGAACACGGGCGCGACGCAGGCCGAAGTCGGCCTCGCGACCGCCAAGACCGTGGCCGAAGCCGTGGAAGCCGCGAAGGCCGCCGCGCCAGGCTGGGCGAGCACCAACCCGCAGCGCCGCGCGCGCGTGATGTTTGCATTCAAGGCGCTGGTTGAAAAGAACATGGACGAACTGGCGCATCTGCTTTCGTCCGAGCATGGCAAGGTGATCGCCGACGCGAAGGGCGACATTCAGCGCGGGCTTGAGGTGATCGAGTTCGCTTGCGGCATCCCGCACGCGATGAAGGGCGAGTACACCGAAGGCGCGGGGCCGGGGATCGATGTTTACTCGATGCGCCAACCGCTGGGCGTCGTCGCCGGCATCACGCCGTTCAATTTCCCGGCGATGATTCCGATGTGGATGTTCGGCGTGGCGATCGCCGTCGGCAACACGTTCGTGCTGAAGCCGAGCGAGCGCGATCCGTCCGTGCCCGTGCGCTTGGCGCAGCTGATGATGGAAGCGGGCGCGCCGGCTGGCGTTCTCAACGTCGTCCACGGCGATAAGGAAGCCGTCGAAGCCATCCTGCATCATCCGGACATCAAGGCCGTGAGCTTCGTCGGCTCGTCCGACATTGCGAACTACATCTATGCGGTTGGCGCACAGAACGGGAAGCGCGTGCAGGCGATGGGCGGCGCCAAGAACCACGGCATCATCCTGCCGGACGCCGATCTGGATCAGGCGGTGAAGGATCTCGTCGGCGCCGCGTATGGCTCGGCGGGTGAGCGCTGCATGGCGCTGCCGGTTGTCGTGCCTGTCGGCAAGAAAACCGCGGACGAATTGCGCGAGCGTTTGCTGGTTGAAGTCGAGAAGATGAAAGTCGGCATCTCCACCGATCCTGACGCGCAATACGGCCCCGTCGTCACTGCCGCGCACAAGGCGAAGATTGAAAACTATATCGGTCTCGGCAAGGACGAAGGCGCCGAGCTCGTGCGCGACGGCCGTGGCTTCAAGCTGCAAGGCTACGAAGAAGGCTTCTTCATCGGCCCGTCGCTGTTCGACGGCGTGAAGCCCGGCATGAAGACGTACAACGAAGAAATCTTTGGCCCGGTGCTGCAGATCGTGCGCGCCGAAAGTTTCGAGGAAGCGCTCTCGCTGCCGTCGAAGCACCAATACGGCAACGGCGTCGCCATCTTCACCCGCAACGGCCGCGCCGCGCGCG
>CAZZFE010000092.1:0-6856 GCA_964653495.1 uncultured Terricaulis sp. | reverse complement strand
CAATCACGCGCAGGCCGTTGGCGAGCGTGCGTTGCTGCGTCGGCGGAATCCGCGCCGCCACCGGCGCGCCAGGCGCAGGCGGGGCGACGCGCTCGTTCTGCGGCGCGAGCGTGGACAGCGGAATGTCGCTCTGCGCGATCGTCAGCGGCCGCGCTTGGATAGTGGGCGACGTGGCGATCATGTCGCCAGTTACGCCTGCGGGGCGGCTTTCCTCCGGCAGATAGCGCAGCACGACGCGCTGATTGTCGTTGAGGATCGTCCGCGCCACGCGCTGCACGTCGGCGGCGGTGGTGGCCTGAATGGCGGCGAGCACGCGATCGGCGGCTGCGGCGTCGCCGTAGCGGATCACCGAATCCGCCAACTCGAACGCGCGGCCATAAGCGGTTTCGCGGCCCTGAATCGTCTCGGTGACGATCTCGTTCTTGGCTTCGTCCAATTCCGCGACGCTGACTGGCGTGTCGCGCAAGCGTTGGATTTCAGCCAGCAGTGCTGCGGCGCCCTCGTCGGCGCTTTTGCCTTCGGACATGATCGCGAACAACGAATACGCGCCGGCTTGCTGCGTCACGTCGAAATTCGTGAACGCTTGGGCGGCGATCTGTTGTTCGTAGACCAGCGATTGATAGAGCCGCGAGGAATCCCCGCGCGACAGGATCGCATCGAGCACCGCGAGCGCCGGCAAATCGGCGCTCGACGAAGCAGGCTGCGGATAAGAGATCATCACCGCTGGCAACGGCACGTTCGGCGCGTATGTCGTGTACTCACGCGGGCCGGTGCGCGCTGGCTCGACGGCGTCGACCTGCGGGATTGGGCGGTTTGGACGCGCGATCGGGCCGAAATACTGATCAACCCAGGCATTGAATTGCGTCACGTCGAAATTGCCGGCGACGACGAGCACCGCGTTGTCCGGTCGATAATAGGTCGCGTGGAACGCGCGCACGTCATCGACAGTGGCTGCGTCCAGATCCTCGATCGAACCGATGCCGGGGCGGCCATACGGGTGCACAGCCCAATTGGCTTGCGGCAGATAGAGATAGAACAAGCGCCCATAGGGCGAAGCGAGCACGCGCTGGCGATATTCTTCCTTCACCACGTCGCGCTCGGAACCGAACACGGCGGGATCGACAACGAGCGACCCCAGGCGCTCGGCTTCAGCCCAAAGGATGCGCTGCAAATGGTTCGCGGGCACGACCTCGTAATAGTTGGTGAAATCGTCGTTCGTGGAGGCGTTGTTGAAGCCGCCGACGTCTTCCGTCAGCCGATCGAAGAATTCCGACGGCATGTTGCGCGTAGACTTGAACATGATGTGTTCAAACAGGTGCGCGAAGCCGGAGCGACCGATCGGGTCGTGCTTCGAGCCGACATTGTACCAGACTTGCACCGAAACGTTCGCAGTGTTCGCGTCCGGCATCGCATAGACGCGCAAGCCGTTCGGCAACTCGCGATAATGATACTCCAGCGGCGCAACCTGCACCGCGCCTTCCGGCGCGGTCGGCGTTGGCGCGGAGGCAGTTGCGCACGCGACGAGTGCGAACGACGCGAAGAGAAGTGTGGCGATGCGCTTCATGCTCGATCTCTCAGCTTTCTCAATTCGTCATTCCGGACGTGCGAAGCACGATCCGCTCAGCTCTATCACCCCCGGGGTTCCGGGTTCTCGCGTCCCGCGAGCCCCGGAATGACGAGCATTGGGTTCAGCGCAGCGCTTCAGTATCCAGATTCAAATCGCTCACCGGGATGCGCTCAATGTTGCGACGGCCACGCGCGAGCGTGTCGTAGAACAAGCGCGCATCGCCGACGACGACCAGGTCAGCCCGCGCCGGATCGAAGTAACGCTGCCCCGCCGCGCGCACTTGCTCCGGCGTCACCGCGCTCACGTCGGCGACGTACGTGTTAAGCCGTTCCGGCGGCAGGCCGTAAAGCGCGAGCGTCGAGATTTGTCCGGCCATGCCGGCTGTCGTCTCAACAGAGCGGCCAAACGCGCCGACGAGCGCGGCTTTGCGCGAGTCCATCTCCGCCGCCGTCGGCAACGTGTCACGCAGGCGCGTGAACTCCGCCGACATCAGATCAACCACCTGCGGCGCGGCGTCGTTGCGCGTTTGCGTGGCGGCGATGATCGGGCCTGGCGCGAGGCGCGCCTGCATGGTCGATGTCGCGCCGTAGGAAAGCCCGCGGCGCACGCGGATTTCCTGATAGAGGCGCGACGAACCGCCACCGCCCATCACCTGGTTTGCGAGCAGGACATTGAAATAGTCCGGATCGCTGCGGCGGACGCCGCGCACACCCATCTGCACAGCGGCTTGGCCGGTTTGCGGCAGGTCAATCACGATCGCGCGCGGGTTCGCCGCGTGCGCGCTCGAATCCGGCTGCGCGGGCGCAGCGCCCAACGGACGCGGCCACGAACCGAAATGACGCTCCGCCAGGGCAAAGCCCTCTTCCGCCGACACATCGCCACTGATGACGAGCACCGCGTTGTCGGGTCGCCAGCGCGCGGCGTGGAAGCCGGCGACATCGTCACGCGTGATCGCTTGCAGCGTGTTGGCCGAAGCGACGCCGCCATAAGGCGCCGTGCCGTACATCGCCCGCGCCATCGCGTAGTTCGCGATCGTGCCCGGCGCGCGTAGGTTGACGCGCAAGCCATCAAGCGCCTGCTGGCGGGCGC
This sequence comes from uncultured Terricaulis sp., assembly GCA_964653495.1. Lineage (GTDB taxonomy): Bacteria > Pseudomonadota > Alphaproteobacteria > Caulobacterales > Aquidulcibacteraceae > Vitreimonas. The sequence continues at coordinate 4,200 of CAZZFE010000092.1, read as the reverse complement.
GGCCGAGTTCTTCTTCCGCGAACGCCGGATTGCGCACGACGTCGGCATAGACCGTGAACGCATCTTCGACGCGATCAGAGCGCGTCTGCAGCGTCACTTGCGAAGAATCCGCGCCGGCGCCGGCATTGAGCGAAGCGCCGAGGGATTCAATCGTCGAGGCGATCTGCGTCGCGCTACGCGTCGTGGTGCCGCGGGTGACGAGATCGGCGGTCGCCGTCGCCAAGCCGTTGCGGCCGTTCGGATCGGCGCTGGCGCCGGAGAACACGCGCAGGTCCGCGCTGATCAGCGGCAACGCGCGTTGCGGCGCGACGATGACGCGAAGACCGTTCGAGAGCGTCCGCGCTGTCGTTGCCGGAATGCGCGCGCTAACAGGCGTGCCGGCAGCCGGCGGCGCGACGCGCTGGCCTTCCGGCGCAAGCGTGTGCACCGGAATTTCCGACGCCGGCAGGTTTAGCGTGCGCGCGGCGATCGTGGTGGAGGTTTCAAGCCCCGCACCGGTCACGTTCGCTGGGCGTTGTTCTTCCGGCAGATAGCGAAGCACGACGCGCTTGTTGTCGTCGAAGATCGAACGGGCGACGCGCTGCACGTCGGCGATCGTGACGCGCTGCACCGCCGCGAGGAAGCGATCGGCAGCGGCTGGGTCGCCGTATCTGAACACGGCGTCAGCCAATTCCTGAGAGCGGCCGAACGCGGTTTCGCGGTTCTGCAGCGTGGCCGTAACGAGTTCGTTCTTGGCTTCGTCAAGCTCGGCTTGCGTGATCGGCGCATCGCGCAGGCGCGCGATTTCCGCGCTCATGCTGGCGACGCCCTCATCCGGCGTTTTGCCTTCGGAGAGAATGGCGATCGCGGAGTACGCGCCTGGATCGAGGCTCGGCGTCCAATTGCTGAACACCGACGTCGCCACCTGCTGCTCGTACACCATCGAGCGATAAAGCCGCGAGGATTGGCCGTTGGTGAGGATCGCGTCGATCACGGTGAGCGCCGGAATGTCGGGGCTCGTGACGTCCGGGTGGATGTAGTTCAGCACGACGGCCGGCAGCGGCACGTTCGGCGCGTAGGTGGTGATGTCCTGCGGGCCCGCGCGCGTGGGCTCATCGACATCGACACGCGGAATGGCGCGGCTCGGCGTCGGGATCGGGCCGAAATATTGATCAACCCACGCATTGAATTGCGCGAGATCGAAATTGCCGGCGACGACGAGGATGGCGTTGTCCGGACGATAATAGGTCGCGTGGAACGCGCGCACGTCATCGATGGTGGAGGATTCCAAATCCTCCAGCGAGCCGATGCCGGGACGGCCATACGGGTGCACGCGGAAATTCGCTTGCGCGAGATGGAAATAGAACAGGCGGCCATAGGGCGAGGCGAGCACACGCTGGCGCAGCTCTTCCTTCACGACGTCGGTTTCGCTGTCGAGCACGGCGGGATCGACCACCAGCGAGCCCATGCGCTCGGACTCCGCCCACAAGAGACGCTGCAGCTGGTTCGCCGGCATGATCTCCCAATAATCGGTGTAGTCCTCGTGCGTCGACGCGTTGCGCTGACCGCCGGCGTCCTGCGTCAGCTGCGTGAACATGCCGTCGGGCATGTTGCGCGTGGATTTGAACAGCAAGTGCTCGAAGAGGTGCGCGAAGCCGGAGCGGCCCTGCGGATCGTCGCGCCAGCCGACGCGGTACCAAACCTGGATCGCAACGTTCGCCGTGTTCTGATCCGGCATCGCATAAACGCGCAGGCCGTTCGGCAATTCGCGGTAATGATATTGCAGCGGCGCCACTTCGAGCGCGCCGCTATTGTTCGCGGCCTCCGGCGTCGAGGCGGTCGCGCAGGCGACGAGCGCGAAGCCAGCGGCGATCAACGAGAACAATTTGCGCATGGTAGGTTCCCTCTTCGGTCGGCTTTCCTAGCAAGCCGGACGAAGCGAGAGCCAGAAAATTGCGACCATTGCCCCCATCAGACGGACGGGCGCCCGTTCAGCCCGCCCGCGCCAGGTTCGGCTCATAGGCCAGGATCGGCGCGAGCCAGCGTTCGGCCGTGGCCATGTCCCAGCCCTTGCGGCGCGCATAATCCTCGACCTGATCGCGGTCGATGCGGCCGACGCCGAAATATTCGGCGAGCGGATGCGCGAAATAGAGGCCAGACACCGAAGCCGGCGGCGTCATCGCCAGGCTCTCGGTGAGTTCCATACCGGCGCGTTCGCGCGCCTCGAGCAGATCGAACAGCGTGTGCTTCTCGGTATGGTCTGGTTGCGCGGGATAGCCGGGCGCGGGGCGGATGCCGCGATACTTCTCGGCGATCAGTTCTTCGTTGTTGAGCGTCTCTTCCGCGGCGTAGCCCCAAAGCTCGCGCCGCACCTTTGCGTGCAGCGCCTCGGCGAAGGCTTCCGCGAGGCGATCGCAGAGCGCTTTCGCCATGATCGCCGAATAATCGTCATTGGCGCGCTTGAAGCGGTTGGCGATTTCTTCTTCGCCAATGCCCGCTGTGACGGCGAAACCGCCGACATAATCCTCGGCGCCGTTCGGGGCGATGAAATCAGCGAGCGCGAGATTGGGCTTCTGCTCGCCCTTCTCCATCTGCTGGCGCAAAGTGAACAGGCGCGCGCGCTCCTCTTTGCGCTTCTCGCTCTTCCACAAAACAACATCGTCGCCGTCGCGATTGGCCGGCCAGAAACCGACGACGCCGTTGGCCGTCACCCATTTCTCCGCGACCATCTGCTTCAGCATTGCCTCGGCGTCCGCGAACAGATTGCGCGCGGCCGCGCCGACGATGTCGTCCTGCAGAATCGCGGGATAGCGGCCGACGAGATCCCAGGACGCAAAGAACGGCGTCCAGTCGATGTACGGGACGAGTTCGGCGAGCGGATAATTCTTGAACGAGCGTAGCCCGAGAAAGCTCGGCTTCACCGGCGCAAAATGCAGCTTCGCGCCGCGCTCGCGCGCTTTGGCGATCGGCAGACGCGGGCGCTTGTCCTGGCCGGCGAGATATTGCTCGCGGGCGAGCAATTGATCCTTCTTGGTATCCGCCACGAGTTTCTCGCGATCGTCACCGAGCAGCTTCTGCACAACTGGCACGGCCTTCGAGGCGTCCGTGACATAGATCGTCGGCCCGGAATACGCTGGCGCGATCTTCACCGCCGTGTGCGTACGCGACGTTGTGGCGCCGCCGATCAGCAGCGGCAGATTCATGCCGGTGCGCTGCATTTCGCTGGCGACAAACACCATTTCGTCGAGCGATGGCGTGATGAGGCCGGAGAGGCCGATCGCATCGGCGTTGATCTCTTTCGCGCGCGCCAAAATCTTGTCGCACGACACCATGACCCCCAGATCGTCGATCTCGTAGCCGTTGCACTGCAGAACGACGCCAACAATATTCTTGCCGATATCGTGCACATCGCCCTTCACGGTCGCCATCACGATCTTGCCGTTCGATTTTCCGATCATGCCGGTGCGTTCTTTCTCCTCCTCCATGTACGGGAGCAGATACGCCACCGCCTGCTTCATCACGCGCGCGGATTTCACCACTTGCGGCAAGAACATTTTGCCAGCGCCGAACAGATCGCCGACGATGGACATGCCATCCATCAGCGGGCCTTCGATGACGTGCAGAGGGCGTTCGGCTTCGAGGCGCGCGGCTTCGGTGTCTTCAACGATGAATTCGTTGACGCCATGCACGAGCGCGTGCGCCAGGCGATCCTTCACCGGCTTTTGCCGCCAGGAGAGATCGCGCTCTACATCCTTCTTCTTGCCGCCCGCCTTCGCCGCTTCGGCGATGTCGAGCAGACGTTCCGTCGCGTCGTCGCGGCGATTGAGCAGCACGTCTTCGACGCGCTCGCGCAATTCCGGCTCGACATCATCGTACACGGCAAGCTGACCGGCATTGACGATGCCCATGTCCATGCCCGCGGCGATGGCGTATTTCAGAAACACCGCGTGCATCGCCTCGCGCACCGGCTCGTTGCCGCGGAACGAGAACGACACGTTGGACACGCCGCCGGAGACGTGCGCGTGCTTCAATTCGGAGCGGATGTAGGCCGTCGCCTCGAAGAAATCCTTGGCGTAATTGGCATGCTCTTCGATGCCGGTCGCCACCGCGAAGATGTTGGGATCGAAGATGATGTCTTCCGGCGCGAAACCGATTTCTTGCGTGAGCAGCTTGTAGGCGCGCGTGCAGATCTCGATCTTGCCTTGATAGGTGTCGGCCTGG
>CAZZFE010000091.1:0-6982 GCA_964653495.1 uncultured Terricaulis sp. | reverse complement strand
GGAAGCCTTCCTTGTCGGCGTCGAGAATGGCGACGAGGCCGCATTCGGGAATGTCGAGGCCTTCGCGGAGGAGGTTGATGCCGACGAGCACGTCGAAGGCGCCGAGGCGGAGGTCGCGGATGATTTCTATGCGCTCGACCGTGTCGATGTCGGAGTGCATGTAGCGCACGCGCACGCCTTGCTCGTGCATGTATTCGGTGAGGTCTTCGGCCATGCGCTTGGTCAGCACGGTGACGAGCGAACGCAGATCGCGCTTGGCCGCTTCCTTCACTTCGGCGATCACGTCATCGACTTGTGAATGCCCATGCGCTTGCACAGGGCGGATTTCGACTGGCGGATCGATGAGGCCGGTGGGGCGGATCACTTGCTCGGCGAACACGCCGCCCGTGCGCTCCATTTCCCATGGGCCGGGCGTCGCGGAGACGTGGATCGTCTCCGGTCGCATCGCGTCCCATTCCTCGAATTTGAGCGGGCGATTGTCCATGCACGAGGGCAGGCGGAAGCCGTAAGCGCTGAGCGTCGATTTGCGATTGAAGTCGCCGCGATACATGCCGCCGATTTGCGGCACGGTGACGTGGCTTTCATCGGTGAAGACGAGCGCGTTGTCGGGAAGGTATTCGAACATGGTCGGCGGCGGCTCGCCGGCTTTGCGGCCGGTGAGGTAGCGGCTGTAATTCTCGATGCCGGCACAGGAGCCGGTGGCCAGCATCATCTCCATGTCGAAATTCACGCGCTGCTCGAGCCGCTGCGCTTCGAGCAATTTGCCCTCGCTGCGGAACCAGGCGAGGCGCTCCTTCAACTCGTCCTTGATGTTGTCGACGGCCTGCTGAAGCGTCATGCGCGGCGTGACGTAGTGCGAATTGGAATAGACCTTGATCGCATCCATTTGCGCGGTCTTGCGGCCGGTGAGCGGATCGAACTCGGTGATGCCCTCGATCTCGTCGCCGAAGAACGAGAAGCGCCAGGCGCGATCTTCCAAGTGCGCCGGCCACAGCTCCACCGTATCGCCGCGGACGCGGAACATGCCGCGCGCGAAGCTGGCTTCGTTGCGCTTGTAATGGAGCGCGACGAGGTTGCGGATGAGCTCTTGTGAATCGTACGCGTCGCCAACCTTCACGGTGAACGTCATCGACGTGTACGTTTCGACCGAGCCGATGCCGTAAATGCAGCTCACGGACGCGACGATGATGACGTCATCGCGTTCGAGGATCGCGCGCGTGGCCGCGTGGCGCATGCGATCGATCTGCTCGTTGATGTTGGATTCTTTCTCGATGTACGTGTCCGTGCGCGGCACATACGCTTCCGGCTGGTAATAGTCGTAATACGAGACGAAGTACTCGACCGCGTTCTCCGGGAAGAATTGCTTGAACTCGCCATAGAGCTGGGCGGCGAGCGTCTTATTCGGCGCGAGGATGAGGGCAGGGCGCTGCACCTGCTCGATCACTTGCGCCATCGTGAACGTCTTGCCCGAACCGGTGACGCCGAGCAGCACCTGGTCGCGCTCGTTGCGCTTGAGGCCGGTGACGAGTTCGTTGATCGCCTGTGGCTGATCGCCCGCGGGCTGATAGTTCGACACAAGTTTGAAGCGCTTGCCGCCCTCAAGCTTCTCCCATGCTCGCTCCGGACGGTGCGGCATCCACATCGACGCGTTGTGATCAAACGCCACCGGCGCCTCGGCGACGCCGGGCGGTGCTTTGGGGGAACGGGCCATGAACGGAAGATAGGGCGCGCCGGCTGGTGCGGCTAGGGCGCTACGGCGCAACCGATCCCAGAGCTGTCAGCAGTGTTTTCGCCAAAGCGCGCGATTTGCGCACAGACGCTGCTTCGGCGCCTGCCGCATGAGCACGATCCCACGAATTGGCGCGCAAGCAGGGTTCCCACCTCGCCGCGCCCGCACGCGAGCGGGTCAGCTTCGTTCAAAGGGCGCGCTCCGGGCAACCGACGTGAGGGTCGGGGATCGCGCCGCAATTGCGGGGTCGCCTGCTGGGCGATTGGCGAACGGCGCGACCCCGCGTCCGCTTTAGGGAGCGGATTGTCAAAGTGCGGGATCAGATATGACCAAATCAAAGAGCCTGGACGGCGTTCGCAAACTTTTGCTCGGTTCGACAGCGATGCTCGCCGGCGCGGTATCGCTGAGTGCGCCGGCCATGGCGCAGCAAGCGGACGATTCAGAGGAGATCATCGTTACCGGCTCGCGCATCGCCCGCGACGCCAACATGATTGCGCCATCGCCGATCACCACGGTGACGGAGGCGGATCTCACGGAAACCGGCGTGTTCGGCACTGCCGACGTGCTCGCCGATCTGCCGGCGCTGCAATTTTCGACCACCAGCGAAGGTTCGCTTGGCGTCAATAGCGGCCAGAACACGTTGAACCTGCGCGGCATGGGCGAAGCGCGTACGTTGACGCTGGTCAATGGACGCCGCTTTGTTGGCGGTGTCGAGGGCACGGCATCCGTTGATGTTGGCGCAATTCCGCAAGCTTTGATCCAGCGCGTGGAAGTGATGACCGGCGGCGCCTCGGCGGTGTACGGCGCCGACGCCGTGACCGGCGTCGTCAATTTCGTGCTGCGCGACGATTACGAAGGTCTCGACATCAATTTCCGCGGCGGCCTCTCGGGCGAGGGCGACGGCGAGGAATATTCGGGCACGGTGCTGATCGGCGAGAACTTCGCCGGCGGCCGCGGCAACATCACCGCGACGCTTGCCTTTCAAGCGGGCGAGGCGATCACGGTCGCCGATCGCCCATGGGCCGGCGATCTGCAAATCTCAACCGGCGCCGACAATCCGGCGCTGCGTTTCCAGCAGGGCGAAATCAACGCCTCCGCCACGCCGAACCTCGCCAATTGGTACGATCTCTCGAACGGCTATTTCGGCTGGGGCCATCTGATCCCGTCGCAAGCGGATTTCGTTGATGAATATACGACTCTCTTCGGCTCCGCGCCGACGCTGACGGCGGCCGAATTGGCGCTGTTCAATCGCGCCGCCGGCGCAACACCATTGGCGATCCTACCTGGCGCGAACTTCTCGATCACGTCGACAGCCGGCATGATCAAGGCCGGAAACAATTTCTTCAACGGCGTCGACCTCGACAGCAACGGCGTCGACGATTGCCAACAATCGTTCACTGGCTTCAACTCGACGTTCGAGGGCGGGCCTGATGCGTTCCTGCTCGGGCCGTTTGGATACAACTCTTATGGCGATGTTGGCGGTTGCTGGGTCGCCGGCGCCGGCGGGCCGCGCGTGATTCAGGATGGCCTCGTCGCCAGCGACTTCAATCAATTCGGCGGCGATGGCTTCGGCGGCACCTCGGACGGGCAGATGCTCACGCCGCAGGACCAGCGTTTCACCTTCACGGTGGCCGGCCGCTACGAAATCAGCCCGACGCTGCGCGTGTTCAGCGAGGTGCTCTACTCGCGGCACGAGGTCGACTTCCGCAATCCGTACAACACCTTCTACGACCTGCTGTACGGCGCGCCGGACAACCCGTTCCTGCCGACGCAATTGCAAGCGCTCGCGACCAGCACCGGCGGCCTCTACATCACGCGCGACATGATTGACCTCGGTGACAACACCGATACCGACGAACGCGAGACGATCCGCCTCGTTGGCGGCGCCGAAGGCGAGTTCGGCAATGGCTGGTCCTGGGAAGCCTCAGCCAATTACGGCCGCTTCCAGCAAACCTCGATCGACCGCAACAAGGTGCTGCTCGACCGCTTCTTCGCGGCGATTGATGTCGTCGATCTCGGCGCAGGCCCTGAGTGTCGCTCCAACACCGATCTCACGGCGCCGCCGGCGACGCCGTACAATATCCCGCGTTGGGACAGCGGCTTTTACACGTTCACGCCGGGCGACGGTCAGTGCGCGCCGGCCGATATCTGGAACGGCATCGGCGGCATCAGCCAACAAGCGATCGACTTCATCACCGTCACTGCGGAGGACAAGACGAGCATCACGCAGACCGTGGTGCACGCGAACCTCGTCGGCGACACGGAGGATTGGTTCAGCTTGCCGGGCGGGGCGATCGCGTTCGCGATCGGCGCGGAATGGCGGCGCGAGACCAGCAAGTTCGAATCCGATGTGTGGGATCAAGGCATCTTGCCGAAAGGCTCGCCGTTCGGCGCCGGCAATTACGTCGGTGATTTCTCAAACAACAACAGCTTGGGCTTCAGCGGCGGCGACTCGGTCTCGATCAATTCGCGCGGCGCCTACGATGTCTATGACGTCTTCGGCGAGCTTAGCGTGCCGGTGCTTGCGGATCTTCCGTTCGCCGAGGAGCTGACGATCGACGCGGCCTACCGCTTCTCCGACTATTCCACGGTAGGCACGACTGACACGTGGCGTATCGGCGGCGTGTGGGCGCCGATCGAGGATTTGCGTTTGCGCGCAAGCCAATCGCAATCCGTGCGCGCGCCGAACATCAACGAATTGTTCTCGCCAACCACGCCGGCCTTCTATCGCCCGACCGATCCTTGCGGCGTCGCACAAATCAACGCGCTCACCGCGCTCGATGCGGCCGCTGGGCAATTGCGCAACGACAATTGCGCGACCGCGCTTGCGGCTTTGGGTGTGGCGGATGCGCTTGACGGCACAATCGACAGCTTTACCGGCACGCTCTCCGCGCGCTTCCCTGGCACGGTGTCGGGCAATCCGAATCTAAGCGAGGAAACCGCGGAAACCCTGACCTACGGCTTCGTGGCGCAACCGCGGATCATCCCGGGGCTCACCATCAGTCTCGATTATTGGGATATCGAGCTCACCGATCCGATTAATCTGCTGAGCCAGCAGGACGTCGTCGACAATTGCTACGACTCCGCGACGCTCGTGAACGAATATTGCTCGCAGATCGTGCGTTCGAACGTCGCCGGTCCAACGGCAGGTTTGCTGATAGGCCTGAACCTCACCTACACGAACCTGTTGAAGATCGAAGCCGACGGCATCGATCTCGCGGCGCGGTATGCGTTCAATTTGGGCGAAAGCCGTTTCTCGATCGGCCTGCAAGCTACGCAACAGCGTTCGCTCGACTTCTTCTTCGATCCACTCGACGCCGCTTCAGTCGATCCGGAACTCGGCGAATTGCAGCGTCCGGAATACACGGGGCTGCTGTCGCTCGGTTACGATCGCGGCAGCTTCGGCATCGGCTGGCGCACGCAATATATCGGCGAGCAGTTGATCGGCGGCGGCGGCATCGTCGGCGGCGCAGAGATCGAGAGCTACCAGGCGCAATACGGAGACGCGGCGATGGGGGAGGCGATCTACCTCCACAATCTGTCAGCCCGGTTTGATTTCGGCGATCGCGCGACTCTCTTCGGCGGCGTCGACAACGTGACGGAAGAACTGCCTTACAGGACGGTAACCTTCTACCCGTCCAGCGCACGCGGTCGCTTCTTCTATGTTGGGGTGACGTCGCGCTGGTAGGCGTTCCGTAACGTGAGGCGGCCGGCGGGTTCCGGTCGCCTCATTCGCGTCTCGGAATAAAATGCTGACACAGCTGTGACAGCGACGCCTCAACTGGTCGCAAATGTGACCCCAGAGCGACAAGTGTTATTTGGATTGTGGCGACGGCGCGGCTACCGTCCGCCGTTGATAAGGGAGTGCGGTTGCTCCGGGGGCCGGCCATCGAGCCGGAGGGGGCAGCTGTCGCGCGTGGTCACCTGCTGGGCGATTGGCGAACGGCGTGACCCTCTGTTCCGGACAGGGAACAGACCAGACTTTGACGTGCAGGGATGGACATGAAGCAGCATTCCAAGCCGCGGGGCATTCGGAAAACTATTCTCAATTCTACCGCGATTTTCGCGGGCATGGCGGCGGTGCTCTCGCCGGGTTTCGCCTCCGCGCAGGACGCGGCGGCCGAAGATGACGAAGTGATCGTCGTCACCGGCACGCGCATTCAGCGCCCGGACTATCAGTTCGCGAACCCGGTCGTGTCGTCGACCGCCGAAGAAATCGCGAACTCCGGCACGACCAACTTGCTGGATTATCTTGAAACCGTCCCGGCGCTGAACAACTCGCTGAACGGCACCGAAGGCTTCCCGAACGCGGGTTTCTCGGGCGTCGATCTGCTCAACCTGCGCAACCTCGGCGTCAACCGCACGCTGGTTCTCGTTGACGGCAAGCGTCACGTTCCGGGCAATACCGGCACCAGCGCGGTCGACGTCTCCACCATCCCGACCGATCTTGTTGAGCGCGTTGACGTTCTGACCGGCGGCGCCTCGGCCATCTACGGCGCGGACGCGGTCACAGGCGTCGTCAACTTCATCCTGCAGGACGATTTCGAAGGCCTGCGCATTCGTGGCGAATTTGGCGCGCCGCAAGATGACGGCCAAGAGACGCAATTCGTGGCCGCCACGGCGGGCATGAGCTTCGCGGAAGGCCGCGGCAATATCGCTGGTTCGATCGAATACTCGAACGAAACGCGCCTCGTGTGCTCGCAGCGTTCGAATTGCATCGACGAAGTTCGCTTCGTCGCCAACCCGTATGCGCCGGACTACGGCCCGTACGCGCGCATCCCGCTCGGCAACCTCGTGTGGTTCTCGTCCGGCCGGGGCGGCGGCGTCGACACGGACGGCGACATCTTCTTCGCCAACTTCGACGGCAACACCGACGCAGCGTGGGATTACGGCACAAACTTCATCCCGGGCGCCGATATCTATAGCGGTGGCTACGACATCGGCTTCACCTACGGCCAAGGCGGCTCGGGTACGCCCACCGCCGGCTACACCGAAACGCTGTTGCCTGAAGTTGAGCGCCTGAACTTCAACGTGTTCAGCCACTTCGACATCACCTCAAACATGCGCCTCTACGGATCAATGAAGATGATCCACAGCGAGGCGTTTAACGCGATCCAGCCGACTTTCGACTACGGCTACGCGATTGACCCGGTCGCCAACCCGTTCACGCCGACCAACATCGCCACCGATGCGGCGCTGAATGGCCAATCGCTCATATTCGTCACCCGCGACCATTTCGACCTGGGTGTCGGC
>CAZZFE010000090.1:0-7026 GCA_964653495.1 uncultured Terricaulis sp. | reverse complement strand
GTCCTTGAAGCGGCCGTCATAGGCCTTGAGGATCGTGTTCTTGGTCGAGAGATAGACCGGGTAATTTTTCAGCAAGCCGTAATTGAAGGAGGCGCGCGCGAAATCGGTGATGCTCTCGTCGAGATTGTACATCGCCATGGTGACGCCGGCGCCGGGCGCCTTGAACACTTCTTTCTCGATCACCTGGCCGTCGTCGCCAACGAATTTGATCGTCAGCGTGCCTTTGCCGGGGAAGCGGAAATCGGTGGCGCGGTACTGGTCGCCGAAGGCGTGACGACCGACGACGATCGGCTGCGTCCAGCCCGGCACCAGGCGCGGCACGTTCTTGCAGATGATCGGCTCGCGGAAAATGACGCCGCCCAGGATGTTCCGGATCGTGCCGTTGGGGCTCTTCCACATTTCCTTGAGCTTGAATTCCTCGACGCGCTGTTCGTCCGGCGTGATCGTCGCGCACTTCACGGCGACGCCGTATTGCTTGGTGGCGTTGGCGGCGTCGATGGTGATCTGGTCGTTGGTGGCGTCGCGGCTTTCGACGCCGAGATCGAAATATTTGAGGTCGATGTCGAGATAGGGGTGGATCAGGCGCTCTTTGATCGCCGCCCAGATGATCCGGGTCATCTCGTCGCCGTCCATGTCGACGACCGGATTGTCCACCTTGATTTTCGCCATTTCACGCACCTCTGCCGGAATTCGGTGGGCGTGGTAGCAGTTTGAAGCCAAAGCGCAAACTGCGACGCACCGTCCCCGCTTGCGAAGCGCGCTTTGATGGGAAATGACAGCGGAAATGACCCGCGCGCCCAACATGCCGCCGCCGATCGAGGAGGCTTGGCCCGCCATCTGCCTGGTGCGTCCGCAGATGGGGGAGAATATCGGCGCGGTGGCGCGCGTGATGCTGAATTTCGGGCTGACCTCGCTGCGCTTGGTGTCGCCGCGCGACCGCTGGCCGAACCCGAAGGCGGTGGCGGTTGCGGTGGGTGCGGACCGGGTGCTGGAGCAGGCGCGCGTCGAGTGGAAGCTGGAGGACGCGCTGGCGGACGCGACGCTTGTGCTGGCCGCCACGGCGCGGCCGCGCGGGATGGAAAAACCGGTGTGGGGTCCGCGCGAGGCGGCGACGAAACTGCGCGCCGCGATCGCCGCTGGCGAACGCCCGGTGGTGATGTTCGGCCCGGAAGCGCACGGGATGGAGAGCGATGAGATCGCCCGCGCGGAAGCGATCCTGACACTGCCTGTGAACCCGGGCTTTGCGTCGCTGAATTTGGCCAATGCGGTGGCGGTGTTCGCGTTCGCGGTGGCCGAGGCGCGGCAGGAGAGTGATGCGCCGGCGTGGTTTAGCGCCGGCGATGGCCCGCCAGCGACGCATGAGGAACTCGAACACTTTTTCGGCCACCTCGAACAAGAGCTCGAGCGCGGACGCTTTTTTCATCCGCTCGACAAAGCGCCTCTGATGAAGCGCAACCTCCGCGCGCCGTATTTGCGGGCGCGGCTGACGCAGCAAGAGGCGCAAACACTGCGCGGCGTCATCAAAGCGCTCACCATCGGGCGCGGCGGACGAAAAATTGGTGACAACAGCGATTGAGTGTTCCCGTCGCGCGGGAGTTTGGTTATCCACAATCCCCAAACTTGGCCCCGATCTGGGAGCACGCATGAGCTGGGTACGCAGCCTGCTAAAGCCGTCGACGCGGCCGAGCCAAGCGCTCGTGCCGTGGAGCGGCGAGCGCGTGCCTGACGTCGATCGCTTCTGGGCCGAGAGCTGGGTCGATCTGCTGAACCGCCAAAGCGTGCTGGCGAAGAAGCACAAGATCACCTCCGCGCCGTGGACCGTGAACCAGGATCAGGGGCTGATCGAGTTCGAGCGCAAGGACGGGCGCTTCGTCAGCGCGCCGGTGCAGATCATCGGCGCCTGGAACCCGCGCAACTCGACCTTCACCTGGGGCTGGGATCATCCAAGCGTCCACACGCGTCTGCGCGCCGATGCCGAGCGCACGCGCTGGTTCGGCGACAAGCACGGCCTCGAAGAACTCACCGAGCGCAGCCAGCGTATGTCCGAGATGGATGCTTGGCGGCTGACGGCGGTGGCGATGAAGGTCAACGGTTCGCACGGCGCCTATCGCGGCCCGACCGATGGCCCGGTCGTATTCATGACGCTCGGTGCGCCGAAGGCGCGCGACTAATTTTCCGCCGTGTGCGGCGCGGGATCGATCTCGTAGATCATGATCGGCGGCCCGAGTTCGCCTGGCTGCGGCTCGAACGCTTGCACAAGATGCAGATCGCGCGCCAGCGCGTCATAGAAGGCGTGCCGCTCCGGATAGACGGCGCGTTCGGCGGCGTAGAGGCCAGGCCATTCCGTCGTGGTGATGTATTGCACGCCGGCTTCGCGCGCGGCGGCGATATAAGATTCCGCGCTGCCCGTCCACTGCTCAGCGTGGTGCCCGAAATTCGCGATCACGCGCACGCGCCCGCTATTGTCGCTCCAGCGCTTGATCTGGTCGAGATTGGGCACGCGCACGTCGTAGTCTTCAGTCGAAAGCGCGGGCGAGAAAGCTTCGAGCAGGAACGTCGTTCCGTGCGGCACGTTCGCTTGGATCCATTCCATCGAGCGCGTGCGCGTGTCGCGACTGAAGGCGCGGGCGGTTGCGTCAACCGACGTCGTGTACGCAATCGGCGTCAGGATGAGCAACGGCGCGACGAGCGTCGCAACGAGCCGGACTTGCCCGCGTTCGCGCAGCATTTCCCAAGCGCGCGCGAGCGCCAATGCAATGCCGATGGCGGCCAGCGGCACGAGCGGGATCGCCCAGCGTTGCCAATAGAGATTGAGGCTGGCGATGAAGATCAGATACGCGAAGAACAGCGCGCCAACCAAAACGCCGCCGCGCTCAAACGCCGGCTTCGGCGCAAACCAGGTGAGCCCGGCTATCGCGAGGATTGCGCCGAGGATGCTCAGCGCGCCAGGCAACACGTCGAGCATGTAAAATTGAAGCGCGAAGCCAAGCCCTGTGCTGGTTTGGCCGAGATGCGAAGGGCGGCCCTCCGCCGCCAATCCGCCAAGCACGCCTTGGAAATTAAGGAACAAGAACGGCGCGGTGATGAACGTCGCAACGAGGCTGGCCGCGCCCGCAAGCAACAGCGCGATCGCGGCGCGTTTGAATGGGATCTGCTTGCGCACCAGCAGGATGAGCGCCGCGCCGATCACCGGCACGGCGCCGATCACGCCCGGATATTTGTTCGAGAGCGCAAAGCCGACGCACGCGCCGGCGATCGCCATGTCGCGCAGGAAGTTCTTCTGATCCAGCGCCCGCAGCGAGAACCAAAGCCCGAGCAGGTTGAAGAACATCTGATAGACGTCGCCACGGATGACCGACGAATAGCGCGCGATCAGCGGCGATAGGCAGAACACCAGAAGCGCGACGTAACCAAAGCGCCGATCCACCTGCAGGCGCTTCATGATCAACCACATCACCGGCATGCAGGCGAGCGCAGTGACGACGGTGAGTGCGCGGCCAGCGACATGAAACAGCGTCACGTCGCGCAGGAACATTTGGCCGATATCGCTCAGCGATGCGAATGCGCCGATGGCGACGCCGATCACAGCCATCAGTGCATAGATCGCGGCGAGCGCGTACATGAGCATATTCGCGGGAACGCCGTACCAGCGCGGGTCGATGGTGCCGTCGGCCAACATTTTGGTGGACGTCACGACGAACAGGATTTCGTCAGCATCGAATTCCTGGGGCAGGCCGTACATGATCCCGCTGCCGAACACGATCGCCGCAAGTGCGAGGATCGCCGCGAGAATAGTTCGGTGCGCGTTCCAATTGAGCATTGTAGGCCCCAGCTTGGCCGTACATCATCCCGCCATGCACGAGAACACGACGGGCCGCGTTTGCCTAGCGATTGCTGAAAAAACGAGCGCTGGTGCGCGTCGCGGAATTGTCAGATTGGCGCGTGCTGCGTGTGTTTCCGTGGCGACGACGCTCCTGGTTGGCGTATTGAGCGCGTGTAGCGGCGGCGACGCACAGCTTGAGCGCGCGGACCCTTTGCTCGCGGATTATCTCGATGCGGCGGGCGCGCTCGATACAATTGATACAGGCGCCAGCGCGGAATTCGATGGCGCGGATCGCACGGAATGGGCGACGCGCTACGAACGGAGCGAGGCGGCGTTGCGGCGCGCGGTTGCCGGTTTGGATGCGGACGCGCTGTCAGAAACGGGCTTGCGGAGCCTGCAGACGATGCGCTCGGCCCTAGCGCTGCGTGAGGAAACGGAAGCGACGCACTGTGCAGACGCGCAGCGCGCGGACGCGACGGGCGCTGAGTTGCGTGCGGGGCTCTATGCGTGCTTCGACGAGGTCGGAAGCGCTTTGCGCTTTGAGGGGCGAACGATCTCGCGGCTCGATGCGCTGGGGCTGTTGGAGGAGACCGAACAACCCGCGCGCCGCCGCGCCGTGTTCGACGCCATGACGCCGCTCTATTTGGCGATCAATGGCGATGGCGGCGCAAGCAGTCCGTATCGGCGGATGATCGCGCTCGAAGCGCAGCGGATGCGCGCGACCATCAGCGCAGCGGAAGCCTCGCTCGGCCTCGCGCCAGGCGGTGGCGCAGCGTGGCTTGAGCAGGCGCTGACGGCATGGAGCGAGGCGCTGCCATACGCTAACGCTGAACCGTGGGATTTTCGCGCGGCGTTCGGCGGCGCGGAACGTGCAGCGGCGTCCTGTGTTTTGCGCGAACAATTGCTGAGTGCGAATGCGCGCTTCTATGCGGACCTTGGTGCTGATCTTGAGCGGCTCGGCGTCATCGTCGATGTCGAGGGCGATGAGCCCGTGGCGTATGCGGATTTCGCGCGTATCGGGCGCAACGTGAACGGTGCTTGGCGGCCGGCGATCCCACGGTTGACGATGGTGATCGGCGAGCAAGGCAGTCTCGGCTCGGCGGCGGAGCTTGTGCATGAGGCGGGGCACGCGGCGCACTATACGGCGATCCGGGCGCGGCCATCGCTGATGTTGCCGGACGATCTCACCATGCCGATCGAAGCGTTCGCGGATGTGACGGCGTGGAGTGTGTACACGTCGGCTTGGCAGCGAAAATATTTGGGCTGCGCGGCGAACGATGCGGACAATCTGCGCGCACGGCTCGCGCCCGTGATGCTCGATATGGCGTGGGGTTTGTTCGAAATGCGCATGGCGGCCGATCCGACGCGCGATCCGAACGCGGTGTGGAGCGAGATTACGGAGCGCTATCTGCGCGTTTCCCCGCATCCGGAGGTCAGTTGGTGGGCCGTGCGGGGGCAGCTCGTTGAGGAGCCTGGCTACATGGTCAATTACGCGCTGGGTGCATTCGTGACGGCGGAGGTGCGGGCGAAGCTGCGGGCCGAGATCGGTGATTTCGATGCAGGCAATGCGCGCTGGTACGAAGCGGTGCGACCGCTCTATGAGCCGGGCGGCGAGCGCGCGCCGCGAGAATTGTTGCGTGACTATCTCGGTCGCAACGTAGCGCCCGATGCTTTCCTGGCCGAGATCGCCGCGTTGCGGCGTTAGTCGGGCACGCGCAGGGTCCAACCGAGGAAATGATTGACGTCACACGCGGCGTTGAAGGCTTGGCCACGAACGAATTGATCCGGATCGTCGTGCGCGGCTTCGATCAGCGGACCAATCTCAGCCTCCAGCGCGCCGCACGTGCGGGCGAGATGGCCGAAGCCGAGGATCGCGTTGCCGCGCACGCGCGGGTCAGCATGCGCCGCGAGACGTTTGCAGATCGCCAGAGACCAGCCGCAATCCGGCGGCTCCAGCGAAACGACGATCGGCACATACAGCAATTCGTCGGCATCGCCGCGCGCGAGCACGGTTTCGACCTTCGTTTCGTCCCAACCGTCAGCGAACGGACCCATCAGACGCGCGCGCCAACCAATTCGTGGCCTTCGGCGCCGAGGATTTCGAGCTGGGTGATCGTGCCTTCGGCGATTTCGTCGTCGCTATCGACGTAGACGACGCCATCAATCTCCGGCGCGTCGGCCTGGGTGCGGAAGGCGTAGGCTTCGGCGTCCTCGTCCCAGCCATCATTGATGGCGTCGACAATTTTGCCGATCATGGCTTGGCCGCGCGCATGCGCGAGTTCGGTCTGGACGTCCATGAAGCGATTGTAGCGTTCGTCGACATCATCCTGATCGACATGGCCGGGGAGGTCGCGTGAGGGCGCGCCGTCGACGTTCTCGTATTTGAACACGCCGGCGCGATCGATTTCCGCTTCTTCGATGAAATCGAGCAGCGTTTCGAAATCGTCCTCGGTCTCGCCCGGGAAGCCGACGATGAAGCTCGAACGGATGGTGAGGTCGGGGCAGATCTGGCGCCACGTCTTGATGCGATCGAGGACTTTGTCCTGGTTCGCGGGGCGGCGCATGGCTTTGAGCACGTTCGGCGAGGCGTGCTGGAACGGGATGTCGAGGTACGGCAGCACTTTGCCTTCAGCCATCAGGCCGACGACTTCGTCCACGTGCGGGTACGGATAGACGTAATGGAGGCGCACCCAGGCGCCGAGATCGCCGAGCTCTTTGCAGAGATCGTAGAATTTGGCGCGGACCATGCGGTCCTTCCATTTGCTCTCGGCGTATTTCACGTCGACGCCGTAAGCGCTGGTGTCTTGTGAGATCACCAGCAATTCTTTGACGCCAGCTTTCACTAGCGACTCTGCTTCCTTCAGCACGGCGTTGGCGGGACGCGAGACGAGATCGCCGCGGATCGAGGGGATGATGCAGAAGGTGCAGCGATTGTTGCAGCCTTCGGAAATCTTCAAATAAGCGTAGTGGCGCGGCGTCAGGCGGAAGCCGCCTTCGGGCACGAGATCGATTTTCGGATCGTGCGCTTGTGGCAGGTGCGTGTGCACAGCGCCGACGACGGCTTCGTATTGGTGAGGCCCGGTGATCTCGAGAACTTTCGGGTGCGCTTCGCGGATCAGGCTCTCTTCTTTGCCCAGGCAGCCAGTGACGATGACCTTGCCATTCTCGGCGATGGCTTCGCCGATAGCGTCGAGGCTTTCGGC
>CAZZFE010000089.1:0-7366 GCA_964653495.1 uncultured Terricaulis sp. | reverse complement strand
CCGGCGATCTCGAGCGCATAGACGCGGTCGTCGCCGAGATCGGGGAAGCGCACGGTTTCGCCGGCCCCGACCGGAAAGCCTGCTTCGTCAAAAAATCCATCCGCGCCGGCGCGCGCCATACCGACGATTGGGATCGCGCGGCCAGCGCCGCCGGAGCGGCCCGCGAACAAGGCGGCGAACTCGTCCAAGTCGGACTCCGCCGCTTCGAGCGCTTTGAGGATGCTTTCAGAAGACGGCCAGCGCGGGCGGCCATCCGGCGTCACGCGCTTGGACTTGTTGAAGGCGGTGGGGTCGAGCCCGGCCGCGCGGGCGAGGCCGGAAGGGGTGAGCCCTTTGCGGGCCGCCAGGGCGTCGAGCGCCCGCCAAATCTGACCGTGCTGCATTGTGGGCTTATATGCGGACTATTGGCCCATGTATAGGAAAATAGTCTCCAATTGAGGGGCGGGCGAACCATGATAGGCGTTCGGCGTGGACCTTCATGGCCTCGCGACGGGCGCTTTGCGCATTTTGGACCCCGAAACCGCCCATAACGGCGCGCTTTGGGGGCTGCGGCTCGGCCTCGGGCCGCGTCAGCGGGCCGACAAATTCCCACGCCTGCGGACAAATCTCGCGGGGCTCGATCTCCCGAACCCGATCGGCATGGCCGCGGGGTTCGACAAGAACGCCGAGGCGGCGGACGCGCTGCTGGCGGCGGGCTTCGGCTTTGTCGAATGCGGCACGGTCACGCCGCGTCCGCAGACGGGCAACGATCGCCCTCGGCTTTTCCGCCTGAGCGAAGATCGCGCTGTGATCAATCGCCTCGGCTTCAACAACAAGGGCCTCGACGCGTTCGCCGATCGCATGGGCGCGCGCGCGCAGCGGCCGGGGATTGTCGGCGCCAATGTCGGCGCCAACAAGGACACCAGCGATCGCCCGGCGGACTACATCGTCGGCATGGGCCGTGTGTGGGCGCATGCGTCCTACGTCACCGCGAACATCTCCTCGCCGAACACGCCTGGCCTGCGTGGCCTGCAGGAGCGTGGGGCTTTGGAGGAACTGCTTGGACGCATGCGCGAAGCGCGCGCGCTGCTTGAAGCGTCGCACGGCAAGCGTCCGTTGTTCTTGAAGGTCGCGCCGGATTTGGATGAAACCGCGATCGCCGACATTTCCGAGCTCGCGCTCACCTACGGCCTCGACGCGCTCATCGTTTCCAACACGACACTGCAGCGCCCGCCGCACCTGACCTCCGACGAGCGCGAGGAATCGGGTGGGCTGTCCGGCCAGCCGCTGTTCCAAATCTCAACGCGTGTGCTCCGTCAATTCGCGCAGGCGCTTGGCCGCAAGCTGCCGCTGATCGGTGTCGGCGGCGTCTCCAGCGGTGCGGATGCGTACGTGAAGATCAAAGCCGGCGCGAGCGCGGTGCAGCTTTACTCGGCGCTGGTGTACGAAGGGCCGGGGCTTGTCGCGCGCATTCTCGATGAACTCGACGGCCTGATGGCGGCGGATGGGTTCGATTCCATCGCGCAAGCGGTGGGAACGGAAGCGCGCTAACCGCAAACGAAAAGGGCGCCTCTTGCGAAGCGCCCTTCAGAAATGCGTTGAGTTGAAAGCTTAGTTGCGCGCCAGAACACGTTGGCGCATCGAGGCCGTCTGGCCTTGCACGGTCGTCATCAAGGCGCGGATGTCGCCATTGCTGCGATCGAGCGCGGCGAGGAAGTCGCGTTGCTGTTGCTGGGCGAGCCAGATCTCGGTGCCGTCGTTCACGAGCGACACGTCGACGACTTTCCAGGCGCTGCCTTCAGCCGAGCGCAGCATGCGCCACTGAACGCGCAGCGGGCGCGAAGAGCCGCGCGGCGTCATTTCGCTGACCACGATCACGTCGCGGCCGGCGACGCGCTCGACCGAGTTCACGACGCGCAGCGTGCTCGTCGAATATTGCTCAAGCTGCGCTTCATAGACGGCGATCGAATATTCTTGGAACGCACGCGTCCATTCCGAGCGCAACGCAGCGTCGCTGCGCAATTGCGCGCCGTAGCGACCGAGCACGAAATTGGCGATCCGCGGCATGTCGGCGAAGCGCGACATAAGCGTGTTGAACGTCTGCTGACGCTGCGTGCGGGTGACGTTCATGTTTGCGAGCGAGCTCAGAGCCGCTTGCGCGTTGGTTTGAACGTATTGCTCCGCGTCCGTGTTGCGGGCCGCGTGCGCCGCTGGCGCCGCCGCGAGCATGCCGGCGCTCATCAAAGCGGCGACGAAGGCGGTGCGGGTAAAAGTGCGGGCAGTCACGGCGTTACTCCTGAGGATTCATATAGGCGACGTCAGCGGCGGCGTTTGCCGTCTCATCTGTCGAAGGGGGAGGAATGGATTGGTCGGTCGCTTGCAGCTGTTCGCCACCCCCGCCAGGCGCTGGCGTCGCTTCGGGCGCCGGTGCGTCTGACGCTTCAGGGATGTCCTCGAACTCGGGCAAATCTTGGACGTTCTGCCGACCGTTTTCGATCGCTGACGCGCGCAAAAGATCATAGCTGGAACGGAAAGTGACGTACGGGTCGAGCGAGTCCGAGCGGATGCCGTCGACTGTATCGAGAAGGCTTTCGCGCGTGCTGACGCCCGTCATCACGCCGCGTGTGGTACGGAAGGTGTCGTCGCCGTCAAACTCCGCCCACGTCAGTGGGTTAAGCGCGCTGTCCACGAAACGTCCTGCGCTATCGCGCAAATTCGTCGGGCCCATCACTGGCACCCAAATGAACGGACCTTCCGACACGCCCCACACGGCGAGCGTCTGGCCGAAATCTTCGTCGTGAAACTCAAGGCCCATGTGGTTGGCAGTGTCGAACACGCCGAGCAAACCCACGGTGGAGTTGACGCCAAAACGCGCAGCGGTAACGCCCGCGCGCTCGACTTCGCCTTGCAGCAAATCGTTGGCGAAAATCACTGGCGCGCGCAGGTTGCGCAGGAAATTCGTGACGCCGCTGCGAATGGGGCGATTGGTGATCGCGCGATAACCGCGCGCAACCGGCTCAACCACGGCTTTGTCGATCGCCTCGTGCGCGGCGAACAGATTGCGGTTCGTGCCTTCCCAGGGATCGTAGACGGCGTCTTGCGCGAGCGCGTTCACCGGTGCGGCGACGCACAGTGCAACTAAGCTCAGACCTGCAAGCACGCTTCTGCGCATGTGATGGTGTTCCTCACCCGCGCACATAGTCGCCGAAGAGGGTTAATCAACATTGGCGCCGCGATGCAGCGCGCTGGATTTTCTCATCTCTTCGCGAGGCATGCAGCAAAGCCACAGATTGACGGTGAGGGGTTAAAAACGGCGCCTGAAAATTAACCTTGTCAGCCGCCGCGAAACGCATTCATATAAAGATATGTTTATATCTCCAACCCTCGCAGAGGCGCCGGACGGCCCCCGCTGGGCCGCGGACCGGGCGGTGGACGTCCTCCGGGCGGCCGGCGAACCGACCCGGCTGCGGGCGTTGGCGCTGCTGACCGAGGGGGAATTGGCGGTGGGGGAGCTGGCCCAGGTGCTGGGGCAGAGCCAGCCACGGGTGAGCCGGCACCTGAAGCTGCTGACCGAAGCCGGGCTGGTGGAGCGCATCCCGGAGGGCGCCTGGGTGTTCTACCGGCTGGCCGGGCCGAGCAGCCCGGAGCGCCGTCTGGCGGACGCCGCGCTCGGTATGATGGACCCCGGAGACGAAGTGATCCGCCGCGACGCCGAGCGGCTGAACGCGATCCGCTCGGCGCGTGAGTCCGCCGCGTCGGCCTATTTCGAGCGCAACGCCGCTGATTGGGATCGTGTCCGCGCACTGCACCTGCCGGAGGCGGATATCGATAGCGCTGTGCTCGCCGCGGCGGGGCCGGGGCCGTTCGAGCTGATGGTCGATGTCGGCGTCGGCCAGGGGCGGATGATCCAAGTGTTCGCCGATCGCGTCCGCCGCGTCGAAGGCTTCGACACGAGCCGCCAAATGCTCGCCATCGCCCGCGCCTCACTCGATGGCCTGCAATCGAAAGCGACCGTGCGTTACGGCGATGCTTACGCGCCGCCTGTCGGCGCGGGCGCTGCGGATTTGGTGACGATCCACCAAGTGCTGCACTTTCTCTCCGACCCCGGACGCGCCATCGCCGAAGCGTCGCGCATGCTGAAGCGCAGCGGCCGCTTGGTGATCGTCGATTTCGCGCCGCACGAGCTTGAGTTCCTGCGCGAGGAACACGCGCATCGGCGCTTGGGCTTTGCCGACGCGGAGATCGCCGAATGGTGCGCCGCCGCCGGCATCGGCAGACTTAAGATCACGGCGCTCGCGCCGAAGAAGCAAAACCAGCTCAGCGTGAAAATCTGGGCGGGAGACAAATTATGAGCGCCACGCACGCCCACAATCTCATCGCCGAAGCAGCCGAACGGCTCGGCCAGCCACGCGTGTCGTTCGAGTTCTTCCCGCCCAAGAGCGAGGCGCTTGAGGTTCAGCTCTGGGAAGCGATCCGCAAGCTGGAGCGGCTCAATCCGAGCTTTGTGTCGGTGACGTACGGCGCTGGCGGATCGACGCGCGACCGCACGCACCGCACCGTCGCGCGCATCGTCGAAGAGACGACGATGAAGCCCGCCGCGCACCTCACCTGCGTCGCCGCGAGCAAGGCGGATGTGGACGAGGTGCTGCGCGATTATTGGAGCGCGGGCGTCCGTCACATCGTCGCGCTGCGCGGCGATCCGCCGGGCGGCGTTGGCACGGCGTTCGAGCCGCATCCGGAGGGTTACGCGAGCGCGGCCGAATTGGTGACTGGCGCGCAACGCATCGGCGCGTTTGAGATTTCCGTTGCTGTGCATCCGGAAAAGCACCCCGAGAGCCCGTCTTGGGATGCGGAGATCGAGAATTTCAAGCGCAAGCTTGGCGCTGGCGCGACGCGCGGCGTGTCGCAATTTTTCTTCGATGCCGACATCTTCCTGCGCTTCCGCGATCGGCTGACGAAAGCGGGCGTCACCGCGCCCGTCGTGCCGGGCATCATGCCGGTGACCAATTACAAAGGCGTCGCGAAGATGGCCGCCGGCTGCGGCGCGACGGTGCCGAAATGGCTGTCGACCTTGTTCGATGGGCTCGACGACGACCCGGAAACGCGCCGCCTCGTCGCCGCCGCGACCACAGCCGAACTTTGCGCGCGTCTTGCTGCGGAAGGCGTCGAGGATTTCCATTTTTACACGCTGAACCGCGCCGACCTGACAATGGCGATCTGCCGCATCGTCGGCGTGCGCGTGCAGAAGGAGAGTGCGTTATGAACCGAGCAGAACGCCTCGCCGCCATCAATGCCGAACTCGCCAAGCGCATCCTGGTGCTCGACGGCTCGATGGGCGCGTACCTGCAAGGCTTCGGCCTGACCAGCAACGATTTCCACGCCGAGCGTTTCGCTGAGCATCCGAGTGCGCTGAAGGGCAACAACGACCTGTTGTCGCTGACGCGTCCGGACGTGATCACGCAAGTGCATGAGAGCTACCTCGCCGCCGGCGTCGATATCATCGAAACCAACACGTTCAGCGCCACGC
Organism: uncultured Terricaulis sp.; assembly: GCA_964653495.1. Classification (GTDB taxonomy): domain Bacteria; phylum Pseudomonadota; class Alphaproteobacteria; order Caulobacterales; family Aquidulcibacteraceae; genus Vitreimonas. Next base: position 1,860 of record CAZZFE010000089.1, on the reverse strand, counting down.
GCATCAGCCAAGCTGAATATGCGTTGGAAGAGATCGCGTATGAACTCAACCTCGAAGGCGCGCGGCTTGCGCGCGCGGCGTGCGACAAGTTCGAGAAGGCCGATGGTAAGCCGCGCCTGGTCGCCGGCGCGCTTGGGCCGACGACGAAATTGCTGTCGATGTCGCCGGAGGTTGGCGATCCCGGGCGTCGCGATTGCGATTTCGACACGATGGCTGCGAACTATAAGGAGCAATCGCTCGGCCTGATCGAGGGCGGCTCCGACATTCTGTTGATCGAGACCATCACCGACACGCTGAACGCCAAGGCCGCGCTCTGGGGCGCGTGGGAGGCGTTCGATCAAACCGGCATTGAACTGCCGCTCTGGATCAGCGGCACGATCACCGATCGCTCCGGCCGTACGCTCTCGGGGCAGACAGTGGAGGCGTTCTACAATTCCGTGCGCCACGCAAAGCCGTGGGCGGTGGGTTTGAATTGCGCGCTTGGTCCGGATGATATGCGCGCGTTCCTCGCCGATCTCGCGCGCGTCGCCGAATGCGCGGTGAGCGCGTATCCGAACGCGGGCCTGCCGAACGCGATGGGCGGCTACGATGAGACGCCGCATTCGATGGAGGCGCATTATTCGGAATGGGCGCGCGCCGGCCTGCTCAACATCGCCGGCGGCTGCTGCGGCACGACGCCGGAGCATATCGAGCATATGAAGCACGGCATCGAAGGCGTCACGCCGCGTGCAATCCCGGTGCGCGATGAGCGCTTGAAGCTTGCCGGTCTTGAGCCGTTCACGGCCGCGGCGTGATGGTTGTGTCAACCCTCGCGAATTGGGCGACGATAGTTGGCGTTCCAATTGGAGCGATCGCGCTTCTTGTCGCTGCGTGGCAAATTCGTGAGCAAAGAATCCTTAGTCGCCAAGAAAAATCGGCTGACGTTTTGAATGTCTTTCACGACAGATTTCAGGAAATCGCGCGGCGGCGCAGCAATATTAAGATGATCCTGCGTTCCGGCGCCCAAGTGGATCCGAATGAGATCGCGGATTATTTTTTTCACTACTGGGCGCAGCAACTGAACCAGTGGGAGTTCTTCCGTCTCGGCCTAATACCATCGGACGTCTACACAAAGTGGCTCATGCACGTCGCTGATAGTCTGCGCGGCTATGAAGGCTTCGACAATCTAATCAGCGCTGGCGAGGGCTGGGAACGGTATGGAGTTTTGACGATGCGGCATCAGCCGCAATTCGTGAGCTTCATCGAAAGCGTGCGGGAACTTGCATCGCAATCAGCGCCCGCGGTTCCCCGCGTGTCTCCTGAGCCGCAACTGTACACAAACTTGCGCAAGCTTGTGCGGCGCGAGTTGGCGCGGCACAGCCGATACCGCCGGACGTTTGGAAGGCAATAGATGACCTCCGCAAATCCCTTCGCAAACTTCGTCATCGTCGGCGAGCGCACCAACGTTACCGGTTCGGCGAAATTCCGTAAGCTGATCGAGGCGGATGATTATGCCGGCGCGCTTGTCGTTGCGCGTCAGCAGGTTGAGAGCGGCGCCAATGTGCTCGACGTGAACGTCGACGCGGCCATGATCGACGGGCCGGCGGCGATGACGCGGTTCCTGAACCTCATCGCCTCTGAGCCTGACATCGCGAAAATTCCGCTGATGATCGACAGCTCCAAATGGGAGGTGATCGAGGCGGGGCTTAAATGCGCGCAGGGCAAGTCGATCGTGAACTCGATCTCGCTCAAAGAGGGCGAGGAGAAATTCTTCGAGCAAGCCCGCCGCGTGCAACGCTACGGCGCCGCGACGGTGGTGATGGCGTTTGACGAAAAGGGCCAGGCCGACACCGCCGCGCGCAAGATCGAGATCTGCACGCG
>CAZZFE010000088.1:0-7450 GCA_964653495.1 uncultured Terricaulis sp. | reverse complement strand
CGCTCCAGCGATGTTTTGACCCCTCAGTCAGCCCGCTGCGCGCGCTGACAGCTCCCCCGTAAACGGGGGAGCAGAAAAGCCGCGCATTCGCGCGCAGGCGGGCTCGGTGATGTCGGAAGCGAGTGTTCAGGCGGCGATCGGCGCCGCGTCAAAGCCGGTGTCGGTGCCGACAGGCGCGATGCCGAGCGGCAATTCCCCGAAAGCAGCGCCTGCAGCGCCCGCGCCGCAGCAAGCGGTGGCCAAGCGCGAGACGAGCGAACCGACCGTACGCGAAATGGGCCAGGCACAAGCTTCGCCCGCTGTGCGCGCGCGCGCGCAGAAGCTTGGCATTGATCTGTCCACCATTCGCGGCAGCGGCGCCGATGGGCGCATCAGCCACGATGATCTCGACAAAGTGCTCGTGCCGGTCAGCGGCGCGCGCATGAGTTCGAACGCGCTCGCGGAGCGCAACGGCATCGAGCCGGTGAAGGTGATCGGCCTGCGCCGCAAGATCGCCGAGAAGATGCAGGACGCGAAGCGTCGCATTCCGCACTTTGCTTACGTCGAAGAATGCGATCTCACCGAGCTTGAAGATCTGCGCGCGCATCTGAACGCCACGCGGCGCGCCGATCAACCAAAGCTCACCATGCTGCCGTTCCTGATGCGGGCGCTGGTGATGTGCCTGCCGGATTTCCCGCAGATCAATGCGCGCTACGACGACGACAACGGCGTCGTCTACCGCCACGAGGGCGTCGATATCGGCATCGCCACGCAGACCGATAACGGCCTGATCGTGCCGGTGGTGCGCCACGCCGAAGCGCGCGACGTGTGGAGCTGCGCGACGGAAGTTTCGCGGCTCGCGGCGGCGGTGCGCTCGAACACGGCGGCCAAGGATGAACTCTCAGGCTCGACCATCACCATCACCTCGCTCGGCGCGTTGGGCGGCATCGTCACGACGCCGGTGATCAATCACCCGGAAGTCGCGATCATCGGCGTCAACAAGCTGGTGGAGCGGCCGATGGTGAAGAACAGCCAGATCGTCGTCCGCAAGATGATGAACCTGAGCTCGTCCTTCGATCACCGCGTGGTCGACGGCTACGACGCCGCCGCCTTCATCCAGCGCGTAAAGGGCATGCTGGAACATCCCGCAAGTTTGTTCATCGATCGGTGAGTGACATCTTCCCCCGCGTGCGGGGGAAGTGGCACGAGCGAAGCGAGTGACGAAGGGGGGTATTGGTCCAACTCCCCCTCAGTCCTTGCGCTTCGCGCGCGGACAGCTCCCCCGCAAGCGGGGGAGCATATTTTTCCCCATCCGTTCCGCGACTGCGCGCGTATCTGTGACCGGCGTCATCTTCCCGCCATGGCCTAGAGGCCATAAGAAGGTCGGGACGATGCAGAAGCAGGCGTGGGGCGGGGACCGTCCGTGCGCCGTCGTTCAGGGGCGCGCGCATGGCGGACATCTTTATTTCCTACGCAAGCGAGGATCGCAGCCGTGTGCGTCCGCTGGCGGAGGCGCTTCTGGCCAAGGGCTTCAACATCTGGTGGGACCGCTCGCTCGCCGCGGGGCAGGACTATACCGCCATTATCGAGCGCGAACTCAAGAACGCCAAAGCCGTGATTGTGGTGTGGACGCAAGCCTCCACGCACTCGACGTTCGTGCGCGACGAAGCTGGCCGCGCGCGTGATGAAGGCCGGCTCGTCCCGGTGCTGCTCGACAAGGTGGCGCTGCCGCTGGGCTTCGGCTCATTCCAGGCGGAAGATTTCACCAATTGGAACGGCGGTTCGAACGCGCCGCAAGTGCAGCTGCTTGAAGAAGTGCTGAAGGCGAAGCTCTCGGGCCGCGACGTGAACGCCGCCGCGATCGAGCGCCGTCGCCGCAAAACTGGCGCCCGCATTCGTATGGTGTCGCTGCTGACGGTGATCGCGCTGGTGATCGGCATCGCTGTTGGCGGACGCTATCTGTTCGACCCGCCGCAGCCGGAAGTGACGCAGGAAGATCTGCGCGCTGAGCTGTTGCGTTTGCTGGCTGAGGGCAAGCTCTCGCCGGAGCAGGCGATCCAGCTGGCGCAAATTCTGGAAAGCGGCGCGCTGGGTGAGCCGCAGATGGCGTCGAACGAAGCGCCGGCAGCGGGCGCGGCGCCGTCGCCAACCGATGCCGCGACTATGCGTGCGGAGAGCGAGCAGCCGGGCGTCTCGGAAGCGCAATTCGATGTTGCTTCGCGCGAAGCCTATCGCGCGGCGTTCCTCGCCGTGGCGCAACACCCATCCGCGGAAGTCCGTCTAGCGGCGGCGCAAATGTCGAACCCAGCAGCGCGCGACGCGGCGATGACGACGATGTGGAATTACGCGCAAGCCAATCCGGACGATCCGCTGCGCGATCAGATTTATCTGCTGTGCGGCACGGTCGGCGAACGCAACAATCTGGCGCTGGGCCAACGCGCGCTGGAGGCCTCGGCCAATCTGCAGCCGCGCGACACGCAAGTGTGGCGCATGCTCTCGCGTTCCTATCGCCGCACCAACAACGATAGCGCCGCGCAAGCCGCGGAAACCGTGAGCCAAGCGGTGCAGGCGGAAGCCTCGGGCGATACCGCCGCCGCCGAAGCGCAATTGCAGGAAGCAGCGCCCGCGCTTCCGGATGCGTCGCTGCAGGCTTCTGTTGTGAACCAGCTCGGCGAGATCGCCGTGCAACGGAACGACTGGACCTCGGCCAGCGCCCGCTTCGCGCAAAGCTATCGTTTACGCGAGCAGGTGGTGGCGGCGCAGCCGAATGCGCCGAGTGATGGTGCTGCTTTGGAAGCCAATGCGCAGCAGCTGGTCGTCGCGCTCGACCGCAGCGGCCGCACGCGCGAGGCGTGCGAGCGTCTGCGCCAGGCGCAGGAAGCGCACGACGTCGCCGCGCCGGATCAGGAAATCCTGGATCGCTGCCAGCGAGAGTTCAGCACGCGCTTGCAGCCGCGCGTGGAGCTCTCGCCGCAATTGCAGCGTGAAGGAACCGTGCTGCGCCGCGCGCCGTCGACGAACCTGCAGCGCGCACCGGTGGAGCGCGTCGCCCCGGCGCCAGCTACGCCTTAAGCGCGGGGCCTTAAGCTCGGGGTTTGAGGAACAGCACCTTGGCTGCGCCATAGGTGCGTTCGTCCAGCGTTTCGAACGCGGCGACGTCCGGCGTCTCATCCGCCGCGCATTCGAACACGATCAGCGCGTCGGCGCTGATCCAGCCGCCTTCGTCCAAAAGCGCGAGCGCTCGCTCGCCCAGGCCAGCGTGGTAGGGCGGGTCGAGGAAGACGAGATCGAACGGGTCGCCCAAGCCGGCGGGTTTCTCGCCGAGATCGGTGGCGTCGCGGCGATGGATGCGGGTCGCTCCGAAGAGGCCAAGCGCTTCGATATTGTCGCGGATCGCTCCGCGCGCGGCGGCGTCGGTCTCCACGAACAGCGCGAACGCCGCCCCGCGCGAGATCGCCTCGAAACCCAAAGCGCCGGAGCCGGCGAAAAGATCGAGCACGCGCCGGCCCTCAAGCCCTGGCGACCAGTCCGCGTGCGCCAACACATTGAAAAGGCTTTCGCGCGCCCGGTCGGAGGTGGGGCGTGTGTCACGGCCCTGCGGGGCAATGAGGTTCCGCCCCTTGTGTGTTCCGCCAACGATACGCATGTCGCCGTGCATGGCGTGGCGGCGCCTAAAGCGCAATCGGGGTCGCCTGTCGCGACGGGACAAAACGTCCGTCTCGCGAGGCTTGCCCGAAGCGGCGCCTTTTGAAAGAAGGGCGCCTTCGCCCGAGAGCCTGGAGCCTCTGACGCATGGAAATGCTCTTCGCTGACGCCGCCGCTTTGCTTCAGGTGATCCTGATCGATCTGGCGCTGGCGGGAGACAATGCCGTGGCGGTCGGCTTGGCGGCCTCGGCGCTGCCGGCGCAGCAGCAGAAGCGGGCGATCTTCTGGGGCATCGTCATGGCCCTGGTGCTGCGGATTCTGTTCGCCGGGATCACTATTCAACTTTTGGAGATCAAGGGCCTGCTGCTCGTGGGCGGCCTGCTGTTGTTCTGGGTCGCTTGGCGCATGTGGTCGGACTTGAAGTCTCACCGCCCGGTCACGGTCGGCGAGCCGGAGGCGGTGGAGCACGCGATCGAAGGCGTCACCACCGGTGGTCAAAAGCCGAAGACGTTCACCAGCGCTTTGATCACGATCATCCTGGCGGACGTGTCGATGTCGCTCGACAACGTGCTCGCAGTGGCGGCGGTGTCGCGCCACAACGAAGTGATCATGGCGTTCGGCCTGATCCTGTCCGTCGTGCTGATGGGCGTGGCGGCGACGTTCATCGCCCGCATTATCGAAAAGCACCGTTGGATCGCCACGGTCGGCATCGTCATCATCGTCTTCGCCGGCACGCGGATGGTGTGGGAAGACATGCACAATTTCTTCCCGGCCTACATTCCGGGCATCCCAAGCTTTCTCGGCGGCCACTAAGCGAAACTGCTCCCCCGTTCACGGGGGAGCTGTCAGCGCCCGCAGGGCGATGACTGAGGGGGCGCGTCGCGTATTGCCCCCTTCGTCACTCGCTTTGCTCGTGACACTTCCCCCGCACGCGGGGGAAGAGTTGATATGCACTAAGCCTTTTTCAGCCCCAGCTGATCGCGCAGCACGCGGCGGGGAATTTCCTCGACCGCGCCCGGCGCGAGCGCGCCGAGTTGGAATGGTCCGTAGGAAATGCGGATCAGCCGGTTCACTTTGAGGCCGAGCGCTTCGAGCACGCGGCGCACTTCGCGGTTTTTGCCTTCGCGGATGGCGACGCTGATCCATGAATTGGCGCCGCCGCCGCGTTCGAGCGTGGCTTCGATCGCGCCGTAATGCACGCCTTCGACGGTGATGCCGTCCTTGAGCTGATCCAATTCGCTCTGCTCAACGCGCCCAAATGCACGCGCGCGATAGCGGCGCACCCAGCCATTGCTCGGCAGCTCTAGCCGGCGCGACAGCTCGCCGTCATTGGTGAGCAGCAGCAGCCCTTCGGAGGTGAGGTCGAGACGGCCTACGGAGACCACGCGCGGCAGCGTGTCGGGCAGGTGCTCGAACACGGTGGGCCGGCCGGCGGGGTCGCGGTGCGTCGTCACCAGGCCTGAGGGCTTGTGATAGCGCCAGAGACGGGTTTCCTCAGCCGCGCCGATGGGCCGACCGTCGACCTGGACCTTGTCCTTCTCCGTGACCTTCACGGCCGGCGTATCGAGCACCTTGCCGTTGAGCTTCACGCGCCCGTCGGCGATCAGCCGCTCGGCGTCGCGGCGCGAGCACACGCCGGCGCGGGCCAGGAATTTGGCGATCCGTTCGCCTTCCGGGGGAAGCGCGTTAGAAGGGGGCGTGGAGGACGATTTGGCCATGTTTGCAGTGATCTACCGGTGGAGGGTCGTACCAGGGCTCGAGGCGCAGTTCGAGGCCGGCTGGCGTCGCGGCACCGAACGGATCGCCAAGGAACACGGCGCCTGGGGCTCGCGCCTCCATAAGGCCGGCGAGGGCGTCTATATCGCCTACGCTCAATGGCCGGACGAGCAGACCTGGAAGAACGCCACCGCCATCGGCATGCCGCACTCAGACCAGGAAGCCCGCGACATGTACCGGGCGGCGATCATGCCGGGGAGCTTTGAGACGCTTTACGCCATGGACGTCACGGACGACCTGCTCGAGCTGCGGCGGGCATGAACGACCACGATTACATGCGCATGGCGCTCTCGCTGGCCGAGACCGCCGCCGAACTGGGCGAGACGCCCGTCGGCTGCGTCATCGTGGATGAAGCGACGGGGGAGGTTGTCGCCGGTGGGGCCAACGGGCCGATCGGCATGAACGACCCCACGGCGCATGCCGAAATCCTGGCGCTGCGGCGTGCGGCGGAAACGGTCGGCAATTATCGGCTGCGGCCGGGGCTAACGATGTACGTGACGCTTGAGCCGTGCGCGATGTGCGCGGGCGCGATCAGCCACGCGCGGGTGTCGCGGCTGGTCTATGGCGCGAGCGATCAGAAGGGCGGGGCGGTGGAGCATGGCGGGCGCTTTTTCGAGCAGCCGACCTGCCATTGGCGCCCCGACGTAACGTCAGGCGTGGACGCCGACGCTGCGGCGAAGCTGCTCAAGGACTTTTTCAAGGCGCGGCGCTAGCGCGCTTCTCCGTCATCCCGGACGCGCGAAGCGGGGGAGGGTGTCGCGAAGCGACGGGCCTTCGCCGCGCCGAAGCGGCTTTGGCCGCGCAGGCGGGAGGGGGCGATGGTGACCAACTCTCCGCGTGCGCGAGATTTGTGTTTTCCCCCTCCCTCAATCCCTCCCCCGCTTCGCGGGGCGAGGGAGGCGCGCTAGTGGTGTGCGAATGAGTCTGTCCGAAACCCAATCGCTCTATTTCGAAGACCTCAGCGTCGGCCAAAGCGAGACGTACACGAAGGAGGTCAAATCCTCCGACGTCGTCGGCTTCGCCGAGATCAGCGGCGATCGCAATCCGATCCATCTCTCCGAGCATTTCGCGGCGAAGACGCCGTTCGGCGGGCGCATCGCCCACGGGCTTTATACGGCGAGCCTGATTTCCGCGGTGATCGGCACGCGCCTGCCGGGGCCGGGCGCGATCTACATTTCGCAGACGTTGCGCTTCCTCGCGCCGGTGCGCATTGGCGACATTGTCGTCGCGCAAGTTGAGGTGACGGAGCTGATCGAGAAGGGCCGGCGCGCGACGCTGACCTGCAAGTGCAGCGTCGGCGAGACGATCGTGCTCGAAGGCGAGGCGGTTGTTAAAATTCCGGGGCGTCCGGTTAACCAACCTTTGTAACTATAATTCAGCAGAGTTTCCGTAATTTGGCGGCTTCGTCTTTTGAGGCTCGCCATGAAGAAGCTCGATGGCCGTCGGGATTTGTCGCTCGTGCGCGCAAGCGGTTCGACCGCGCGCGTGCTAAACCTTGCGCTCATCCATGAGCGTTTCGGCGATACCGAGGAATATCAGAAGCAGCCGCTTTTCAAATGCCGGCACCTCAACCGCACGCTCATTTTGAAGCACGCGCTGCGCCAGCATGAGCGCGATCTGTTCGACCGGCCGATGACGGTGGCGACCAAGCTGATCCTGCCCTACGCGTCGGGCGAATTGGGGCTTGGCGGCGTCAGCGTGCTGATCGGCGAGCGCCGGTTTGAGAAAATGGTGCGCGAGGCGGTCGGCAAGGATGTCGACGAGGCGAGCGTCCTCTCCGACATCGAATTGCTGCGGACTTTGGCGGCGTTGCCGTCGTTCGACCCGTTCCTGATGCGCGAACGCCTGCGTAGCCTTGGCGTTGAGCCGGCGCGCTGCTTCTTCGAGATCGCTGAAGCGGATCTGGCGCGCATGCGCGCGTTCGTGAGCAAGGAAATCGCGCAATTGATCGATCTGGCGTTCGCGACCGGTGGGCGCGGCGCGGGTGATCTTTCCTCCAAGCTCGCCGACAAGCTGATGACGGACGAGACCGCCAAATCGCTCGATCCGC
>CAZZFE010000087.1:0-7724 GCA_964653495.1 uncultured Terricaulis sp. | reverse complement strand
TCCAAGCTCGCCGACAAGCTGATGACGGACGAGACCGCCAAATCGCTCGATCCGCTGCGCGCGACGCTGCGGCTTTCGGGCGAGGAATACATTGAGGGCGTCTTCGCCTGGAAAGGCTTCCTCTACTACAAATGGCTGATGGCGGAGCTGAAGCCGCAGCTGCAGGATTTCCGTCCGCACTTCGCCGGCTGCAAAGTGTTGCGCGCGACGACCGAGGAGCGCGCCGAGCTGGCCGAGGCGCGCAAGCGCGTGCTGGCGCTGATGAAGATGGCGTGTGATCGCGTCGATGAAACCCTGCTGGAATATGGCGCGGCCTTTGCCTCGCTGGCGGACGGGCAGGCGAGCGCCTTCCGCGCGTTCCTGCTGAAAGCGCCGTCGCTGTTCATTCCGATCGGCGAAGCCGTCGGCGTTGTGCGCCACGTGCATTCGTTCTGGCGTTTCCGCTTCCCGGACCACGCGCCGCCGATGCTGGAAGCCGACGAAGCGATGGAATTGTTCCACGAGTTCGAAATGACGTTGAACGGCATCGAGTTCGTGCAACGCCGCAAGGCGATGGCGATGTCGCTGGGCTAGGCGCTGAGCAGCGCGCGCGCTTGTGCTGCGTCCGCCTCGATCTGCCGCGCCATCGCCTCCATGGACTCGAACTTCGCTTCCTCGCGCTGGAAGGCGATCATCTGCACCTCGATCAAGCGGCCATAGAGGTCGCCGTCAAAATCGAACACATGCGCTTCAAGCAGCGGCGCGGGCAGGGCGCCGACGGTTGGGTTTACGCCGACGCTGGCGACGCCTGGCCGCCAGACGCGATCGCCCACATCCACCCGCACAGCGTAGACGCCAAGCTTCGGGCGCACATAGCCGCGCAGATTTACGTTAGCTGTCGGTACGCCAATGGTGCGCCCGCGCTGGAAGCCGCGCTGCACCTCGCCCTCGATCGCCCATGGGCGCGACAGCATCATGGCGGCGGCGCTCACATTCCCTTCGGCGATCGCGGCGCGGATGACCGTGGATGAGAATTTCTCTTCGCCAAGGCTGACGGGCGCGACGGCGTCGGTGCTGAAGCCCATGCGCGCGCCGTAACGCGCCAGCGCGTTCGCATCGCCCATACGGCCGCGGCCGAAGCGGAAATCCGCGCCGACGCTGACATGACGCGCGCCGAGCCGGCGCTGCAGCACGTCGCGTGCGAATTCCTCATCGCTCAGCTGCGCCAGCTCCGCCGTGAACGCGATCTCGAACAAATGATCGATGCCGAGCGCGGCGAGCGCACGTGCGCGCTGCGCCGAGGTTTGCAGGCGGAAGGGTGGCAGATCCGGTTGAAACACACGGCGTGGATGCGGCTCGAACACCGAGACGCCCACCGGCGCGCCCAGCACGTCCGCCGCGGCGCGTGCGGAAGCGATCACCGCCTGATGGCCGCGATGCACGCCATCGAAATTGCCGAGCGCGATGGCCGCGCCGCGGGCGTCATCAGGTACAGGAGCGGAGGCGGCGTGGACTCGCATAAGTTCACAAAGTCTTGCGCCGCGCGCTTACGCAAGCGCGTTTCGTTGCCAAAGCATGAGCGCTGTTAAGCTCAACGCGCATTCATTCACCTATGCTTAAGTCCTGTTTTACCGAATATTTGTGCGTCTTTGCTATCTCTATCTCTCAACAACAAGGCGCAAAGCCGGTGTTTCGTCGCCGCTGGGTTCGATCGCACCCTCGCATCCAGCGGCACGACGCTCCTGCCAATTGAGCCCCAAAGTCGCGCATGGGTATCGCGCGGGAGAAGTACGATGGCAGTGTCAATGACAGCACCCATCCTGATCGTGGATGACTACAACACCATGATCCGCATCCTGCGCAATCTGCTGCGTCAACTGGGCTTCTCCAATATCGACGAAGCCTCCGACGGCCGCACCGCGCTCACGAAGATGAAGAGCAAGGATTACGCGCTCGTGATCTCCGATTGGAGCATGGGGCCGATGACCGGCGCTGAATTGCTGCAACAGCTGCGCGCCGACGAGCGCACCAAGGAAACGCCATTCGTGATGATGGCGAGCGATAGCGCCCAAGCCGAGCGTTCCGTGCAGCGCGAAGATGGCGCGGCCTGCATCGCCAAGCCTTTCAACGCCCAAGCGCTGAAGACCAAGCTCGAAACCGTCCTCGGCGCGTTCTAAGCCGGACCTTACAATCAAGTCGGCGGCGCGAAATGTTCCGCGCTGAACTGGTATTGCGCGCTGGCCGGCGCCGCATTGGTCGGCGTGACGTTGATTGAATAGTTGAAATCCGAGCATTGCCCCGGCGCCGCGGGCATCGCGCGATTGAACACCATCAACGCAGCGTATTGATAGCCCGTCGCGTCAAAGACGCCGCCGCGGCCAAGCGGTATCACGTCGATCTGGCCGTTGCGCTGGCCAAGCGCGATCAGTTCGAGGCTCGCGTCGCCGCGCACCTCGAATGCGCGCGGGCCCCTGAGCTGCAGTGCGAGATAGTTCGCGCCGAGCTGCTGAACGCTGGCGCCGCCTTTCTGCGACCATTCGCCGTCGCGGTCGATCGCGCCGGCAAGCGCGACGGAGCGGGGGAAGCGCGGCGCGAGCGCGTAGGCGCGCGCGAAATTCTGGACACGCCAGCGGCGGATGGCGTCCGGGATATTCGTGCCGACGCTGGTGAGCGAGCGCGACATGGTCTCGAAGCCGTCATAGCGCACGCTGTTTTCCCAGATGCGGCGGACGAAGCTTTCGCCATGCGCATCAGTGAGCGATTGAAGCAGCGTCCATTGCGCGTAGGCATGGCTGCGCGACGCTGTCGTCCAGCACAATTGCGGCGTTTCGAAATCGTTCTCGGTGTAGTCGGTCGCGTCCTGGTCGGCGCCGGCGGCGATGGTTTCCATCCACGAGGCCGTGGATTCGTAGAGCCAATCGAGCCCTTCCTCGGAATCGTAGCCGAACTGAATTGCGTGATTGAACTCGTGCACGGCCGTCGCGTGGGCCAAGCTTTCGGGCGGCGCCTTCTTGCCGGCGTTGGCGAAATCATTCTCGACCACGACCACGGTGCGCGCGGCGGCGCGTTCGCGGACATTGGCGGTGTTCGTATTGTCGAACACGATCTGCACCGGCTTGGTGTAGCCCATGTCGCCATTGGCTTCGGCGACATAGGCGCGATAGCGGCCGTCCGGATCGCGGGGTGGGGCCGCCCAGCCGAGCCGGTTCACTTGCGTGTCGTACGTGCGCTGAAAGGCGTCGGCGACGGCGCGGACATATTCCGGCGTCGCCGCGTCGCGGCCTTCGGTCGTGTAGTGGACACGGAAATCGGCGGTCTCGATGATCTGCTCCGGCCCGCTGAGCTGCACCGCGTTCTCGAACAGGGCCTGCACGGTGGCGACGACAGAGCGATCGACTGAACTCAGCACGATGCGGTAGGCGCCGCTCGTATCCGCCTGGGCGTAGCGATTGATCTCTAGCAGATAGCGCCCGGCGCGCGGGGCGGTGTACGCGAAGGCGGAATTGAGCGAGCCGTCGCCGCGATCATCATTCAGCGCCACGGGGAAGCCATCCGCGCCGCTGAGGCGCAGCACGGTGTCGAGATTGCCGCTGGTGGTGTCGGCGACGGCGAGCAGCGTCTGCCCGGCGGCGAGGTTGATCGTGTACGCGCGCGAGGTCTGCGTGGCGTTCAATTCGCCTTCGTAGCGGGCGATTTCCGTGCCTTCGATGGTGGCGAAGTTGAACGGCGCCTCCGCATTCGGATCCGTCGCCAGAGAAAGCGCGAAATCGCCCTGGCCTTCGCCGCCATAAGTGCTGACGACGACCTCGTAGCGGCCGGCGCGGGCGGCTTCGAAGATCAGCTGCGAGTTCAGCGTGCCATCGCCGCGATCATCGTTCTGCGCGAGGATCGCGCCGTCGGGGCCGCTGAGCGTGAGTGTGGTGTCGAGGTTTTCGGTCAGCGCGAAGGTGGAGGCGACGAAGATATCGCCGTCGTTGAGATCCACCGGGTAGCGGAACTCGCGGCGGTTGGCGTCGAACGAAAGGCGCTCCTCGCGGAGCGTGCGCGCGGCGGCCGAAAGGCCGACATCGAGGCCGCGCGTGATGTTGAGCTCGAACGGGCCGGTGGCGTTGTCGAAGCCGCTGACGATTGCCGTATGGCGGCCCGTGGTGCGGGCGACATAAACGATGCGCGATGTGAGGACACCCTGCTGCACATCGTCGTTTTCGGCGACGCGCTGGCCGCGCGGATCGTTCAGCGTGAGCACGGTGTCGAGATTGGCGGCGGATGTCGTCAGCGTGACGATCTCACCCGCTTCCATTTGAACCTGGAACGACACGCGCGGCGTGCGCGCGCTAACCGCGCCGGCGAGGTTTTGCGCGCCAGAGGTTTGCCCCACGGCGCTTGTCGTCATCAGAGCAAGCGCCACGAGCGAGACGAGTACGCGCATCTATTCCCCCGAATCTTTCAGCCGCCCGACGAGACGCGAGCGTTTATCGTCCCGCGCGAGACTGCAAGCGCCGCTGGCGGAATTCGCTGCGCGCGCCCCATTCCGGCCAGGTGTTGCTGTCCGCCACTTGGCGGCCGACATCGTGCAGCAATTGCAGATCGCGCATGGCGCCGGTCATGTCCCAATCGGCGCTGAGTTCGTCGTCGGGCTTATGATAACGCTGCGAGATGTAAGCGTCGGACCACGCGCGGCCAGCGGCGAGGCCGCCATTGTACAAATCGCTGCCGGCGCCGGTGTAGAGCACCGGGATGCCGATCTTGGCCAGATTGAAATGGTCCGAGCGATAGAAGCTGCCGCGTTCGGGATAGAGTTCCGGCGTCACCACACGGCGTTGGCCCTCGGCGGCGCGCGCCAGCATCTGATCGAGATTGGTCTGCCCGTAGCCGACGACGATGATGTCGCGCGAGGGGCCTGAGATCGAAAGCCCGTCCATGTTGATCGCGGCGGCGGTGTCAGCCGGCGCGAACACGGGATGGTCAGCGTAATAGGCCGAGCCGAGCAGGCCGGATTCTTCCGCGGTGAAGGCGATGAACGCCAGCGAACGCTGCGTGCGCGGCTCGCCGGCAAAGCGCCGGGCGAGTTCGATCAAGCCGCCGGTGCCGGTGGCGTTGTCGTAAGCGCCGTTGCAGATGTCGTCGCCGTTCACAGGCGTGCAGCGGCCAAGGTGATCCCAGTGCGCGCTGTAGAGCACGGCTTCCTGTGGCCGCGCCGTGCCGGGCAGCACGCCAATCACGTTGCGCGAGCGGCTTTCGGTGATCGTGGTTTCGAGATTGATCGACATGCGCTGGCGCAGCGACACCGGTGTGAACGTGCGCGCCTGCGCGCGGGCGCGTTCGGCGGCGAAGTTCAGGCCGGCGCGCTGGAACAGCAATTGCGCGACGCCGTTCTGGATCCAGCCTTCAACCGCGACACGCGAGGCGCCGCGATCGGCGCGCAGCAAATCCACCTGCGGGCCGGACCATGACGATTGCACCGTGCCCCAGCCATAAGCGGCGGCGGCGTCTTCATGCACGATGATCGCACCGGCGGCGCCTTGGCGCGCCGCTTCCTCGAACTTGTAAGTCCAGCGACCGTAATAGGTCATGGCGCGACCGCCGAAGCCGCGATCGTCGCCGGTGTCGAAATCCGGATCGTTGATCAGGATGACGACGACTTTGCCGCGCACGTCGATGCCGGCGTAATCGTTCCAGCTGTTCTCCGGCGCGACGATGCCATAGCCGACGAACACGAGTTCCGCGTTCTGGATCGACGTCGAAGGCTCGAGCCGCTTCGTCCATGCCACGAAATCTGTGCCGAACGCGTAGCCGGTTTCGCCGAGGCGGAGCGTTGGGTTGTTGGTCACGGTCGCGGTGGCGATCGGCACGTCTTGCGTCCACGAGCCGTTATTGCCCGGTTGCAGGCCGATGGCGGCGAAGGCGCGCGAAATGTAATCGACGGTGAGCTCTTCGCCGCGCGTGCCGGGTGCGCGGCCTTCGAATTCATCGGACGCCAAGCGCTCAACGTGCGCCGTCAGCGCGGCGGGGCTCAAGGGTGGGTTCGCGAACGCGGCGAAGCCGCCGAGTGGGCCTTGCGCGGGCGCTTCGATGCGGGTCGGTTCGGGCTCATCGTCGCCGAACGGCCAGAGACCGCGGACCATCGAACAGCCGCTCAAAAGCAAAGTGGCCGCGACGATCAGTGAACCGTATTTCATGCACGCGTCTCCCTCACCGGGCGCGGAAGGTAGCCGCCGCCCGTCGGAGGGTAAACCACCCGGCTGCGGTCAAACCGAAGTTTGGCCGCCGTCGATGACGATGGTTTGGCCGGTGATGAAGGCGCCGGCCTTGGACGCCAGCAAAACCGCCATGCCGGCGATATCGTCCGGGTCGCCGATGCGACGCAGGGGGGCGCGCTCCAGGTAACGCTCCAGGATTTGTGGATTGTCCCACAGCGCCTTGGCGAAATCGGTTTTCACCAGGCCCGGCGCGATCGCGTTCACGCGCACATTGTCCGGCCCGTACTCACTGGCGAGGTTGCGGGCGAGTTGCATGTCGGCGGCCTTCGAAATGTCGTAGGCGCCGATGAACGGTGAGCCACGCAATCCGCCCACGGAAGAAATGATGATCACCGCGCCATCCCGGCGCGCGCGCATCTGCGGCGCGCACATATTGATGAGCCAGTGATTGGAGATGATGTTGTTCTGCAGCACCTTGGTGAATTGCTCGTCGCTGATGCCGCCGAGCGGGCCAAAATAGGGATTGGACGCGGCGTTGCAGATGCAGATGTCGATGTGGCCGAACGCTTTCATGGTTTCATCGACGAGGTTTTGCAGCGCTTCCTTGGCGGCGATGTTGGCGGCGATGGCGATCGCGGCAGTGCGGCCCACGGCCTTGTTGATCTCGCCCGCCGCTTCCGCGCACTGATCCTGCTTGCGCGAAGAAATCACCACGTTCGCGCCGTGCTCCGCCAAGCGGTGGGCGATCGCCTTGCCGATACCGCGCGAAGAGCCGGTGATGATGGCGGTTTTGCCGGTAAGGTCGAAGAGGTTGGCCACGCGCGCGCTCCCTGTTAGCTAGGCCGGACCATAGGCGCGGGGACGCTTGCGGGTCTAGATTGACGTTGAGGAGGGTGGCGCATGCGGCGGATTTGGCTTGTCGGCGCGGGTTTGGCGCTTGGCTTGGCGGCGTGTGACCTCATCCAGCCCTCGCAGCCGGAGGACCCGAGCGGGCGCCTCGCCGCCGAATGCGCGGATCAGCGCCGCGACGCCGGTGAGCGCGAAACCGCGTGTTCGCAATTGCTCGATATCGCCGAAATCGACCAGGCCGTGCGCGCCGACGCGTTGGCGCAGCGCGGAGAGTTGCGCCGTGCGGGTGGCGAGCCAACTCAGGCGCTCGCCGATTTCAACGCCGCGCTCGCCATCGCGCCGGAGCAGAGCGCTGCGCAACTCGGCAAAGCGGCGATCCTGATCGAGAGCGGGCAGCTGCAGGCGGCAGAGCCCTTGGTGGAAGCGGTGATCGAACGCGGCGATCTGCTTGGCCAAGCGCACCTCATTCGCGGCAATCTGCGTTTGCGCTGGGGCGATGTTTCGCGCGCTGTGCAGGATTACGACGCCGCGATCGCCGCCGATGGACGGCTCGCGGCGGCCTATGCACAGCGCGGCGCGGCGAAGCAGGGCTACGAAGAATACGGCCAAGCGCGCGAGGATTTCGATCGCGCCATCAACATCGACAGCGAAAACGCCGTCGCGCGCGCGGGCCGTTGCTGGAACCGCCTGCTGCAG
>CAZZFE010000086.1:0-8280 GCA_964653495.1 uncultured Terricaulis sp. | reverse complement strand
AACTCCGGCCGCGCCACGCGCGAACGCAATATCGAGCAAACGGCCGTCAAAACGAACCTGGAAGCGGCCGACGAAGCCGCGCGCCAGATGCGTCTCCGCGACCTCGCGGGCCTGATCGTCATCGACTTCATCGACATGGAGGAGAACAAAAACGATCGCGCCGTCGAGAAGCGGATGAAGGACAATCTCCGCTTCGACCGCGCCCGCGTGCAGATGGGCAAGATCAGCGGCTTCGGCTTGCTGGAAATGTCGCGTCAGCGCCGCCGCACCGGCGTTCTTGAAGGCACCAGCCACGTCTGCCCGCACTGCCAAGGCGCAGGCCGCGTGCGTTCGGTGGAGAGCGCCGCGCTTGCGCTGCTGCGTGCGCTCGATGAATGCGCCGCCAAGAGCAAGGGCCAGCTGGTTGAGGCGCGCGCCGCCGCCGAGGTGGCGCTCTACCTACTGAACGAAAAGCGCGAGACGCTGGCGACGATGGAAGCCAATCGTCACGTGCGTATCCGCGTGTCGGCCGGCGCGGGTCTTGCTCCGCCCGAGTTCGAAATCCGCGCCAGCGGCGATGTGAGCTTCGATGACGAGCACGAGGTCGCTGAAGAGGCGCCGCGCGGCCGTCAGCAATCGCGCCGCCCTGAGCCGCGCGTGGTCGAGGAAGAAGAGCCCGACGCGATCGAAGACGAGGAAGAAGAGGTCGAAGCGGACGCCGAGACCGAAGAAGGCGAACGCAGCGAACGTGGCGAGCGCGAGGATGGCGATGGCCGTCGTCGCCGCCGTCGAGGACGCCGTGGCGGCAAGCGCCGTCGCGATGAGGAAGGCGGCGAAGCCGTCGCTGAAGCGCGCGAGCAGACGCCGCGTCCGGAAGCGCAAGCCGCTGCCGCCAACAACGAAGATCGCGGCCGCCGCAAGCGCCGCCGTCGTGGCCGCGGACGCCGCACGTTCGAGGTTGATGGCGGCGAATGGCTCGATTTCGTCAGCGGCGATCTCAAGCACCTCTCGCCCCGCCCCGAGCCGTCACAGCGCCCGCCGCGCCCTGAGCGCGCACCGCGCGTTGAGGAAGCGGCCGCCGAGGACGAGCCAGCGTACGAAGCGCCGGTCGCAGCCGAACGCGCGCCGGAGCCCGTCCGCGAGCCGGAGCCAGTCGTCGTGCTCGCCACTTCGCAGCCGGAGCCCGAACCAGCGCCCGAGCCAGTTCCAGACGTGGCCTATGAACCCGATCAGGAGCGGCGCGACCGTTTCCTTTCGCGTTTCAGCCGTTGGGCGAAGAAGGGCAGCTAGTCAGCGTCTAAAGTGGCGCTAACCTTGCCGGCCATGTTCCCGCCGCAAAACGGGGCTTCAACGCCTCGATGGCGCGCGGGGACGTGTGGCCACTTGAAGGAGGCGGCATGAACGCGCCCAGCACGAACCAGGGTTTGTTCAACGGCTTGCGCCACAAAGCGGTGATGGCGATCGGCGCCGTCGCTGCGTGCGCTTTGTTCGCCGCGCCGCCCGCCGCCGCGCAGGGCGTCATCCGCGACGCGGAGATCGAACAGACGCTGCGCGATTATTCGACGCCGCTCTGGCGCGCCGCCGGCCTCAATCCCGATGACGTGTCGATGTACATCATCGGCTCGAACGAGGTGAACGCGTTCGTCTCGGGCGGTCAGAACATCTTCGTGCACACCGGCCTCATCCTCGCCGCGCGCACGCCGAACGAACTGAAGGGCGTGCTCGCGCACGAAACCGGCCACATCGCCGGCGGCCACCTCGCCCGCTCCGCCGAAGCGCAACAGCAAGCCATGGGCCCGGCGCTGATCTCGATCGGCCTCGGCGTGCTCGCGATCGCCGCCGGCGCGCCGCAAGCAGGCGCGGCGCTCATCTCCGGTTCGCAAGCGTTCGCGATGGGCAATTTCGTGCGCCACACGCAGGTGCAGGAAAGCGCCTCAGATCAAGCCGCGCTCGATTATCTGGAAAGCACCGGTCAATCGGGCAGAGGCCTGATCGACTTCTTCAACAACAATTTCCGCCGCTACGAATTCGCGATGCGGCGCGCTCCGCCCTACATCCTCACGCACCCCTTCTCATCGGATCGCGTTGAAGCGCTGCGCGTCGGCGCCGAACGCGCTGAACACTACAGCGCGGTCGATTCACCCGAGGACATGGCGCGTTTCCGCACCATGCAAGCCAAACTCATCGGCTTCCTGCAGACGCAAGGCCAAACGCTCGCGCGCTATCCCGTCAGCGATCAATCGGCGGACGCGCGCTACGCCCGCGCCATCGCCTATTATCGCACGGCGCAGATGGACCTGGCGCGCACCGAACTCAACTCGCTCATGGCCGAACAGCCGAACAATCCGTACTACCAAGAGCTGATGGGCCAGATGCTCTACGAGAGCGGCCGCATCGCCGAATCCGTACCGTACCATCGCCGCTCGGTGGAACTCACGCACGATCAGCCGCTGCTGATGCTCAACCTCGCCCGCGCACTCGCCGATGATCGCTCCACGATCGATGAGGCGATCACGCTGCTGAACGGCGTCGTCCGCATCGAGCCGCTGAACTCGCTGGCCTGGAGCGAGCTGGCCGAAGCCCGCGACGCCAAGGGCGAAACGGCGATGGCTGAATTGGCGTCGGCCGAGGCGAACTATACGCGCGGGAATTTCCCGGCCGCGCTCAGCTTCGCCGAACGCGCCCGCCGCACGCTGCCACGCAACACGCCCTCGTTCCAACGCGCCACCGACATCGCCACGTTCTCGAGCCACGAGGTGCGCGACATGATGGAGCAGAACGGCGGGCGGCGTCAGCGCAGCTAGTCGCCGCGCCCTGCGCGGGAGCGAGAGCTTGCGGGGCCCGCGGAAAGCGGCCATCTGACGGCGATGATGTTACGCACGCTTTTTGCCGCCCCCTTGTTAGCGCTGGCCGCCACTTTCGCGCTCGCCGCACCGGCGGCCGCGCAGAGCTTCAACGCTCAGGAACAGGCTGAAATCCGCGCCGTCGTGCGCCAATATCTGGTCGACAATCCCGACGTGCTCCAAGAGGCGCTGGACTCGCTCGCTGACCGCGTCGCCGCGCAGCGCCGCGTCGAGATCGAGCATGATCGTCGCGATTTCAGCATCGGCCCATCTGACGCGCCGATCACCATCGTCGAGTTCTACGATTATCGCTGCCCGTACTGCCACGCGGCGTACGAATGGGTGAACGATCTCATCCGAACTCGGCGCGACATTCGCGTGGTATTCAAGGAGCTGCCTATCCTTTCTCCGGAATCGGTTGAAGCCGCGCGCGCCGCGCTCGCCTCCATGCCGCAAGGCCGATACCTGCAATTCCACGCCGCACTGATGGGCTTCCGTGGTGAGCTGACAAGCGCGCAGATCGACAACATCGCCCGCCAATCCGGCGTTGACGTTCCGCGCATGCGCCGCGCCATGGACGACCCAAACATCACCGCGCTGCTACAAGAGAACATCGCCCACGCGCAGAACATGCAAATCACCGGCACGCCCGGTTTCATGATCAACGGAGAATTGGTGCAAGGCGGCTTCAACCGCGACGCACTCGACGCACGCCTGCGTGAAGTCTCGCGCGAAGTCCGGCGCGGCGGGCGGGCGCGTTGAGCATGCGCAACCTGTTCGCCACCATCGTTGCGTGCGCGCTCACGGCGTGCGCCTCGCCGCAGATTGATGCGCAAACCGCCGCCTGGTGGCGCACCACCGAGGCGCTTTCCAACGATGCGATGGAAGGCCGCGACACCGGCTCGCCCGGCTATGACCGCGCGGCGGCGTATGTCGCCGATCGCTTCGAACAAGCCGGCCTGACGCCGGCGGGCGACAACGGCACGTTCTTCCAACGCATTGCTTTCACCGACGTCGAGGTGATCAGCGAAGGCACGTCCTTCCACATCGCCTACGACCATTCCAACGGCATGCCGCGCCCGCTGCGCTTCCTGCACGATATCTCCGTGCAAGCCAGTTGGAGCCTGCCCGCGACGCTCGACGCGCCGCTGGCGTTTCGCGGCTATTGCGCGCCATCGGACATGACAAACGTGCGCGGCGCGATCGTCGTGTGTTTCGGCGCACGCCGCACTGGGCAAACCACCGGCGCAGCACGGCTCGCCGCCGCCACCGAAGCCGGCGCCGTGGGCATCATCACAGTCGACGACATGGCGTTTTCGCTCGAACCACCGCGCTGGCCCCTCGCCTATGCACGCACGGTGACGCTCGCCACCATCTCGGCGCGACCGCACACGATCCCGTCGCTGCGTCTCAACGCCGACGCGTTCATCGAGATTGCCAATATGAGCGACCAGAATGGCGCCGACATCCTCGCGCGCGGCGGACGCGGCGAAGCAATGGCGTCGTTTGATATTCCCGCACGCCTGCAGGCGCGCTTCGCCACGCGCGAACGGCAGTACACATCCGACAACGTGCTCGCGGTTCTGCCAGGCACCGATCCGGCGCTGGCGGATGAACCAGTGCTGCTCATCGCGCACCTCGATGGATACGGCTATGGCACGCCGGTGAACGGCGACGGGCTCTACAACGGCACGCTCGATGACGCGGCGTATGTCGCCACGCTCATCAACTTCGCCGACGCACGGCGCGGGCAAGGCTTTCGCCGCCCGGTGATCTTGGCGGCGGTGACGGCCGAGGAGAAAGGCCTTTGGGGCTCGCGTTGGCTTGCGGCAAACCCAACGCCAAACGCGCCGGCGCCGATCGCGGTGCTCAATCTCGATCAGCTGCGGCCGCTCTATCCGCTGACGATCCTCACGACGCTCGGGCTCAACGATTCAACGCTCGGCCAAACCGTGCGTGATGTCGCCGGCCCCATGGGCATTGAGGTGCGCCCTGATCTTGAGCCAGAGCGCGGCCTGTTGCGCCGCACGGATCATTGGCCGTTCATGGAGCGTGGCGTGCCGGCAGTGAGCTTCCTGTTCGGCTTTGATGCGTCGAATACCGAAGCTGCCGCCGCGTATCGCGACTGGTACCAGAACCGCTATCACGCGCCGCAAGACGACATCACAACGCCGATCGATTTCCAGGCGCAGGCGGATTTTCATCGCTTCTATTTCGCGCTGACGGAAGCTGTCGCGAACGCAGACGAGCGTCCGCAATGGCTGCCGGATAGTCCGAACCGTCCGCGCTAAGCGAGGCCGTTGCACACGGCGCGGGCGCGCTCGATGCTGAGCCCTTCGCGGTGCAGCTCAACGAATTCTTGCGACGCGAGATCGAAATAGAGCGTCACCACCGAGCAGCCGCCGTCGGCGACAAGCGGCATTGAATCAGCATCGCCGCGATAGACGTTGGCCATACCCTCTACCGGCGCCATGGCGCCGCGGTTCACGTGGGCGAATGTCTCGCGCAACAGTAGCACGCCGTGCACGCCCTCGCGCCCGCTGAGGCGCACGCCGGAATAATAGCGATCATACTCCGCCAGCGGCCGCGCGCTTGGCGGCATCTCGATGCGGCTCTCGATGGTGCGGATGGTCTCGTCGCTCACCACGACCGGCGGCTGCGCCTCTTCCGCCGCGATGCGCGCCAGCACCTCGGCGCGATGGTCCGGCTCGGCAGCGCAGGAGGACAGACAGAAAACGGCGAGGATGGCGGCGCGAAAACTCATGCCACCGCCCTAGGGATCAGCGCCAAGCCCCGCAACACACTAAGACGCGAGCGGCCGCCTTTGCGACGAACGGGCTAAATCAGCCCGCCCAGCGGGCTCGATGGATCGGCGTATTTCTTCTTGCCCATCCGCCCGGCGAGATAGGCTTCGCGGCCGGCGATGACGGCGTGCTTCATCGCCCGCGCCATGCGGATCGGGTCCTTCGCTTCGGCGATTGCTGTGTTCATCAGCACGCCATCGACGCCAAGCTCCATCGCAATCGCCGCATCGCTCGCGGTGCCGACGCCGGCGTCGATGATCACCGGCACGCGCGCTTGCTCCACGATCAGGCGGATGTTCACCGGGTTCTGCACGCCGAGGCCGGAGCCGATCAGCGAACCGAGCGGCATGATCGCCACGCAGCCAGCGTCCTCAAGCTTGCGCGCATACACCGGATCGTCGCTGCAATAGACCATCACCTGAAAGCCCTCGGCGACGAGCACTTTCGCGGCGGCGAGCGTTTCTTCCATATCGGGATAGAGCGTCTTCTGGTCGGCGAGCACCTCGAGCTTCACCAACTTCCAATCGCCCGCCTCGCGCGCGAGCCGTAGCGTGCGCAGCGCTTCGTCGGCGGTGTAGCAGCCGGCGGTGTTGGGCAGGAACATCACCTTCTTCGGATCGATGTGATCGGTGAGCCGCTCTTTCGTCGGATCGCTCAAATTCACCCGCCGCACCGCGACCGTGACAATCTCCGCACCGCTCGCTTCAAGCGCGGCGGCGTTTTCGGCGTAGGATTTGTACTTGCCGGTGCCGATGATGAGGCGAGAGGAATAGCTCTTGCCTGCGATGGTGAGCGGGGAGTCGGTCATTCACTCGCACTTCTGTTGGATTGGCTAGTAGAGGTCAGGATGAGCTTCAAAATCTTCGATCCAGTCCTGCATGTCCTCAGTCGCGACTGTACGTATCCACTGAATGAAGGAGACCTTGTCGTCGCCTTCAGGACGCGACAGCGCACCTTTCGTGAACTCCAGCCGCCCGCTGAATGAGAGATGTATTGTGATGGTTGAATCTTCGATCTGACCGTCAGGCCTGCAGATGAAGAAGGCAAAATCCTCTCGGTCCTGCCGACGAGCGAAGAGGTAGAAGTCAAAGTCGGCGCCGGTCTCGATCTTGCATTGATCCTGGAAGTATTTGCTTCGCTCGAAATTGGTAGGCGCCTTCGCCGCTATCGGGTCGTCTTCAAGGTGCCACGGTGTCCAGTCCGTGAGGCCCTTCAGGAGAAACCAACGATAGGCCGCTGGCAGTGCGTCGCCCATCACCCGCCCCCCACAAATTGCACAATCTCCAGCCGGTCGCCGTCGGCCAGTGCGATCTCAGGCCACAGCGATCGTGGGGCGATTTCAAGGTTGCGTTCTACCGCCACGCGCTTGCCCTCGATCCCCAGCGAGGCGAGCAGATCGACAAGCGTCGCCCCCGGGGGGACATCCCTCACTTCGCCATTGACGGTCAGTCGCATCGGCCTTCCTATCCGTCCCGACTTAAGCGCCGGGCGGGCGGGGTGCAACACGCCCTCACGCAAGGCTGACCCACGAGCGACATGCCCAAGCCGATCTACGTCCTAAACGGCCCCAATTTGAACCTATTGGGGACCCGGGAGCCCGAGATTTACGGGCGCTCAACCCTTGCCGACATAGAGGCCCTGTGCGTGGCGGAGGCCGCCAAGCACGGCCAGACGATCGTGTTCCGGCAATCAAATGTTGAAGGGCAATTGGTTGACTGGCTGCACGAGGCTAAGGACAAAGCCGCCGCCGTCGTTCTCAACGCCGGCGCCTATACTCACACCTCCGTGGCGCTGCACGACGCCATCAAGGCCATCTCCATTCCAGTGATCGAAACCCATCTCTCCAACCCCGCCGCGCGCGAGCCGTTTCGTCATGTGTCGACGATCTCGGGCGCCGTGAAAGGCGTGATCTCGGGTTTCGGCGCTCAATCCTACGCGCTGGCCGTGGCCGCGGCCGCCGCCCTCGCACAAGAAAGCAAATAAGAGTGAGCAGGAAACCCGCGCCCATGAGCGACAAGAAAACCAATGGCGTCGATCCCGCGCTCGTCCGCGAACTGGCGGCGATCCTGAGCGACACCGGCCTTTCCGAAATCGAGGTCGAACATGGCGAGCTGCGCCTGCGCCTCGCGCGCACGATGACCGTCGCCGCCGCACCGGTCGTGCACCACGTCGCCGCCGCGCCTGCCGCGATCGCCGCGCCCGCCGCGCCGCCGCCCGCCGCGCCTGCCGCTGATGCTGGCAAGGCCGCCGCCGCGCACCCGGGCATGGTGCCCTCGCCGATGGTCGGCACCGCCTATCTCTCGCCCGAGCCTGGCGCGCCGACGTTCGTGAAGGTGGGCGACACCGTCACCGCTGGCCAAACCGTGCTCGTCGTCGAAGCGATGAAGACATTCAACCCGATCCCCGCGCCACGCGCGGGCAAGGTCACCGCCATTCTCGTCACCGACGCACAACCGGTCGAGTTCGGCGAACAACGGACACAGCGCATCGTAATCGTCATTGGTCGCCGGTCTTACGCGGACGCGCGCGGCGTGTTGTGGCGGCTGATCGGTGCTCATCGTGCTCTCCTCCGGTGGCGGGCGGCGCCGATCGCGGTCGGGAGTCTCAGAAACACGAAAGGGCCCCGACCGATTTCGGCGGAGCCCTGGTTTGAT
>CAZZFE010000085.1:0-8335 GCA_964653495.1 uncultured Terricaulis sp. | reverse complement strand
GCAAACTGCCAACGCAGACCAACCGTCACGGCTTGGTGCGAATAATCGGTCTTGAAGCCGTTGTTGAGGTTCGCGTTCAGCACGCCACGCGTCGAAACGTCGTCAGCGCGCAGATAGCGATAGCCGATGTCGAGATCGACGTTCTCGTAGATGCCGATCGCGACGCCAGCGAGACCTTGATACGAAAGCACCGAGTCGGTGTCGTTCAGGTTCACGAACGGCGCAGCCGCGTTCGACGCTTGGATGTCAGCGCGCGTCATGCCGATGCCGAGACCGACATACGGCTCGAACGTGCCGCCACGATTGAAATCGTAGTAGGCGTTGGCCATCACCGACCACGCTTGGATTTCGCCGCTCGAGACAACGCCCGGCGAAACTTCGAAGTCGTTGTAGCGGTGCGCGGCTTCGCCTTCGAGACGGAAGCCGTTGGCAAAGGCGTAGCCGAGGCCGAGGTGTTGGCTCCAATCATCGCCCAATTCGGCGGAACCGATGCCCTTGAACTCAGCTTCGTTTTCGAAGGATTGGCCGGCGTCGATACGGCCGTACCAGCCTTCAGTCGCGTTCGCGACGCCCGACGCGCCAGCCATCAAGGCAGCAAGTGCGAACGTCTTGGTGATCGATTTCATATTCACCCCTCTCAAGTGATTTGGTCCCCAGTGCCCGCTCCTCAGCCGAGGCTTGCCGCCGAGGGCGTTTCTTTCTCATTCCGCTCTAGCCGGGACCGAGAGATCGTTGGCGACGCCAACCATCCCGCGGCGAGTCCCCCGCGCGAGTTAACCGCAATCTGGCGCAGTCAATTGGTGAAGTCCATTAAAGCCCATGCAGGTGCGCGCTTTTCGCGCTGGGCGTTGACTTTTTGCCGCCCTTTGATGCGGCCCTGGAACGAAAAGGGGCCGCGTCCCCCGACACGGCCCCCGTCCCCTCATGCCCCTGCGGCTGAAAAGCGCCAGCGCTCGTGATTTCGGGCGCGCATGAATTGTTTCGCGCCGGCAATCTAACCGGGATTTTCCGAGGCGCGAGCGCACAACGCCGTTCAGGCGGGCATTTGCCCCCTGGCGTGGCCTCAACGTCACAATACCCAGCGGTCAAATGGGTGGTGGGGTGGTGAGCTCGGCGGGATTCGAACCCGCGACCCCCTGATTAAAAGTCAGATGCTCTACCGACTGAGCTACGAGCTCCCAATCGGGCGGTTCGGCCCGGGGAAGCGGGGCATTACGCTGATGTGGCGCGCCGCGCAACTCATGGCCCTGCAACCGCCAGCGCGCCGCGCACCGCCGAGGCCCAGCCGGCGCACAACCGATCCCGGGTCGCAGCGTCCATGGCCGGGCGCCAGATTCGGGTTTCGCCCTGCCCGCGCTGCGCCTCGACCTTCAACCCTGCCCCGCGCGCCGCGAGCTTGGCCGCGCCCAGAGCGGTGACCTCTTGGAACGCCGGCCGCGCCACTTCGACGTCGCAGATATCAGCCAGGAATTGCATCGCCCAGGCATTCGCGGTCATGCCGCCATCGACGAGCAGCGCGTTCAGTTCAGCGCCATCCGCCTTCAACGCCTGCAACAGATCGCGCGTTTGGTACGCCACCGCTTCCAAGCCAGCTCGGACGAAGTGCGCCGAACTGGAATCGCGCGTGAGCCCGGCGATGACGCCGCGCGCCTCCGCATTCCACTGCGGCGCGCCGAGGCCCGCGAACGCCGGCACGAGATAAACGCCGCCATTATCCGGCAACGACGCGGCGATCGCCTCGGACTCGGCCGAGTTGTTGATCAGCTTCAAGCCATCGCGCAGCCATTGCATCGTCGCGCCGGCGGAGAAGATCGAGCCTTCGAGCGCGTAAGCGAGTTCGTCCGTCGTCTGGTAGCCGATCGTCGCCAGCAAGCGGTGCGCCGAACGCGGCGGCGTTCCGCCCATGTTCATCACCAGGAAACAGCCGGTGCCGAACGTCGCTTTCGCGAGCCCAGACCTGAAGCAACCATGCCCGAACAGAGCCGCCTGCTGATCACCGGCCATGCCGCTGATTGGAATGGCGCGGCCGAACAATGAAGGCTCGGTTTCCCCGAACTGCGCGTCGCAGGCCTTCACCTCCGGCAACAGCGCGTGCGGCGCGCCGAGCAACTTGCAAAGCTCATCGCTCCAGGCGCGCTTGTTGATGTCGAACACAAGTGTGCGCGCGGCGTTGGTGATGTCGGTCGCGTGGACGCGGCCATTGGTGAGCCGCCAGGTCAGAAACGTATCCACGGTGCCGAACGCCAATTCGCCAGCTTCAGCGCGGGCGCGCAAATCGGGCTTTTGATTGAGAATCCAATCGATCTTGGTTGCGGAGAAATACGGGTCGAGCAGCAAGCCAGTGGCGGCCTGAACGCGCGCCTCCTCGCCCGCTTCACGCAACGCCGCACAGCGATCGGCGGTACGGCGGTCTTGCCAGACAATCGCGCGATGCACCGGTTCACCGGTCTTGCAATCCCAGACGATCGTCGTCTCGCGCTGGTTGGTGATGCCGATGGCGGCGATGGCGCTTGCGCCGCCGACCTTCTCGATCACATCGCGGCAGACTTGCAGCGTCTTCGTCCAGATCTCCTCCGGATCGTGCTCGACCCAACCGGGATGGGGATAGTGCTGCGTGAACTCCATTTGCGCCACCGCGCGCGGCGTGAACGACAAGTCGAACGCGATCGCGCGGGTGGAGGTCGTGCCCTGGTCGATGGCGAGGATGTGGGTGCTCATCGTCGGAGAAAAGAGCGGGGCGGCGCCAAGGTCAATTGCGCATCGTCAAGACGAGCGGGGAGGATCGTCTCCGCGCGCACCGACGCCGCCCCGCGGGCCAAGCGGGCTCAGCCGCCCTGCTCGGCCGTTCGCAACGCCGCGCGGAACGCGGCGGACGCTGTGCGGACGCGCGTCATCGAGGCGTCCAGTTCTTCCGGCGTTGCGGCGCGGCCAGCGGCGACCATCGCCTCCACCTCGGCGCGGATGTCGGAGAGCTTCAATGCAAGGTCATCGAGGTTGGTCGCAACCGAACCACCGGCGGCGAGCGCCTTGGCGGCGACATCGAGAATCTCGCCGGCGCGGCCGCGCTTTTCGTTCGGCACCAGCGGCAGGAAGGCCGAGAGCGCGGCGAGCAGCATCTGCAATTGCAGCATGAGAGCGTTCATGGATCGGTTCTCCGTTAGCCGCGACGCGCGCGGACGAGGTCTTCGAGTTCGCTGATCGGCGCCTGGGCGGCGAGCGACGCTTCGGCGAGACGGCGCGCGGCGATGGCGAGCGCGGTGCTGGCGCGTTCGAGCGGCGCTTGGCCTTCGCTGGTGGCGGCGTCGAAATCGGCCTGGGCGCGGATGTAGGCGGTCACGGCGATGTTCAGCGTTTCCGCCGCCGGCGTGGCTGCGGCTTCGGCTTGGCCGAGCGCCCGTTTGAACGCGAACGGTGTCGCCGGATCGCGAACCATGTCGGTCGCTTCCTCGATCACGGCTGCGTACGAGTTGAGGATCGCATAAGCGCGCTGGTCGATGGTGCGCGCGGCGGCGATGGGATTCTCAAACCGTGGCGCGGCCGCTTGGACCGAGGCGCACGCCGGGGTGAGAGCAAGCGCGCAGGCAAGCGCCAGCACGCGCAGAGGTTTGCGCATTTTCGTTTCTCCGTTGTTAGACGATGGGGCCGCGGGCGCGGGATCGGCCGATGGCGACGCCGATGAGTCCGAGCGTGACGACAAGATCGATGAAGGCGTTGGCGAGTTCGTGCGCCGCGCCTTCCGGCAAGATCACGCCAAGGCGATCAGCCGCGGCGGCGATGGCGATTGCGGCGGCGCTTTTCAGCGTCAGCGAGTCGATCGCGGGTTTTGAGGCAATGGGCGTGTCGGACATGTGCTCCTCGTGTTGATGAGGAGCTTATGGGCGACGCCTACCCGGTCGGATTGATTGCCGGCGCGCACCTGAGCGCCGCGCGCTCAAGTGTGTGATTTTTTTACCGAACAAAGTTCGTCGCGCGCCTGCGCGGCGCGGGAAATGCGGGGATTAACGCGCGCAAATCCGCGCTTTTGCCTCGTCGTACTCACGCTTCCAGCGTGCGACGAGATCATGCGTCGGCACGATCTCATGCACGCCGCCGACGCCTTGGCCCGCGCCCCAGACGTCCTTCCAGGCTTTCACCTTGGTGTTGCCGCCGGAGCCGAAATTCATCTTCGACGGATCGCTCTCCGGCAAATTCGCCGGATCGAGGCCGGAAGCCACGATCGAGCCCTTGAGGTAATTGCCGTGCACGCCGGTGAAGAGGTTCGTATAGACGATGTCCTCCGCAAAGCTATCGACGATCATCTGCTTGTAGCCATCGACGGCGTTGGCCTCTTTCGTCGCAATGAAGGCCGAGCCAGCATAAGCGAGGTCCGCGCCCAGTGCTTGCGCGGCGAGGATCGAGCGGCCGTTCGAGATCGCGCCCGAGAGCAGCAACGGGCCATCGAAGAATTCGCGAATCTCGCTCACCAGCGCGAACGGCGACAACCCACCGGCGTGACCGCCAGCTCCAGCGCACACCGCGATCAGGCCGTCAGCGCCCTTCTCCAACGCCTTCTTGGCGAAATGCACGTTGATGATGTCGTGCAGCACGATGCCGCCATAGGAATGGATCTCGTCGTTCACGTCCTGCCGAGCGCCAAGCGAGGTGATGACGATCGGCACTTTGTGTTTCACGCAGGATTGGACGTCCGCCTCTAGGCGATCATTGCTCTTGTGGACGATCTGGTTCACCGCGAACGGCGCCGCGGGCTTATCCGGATTGGCGGCGTCCCAGGCGGCCAGGCGTTCCTTGATCTGGGTGAGCCAATCGTCCAGCAGAGGTTGCGGGCGGGCGTTGAGCGCGGGAAACGAGCCGACGACGCCTGCGGTGCATTGGGCGACCACCAAGTCGGGCTGAGAAATGATGAATTGCGGCGCCCCTACCATCGGCAGGCGCAACTTGTCGAACACTGGCGGTAGGGCCATCATTGTCTCCTGGAACAAAATGACGCCTAGCGACCCCGTCGCGGCGCGTCGATGCTGAATCCAAAATCACTTTGCGACACTTTCACTGCCTCCGGAGCGACGCGTGCACAACTTCCCCCTAGGTGAACCGGCGAACGAGGCGGACTGGCGTGCGCAAGTCGAGAAAGGTCTGAAAGGCGCCGGCTGGGAGAAGCTCACTGGCAAGACTTCGGACGGCATCGAACTGAAGCCGCTCTATCGCGAGCCTGACATCGCAACATCGAGCGACGTTTCCGGCGCGCCGGGCGCTGCGCCTTTCATTCGCGGCGCGTCTGGATGGACGATCCGCCAAAGCTTCGATCATCCCGATCCGGAGAAGACAAACGCCGCCATTCTCGCGGATTTGCAGGGTGGCGTCGGCGGCATCGAGCTTGTTGTCGATCCGAGCGGCGAACGCGGCGTTGCGATTCTTGACGCGGCCGATCTCGATTTGGTGCTGGCGGATGTGATCATCGAAGCAGCGCCGGTTTCGCTCGATGCCGGAGTGTCCGGATTGTGGACGGCGGAGCTGCTTGCAGCAAAGCTGAAGGGCGTTGCAACGCCGGGCACGGCATTCGGGCTCGATCCGATCGGCACACTGATGCGCACCGGCGCGATCGCCAATTCGGACATCGCGGCGAGTGCAAAATTCGCGGCGAAGGTACGGAACACAATGCCCGCCGCGCGCTCGATTCGCGTCGATGCACGCCCGGTGCACGAAGCTGGCGGCACCGAAGCGCAGGAGATCGCGGCGGCGCTGGCCTCTGGCATCTTCTACCTGCGCGCGCTGGGCGATGCCGGGCTCGCACCGGCGGACGCCGCCGAGACGATCGAGTTCAGCATCGCTGTCGGGCCGGACGTGCTGATCGAAGCAGCGAAGCTGCGTGCATTGCGGCTGACTTGGGCGCGCGTGCTGCAAGCGTCGAACGTCGCCGCCGAGAAGCGCGGCGCGCGCATCCATGCGGTGACATCGCGCCGGATGATGACGGTCTACGATTCTCACTCGAACATCCTGCGCGGCACCACCGCCACGTTCGCCGCGGCTATTGGCGGCGCGCAAGCGATCACCACCCTGCCCTTCACCGACGCCATCGCCTGCCCGACCCCGTTCGCACGCCGCGTCGCCCGCAACACGCAGCTCGTGTTGATGGAAGAGAGCCGCCTCGGTCACGTGGCCGATCCGGCGGGCGGCTCGTGGTTCGTGGAAAAGCTCACGCGCGAACTGGCGGAGCTGGCCTGGACGAAGATGCAAGCAATCGAAGCCGCCGGGGGCATCGTCGCGGCGCTGAAAAGCGGCGTGCTTCAGAAAGAAATCGCCGACGCACGCGTGAAACGCGAAGCGGCGATCGCGCGGCGCAAAGAGACGGTGACCGGCGTGACGGACTTTCCGTTGCTCGGCGTCGAGCCGCCGGCGGTTGAAGCGGCAGCGTTCAAATCATCGAAGCCTGCACCGGGGCTCAGCGCAGCGGATGTAAAGGCCGAGGCCTTGGCGCCGATCCGATGGGCAGCGCCGTTCGAAGCGCTGCGCGCACGCGCCGAGGCGAAAGACGCGAAGGTGTTCTTCGCCAATCTCGGCGCGCTGGCGGAGTTCACGCCGCGCTCCAATTTTGCGCGCAACGCCTTCGCCGCCGGCGGCGTCGCCGCGATCGAGCCGGAGGCGGCTTATGCGAACCTCGATGCGCTGAGCGCCGCGTTCAAGCAGAGCGGCGCGCGCGTGGCGGTGCTGACGGGCACGGATGCCGGCTATGCCGAGAAGGCTCAAGACGCCGCGCGCGGGCTGAAAAGCGCTGGCGCGTCGTGGGTCGTGCTTGCGGGCAAGCCCGGCGAAGCGGAAGCAGGCCTGCGCGGCGCGGGCGTCGATCAGTTCGTGTTCGTCGGTCAAGACATCCTGGCTGAACTCAAAACGCTGCATGCGGCCTTGGGAGGCAATCCGTGACAGCGCAGGCGCCTTATGGACCGCCGGCGTCCCCGCCGGCCGGCGCCTCTGCTGGCCGGCGAGGACGCCGGCGGTCCATATTGCTTGTCGCAATTGCTTTGTTGTTTGCCGCCGCCATCGCCATGGCGGGCGGGTGGTGGACGCCGTGGGCGAGCCGTTATGTGCACGGCGTGGATGTGTCCTGGCACCAAGGCGCGATCGATTGGCGTGCGCTCGCGGCCGACGATGTGGCGTTCGCTTACATCAAGGCCACGGAAGGCGGCGATCACGTTGACGAACGCTTCGCGTTCAACTGGGAGCAAGCGGGCGCGGCGGGGCTTTATCGCGGCGCCTATCATTTCTTCACGCTCTGCCAGCCCGGCGCGCGACAAGCAGCGAACTTCATCGCCGTGGTGCCTCGCATTGAAGGCGCGCTGCCCGCAGCGCTCGACCTCGAGCACAAAGGCCCCTGCCGGCGCGGGCCGACGATGACCGACGTCGTCGGCGAAGCGCGCGCGTTCCTCGACATCGTGCAAGCGCATTACGGTGTGCGGCCGCTGATCTACACCACGCGCGAGTTTCACGATCTGCACCTCGCCGAGATGAGCAACGAACGCTTCTGGATCCGCTCGCTCGGCGTCGAGCCGCGCTTTCGCCAGCGCGAATGGGTGATCTGGCAGCACCACAATCGCGGCCACAAGCAAGGCGTCAGCGGCCCGATCGATCTCAACGCTTTCCGCGGCGACGCGCGTGCGCTCGCGGCGTTTGCTGGGACGAGACCATGAAAACGAGTGAGTTCTCGCCTGAAGTACTGCGCGCGCTTGAGGCGTTGGAACGCGCCAGTTCCCCCAGCGATCTTGGCCCGGCGTATCAAGCACTGCTCGATTGGCGCCGCCGGCGCCCAGGGCGCGTGTTCTCGAGCAACTTCTTGATTGCCTTGCCTGCGCTCGCCCTGTTCGCAATCGTGCTCTGGGTACTTCCGCGCTTTGATGTGCCTGTGACCGACTTTTCGCGCGGCTTCATCCTTGGCGCCTGTGTTGTGTCGATGATTTTTCAGCTCACTTCAGCGCTTAGGCGGCCAACGCCGGCCCCTCCCTCACTCGAAACAAGGATCGACGCCGCCATCGACCGATGGCGCCACGTTGTGGCTGCAATGCGAGAAATTCCACGATGACCCTGCCCGACTTTTCCAAACTCGCACTCGGCGAACCTGATGTGGCGCACACGGCGCCGATGCTGGGCGACACGTGGGTGACGCCGGAAGGCGTTGAGGTGAAAACGGCTTACGACGCGAAGGATCGCGCCGGGCTCGATTTCGTCGACGGCTTCCCCGGCCTCGCGCCGTTCGGACGCGGTCCGTATCCGACGATGTACGTGCAGCAGCCGTGGACGGTCCGCCAGTATGCGGGCTTCTCGACGGCGGAAGATTCCAACGCCTTTT
>CAZZFE010000084.1:0-8893 GCA_964653495.1 uncultured Terricaulis sp. | reverse complement strand
CCTTGAGGTGGCAGCGAGTAACATCGTGGAGGTTCGAGTCCTCTCGAGCGCACCATCCTACACTCGCGCAGCGAGGGTAGGATGCCCTCCGAAGCCTTGGCGAAGGAGGGCTGCGCCTGCCTCCCGCGAGCTTCGGATGGCTTACGCCGCACTAACCCGCGTTGTCAGGCCTGAGCCTCGCGCCCCGCGCGATCGAGGGCGGCGAATTCTTCCGCGCTGAGCTCAATCGCCGCGCCCAGCATGTTTTCTTCGAGGTGCTTCACCTTGCCGGTTCCGGGGATGGGCAGCATCACTGGGCTGCGCTTGAGAACCCAGGCGAGGGCGATCTGCGATGGCGCGGCGTTCTTCGCCTTGGCGATTTGGTCCAGCACGCTGCCTTCGCGCGCGAGGCTGCCGGCGGCGAGCGGATACCATGGAATGAAGCCGATATTGTTGGCCTCGCAATAGTTCAGCACGTCTTCGCTTTGGCGGTTGGCCAGATTGTAGAGGTTCTGCACGGTGGCGACCGGAAACACTTTGCGCGCCGCTTCGATGTCTTCAACCGGCACCTCGCTCAAACCGGCGTGCGCGATGATCCCCTGATCGATCAGCGATTTGACCGCCTCGAATTGCTCCTGCGCCGGCACCTTTGTGTCGATGCGATGCAATTGCCAAAGCTTGTGCTGCTCAACGCCGAGACGCTTCAGGCTCGATTTCGCGTCGGCGATCAGTTTCTCCGGGCGGCCATCTTGGCCCCAGATGTCAGGCCCGTCGCGTGTGAGGCCGCCTTTGGTGGCGACGAGAAGGCCGTCGGCATACGGGTGCAGCGCTTCGCGGATCAAATTTTCCGAGACGTGCGGGCCGTACGATTCCGCTGTGTCGATGAAATTGACGCCAAGCTCCGGCAGCCGACGCAGAGTCGCGATCGCTTCGGCCCGATCAGCCGGCTCGCCCCAGATGCCACGGCCAGTGATCCGCATGGCGCCGAAGCCGAGACGATTGATCTCAATCTCTCCGCCAATCTTGAACACGCCAGAACGAGCGGCGAGGCCTGCATCGAGTGTCATGTCGTGTTCCTTCTGTTTCGCCAGCGGACGGGCCCAGATCATCTGGGTGGTTTCACACCGTGGTTCAACGAACAGGCGAGCATCGGGGGTCTCATGCGCGAGACGGTGCATCACCTTCCGGCTCCATTGTTCACTCGCCGGTGAGTTAATGTTGACAGCGGCGCGTTTCGGTGGCTCAGTTCTGTTCAAGCGTCGGCGATCAAGATCGGCGTGAGGGGAGGATTGCAGATGAGAGCCATGCTCTTGGCGACGGCTTGCGCCGCCGCACAGATCGCCTTGTGCCTGCCGGCCAACGCGCAAACCGACACGACAGAGGCGGAGAGTTCAGAAGAGATTGTCGTCACCGCTGAGCGGCGGGCGACGCGGCTTGATCGCACGCCGATCGCCGCCACCGTGCTGAGCGGCGAGGATCTCGCCAATGCCGGCGTGTCGGTGGTGGACCAATTGCAGTTCGTCACCCCGGCGACGACGGTGAACTATTTTGGCCAAGGCACGAATTTCAACATTCGCGGCATCGGCAAAACCGAAACCAATTCGCAGACGCTGACAGGCGTCATCACCTATCGCGACAGCGTGCCCAGCAATCCGGGCTGGTTCACCGCTGAGCCGTATTACGACATCCGCAGCATCGAAATTCTGCGCGGACCGCAGGGCACGTTCGTCGGCGCGAACGCCACGGGCGGCGCTGTGTTCATCACCAGCAACGCGCCCGTGATCGGCGGCGGCGTGCATGGTTACGCGGTGGGCCAGGCCGGCAATTACAACAGCCTCGGCGGGCAAGCGGCGGTCAATCTGCCGATCAGCGACAATCTGGCGGCGCGCGTGGCGCTCTACGCCGATACGCGCGACAGCTTCTACAACATCACCGGGCCATATAGCGGCGACGAAGGCGTGCGCATTTTCGCAGGCCGCTTCAGCCTGCTGTGGGAACCGACCGACAATCTCACGCTGCGCTGGACCAACGACATCAACTACATGGATCTCAGCGGCTTCCCCGCGAGCCCAGCGACAGCGACGACCGACCTTTTCGAAGTGACCTCGAACGCGCCGATGCGCGGCATCGATCGCTTCGCGCGCTCTGGCTTGCGCGCCGACTACGAGTTCGACAACGGCATGGTTCTGCGTTCCGTGACGAGCTACATGGAAGGCAACACGATGCTGCGCGAGGACAGCGACGGCACCAGCATCGGCATCGCGCGCGGCTACAATTCAGTGGACGACGCGATCTGGTCGCAGGAAATCAATCTGATCTCTCCAGACGAAGGGCCGTTGACGTGGGTGGTCGGCGCCTATTTCCAGGACGAGGATCTCTACTTCCCGCCGGGCAAATTCATCTACGGCACGTTCAGTCTGCAGGGTCACAATTATCGCGACAATCAAGCGGTGTTCGGCCAGGTGAACATCGACTTGCCGGCGCGCTTTGAACTGCAAGTGGGCGCGCGTTATTCCGAGCACAGCACCACGAATGTTGGCTCGCACACGCTCTACACGGGCACGTATCGTCAGCGCGAGGAATTCTCGAACACCTCGGGCAAGGTGACGTTGAACTGGACAGTCGACGACAACAATTTCCTTTATGCGTTCGCGGCGACCGGCTTCAAGCCGGGCGGCTTGAGCGTGCCGAACAATTTCATCGGCTTCCCGCCGGCGTTCGATGAGGAAACGGTGACGTCGTACGAAGTGGGCTGGAAGGCCGGCTTCTTCGATGGGCGCCTGCGCACCCAGCTCAATGCGTTCCGTACCGATTACGAGAATTTCCAGGTGACGGTCCGCCACCCGCAATTTCCGACCTTCTTCAGCCTGCTGCTCAACGTTCCGGAAACGACGACCATGACCGGCTTTGAAGCGCAGGCGGAAGCTGTGTTCGGCGATCTGTCGATCAATGCCGGCCTTGCCTATCTCGACACCGAGCTTGGCCGCTTCTTCGCGAGCGACGCGCGCATCTCTACGCCGCTGCCGTGCGATCCGGCGACAGGGCCGGCGAGCGTGACGTGCATCAATCTCACGGGCGCTCAGCAAACTTACGCGCCGGAGTTCACGTTTAATATCGGCGCGCAGTACCAGTTTCATTTGCCCGGCGGCGACACGCTGACGCCGCGCGTGAATTTCGGCCATGTCGGCGAACAATGGGCGACGCTGTTTGCGAACCCTGCGTTCGGCGACCAGCTGGAAGCGCGCAACATCTGGAACGGTCAGCTCGAATGGCGCCACGATCAACTGACGGCGACCCTGTACGGCACAAACTTGGCTGATCAGGAATATGTCGCCGCGATCCGCGCCGGTCTGCGCTATGCGGGCGCGCCGCGTCAGTACGGCATCCGTGTGATGCGGACGTTCTAATCGGCGCCGCTTGGGCCCGGCCGTGTCTCAAGGCGCGGTCGGGCCGGGGCTGCGTTCCGCTGCGTCCAAACGCAGCTGAGATGGGATTGTGCAGGCTTATTCGCTTTGCGCGCTTGCCCAATATTGGGACGATATGATTCAAAGGTCCGAGTTGAGGGCAAGTATGGCGGCTAAGACAGAAGCGAGGCGGGCAGCGAGCCCGGCGGCGGCGAAGACGCCAGCGCCGCCAAAGGCCGCGAAGCCGCGCCGCCGCGCCACCAAGAAGGACCAGCAACGCGAAGAGATGATGGAGCAGATGCTCGATGAGGCCGAGTATCTGTTCTCCAAAGGCGGCCTGCATGGGGTGACGCTACGCGATGTCGCCCACCGCGTCGGCGTGCATCACTCGCTGCTGAACTATTATTTCAACGACAAGGAAGGCCTGTTTGACGCCGTTGTCGCGCGCCGCGCCGGCGTCACCAGCGCGCGCCGCATGGCCGCGCTCGACAAGTACGATGCCGAAACCAGGGGCAAGCCCACGGTGGAGGGCGCGCTACACGCATTTCTCGACACCGACCTCGATCTCTACAGCCGCGGCGGCGAGAACTGGAAGAATTACGGCGCGCTCGGCGCGCATGTGTCGAACACGCCGTACGGCGCGAAACTCATGGATCAGCATTTCGATCCGGTGGTGATGCGCTTGATCGGCCTGATCAAGAAAGCACTGCCCGATTGCGCCGAAGAAGATCTCTTCTGGGGCTATCACTTCACCACAGCTGCGCTGATGCTGACGCTCGCGCGCACGGGGCGGATCGACACGCTCTCGGGCGGGCGCTGCAAGTCCGATGATTTTGACGCTGTCAAGGAACGCATGGCCTCGTTCATGGCCGCCGGCTTCATCGCCATCTACGAGAAGAGCAAGAAAAGCCGCCGCTAGCGTTCAATCCCTGCGCCACGGAAACAGCGCGCGCAGTTTGTCGTCGCGCAGCCAGAGCCCGCCCCACATGAAGAGGCCGAGATACAGGCTGAACAGGATGTGGCTGTAGAGCGGGCTTTCGGCGCGGATCTGCGTCGCCATCGCCCCGCCGAGCAGGCCCATGAACAGCATCGCGCCGAGGAGGCTTGTGCGCGGGATCAGGTAAAGCACCAGGCACGCGAGCTCGATCAGGCCAATGCGAAACGCCCAGCCCGGCGGCCAGCCGAGCTGCGCCATGGTTTCTTCCGCGATCGGCATGCCGAGCAGCTTTGGAGCTACCGACGCGCCAAGGATGAAGAGCGCGAACAGCGCGGTGAGTACGCGTCCGGTCCAAGCGCTGGCTGAGGCTTTCATGCTGGATCTCCCTGGGTTTGCGTCCCAAGGACGGCTGAGGCCTGACGTTGCCGACAGACGCCAGCGAAAATTACCCGATCCGTAACCGCACGAACGCCATCGCGCCCTGCGGATCGCCGCCATAGCTGGCTTCGAGAGCGTCCGGGGCGAAATGCTGCTGGGCGAGCGCGCCGATGCCGATCACGGCGTTGTCGCTGACGCGGAAGTCGCGGATGGCGCCGAGCGAGAGACGGCCGACGGTGCGGATGTCGCCGTGATGGCCGTCGAGTTCGTCGGTCTCGATGCGTTCGCCGCGCGCGAAGATGGTCCAGCGATCGTTGGGATGAAGTGCTGCTTCGCCGAGCCACGCGTCGAGCGAGGTCCCGTCGCTCTTTTCCTTGTTGGCGAACGCGCCGGTGAGCGACCACCAGCCGCTATCGCCGAGCGCGCGCGTGTAGATGGCGCTGGCGGAGAGGCGTTCTTCGTCTTCGTCCGCGTGCAAAGCTTCGGGGCTTTCGACATCGGCCCATGAGGCTTGCAGCGCGAGGTTCTCGGTGGGGTTCCACGAAAGCCGCGCCGATGTGGAATCGAGATCGCCGCTTTCGATATCGAAGCGATCCTGATCCGGCTCGCGGCCGCGGAATTGCGAGACCTCGAGCTTCACATTGTCATGCACCCAGCCGGCGGTGACGATTCCGAAGGTGATGTGCGTGCTATCGAACCAATGATGCGTGAGCGGTGCTTCCGGCGAATCCATTGCCGCGAGGCGGTGCATGAAGGCCGGCGGGCCGAACGCGGGTTCGCCGGGAAGGCCGGCGTATACGAACACGCTGTCATTGGCGCCGAGGCGATGTGAATAGGAGGCTGATAACTCCATCAGCAGATCGTGCGGATGCTGGCGATCGACCAGAGTGTCCGTGCCGTTCGCGCTTTCGCCGGCGGCGAACAGAAGCGGGTAGCCATCTTTGCCCATGAACGGATCGGGGCTCGCCATGACGCGGAAATTCAGCGTGCCATCGGCAAAATCGCGCCGCGCCGCGCCCATCAGCATGCCGGCGAGAAAAGCCTTCTCATCGCCGCGCGGACCTTCTTGCCAATCATAGACAGCGTTGAGCATGACATGCCCCATCAGCTGCCACTCGCCTGCTTCGGCATGCACGCCGCCATGCGAGGAGACGTCAGGCTGCCACGCGGTGCCCGATGCGTCGCGGCCCATGGCGTAGCTGCCGAGCAGGCCAGTCATCTCGCTCATGTCGTGGCCGGCGTGTGGATCTGGTGCGGCTTGATGCTGCGAGTGATCCATCTGGCTGTGATCGACAGCCGGCGCTTGCTGCGCTTGGCCGTGATCATGTTGTTGCGCGGCGGCGGGCGTTGCGATCGCGAGCGCGGCGCCAACGATGGCGCTGGTGGTGATCGTGTTCATCGCTCGCTCCGGCCCAGGAGTTCGATCAGCTCCGCGGCCTTCTTGCGTTGCTCGCCGGCGTCGCCGGAGACGATTGCGTTCTCGATGCAATGATTGAGATGGTCCTGCAGCATCGTCGCTTCGACGCGCGCGAGCGCTGCGCGCACGGCGCGGATTTGCGTCAACACGTCGATGCAATAGCGCCCGTCCTCGATCATTTTCGAGACGCCGCGCACCTGGCCTTCGACGCGTGAGAGGCGGTTCAGAAGCTGAGTTCGATCCTTTTTCATGGCCCGCGAATTAATACCGGGTCGGGGTATCGTCAAGTACCCCTTGGGGGTATCTGGAAAAACGGCGCTTGACCTTCGGCGCGACGCGGCGTTTTGGGGGACGCGAAAACACCAAAAGCGCGCCCCGAACCCCGAGACCGCCGATGAACGACGAAACCGAAACGGCGGCCGAAACGCACGCGCCCCCGTCTGAAAACACGGCGTTTCTTGCAAGCGTGATCGCGTCCGCGGGCGATCACGATTGGCCGGCGCTGCGCCGTCAGCTCAGCAAGCTAGATCCCGCCGACATCGCTGACGTGATCGAGCACGTGCCGCTGGAGACGGCCCGCACCATCGCCAAGATGGTCGGCCGGCACTTGCCGGTAGAGTTCTTGGCCGATCTCGGCTGGGAGCGGCGCGAGGAAATTCTGCCCGAACTGCCGGCCGATTATGTCGGCCAGGCGCTGGGCGAACTCGACACCGATGACGCCGCCGCCGTCGCCGCCGACATCGATGAAAAGCAACTCGGCGCCGTGCTGGCGCAGGCCGACGAAGACACGCGTCTCGCGGTCGAAGAGGCGCTCTCGTTCGAGGAAGAGACCGCCGGCCGTCTCATGCAGCGCGAGTTCGTCGCTGCGCATGAGGGCTCGACCGTGGGCGACGTGATTGATCGCATGCGCGCGGAAGCCGCCGAGCTGCCTGACGTGTTTTTCGAAGTGTACCTCGTGGACGCGATGATGCGCCCGGTAGCGGCGGCGCCTGTATCGACGATGATGCGGGCGATGCGCGATACGCCGATGGCGTCGATTTCGCAGCCGCTGAAAGCGCTCGTGCGGCCGGAAATGGACCAGGAAGAGGTCGCCCACACGTTCCAGAAATATCACCTCGCGTCCGCGCCGGTCGTGGATGAAGCGGGCAGGCTCACCGGTATGGTGACGGTGGACGACATTATCGACGTCGTCAGCGAGGAAGGCGAGGAAGACTTGCTGAAGCTCGCCGGCGTCAGCGAAGCCGCGCAAACGGACAACGTGTTCCGCTCCGTGCGTGCGCGCGCGCCATGGCTTGTTGTGAACCTCGGCACCGCTTTGGTGGCGGCGGGCGTGATCCGCGCGTTCGAGCATTCGATCACCGAATTGGTGGCGCTCGCGGTGTTGATGCCGATCGTCGCGTCGATGGGCGGCAATGCGGGCACGCAATCGCTGGCGGTGTCGGTGCGCGCCATCGCCTCGCGCGACCTGACCGACAACAACGCGCCGCGCTACGTGATGCGCGAGGCGCTGACGGCTCTGTCGAACGGCGTGCTGTTTGCCGTGCTGTTGGCGGGGATCGTCTATTTCTGGTTCCACAACGGCCTGCTCGCGTTGGCCATTGCCTTGGCGATCCTGATCAATTTCGCCTGCGCCGGGCTCGCCGGCACGTTGGTGCCGTTGACGCTACGTCGCTTCGGGGCTGACCCTGCGGTGTCGTCCTCGGTGTTCGTGACGTTCGTCACCGATCTCGTGGGCTTTCTTGCTTTCCTCGGCCTCGCGACGCTCATCCTCTTGAGCTAGTCGCCTAGCGCGCGCAGGATTGCGCCAACAAGAGCGGGGAGGCTTTCACATGTATGAGCACGGGCTGATTGCGCCGGTGGTGGCGCTTGTCATCTGGTCGCTGGTGATTTTGGTTTGGCTTTACGCCACGCGTATTCCGGCGATGGGCAAGGCCGGCGTGAAGCCGAACGATCCGCGCGGCAAGGCGGCGCTGGAAACACTGCCGCCGTACGCGCGCAACGTGGCGCACAATTACAACCACCTGATGGAGCAGCCGACGCTTTTCTACGCGCTCTGCTTCGCGCTGCAGTTTCTGGACCAGACGCAAGCCATCAATATCGGCCTGGCGTGGACCTACGTTGTGCTGCGCGTGGTGCACTCACTGGTGCAGTGCACGTTCAATTTCGTACCGCTGCGCTTCTTCATCTTTGTGCTGTGCACGATCGTGCTGATCGCTATGTCGCTCCACGCGGCGATCGCGCTCGGTTTCGTGCCGGATATTCGACACTAGTCGGAATTCTTGGAGACGGCGTGCGCCTGGTGCGCCTTCTCCTCGATCCAATCCATCACCGCGACGGCCACGCCTGAGAAGATGAAGGTGACGTGGATGATCACGTACCAGCGGAGCTGGTGCTCGGTGTAGCTGCCGAGGTTCATGAAGATCTTGAGCAGATGGATGCCCGAGATCGCCACGATCGAGGCGATCAATTTGATCTTGAGGCCAGCGAAATCGAGCGTGCCCATCCAGTCCGGGCGGTCATGATCGGTGTGCGCGGACTCGATCTTGGAGACGAAGCTCTCATAGCCCGAGAACAGGATGATCAGCACGAGGTTGCCCGCGAGCGAGAGGTCGACCAGCGTCAGCACCAGCAGGATGATGTCGGTCTCGTCCATGGTGAGGACGTGCGGCACCTGCATGTAGAGTTCGCGGAAGAACGTAACGATCAGGATGCCGAGCGCGGCGATCAGGCCGAGATAGACCGGCGCCATCAGCCAGCGGCTCGAATAGATCGTCCATT
>CAZZFE010000083.1:4842-9140 GCA_964653495.1 uncultured Terricaulis sp. | reverse complement strand
GGTGGTGGCCGTGGCGGCGGCGGTGGCGGCTACGGCGGCGGTGGCGGCGGCGGATATCGCGGCGGCGGCGGTGGCGGTGGCTATCGCGGCGGCGGCGGTGGCGGCGGCTACGGTGGTGGTGGAGGCGGCGGTGGTTTCCGCGGCCCGCGTGAAGGCGGCGGTGGCGGCGGCTTCGGCGGCGGCGATCGTCCCCCGCGTCAGCCCCTGGGCGATCCGCAGGACGGCACCGTGAAGTTCTTCAACGGCGCGCGGGGCTTCGGCTTCATCACGCCGGACGGCGGCGGCGCGGACGTGTTCGTCCACGTGAGCGCGGTCGAGCGTGCGGGCCTGACCCAGCTCACCGAAGGCCAACGCATCAACTTCCAGACGCTGCCGGACTCCAAGGGCAAAGGCCCGAAGGCCGTCAACCTGAAGGTCGTTGAGTAGCCGCTTCGGCGCTTCACGGCGAAAAGCAAAAGGCCCGCGAGGATCGCTCCTCGCGGGCCTTTCACTGTCCCCCGCGGGCGTCCCCCGCCCACCGGTTCGAACCGAACTAGTTCAGCGGCATGAAGATTTCGATCCGTGTCGGCACGCTGCCATCGGCCGCGCCCTGCTGATGCACAATCTCCCAGGGCCGGCCATCCTCACGCATCGGGATGCGGTGCGCCTGCATGTAAGCGTACATCTGTTGGTAGACCGTGTTCACCTGCGCGCGCGTGCCTTCCACAAGAACGTGCATCGCCTGGCCTGACGGCGTTTGGCCGATCTGCACGCCCACCACCGTCAGCGGCGTCGGCCCTTCGAACGGATACCCGACGCGGAAGCTCATGCGCTTCTGCGCCGCGTCATACTCGGTGACCACGCGCACCAGCGGGCCAGAGGCCTGCAATTGGTACTCGCTCATGAAATTGCGGACTTGGTTGAGGCCGATGGATTCAGCGCGATCGACCTCGGCCTGGTTGTCGGAAACGGTTTCGACCACCGAGTACACAAAGGTCTGCGGCTCATATTGATCGAAGCCCGGATTGAGGCCTTCGAAATCGACGTTCGGCAATTGCTCGGTCAGCGTCTTCAAGCGCCGCAGGCCGCTATCGAGATCCTTCTCGACCATCTGGCGCAGCACCAGATTCATGTAACGGCACGGCACATTCACCCAACCCTCGGCGCATTCCGCCGTCACGCGCCAAGCGACGTTCGTGGCCTTCGCCACGGTTTCGCTGGTGGTGTTGCGGAATTCCATGCGGGTGTTGAGCGTGGCGCGGTCGCCGAGTTCGAGGATCGTATCGACCTGCTCGTTCTCCGCCGAACCGACGATCGACATGCGGCCGGTGCCAACTTCGCGCACCTGCGAAATCCAGCGCATCGATTGGCCTTCGCCGGGAATGTCGGAGATCGCGTAATCGGCTTCCGGATCGCGCGCATAGTATGGCGACCATTCCTTGACGATGCGCAGATCGTTGACCATCGCGAACACAGCCGCGCGCGGGCGATCGACCACGATGCTGCGCGTCACTT
Source organism: uncultured Terricaulis sp. (assembly GCA_964653495.1). Taxonomy (GTDB): domain Bacteria; phylum Pseudomonadota; class Alphaproteobacteria; order Caulobacterales; family Aquidulcibacteraceae; genus Vitreimonas. Next base: position 7,646 of record CAZZFE010000083.1, on the reverse strand, counting down.
CGAGTTCGTTCGGAAGCAGAAAGCGGCCGACGCCATAGAGCGCGCCCGTGACCACGGCGATCACCAGGATCAGCCCAAGAAACCACCTCATGCGCTGCACCCGCCGCCGCAATTCCAGCGAAGGGCCATATCAGCGCGAGGCCCTGCCCGCCACGCGAGGCGTTGCCGGCTTGCATCCGCGCCAGCGCGCTCGCGCATAGCGCGAGCCATAAACCATGATCTCGTCAGCGTCATCGAAAGCCCCCGACGACGCCCCTCCAGCCGGCGGGTTGGTTAGCACAGTGACGAACGCCCCGTCAGCCGGGCGCTGCATCACGTCCGGGTGCGATCCCAGGCCGCGAACTCATAGGCGATGCAGCGTTCCATCATTTCCCGCCAAACCGGCTCGGCGATGGCCCAGGAGAGCCCGTGTTTCTCGGCCTCGGCGTGGACTTTGGACAACACGTCCTGGATGCGCGCCTCGTCGCGGACGACGTTGCGGCTGGGCTTGATCCGGGCGGCGGCGTCCATGTAGCCCTGCCGACGCGCGATCAGGGCCACCAGCATGCGGTCGATCTCATCGACGCCGGCGCGAACATCTTTCATGTCGCGGCAGGCGGCCGGATCGGGCGCCAGGAAGACCGGCGCTGCCTCATCGATCTGGCGGGCGGTATTGGATTTTTCCATGCCCTTGAGATGGGGCACGCCTTGGTTTCTGTCGAGCCGGCGCGGCGTCGCGGGGCATGTTCAGCCCGGCGTTTGCACAACGCGCCCAGTTTCCGCGCGATCTTCAGGCTGTCCGCCGGACATCAGCCGCACCGCCATCGCGCACGGCCCCGGATCGCACTGAAACGCCCACACCCGCACATAAGCGCGGCCGCTCACGGACGGCGTGATCTGCACGAACGGCGTGTCATCGGTGGCGTTGTCGCGATCCACCAAGGCGCCGTCATTGCCGTAAATTTCCATGTCCATGTCGGCGCACTGATTATCGCACGCGCCGTAGACGCGGTAATTTTGGCCGGCCACCAAATAGATCGACCACAGGTACGGATCGCCGCGTTCGCGCGAGACGAAGACGCGATCGGGCTCAGTGCGATCCTGTGCATAGCCACGCGCCGCATGCACGGCCATGCCGGCTTCGAGATAGGCGCGGACATCGCTCAGCCCTTGCGCCGAAGCGCCCGGCGCCGTCAGCGCCAAAGCACACAACGCCCCGAAAATCGCGCGCATCTATCCGCCTCCCCTTCTGGTCGTGCGATCCTTGAGGGGTAGTGCGGCGCCCCAGCTGGGGCAAGCACTGCGCAAATCAGCAGCGGATCGCTACATTCACCTAAGCCACATGACCGGCGCCGACAAACCCACCCTGCCCCCGCTCGAGACGCTGCCCGGCGAAGCTCAGCCGAAAGCAGAACTCAAAGGCGTGGAGGCCATCCGCGACGTGTGGAAACGCCTGCCGACCCGGCCGGGCGTTTACCGCATGCTGGGGAGCGACGGCGAGGTTCTGTACGTCGGCAAGGCCAAGAGCCTGAAAGCGCGCGTGGCGCAATACGCGCAAGGCCGGGGGCACACCAACGCCATCGCCCGCATGATCGGCATGACAGCGTCGATGGAGGTGATCCTCACCGCCACCGAGACGGAAGCGCTGCTGCTCGAGACCAATATGATCAAGCGGTTGAAGCCTCGCTTCAACGTCCTGATGCGCGACGACAAGAGCTTCCCCTACATCGCCATCCGCGCCGATCACGAAGCGCCGGCGCTACAGAAGCATCGCGGCGCCAAGAGCTTCAAAGGCAAATTCTACGGCCCGTTCGCCAGCGCCGGCGCCGTCAACCGCACGCTCAACACGCTGCAGAAAGCGTTTCTGCTGCGCTCGTGCTCGGACAGCACGTATTCGTCACGCACGCGGCCATGCATGCTCTACCAGATCAAACGCTGCGCCGCGCCGTGCGTGGGGCTGATTGGCGAGGCCGAGTACGGCGCGCTTGTGCGCGACGCGACGGATTTCCTCGAAGGCCATTCGGTCACGTTGCAGGATCGCCTCGCGATCGAGATGCGCGAGGCTTCCGATACGCTTGAGTTTGAGAAAGCCGCGCGCTTGCGCAATCGCATCCGCGCGCTCGCCTCGGTGCGCGCAGCACAAGGCATCAATCCGTCGACGTTCACTGAAGCGGATGTGTTCGCCCTGTTCCAGGAAGGCGGACAATCCTGCGTGCAGGTGTTCTTCTTCCGCGCCGGCCAGAACTGGGGCAACCGCGCCTATTTCCCGCGCCACACGACGGAAGAAACCGCGCCGGACATTCTCGCCGCCTTCATCGCCCAATTCTACGAAGGCCGCGATCCGCCGCGCCTGGTGCTGGTGAACGTGGAGCCGACGGATCAGCAGCTGATCGAAGAAGCGCTCTGCCTGCGCGCCGATTGCAAGATCGAGATCCGCAAGCCCGAACGCGGCGAGAAGCGCGAGATCGTCGAAGCGGCCTTGCTCAATGCGCGCGAAGCCTTGGGCCGCAGGCTCGCCGAAAGCGGCAGCATCGCGAAATTGCTCGATGGTGTGGCGGAAACGTTCGGACTTTCGCAGCGCCCGGAACGCATCGAGGTCTACGACAACAGCCACATTCAAGGCACGAGCGCGCTCGGCGCGATGATCGTCGCCGGCCCCGATGGCTTCATCAAGAACCAGTACCGCAAGTTCAACATGAAGACCGAGGAATTCGGCGGCGACGATTTCGCGATGATGAAAGCGATGATCCGCAGAAGGTTTGCGCGGATGTTGAGTGAACGTTCTGAGCAAGAACAGGATATGGCGCCCGCCTCCTCCTCGATGG
>CAZZFE010000083.1:0-4832 GCA_964653495.1 uncultured Terricaulis sp. | reverse complement strand
GGAGGAGCGGGGCGGGGGAGCAATTGCAGACGGCGGCGTCGATTTCTCCAAGGAGCGCGACGACGAACCGGATGTGCCGGAAACCAAGTTCGCCGCCAAACCCGATCTCGTTCTCATCGATGGCGGCGAAGGCCAGCTCAATGCGGCGCTCGATGCGCTCGCGGAGCTTGGTCTCAAAGGCAAGATCAACATCGCCGGCATCGCCAAGGGCGTTGATCGCGACGCGGGGCGCGAGCGCTTCTTCATCCCCGGACGCGCGCCGTTCCGGCTCGATGAGAAAAGCCCGGTGCTTTATTATTTGCAGCGCCTGCGCGATGAAGCGCACCGCTTCGCCATCGGCGCACATCGCGGCAAACGCAGCGCCGGCATCGTCAAAAATCCGCTCGACGAAATCGGCGGCATCGGCCCGGCGCGCAAACGGGCCCTGCTCGATCGCTTCGGCTCCGCGCGCGGCGTGTCACGCGCGGCTTTGGCGGAGCTTGAAGCCGTCGACGGCGTGAACCGCGAACTGGCGCAGCGCATCTACGACTTTTTCCACGAAAAACGCTGACGACCCGCTCCTCCTCGATGGAGGAGCTGTCAGCGCGCGTGAGCGCGATGACTGAGGAGGTGCGCCCTCGATGTTGCGGGTTGTGCCTCACGAGGCTCTTTCTTTTCCGCTTGAGGGCGCACCTCCTCCGCCGCTCCGCGGCGCCTCCTCCATCGAGGAGGAGGCTACGGAGCTTGACACTTCGACTTCGCGCGATAATATTCATCCATAAGGTTGAATATAAATGACAGCCGCGCAAGCTCTCGACAACACCATGATGGCGCTCGCCGATCCGACGCGGCGGGCGATTCTGCAAAAGCTCGGCGCATCGGGCGAAGCGCGCGTGACGGAACTCGCCGCGCCGTTCGATATGTCGCTGAACGCCGTGTCGAAGCACATCCGCGTTCTGGAGCGCGCCAAGCTGGTGAAGCGAAGACGCGCGGGCCGTGAGCATTTTCTGACGCTCAATCCAAAGCCGCTCGATGCGGCGGCGTTCTGGATCGATACGCAACGCGAAGTGTGGAACCGCCGCCTCGATAAGCTCGAGCGCGCGCTTCTCGAAGATGATGAAGATTAGGAGATCAGAATGACTCAGCTTGCGGAAATTCTGTCGCGCGAAGCGTTGCGGATCGAGCGCGTGCTGCCGGCGGCGCCGGAGAAAGTGTGGGCAAACCTTGTCGATGCGAAGAAGCGCTCACGCTGGTTCTGCGCCGGCGACGATCTCACGGGCGTCGGCCAGCGCTTCGAGCTGCATTTCGGCCATCACCGCATCACTGACGAACCACCGCCTGAGAAATTCAGGCGCTTCGATGGGACGCAGCCGGATTTTGTGTCGTATGGCCGCGTGCTGGAGTTCGAGCCGAACCGGCGCTTGCGTTTCTCATGGATGGAAAGCGCGGAAGGCGGCGGCGCATCCGATGTTTTGTTTGAGCTTTCGCCGCGCGGCGACGGCGCGCTGCTGGTGATCACGCATTCCGAACTGCCGAACCGCGAGGAACTCGTGGGCGTCGGCGGCGGCTGGAACGCACACCTCAACGTGCTGGAAGATGAACTCCAGGGCCGCAAACATCGCGGCTTCTGGTCCGACGTCGCGCGCTTCGAAGAAGAGCTGGAACGCATAGTTCCGCGCGCTTGATTGAATCCAATTCAAGGAAACTGGAAATGTCCGATTACGTAAGGTCGGTAGCGATCGGCTGCACGCCGGCTGAGTGCTTCCGCGCGCTCACGCAACATATCTCGTCCTGGTGGTCCACACGAACAGAGGGCGAGTCCGATCGCGAAGGCGGCGAGTTCAGTGTGCACTTTGGGAAGACCCACAAGAGACTGAAGGTGATCCAACTCACGCCCGAGCGCACAATCGTCTGGCGTTGCACCGACAGCTACCTCGACCTTGATAGCTTGAGGGACAAGTCGGAGTGGAACGGCACTGAAATTCGCTGGCGGATCGATAGGTCAGAGAACGGAGTTACGTTAGCGGTCACGCATGTTGGCCTTAACCCATCGATCGGCTGCTACGAGGCCTGTGAGAAAGGATGGGACCACTTCATGGGGAACAGCTTGGTTCCCTTTTTGGAGCGCGGGACTGGCGCCCCACACCAGGATTAGCCACGACGCTTGAAGTCGCGCGCGCGGAGCGCCTAGAAGCAGCAATGTCGTCGCTCCCGCTCCTACTCACGCTTTTCCGTATTGTGATCGGCCCCGTCGTCGCCGCTCTGATCCTGTGGGCGGCGGAGTCGCTCTATTCGGACCGGCTGCTGGCGGGTTTCATCTTCGCGCTGGCGGCGATCCTGTTCGTGATCGCGGCTTTGACCGATTGGCTCGACGGCTGGCTGGCGCGCAAGCTCAATGCGGTGACGCCGCTCGGCGCCGCGCTCGATCATTGCGCTGACAAAGTGCTGGTGACGTGCGCGCTCGTCACGCTGGCCTACGCAGCGCTGCCGCTGCATCTGACGGCGGCGGCGGTGATCATCTTGGCGCGCGATGTGCTGATCGCGGGTTTGCGTGAGAGCTTGTCAGCCTCCGGCCGCACGTTGCCGGTGAGCCCCATCGGCAAATGGAAAGCGGCTGCAGAAATGGCCGGCGTCGCGGCGTTCCTCGCCTATCAGTCCGCAGCGATCCTGCTGGCGCCGGACGGCACGGTGGCTGGCTTGAGCTGGGCCGCCAACATCCTGCTGTGGGCGGCGGCGGGCTTGGCGCTGGTGAGCGGCGCGCAATATGCGCTGTCGCTTCGGAGCAAGACGCCCGCATCGTCGGCCAATGGCTGAGTTTCTTCGGCGAACGCTGAGGCTTGCTGCGCTTCTCTTGGCGGTCGCGCCGTTTGCCTACGCCGCATCAATAGTGTGGAGCGAGACCGCAGACCTCGCAGTTACGATTGCATTCTTCGGCCCGTGGCTAAGCGTAGCGTTCTTCGCAGCGTCCATCGCGGCAAGCATACTCAACTGGTGGCTAGCCGGCTTCATCCGCGAACGCGACGAAGCTTAGTCCGGGCGGCGGAACTCGATCACGTTCAGCAGCAGAATGACGAGCACGAAGCCGCCGATGAGGCTCGCCGCGATCCAACCAGTGGCCATCTGCCCTCTCCGATTCCCAGTCTTTCGCAGGCTCTAACCGATCCGGCCCAGGAGGGCCAGACCTGAGCCTGGGGCGGCTTGTCACGCGTGCTGGACGATCGAGAGCAGGTTGAGGTCCGGGTCGTGGAACCAGGCGACCTTGGTCCCGTCCGGGGCGCTCCAGACGCCCTTGGCGTCCTGGACGAAGAACGGATAGCGCTGAAAAGCGACGCCCTTCCCCGTCAGCGCATCCACCGCCGCGCCGATGTCGGCGACATTGAAAGCGAGCACCGAATAGGGCGCGGGCGTCACTGCCGGCACACGCGAAACGCGGATGCTGGCGTTTTTACCGGCGAACACGATTGCGAAATTATCCTCGCCGACGAGCTTCAGGCCCAGGATGTCGCCGTAGAATTGCTTGGCCACCTCGAACGGTTTGTTGGTGCCGACCAGAGCCGTAACCGTCGCCGAACCCAGCATGCGCGCCTCCTATGCCGGCGCACTCTAGCCGCAAAACGAAACCGCCGGCGAGGCGCCGGCGGTTTGTTTGCTTGTTACTTTCGAAACTTAGGCGCCCTGCGGCTGGGCCCCGCCCCAGCCTGTGGCTGGCTTTTCGTCTTCGTCCGTCACCGGCAGCGCTGGCGTCGGCGGCAGCGGCGAGGACGGCGTGTCGTCCGGGCGGTCGAGCTTCTCGCCACGGATCACAGCGGCGATCTCTTCGCCGGTGAGTGATTCATACTCGAGCAGCGCTTCGGAGAGGCGCTTATGGTCCTCAGCTTTTTCTGTGAGGATGCGCTTGGCTTCATCGTAGCCGCCCTGCACCAGGCGCTTTACCTCAGCGTCGATCTTCTGCGCGGTGGCTTCCGACACGGCCTGCGTGCGGTTCACCTGCATGCCGAGGAACACTTCGTCGTTGTTGTCGCCGTAGGCGACGAAGCCGAGTTCATCCGAATAGCCCCAGCGCGTCACCATCATCTTGGCGAGACGCGTGGCGGCGGAAATATCTGACGACGCACCCGACGTGACCTTGTCCTTGCCGAAGATCAGTTCTTCGGCGACGCGGCCGCCCATCATGACCGCAAGGCGCGAGGTCATCTGGGTGTAGTTCATCGAGTACTTGTCGCCTTCCGGCAGCTGCATCACCATGCCGAGCGCACGGCCGCGCGGAATGATCGTGGCTTTGTGGACCGGATCAGATTCCGGCACGTTCAGCGCGACGATGGCGTGGCCGCCTTCATGCCAAGCGGTGAGCTTCTTTTCGTCTTCGCTCATCACCATGGAGCGCCGCTCGGCGCCCATCATGACCTTATCCTTCGCGTCCTCGAATTCCTTGTTCGTCACCACGCGCTTGCCGCGGCGGGCCGCAAGCAGAGCGGCTTCGTTGACGAGGTTTGAGAGATCAGCGCCCGAGAATCCCGGCGTGCCGCGGGCGATCGCCTTGAGATCGACGCCCTGCGCCACCGGCACGTTGCGGGTGTGCACGCGGAGGATCTTTTCGCGGCCAGCGACATCGGGGTTCGGCACGACGATCTGACGGTCGAAGCGGCCCGGACGCAGCAGCGCCGGATCGAGCACGTCCGGACGGTTGGTGGCGGCGATCAGGATGATGCCTTCATTGGCTTCGAAGCCATCCATTTCGACGAGCAATTGGTTGAGCGTTTGCTCGCGCTCATCGTTGCCGCCGCCGAGGCCAGCGCCACGATGGCGGCCGACGGCGTCGATTTCGTCGATGAAGATGATGCAGGGCGCGTTCT
>CAZZFE010000082.1:0-9269 GCA_964653495.1 uncultured Terricaulis sp. | reverse complement strand
TCCTGGCAGAAGCCGCAATAGATGCACTTCACCATGTCGATGTCGTAGCGCGTGGTGCGGCGTGAGCCGTCCTCGCGCGGTTCGGCTTCGATGGTGATCGCTTGCGCCGGGCAGATTGCTTCGCAAAGTTTGCAGGCGATGCAGCGCTCTTCGCCATTGGCGTAGCGGCGCAGGGCGTGTTCCCCGCGGAAGCGCGGGGAAAGCGGCCCCTTCTCGAACGGGTAATTCACCGTCGCCTTGCGGCGGAAGAAATACTTCATGCCGAGCGCGAAGCCGCCCAGCATGTCGAGCATCAAGGCGCCTTTGGCGGCCTGGAGAATGCGCGACGCCATCTCTTAACTCCTCGCACACGCATAGGTGCGGTAGGCCAAGCCATCGAACCTGGTTTCCTGGCTCACGAACACGGCCGGACGATCCATGCAATGCGCGCCCGCCTTCGCGTCGGCTTCCGCCTCGGTCTGCGCCGTCGCGTCGTAGCGCACGTCGAACAGGTCATCGTTGCGCACAACGACTTGCGGCAGCGTCTGGCACGCAGCGACGGCAATCACCGCCAGGAGGACGAACGCACGCCTCATCCGCCGGCCACGCGAGCCGCCGTCTCCGGCGTGAGGAACGTCACGTAATAGCCAATCGCGGCGACCGCCACGAGCGAGGTCGGCAAGAAGATCTTCCAGCCGAGGCGCATGAGTTGATCATACCGGTAGCGCGGCACGATCGCCTTCACCATCGCGAACAAGAAGAAGATGAACCAGATCTTCACGTAGAAGATCAGCATCGCCACGAGCGAGGTGAAGAACGGCGACAGGCCAAGGCTCTCCACCGATCCCCACGGCAAGTGCCAGCCGCCGAGGAACAGGATGGAGATCATCGCGCACATCAGCACGATGTTCAGGTACTCGCCGATCATGAACAGCAGGTACGGCGTCGAGCTGTATTCAACCTGGTAGCCGGCGACGAGTTCGGATTCCGCTTCTGGCAGATCGAATGGCGGGCGATTGGTTTCCGCCAGCGCCGATATGAAGAAGATCACCATCATCACGAACATCGTGATGCCGACGAGCAGATTGTTCGGGAACTCGGCGATATTGAACAGCCGGAACCCGTGCCACATCCAGAAGCCGTCGCTCTGCGCGTCGATGATCGTGGTGAGGTTCAATGACCCCACCAGCAGCAGCACGGTGATGATCACGAAGCCGATCGAAACTTCGTAGCTCACCATCTGTGCGGCGGAACGCAGGCCGCCGAGGAACGGGTACTTCGAGTTCGAAGCCCATCCGCCCATGATGATGCCGTACACTCCGAGCGAGCTGATCGCGAACAGGTAGAGAATGCCGACATTCAGATCGGCGATCACGACGTCAGGGCCCCAGGGCACCACGGCCCAGCCCACGAACGCGAGCACGAACGTGATCAACGGCGCGAGGATGAACACCGTCTTGTTGGCGCCGGCCGGCACCACGATTTCCTTGAACACGAACTTGAAGAAGTCCGCGAAGCTCTGAAGCAAGCCGAACGGACCGACGACGTTCGGGCCCTTCCGCAATTGCACCGCCGCCCAGACCTTACGGTCAAACAACAGGATGAACGCGAGCGTCAGTAGCAGCAGGATCATGATGCCGAGCACTTGGCCGGCTTTCATGATGAACCACTCGCCCTCAACAGGCAGGTTCAGCAGCGGAACGTAGTCGGCGGTCGGGTTCATTCCGCGGCCACCCGCTCAGCGCCCGACTTAAAACGCGCGCACTCGGCCATCGTCTTGGACGCGCGTGCGATCGGGTTGGTGAAATAGAAGTCCGCCACGGCGCTCGTGAACGGCGCGTTGTCGATTTGGCCGTCCGAACCGATGGCGCCGAGATCGAAGCCGCCAGCATCCGCCGCGCCTGGCGCGTAATCGACCTGGCCGAACGTCGGATGGTCCGCGATCATCTTCGTGCGCAGCGCTTCGAGGCTGTCATACGGCAGCGTCTTGCCCATGACGGCGGAGAGCGCGCGCAGGATCGTCCAATCCTCTTTCGCATCGCCCTTAGGAAACGTCGCGCGGCGGCCGTACTGAACGCGGCCCTCGGTGTTGACCCACGTCGCGTTCTTCTCGGTGTAGGCGGCGGCCGGCAGGATGATGTCGGCGCGGTGTGCGCCCTTGTCGCCGTGCGTACCGATGTAGATCACCGTGCCGGCGCTCGGCAGTTCAACCTCATCGACGCCGAGCAGCAGCAGTGCAGAGAGGCCGCCTTTCAGCATCGCCTTCGCGTCCTTGCCACCCTGCCCCGGCAGGAAGCCGAGATCGAGGCCAGCAACGCGCGCGGCGGCGCTGTGCAGCACGTTGAAGCCGTTCCAGCCGTCGCGGATCACGCCCGCGTCTTTCGCCAGCTTGCCGACAGCGCGCAGCACCGCGCCGCCATCGGCCCGCGTCAGCGCGCCCTGGCCGACGATGATCATCGGCTTCTGCGCATTTTTCAGCGCATCGCCGAAGGCCCCGAGTTGTGACAGCGATTGCGCGCCCGCGCCGATGAACTCGGCCTTGTACGTGAGATCGACTTGCGGGCCAACAACGCCAACCCGCGCGCCGCGGAGCCACGCTTTGCGGATGCGCGCGTTCAACACCGGCGCTTCGACGCGCGGGTTCGCGCCGACGAGTAGGATTACGTCTGCGTCGTCGATGCCGGCGATGGTCGAATTGAATAGATAACTCTGACGCGCGCCACCGAGCGCTGCACCGTCCGGGCGGCAATCGGTGTTGGCGGAGCCCAAGGCGCGGAACAGGTCGAGCGTCGCCTTCATGCTCTCGGCGCAGGCGAGGTCGCCAGCGATCGCGCCGATCTTGTCGCCACCGGCGGACAGCGCCTTCGCGGTCGCCGCGAGCGCCTCATCCCAGCTTGCGGTGCGGAGCTTGCCGTTCTCACGGATGTACGGCCGGTCGAGGCGCTGACGGCTCAGGCCGTCCTCGGCATAGCGCGTCTTATCCGAGATCCATTCTTCGTTGATCTCTTCGTTCACACGCGGCAGCACCCGCAACACGGCGTCGCCGCGTGCATCGACACGGATGTTGGAGCCCAAAGCGTCCATCACATCGACGCTTTCGGTCTTTTTCAGCTCCCACGGCCGCGCATTGAACGCGTACGGCTTTGAGGTGAGCGCGCCGACCGGGCAGAGATCGATGATGTTGGCGGAAAGCTCGCTTGTCAGCGCGCCTTCGAGGTACGTGGTGATTTCCATGTCCTCGCCGCGCCCAGTGGCGCCGAGTTCGGGGACGCCCGCAACCTCGGTGGCGAAGCGGACGCAGCGCGTGCACTGGATGCAGCGCGTCATCACCGTCTTGACCAGCGGGCCCATGAATTTCTCTTCGACCGCGCGCTTGTTCTCATCGAAGCGCGTGCCGCCACGGCCATAGGCCATGGATTGATCTTGCAGATCGCACTCGCCGCCCTGGTCGCAGATGGGGCAATCGAGCGGGTGATTGATCAGCAGGAACTCCATCACCCCTTTGCGGGCCTTATCGACCGTGCCGCTATTGGTGACGAGTTCGTTCAGAAGATTGTCACGCGGCGGCGGCAGATCTTTCACCTGCTGCGCGCACGACGCGACCGGCTTCGGGCCGGATTTACCGCCGACCTTCACCTCGATCAGGCACATACGGCAATTGCCGGCGATCGACAGCCGCTCGTGGTAGCAAAAGCGCGGAATCTCGGCGCCTGCGGCCTCGCAAGCCTGCAGCAGCGTGTATTCCGGAGGAACGTCGACTTCTGCGCCGTCGACGAGAATCTTCGTCATGAATCTGGTCCGCTTTCGCGGGACGCGCATGCCCCTTTTATTGCGTCGCCGCAAGGGGGCCCGAGGCCACACATGATGTCAGTTGCGAACGGCTCGCAAACAATTGTTCTGCGGCTGCGTAAGTGATTCTAGAAGTGCGCCACGAGCCCATCGATCGCGCCCGCGACGGCCTGCGGACGGTTGCGGAGGATGTTTGAGCCTCCGCCCTCGACGCGCACGAAGCGCGCCTCTTGGAACCGCTGGTAGAACTGAATTTGCGCGTCCATCCATGTGTCCTGCGCGGCGGCGCCGTCATCGCCGGCCCACGGGTCGGTCGAAACGAGCATCCTCGATTGGTAGCGCGCCAACTCACGCGGATACGGCGCGCTTTGCTCGATCGCCGCGAGCCCCGCCAACTCCGCCCTGGCGACTGCGGTGCCGTTGGAAGCGGTTGCGCCGTCACAACGCGCGATCCCGCGCTGTTCGCACAAGCGCCGATAGCGCGGCGGCCACGCATCGACGAACACGAAGCCGAGCACGTCATTGCGATAACGCTGGGCGTACTTGGCGATGTAGAGCCCGCCGATACCGTGCCCGACCATGAAATATGGGCGATGGAGGCCTGCCTCACGCAGCGTATCGTAGAGCAGCATCGTCGCGTCTTCGGAGGTGCGCTCCAGATCGTCGACGGATGAGCTATTGCCGTAACCGGGGCGGCTGTAGGCGAAGGTCGCCATGCCGGTGCGCAGAGCGGCGATCGTGGGCTCCCACACGCTCATGCCTTCGCCGACGCCCGCCTCGAACACGATCGTCGGCTGGCCGTAGCCCCTGCGCGAATACTCGATGTTGAGGCCGTTCACTTGCGCGAAGCCGCCTCTGTCCTGCCCTGTTGCACAAGCGGCGGCCGCGAAGCCGGCCATCGCTTGGCGTCTTGTAAGATGTCCCGCCATGCGCCGACGCTAAGGCGCGGGCTCCCTTTCGTCACGCGCAAATCAACCTCCGCGCGACGAATTGGGGGGCCGACCCGGTTAGACCTTCGTCAGCGCGCCCGCGCCCACCACTGTCATCCACTCGCGCACGCGCCAGGACAGCACGACGCCGTTCTGCACGTACGGATCGTTTTTGGCGAAATCCTCGGCGACGCTGGCGGCCTCGGCCTTGAACAGCAGCATGCCCAGCGGCGGATCGTCCGTCGTAAACGCGCCGCCGAGCTGCAGCTCATCACGCGCAACAGACGCGTTGGCGTGGGCGATGTGCATCGCCCGATGCGGTGCGCGCCGGTCGCGGAAATCGGCGGGGTAGTCGTAGAAGAGAACGAAGTGCTTCATCACTCCGCCGCCACCGGCGTCAGCACAGGATGCACGCCCTTCGCGGAGCGGTAGCGATCTATACGTTGCTCGATCTCCGGGCGGAAATGCTTGATCAAGCCCTGGATCGGCCACGCGGCCGCGTCGCCGAGCGCGCAGATGGTGTGGCCTTCGACTTGGCTTGCCACATCGAGCAAACGATCAATGTCGGCGTGCTCCGCCTCACCTTTCGCCATGCGCTCGAGCGTGCGCCACATCCAGCCTGTGCCTTCACGGCACGGCGTGCACTGGCCGCAGCTTTCGTGCTTGTAGAAGTACGCGATGCGGGCAATGGCGCGGATGAGATCGGTCGATTGATCCATGACGATCACCGCCGCCGTACCGAGGCCGCTCTTCAAAGCTGAGAGCGAGTCGAAATCCATCAACGCCGTCTCGGCCTCGTGCGCCGGGATCATGCGCACGGATGAACCGCCCGGGATCACGGCTTTGAGATTGCCCCACCCGCCGCGCACGCCGCCGCAATAGGTCTCGATCAGCTCCTTCAGCGGAATGCTCATCGCCTCTTCGATGTTACACGGCCGGTTCACGTGACCGGAGACACAGAACACCTTGGTGCCGGTGTTGTTAGCGCGGCCGAAGCTGGAGAACCATTTCGCGCCACGGCGCAGGATGGTCGGCACGACAGCGATGGATTCGACGTTGTTCACGGTTGTCGGGCAGCCATAGAGGCCAACATTCGCCGGGAACGGCGGCTTCAAGCGCGGCTGACCCTTCTTGCCTTCGAGGCTTTCGAGCAGCGCGGTCTCTTCGCCGCAAATGTAGGCGCCCGCGCCATGGTGGACGTAGAGATCGAAATCCCAGCCATGAACGTTGTTTTTGCCGATGAGCTTGGCGTCGTAAGCCTCCTTCACCGCGCGTTCGAGCGCTTCGCGTTCATAGACGTATTCGCCGCGCAGATAGACGTAGGCCGCGTGGGCGCGCATCGCGAAGCTGGCGATGAGGCAGCCTTCGATCAACAGATGCGGATCGTGACGCATCATGTCGCGGTCTTTGCAGGTGCCGGGCTCGGACTCGTCGGCGTTGACGACGAGATAGTGCGGACGGTCCTTCACCTCTTTCGGCATGAAGCTCCACTTCAAGCCAGTCGGGAAGCCCGCGCCGCCGCGGCCACGGAGGCCCGAATCCTTCACCTGTTGGATGATCCAGTCCTGCCCCTGCGCGATCATGTCGGCGGTGCCGTTCCAGGCGCCGCGCTTCTTCGCGCTCTCCAGATCGGCGCCGTGCGTGCCGTAGAGATTGAGGAAAATCCGGTCCTTGTCGGCGAGCATAATTATCCTCTCGGCCCGAGCGTCATGAACAGACGCAGAGCAAACCAAATCGCGCCCACGCCAGGCGCCAGAACGTACGGGCTCGTCAGCGGATGGTGCTGAACCGCGCCCATGTAGACGGCGAGCCCGGCCAAACCAACGGCCAGCACGCCATAGACAAACACCGCCCCACGCCGCAGGCCGCCCTTAAAGGGCTGCGGGTCAAACGGGAGACGCGTGCGCGTCCCCGGAAGCGGAGGCGGCTTGTCGCTCACACCTTCTCCGGCAGATTCGGCAGCGTGATCGGTTTGCCGAGCGAGCCGTCATAGAGGCTCGCATCTTTCAACACGTCCGGCCCGCCTTCAGGCGCGGAGGTTTGGCGATTGAGCGCCGAGCCCGGCTTGATCTTCTCGCCGCGCGCCAATTGATCGAACAAAGCCTCGAGCGCCGCTGGCGTCAGGTCTTCGTGGTAGTAATCGTCGATCGCGATCACCGGCGCGTTCACGCATGCGCCAACGCATTCGACCTCTTCCCACGAGAACATGCCGTCCGCCGTCACCGTGTGCTTCGCGCCGATGCGGCTCTTGCAGACCTCTTTCAGATCTTCGGCGCCGCGCAGCATGCATGGCGTCGTGCCGCAGAGTTGGAAATGATGCTTCCCGACCGGCGCGAGGTGGAACATCGTGTAGAAGGTCGCGACCTCGAGCACGCGGATCTTGGCCATGTCGAGCAGTTCAGCGATCGCGCGGATCGCCGGCTCACTGACCCAACCTTCCTGCTTCTGAACCAACCACAGGATCGGGATGACGGCCGAGGCTTTCCGCTCCGGCGGATATTTGGTCATCCACCAACGCGCCTTCTCCATGGTCGCTTCGGAGAACGTGAAGCTGGCGGGTTGCTCGGCGGCTAATCTTCTGACGCTCATTCTCTTCTCTCCGCCGTCATCCCGGGCGAGCGGAGCGAGACCCGGGACCCAGGGGCAAATGCCGCGCCCTTCGATCCCTGGGTCCCGGCTCTACGGCGCATGCGCGCCTCCGGCCGGGATGACGGATGTATTCTATCTGGCAAACTCGACTCTCGCGATCTTGCCATTGCGAACGGTGTAGATGGCGGCGACCTCGAAACGCTCACCGCCCGGCGCGCGCTCGACATCCTCGTGATCGATCACGGTGTTGGCGAAGGCGATGCGGTTGACGAGCTTCGCCTTGTTCTTCGGATGCGTGCTGAAGAGGTTCACGTGCCGCGCCCGGATCGCCTCGATCCCCTCGGCCAGCACGTCACCATTGTAGGAGGCCAGCACGCAATCGTGGGCGTAGACGGCGCAAAAGCGCTCCACGTCTTGGGCATTGTAGGCGTCCAACTGGGCCTGGACGATGTCGGCGGGGCTCATGGTGCGGGTTTCCGGTTTCGGCCCGCTGGTTGGGGCGCCTTGGCGAGGTCCGTCAAGAGCGGGCCGGCCACCGGAGCGAAACGAAGCACAGCCAGCGCCACCATGCCCGCGACAAAGGCGGCCACCAGCCCCAAACCCTGCGGCTCCGCATCATAGAGCCAGAGCCACACGGCGGCGACCGGCAGCACGAAGCCCAGAGCCTGCACGCAGAGCGCGGCGAAATACCGCCCCGGCCCGCCCGGGAAGCTTTCGCGGCGCGCCTTGCGGCCGAAATAGCCAGCAAGAATGGCGATGCCAGCGGTGAAGACGACAAAGCCCAGGACAGCGAGTTCGAGCTGGCTCATGCCGCCCTCTTCTTCCGGCCCTCGATCTCATCGAGCTTGGCCAGGTTCTTGTTGGCGTCGTCGCGCGCCTTCAGCAGCGTCGCCCGGCGATAGGCGCGGAGATACGTCTTGATCACCGGCGCCTTCAACAACACGCCGCGGCGGATCGCGATCATCAACAAGAGCGCTGGCAGGAACGAGAGCGACGACCAGCCCGCCGGCATGTCGATGCCGCGAAATTCCATGAAGCCCATTCTGAGCGGCACGATGATAAAGCCGACGATGAGCCCAAGCGTCAGCCCTTGGATCAGCGCGCCGATGCGAACGCGCGCTGGATGATGCTCAACATGCTCGGCGCGAAATGCGAAGAACGAATGCAGCAGAAACGCCAGCGCGAAAACCAGCGCCACCAGCCCCTCGATCCAGAGCATCAACGGCGCGTGATCGGGGTTCACCGATCGATTTCTCCGAACACGATGTCGAGCGAGCCGAGCACGGCGGAGACATCGGCGATCATGTGGCCGCGGCAGAGATAATCCATCGCCGCGAGGTGCGGGAAACCGGGCGCCCGGATTTTGAGGCGATACGGACGGTTCGAGCCGTCCGACACGAGGTACACGCCGAACTCACCCTTCGGCGCTTCGACGCACGCATACGCCTCGCCCGCCGGCACGTGGAAGCCTTCGGTGTAGAGCTTGAAGTGATGGATCAGCGCTTCCATCGATTGCTTCATCTCAGCGCGGCGCGGTGGCGCGAACTTGGAATTCTCCGGCAATACCGGGCCAGGATTCTTCCGCAGCAAGTCCACGCATTGCAGCATGATCTTGGTGGACTCGCGCATCTCCTCGACGCGGCAGAGATAACGATCGTAGCAATCGCCGTTCTTGCCGATCGGAATCTTGAAATCGAGTTCGTTGTAGATCTCGTAAGGCTGTGAGCGCCGCAAATCCCAAGCCATGCCTGAGCCGCGCACCATCACACCGGAGAAGCCCCAATCGAGCGCGTCCTGCTGCGAGACCACGCCGATATCGACGTTGCGCTGCTTGAAGATGCGGTTGTTGGTGAGCAGGCCTTCGATGTCATCGATGGTGCGCGGGAATTGGTGGCACCATTCTTCGATGTCATCGATCAGTTTCGGCGGCAGATCCTGGTGGACGCCGCCCGGCCGCACGAACGCCGAGTGCATGCGCGAGCC
>CAZZFE010000081.1:0-9456 GCA_964653495.1 uncultured Terricaulis sp. | reverse complement strand
CTGGTGCCACGGGAGAGGATTGAACTCTCGACCTCACCCTTACCAAGGGTGCGCTCTACCACTGAGCTACCGCGGCCGACGCCAGGAAGCGGGGCCTATAGCCCGGCCTGGGAGTCGATGGAAGCCCGCGGGCTGTGCGCGTGCGGGACTATTCGCCGCCCTCGAGCGCGTCCTCCGCCTCGGCCGGTGTTTCCTCCGGCTTTTCCTCGGGTTCGGCGCCGACGGGGGCTTTGTCCGGGCGGGGTCCGAAGATGTCCTGGATCGGATTGACCGGCGCTTCGTCTTCCTCGTCCTCGGGGCGGGCGTCGGGGTCCATGCCGCAGGACGAGCGGACGATGCGCCATTCGGCGTCGGTCAATGCCGCCGGCGCGTTCGGGCGCGCGCGGGCGCGGGCGGCGGCGGCGCGTTCCTCGCTGGCGGGGTGGCTGGCGAGCAGGGTCGGGAAATCGTCGACGCCGGCTTCGTGTTCGAGTTCGGCGATGCGGTCGAAGAAGCGGGCGACGGCGGCGGGGTTGAGGCCGGCGCGTTCGAGATAGTCGAAGCCGGAATTGTCGGCCTCGGTTTCGTCCTCGCGGCCATAGCGGAGCGCGGCGAGATTGACGCTGGTGAGGGCGATGACTTGCCCCACGCCTTGGCCGCCGAACACGACGTCGAAGAACACGCCGACGCCGATATTGCGGACGACGTTCGTCATCACGTGGCGATGGTGGATGTGGCCGATCTCGTGCGCCAGCACGCCGACGACTTCGTCGGGATGCTCGGCCAGCGCGATCAGCTCGGAGGTGACGACGATCGAATTGTCCGGCAGCGCGAAGGCGTTCGGGAAACCGGCTTGGACGATGGTGATCCACACCTCGTCGCGCTGGGGCACGGCGGAGGAATCCATCAACCGCGTGGCGACGCTGTTGAGGATTTGCGTCGCCTCGTCGCTGTCGTCGCAGATGTCGGCGAAGGAATTGACCTGGCTCCAGGCAATGTCGCCGATCTGGTCCTGGTATTGCGGCGGCAGTGCTTGGGCGATGGGTTCGGCCGCCATCGGCACGCCGACGAAGGCGCCGATCGCCAAAGCCGCCGCGACGCTGACAAGGCCGCCGACGAGCGTGCGGCTTTCGACGCCTTGCGCTGTCGGGCGGAAGAGAGACGGCGCGACGGCGCGGAGCGCATCGCCCGCTTCGGCTTCGCTCAGGATGATGCGTTCGCCGGTGTCCTGCTTGAAGCGTAGAGTGATGGTGCTGTTGCCGTCGTCGGCGCGGCGCAGCAGCGCGTAGTGCCAGGTCTGGGGGCCGGCGGACGATCGGAACGTCGCTGCATCGGCGCCGAACTCGACCTCGACCGGATTTGTGGCGGCGGCGCGGCCGTCCGTGTAGCGGGCGGAGAAGCTCATCAGATGATCCCCACGCCCATATCGAGATCGAACGCGTCGGCGATGCTTTCGCCGGATTTTGGCTCGGCGACGATGCTTTGGCCGATCTCGGCGAAGCGCGGTGTGCCGATCAGTTCGAGCCGGTTGATGACGTAACGGACCTGCAGCATGCCAGCGATCGGCGCGAGCAGGCCGAGCGAGAAGATCAGAATTCCCCAGCCGGCGATGGTGACGCCCAAGAGGCCGAACGTCGTCGCGCGGAGCTTGAAGCGGGCGCCGTCGAGTTCGATCAGCGAGGCGATGCGGTTCATGGCGGCGGCGTTATAGGGCGCCCAGAATGCGGCCATCATCGTCAGCGCCAGAACGGCGCCGCCAATCATCGTGCCGATCAGGATGAAGGTGGTGGTTTGCGAGGGCTGGCCGTTTGGCTCCGCATTGAAGCCGCCGCCGAAGCCGAGCGCGGCGGCGACAAAGCCGATCAGCATGAAGGCGATGAACCACGACGCGAAATTGCCGATCCAGCCGAGCGCGAACGGCCACCAGAGCGGCTCCGCCGCGGGCTTGCCGTCGTCGACGAAATTGAACGGCTGATCGCCGAAGCGGGCGTTCGACCAGAGGAGATGCGCCCGCTTCATCCGCGCTGACGGCGTGAACCAGCCGAGCGAAAGCGTCTGAAGGATGGTCCAGCCCGACGAGGCGGCGGCGAAGCTCCATCCCGAACCTTCAAGCCCCATGCGGATGCCGCGCCAGCGTGTGCGCGAAAGCTGGTAGCGGCGCATCCAATAGCGCGCGGCGGCGATCATCGGCACGGCGACGATGTAGAAGCCGAAGGTGAGCCAGCCGGCGGCGATCGCCGACATGGCGAAGGGGGCGATGTAGAAAACGAAGATCGCTGGAATGAAGAAGGTCGGCAGTGCGATCAGGAAGCCGCGGAAGAGCTCCCAGCCGGTGCCGGTGTATTCGAGCGGCTCGCCCATGATCCAGGCGCGCGACCACAGGCGGCGGCGGATGGAAGTGCGCGCCCAAAACCGATAGAGCGTGAGCGTCGCTATGTTGAGGAGCGCGTTCTTGAACGCCAAGCCCGAAACGTTGCCCAACTTGCCGGTATGGCTGAAGGGCTGGGTTGGAAGTGATTCCGCCGTCATGTGGTCCCCGTGCGTGCACTTTAGGGGTGCGCCGGGCCGGGGTCGATGCCGGACATGAGCGAGGCGAAGCCGCCGAAGGGGGCGAAGAAGCCCAACGACCGCGACAAGAGGTTGGCGGACGCGCTTAAGGCTAACCTCAAGCGCCGCAAAGCGGCTGCTCAATCCGACAGCAAAAAGTGACACCCATCCCCGGGGCGCGGCATCGCCGCGAGCCCGGGGCCCATAAACGCCGTGTTTGCGGTGGATAACACCGGCGTGCACCCCTGAATCGGCTTGTGTTTATGGGCCCCGGACCCGGCGCTTGCGCGCCGTTCCGGGGATGGGTGGAGGTTGGCTTGCGCCGACACAAAGCCCACCCCATAACCCGAGCCAGCGGGTGGGTGCGGGCTTCCGCCACGAAAGATTTTTATGGATCGCATTGTCATTACGGGCGGCGCGCCGCTCAAGGGCTCTATCCCGATCTACGGGGCGAAGAATTCGGCGCTGAAACTGCAGGCCGCCGCGCTGCTCTCACCTGAGCCGATCGTGTTCGAGAACATGCCGGATCTGGCCGACACGCGGTTCATGTCGCAGCTCCTGGCCTCGCTCGGCGTCGAGATCACCTGGATCAAGGAAACCCGCACCAGCCGCATGCATGCGGCTGAAATTTCCTCGACCATCGCCCCGTACGACCAAGTGCGGAAGATGCGCGCCTCGTTCAACGTGCTGGGCCCGCTGCTGGCGCGGGTGGGGCACGCGACGGTGTCGCTCCCCGGTGGCTGCGCGATCGGCGCGCGCCCGGTGGATTTGCACCTGAAGGCGTTCGAAGCCATGGGCGCCGATATTCATATCGAGCAAGGCTATGTGAAAGCGGCGGCTCTGCGGGGCTTGAAGGGCGCGAACATCGAGTTTCCGTTCGTGTCGGTCGGTGCGACCGAGCATGCGATGCTGGCGGCGGTGCTGGCGCATGGCGACACAACGCTGACGAATGTCGCCCGCGAGCCAGAAATCGTCGATCTCGCCGAATGTCTCAACATGATGGGCGCGAAGGTCGAAGGCGCGGGCACCAATGAGATCAACATCAAGGGCGTAACGTCGCTCAAGGGCGGCACGCACAAGGTTGTCGCCGACCGCATCGAGGCTGGCACCTACGCGATCGCCGCGGCGGCCGCGGGTGGCGAGGTGATCCTGCAGGGCGCGCGGTGGGAGCATCTCGGCGCGCTGCTGGATGTGATGCGCGCGTCGGGCGTTGAGATCGACGCTGTGGGCCCGGGCCTCCGCGTGAAGCGCGCGCCGGGCTCGCGCATCGGGCCGGCGGATTTCGAGACGCAGCCTTTCCCAGGCTTCCCGACTGATCTGCAGGCGCAGCTGATGGCGTATCTCTGCATGGCCGACGGAAAGTCGCGTATCCGCGAGACGATCTTCGAGAACCGCTTCATGCACGCGCCGGAACTCGCACGCCTCGGCGCGCAGATCGCCGTGCAGGGCAATGAAGCGGTGGTGACGGGCGTGCCGAAACTGATCGGCGCGCCGGTGATGGCCACGGATTTGCGCGCCTCTGTGAGCCTGGTGATCGCCGGCCTCGCGGCTGAGGGCGAGACGGTTGTGAACCGCGTTTACCACTTGGATCGCGGCTTCGAGAAACTTGAAGCAAAATTGGCGGCCTGCGGGGCGCAGGTGAAGCGGGTGAAGGAAGAGGATTGAGCGCGCAGTTGAAGCTTCTGGCCGAAGACGCGGCCGATCTCGAGGTCCTGGCGGCGGCCGCCCAGGACGCGCTGTTGCGCGTCGGTGATCTGAGCTTCGACAAACGCGCGCGCCGCTTCACGGCTCTGATCAATCGCTTCCGCTGGGAAGAGATGAAGCAAAGCGGGCCTTTCGAACGCGTGCGCGCCTCGCTTTCGTTCGAAAGCGTGCTGGGCGTGAAGAGCCGCAAGCTGCGCATGGATGCGCCGGAAGCGTTGGGCTCGGTGTTGTCCTTGAGCTTTGAGCCAGCGGCCGAACCGCCCGGCGGCGAAGTGCGCATCACCCTCGCGGGCGGTGGCGACATCGTGCTCGATGTCGAGTGCATCGATGCGATGCTGATGGACTTGGGCGCGGCCTGGCCCACACCGCGCAAGCCGGATCACGAGCAGGCGTGATGGATTCATGGCGGGATACAAGCAGGTTGGAGCGCGCGCCTTCAGGCGCGCATTTTCGAACCTTGCCTCCATCTGCGCTGTGCGGGCCTGAAGGCCCGCGCTCCAACCTGCAAGCAGCGAGCTTGTGATGAGCCGCATCCTGCATTTCACCGACGCGTCGTTTGCCGACGCTTACGCCAAGCTGATCGCCGAGCGCGGCGCGCGGCTGGATGAAGTGGAGCCGGCGGTGCGCGGCATCGTCAACGACGTGCGCACGCGCGGCGTTGAGGCGGTGCTTGAGCTTGCGGCGCGCTTCGATGGATTGACGCAAAAGCCGGAAGATTTGCGTGTCAGCGATGCGGCGCGCAAAGCGGCGCGGGCGGCGTGTAAGCCGGAGGTGATCGCGGCGCTTGAGCGCGCGGCGGCGCGTATCCATGATTTTCACGCGCGGCAGAAGCCTGATAACGCGCAATGGGTGGATGCCGAAGGCGTCACGCTTGGCTGGCGCTGGAGTGCGGTGGATTCCGCTGGCGTGTACGCGCCGGGCGGCCTTGCGGCCTATCCTTCAAGCGTGCTGATGAATGCGATCCCGGCGAAAGCGGCGGGCGTGTCGCGCGTGGTGATGGCGACGCCCCCAGCGCGCATGCACGAAAACCCAGCGATCCTCGCTGCAGCGGATATTGCCGGCATTGATGAAGTGTGGGCGATCGGCGGCGCGCAAGGGATCGCGGCGCTCGCGTACGGCGCGGGCGATCTCGCGGCGTGCGATGTCGTTGTTGGGCCGGGCAATGCGTATGTCGCGGCGGCGAAGAAGATCGTGTTCGGCGATGTCGGCGTCGATGCGGTGGCGGGTCCGTCCGAGGTGTTCGTGTGGGCCGATGGTTCGGCGCCGGCGGCATGGATCGCCGCGGACTTGTTGGCGCAAGCCGAGCATGACGAAGACGCGCAATCGGTGTTGTTCACGGACAGCGAAGCCTATGCGCGCGAGGTCGCGGGGGCGGTGGAAGCGGCGCTGCAGGCCAAGCAAGCGGGCGCTTCGGCGCGCGCGTCTTGGGAGAAGCACGGCGCGATCGTCATTGTGCCCAAACTCGAACAGGCCGCTTCGCTGATCGACATGGCTGCGCCCGAGCACGTGCAAATCGCCACCCGCGAGCCGGAAAAGCTCGCGGCGCTCATCCGTCACGCCGGCGCGATTTTCCTGGGCGCGCAAGCGCCGGAAGCTTTGGGCGACTACGTCGCTGGTCCGAGCCACGTGCTGCCGACGGTGCGCGCGGCGCGCTACGCGTCCGGCGTTTCAGTGCTTACGTTCATGAAGCGCACCACTTTGATCGGCGCGACAGCGGAGGCCGTGCGCAAGATCGGCCCAAGCGCCGCAACGCTCGCCGACACCGAAGGCTTGCCCGCGCACGCGCAATCGGTGCGCCTGAGGCTCGAACGCAATGAGTGAGCGTGATCGCCTCGTTGACATCGTGCTCGACGAAGCCTCGCTCGCGCCTGCCAATCCTAATGTCGAGCACGAGCGGCGCATCGCCGTGTTCGATCTGAAAGAGTCGAACCAGTTCGGCGTCGAGGGTGAGGATCAGGGGCCATACGTGCTGCTGCTCGGCGTCGCCGACGGGCGCTTGGCGTTCCATGTGAACAACGCGGCCGGCGCGCAAGTGTGCGCGTATCACCTCTCGCTCTCGCCGCTGCGCAAGCTGATCAAAGACTATTTCATGATCTGCGAGAGCTATTATTCGGCGATCCGCACGGCGACGCCCTCGCAGATCGAAGCCATCGATATGGGCCGGCGCGGGCTCCACAATGACGGCGCCGAAATTCTCGCGAAGACCCTCGAAGGCAAGTTCAAGGTTGATTTCGAGACCTCGCGTCGCCTCTTCACGCTTGTCTGCACGCTGCATGTGCGGAGCTGAGATTGGGCGCGGGCGAGGTATCCGATGACGGGCCGCCGCGGGCGGTCCTGTTTCTCTGCACACGCAACCAGATCCGCTCGGTGATGGCGGCTGAGCTGATGCGCATGCGCTATGGCTCGCAGGTGCGGGTCGAGAGCGCCGGCATCCGCCCGGGCGAGCTGGTCGATGGCATGGCCTGCGCGGTGATGGACGAGGTGGGCGGCGATATCACCCGGCATGAGCCCAAGGGCGTCCATGACTTCGATGAGGATGATCCGCCGTTCGATCTCATCGTTTCACTCTCCCCTGAGGCGCATCACACCGCCCTCAATCTGGTGGGAACCCGCGCTGGCGCGGCGGAGTATTGGCCGACATTCGATCCCTCCCTGGCGGAAGGCTCGCGGGATCAAAGGCTTATGGAGTATCGTCTGGTCCGGGACGGGCTCGACAAGAAGATCGCGGCGCGGTTTCCGCGCCCGTCGACGGGCTAGGTTTGGGGCCCTATAAGGCGCCGGGCCCGAGAATCTGGGCAAACGAGGAGAGAATGGCGAAAGAAGAATTATTGGAGTTCGCAGGCACCGTGGTTGAGCTTCTGCCCAACGCGACGTTCCTGGTGAAGCTCGAGAACGAACACCAGATCATCGCCCACACCGCCGGCAAGATGCGCAAGAACCGCATCCGCGTGCTCGCGGGCGATAAAGTGCTGGTTGAGATGACGCCCTATGATCTGACCAAGGGGCGGATCACGTATCGCTTCAAATGACACAAACCTCTGGCTCTCTCGACCGCGCGATTGTTGTGACCGGCGCCTCGACCGGCATCGGTCGCGCCGCTGTCGCGAAAGCCGTGCGCGAGGGCGCGCACGTGTTCGCGAGCGTGCGCAAGCAGGCGGACGCGGACGGGCTGAAGGCCGAGTTTGGCGCGGCCGTTACGCCGCTGCTGTTTGATGTGGCCGATGAGAGCGCGGTGCGCGCGGGCGCGGCGCAAGTGGCGGCGGCGCTCGGTGGGCGCAAGCTCTTTGGCCTCGTGAACAATGCCGGCATCGCCGTGCCGGGGCCGCTTCTGCATCTCGATACCGAGGATTTGAAACGGCAGTTCGAAATCAATCTGTTCGGCGTTCACAACGTCACGCGCGCATTCGCGGACGTGCTGGGCGCGGACGAAGCGCGCAGCGGCAAGCCGGGGCGGATCGTGATGATCTCGTCCGTCGGCGGCCAGAATGGGTCGCCGTTCGTGGGGCCATACTCGGCGTCCAAGTTCGCGCTCGAAGGCTATTCGCAATCGCTGCGGCGCGAGCTGATGCTCTATGGCATCGACGTGATCGTTATCGGCCCGGGCGCGATCGCGACGCCGATCTGGGACAAGGCCGAGAGCGAAGATCTGAAGCGCTTCTCCAACACGCCCTACGCGCCGATGGTGGAGCGGGTTGCTGATTACATGCTGAAGCAAGGCAAGGACGGCCTGCCGGCGTCGGACGTCGGCGATCTGATTTGGCATTGCTTGAGCGCTGAAAAGCCGAAGACGCGCTACGCGATCCTGCGCCGGCCGTTGATGGACCGCACGCTGCCGCGCATTTTGCCGCCGCGCACGGTCGATAAGATCATCGCCAAGCGGCTGGGCATGCCGAAACGGACATGACGCGGCTGGTGTTGGCGAGCGCATCGCCGCGGCGATTGCAATTGCTCGCGCAGATCGGCGTGACGCCGGATGAAGTGATTTCAACCGATATCGATGAAACGCCTTTGAAGGGCGAGACGCCGCGTTTGCTGGCGTTGCGGCTGGCGCGCGGGAAGGCCGAGGCGGCGCGCGTCGATGATGCGATCGTGCTGGCGGCGGATACGGTCGTCGCCGTCGGGCGGCGGATTTTGCCGAAGGCTGAAACCGAGGCTGAGGCGCGCGATTGTTTGACGCTGCTATCGGGGCGGACGCATCGGGTTTACACCGGCGTTGCGGTGAAGAGTGCGGCGGGCTTGCGCGATCGCTTGGTCGAGACGCGTGTCACGTTCAAGCGCCTGTCCGAGCGCGAGATCGAAACCTACATCGCCAGCGGCGAGTGGAAGGGCAAAGCCGGCGGCTACGGCGTGCAGGGGCTGGCGGCGCGCTACATCACCAACATCATCGGCTCCTATTCCTCCATCGTCGGCCTGCCGCTTTACGAAACCGCGAACCTGCTCGAGGGCGCGCGATGAGCGAGCTTTGGGTGGACGCGGCCGTTGGCGAGACGCGCGAGGCTTTGCTGCAGAATGGTCGTGTGATCGCGCTGCGCGTGGTGCGTCAGAGCGATGAAGGCCGCCGCGCGCGCTGGGGCGAGCTCTATGTGGCGCGCGTCCGCGAGATCGACCGGCGCCGGCGCGGCGTGTTTCTGGATTTGGGGCTGAAGGATCAAGCGGGGTTTTTGCCGCTGGATCAGGACGGGAAAGTCCGCCGCGCGGGGCGCGATCGCGTTGCGCTGCGTGAAGGTGAAGGCGTTGTCGTCGGCGTCACGCGCGAGGCGGCGCGGGCCAAGAGCCCGGTGCTGGAACTGCAGGAAATCGGCCATGAAGGCGAAGCGCCGCATCGGCTCGCGCAGCACGAATGCGATGAAGACATCGCCGCGGCGAAGCCCGCTGACGCAGCCACGCGCGCGAACCTCGATGCGGCGATCGAAGATGCTTTGTCGCGCACGGCGCCGGTTTCTGGCGGCGGCGTGCTGACGATCGAGCCGACATCGGCTCTGGTTGCAATCGATGTCGATGCGGGCGGGCGCGCAGGATCGGGCGATCCGGAGCGGTTTGCGTTGGATTTGAACATCGCCGCGGCCAAAGAGGCGGCGCGGCAGATCAGGTTGCGGTCGCTCGGTGGCGTGATCGCGATCGATTTTGTGTCCATGCGTTCGAAGAAGCATCGCGCGCAGCTTGAGAGCGCGGTGCGCGAAGCGTTCGCGGGCGATCCGTGGAGCGTGACGCATGGCGGGCTCTCGC
>CAZZFE010000080.1:0-9721 GCA_964653495.1 uncultured Terricaulis sp. | reverse complement strand
CCGTGTGCTTCAAGGGCTGGTGACCGTCATGGCCGTTGACCAGTTCGAAGAAGTGGCCGTGCAGGTGAATGGGATGGGCCATCATCGTGTCGTTGACCAGCGTCACGCGCACGCGTTCGTTGCGCTCAAACCGGATCGGCTCGACCAATTCGCTGAAGCGCCGCCCGTCAAAGCCCCACATGAAGCGTTCCATATTGCCGGTGAGATGAATCTCCATCGTGCGCGAGGGCGGCCGGCGATCGCGATTTGGCGTCAAAGCGATGAGATCGGTGTAGACGAGAACACGGTGATCGACGTTTTCGAGCCCAAGCGGGCGCTCGCCCATCCGGTTTTGGGGCATCGGCGAAATCGTCTGCACGCCAACGCCGACCGCCATGTCTGGCGGCGCGTTCTCAGGATCACGCATATTCATCGCGCCCATGTCCATGCTCGAATGATCCATTGCGCTCGCGCCAGCGCCCATGTCGTGGTTCATCCCGGCCATGCCGCTCATGTCCATGTCTGAATGGTCCATTCCATCCATTCCGCCCATATCCATGCCCATGTCGCGCATAGTGAGATTTGGGACTTCGCGCAGCGGCGGGATTTCTCCGCTCATGCCAAGCCGAGGCGCCAAGGTGGCGCGGCCCATCCCAGAGCGGTCTATGGCTTCGGAGACAATAGTGTATGCGCGGTCTTCGGTCGGTGTGACGATGACGTCGTAGGTTTCAGCGACGGAAATTTGGAACTCATCGGTCTCGACGGGGCGCACATTTTCGCCATCGGCTTGGACGACCGTCATGGCGAGGCCCGGAATGCGCACGTTGAAGATCGACATCGCCGAGGCGTTGATGATGCGCAGCCGCACGCGCTCGCCGGTACGGAAGAGACCCGTCCAGTTTTCGTCAGGCCCATGGCCATTGATCAAATACGTGTAGGTTGAGCCGCTGACGTCGAGCACGTCGCGCGGGTCCATGCGCATTTCAGCCCACATGCGCCGGTCGGCGGCGCTCATACGGTCTTCACCTGAAAGAAGCCCAGCCATCGTCGTGCGCTGATAATTGAAATAGCCGGGGCTCTGCTTGAGGCGCGCCAAAATCTGGTGCGGATGCATGAAGCTCCAGTCCGACAAAACGAGCACGTGTTCGCGGTCATATTCGACCGGATCGCGCGAGGCCGGATCGATGATGATCGGCCCGTAATGGCCTAATGCTTCCTGCAGGCCCGAATGGCTATGATACCAAAACGTGCCGGCCTGAATGATCGGAAACTCATAGACGAAGGTTTCGCGAGGACGGATGCCCGGAAAGCTGACGCCCGGTACACCATCCATCTGGAAGGGAAGCAGAATGCCGTGCCAGTGGATCGAGGTGTCTTCGTCAAGCGTATTCGTAACGGCGAGGCGGACGTTCTGACCTTCGCGAAGCCGCAATAGCGGGGCCGGTAGCGTGCCATTTATGGTGACGGCGTGGCCGGTTCTGCCCCCCACTGTAAAGGGCGAGTGGCCGATACTCAGCGCGACATCTGGACCAGCCAAGGTCGGTATAGTCGGGCGAATGCCGGGGGAACCCGTCTGCGCCCAGGCGGGCAGCATGCTCTCGAACGCCAGCCAGCCGGCTCCTGCGCCCGCAGCCTTCAGTAGCGATCGACGGTCGAGGGCCTTGCGCACCATGTTGCTCCACTCTGAGAAAAACCCGACAGTATCTTAGAATACGCGCGCTTCCGCGCGATCCCTCAGGCCTTACGCCTGAGATTGGCGCCAGGATGCGGGAAATCAGCAACCGGCGCGTAAACGCAAATAGATGCAGCACGGAAAAAGGGGAGACGTGGATGCTGAAGAAATTGGTCGTCGTCTTTGTCGCAGCTTGGGCCATGGCGGGCGCGACGGCGGCACAGCCCAGCGCCGACGAGGCGGCCGTGGAAGCGGTCCTCTCAGGTTACCGGCAAGCGGTTGAGGCTCGCGATGGCGAGGCGGCCGCACGCTACTTCTGGCCAGACTCGCAAGTCTTCGAGCAAGGCGGCGTCGAGGGCGATTTTGCCACCTATCTTGCTCACCACTTGGGGCCCGAGCTGCTCGAAATCGCCAGCTTTGATTTTGACGGCCTTGAGACCGACGTCGAAGTGGTGGGGGATCTGGCTTACGCCAGCGAAGTCTACACCTACGAGATCACGTTCCCTGAAGCTGCAGCCCGCGCGCCGATTTCACGCCGCGGCGTCGCCACCAGCGTGCTGCAGCGCCGCGATGGCGCTTGGCGTATCGTCGTTTATCATTCCTCCGCGCGTGCTCCGCGGCCGCCAGCAAACTAGCGGCTCATGAACTGTGAGCAGGTTTGACCGGGTTTCACCCGGCTCTTGCGGCTGCGCTTATGGCTGCGCGCTCGCGCGCAAACCTGACGCGACCGAAATTGCGGCTGACGTAGCGACGCAGTTCCCCTCGCCCACGCGATTTGGCGTCTTGAAGCGCTTTGTCGCTCGCACGGCAGTCGCCGGACGCGTTACCGGGCGGTTATTAGCCGTAGCGGCGTTGTGGTTTACTTAGACTTCCTTCGTGGCTCGCCAAATCGAGATCAGGCCGGTCGCCGTAGGTACGCGCTTTACTATCTC
Organism: uncultured Terricaulis sp.; assembly: GCA_964653495.1. Lineage (GTDB taxonomy): Bacteria > Pseudomonadota > Alphaproteobacteria > Caulobacterales > Aquidulcibacteraceae > Vitreimonas. Next base: position 7,138 of record CAZZFE010000080.1, on the reverse strand, counting down.
AGTGCGTTGAAAGCCGCAGGCCTGCAACAAATGGGGGACCGCGCCGCGGCGATTGTGCTCGGTCGGCTCGAAGCCGTCGGTCATCTGGACCAGCAAGAAGGCCGTTCGCATCAACGGCGTCGGCTGTTCGCCGTAATCGGCAAGCACGAGCCTCCCGCCTGGCTTTTAGCAGCCGAAACGCGTTCTCCAGAATGCTCTGCTTCGCTTCAAGCGGACATTGGCGCCGCACAAGAGAGCATGTCACCGTATCCGCTTCGGCTGCCTCAACAGAGGCGAGGTGCGCGTGTCCCATGGCGGTTTCGTAATCGATTTCCACGCCCGCCGCGCGGGCCTTTCGTTCGCCGATGGGCCTTACGTCAGGGTCTGGATCGACAGCCACGAGACGGGCGCCCGGCGCGTGCTTTTTGATCATGATGCCGAGCGAGCCGGTGCCTGCGCCCAGATCGACGATGACCTCGCCGGTGCGCGCGTCGAGCGCCGTAAGGACAGGCGATCGCCAGACGCGCTCGCGCGTCATGGCCGCAATGACCCAATCATACATCCCGGTCAATTCGCGGCGACCGAGCGCGGGGATGTAGGCAGAGTTGTTCATTCGTCGTGACCATTCAAATGGAGCGCCGTGACGGATCGAGACTCGCGCAAAGCCTTGCGAGCGAAGCGAACATTCTCAGCGCCGCGGGTCGAATGGCGCCGCGTGCTGGGTGAAAAACCCCTTCGGATAGGTCGCGTCGCTCAAGCCCAAATCCGCGCTTTCGATTTTCTCTGAGGCGTCGTGAAGGCTCCCGAACAGCCAATCCCACACAAGGAACGCCTCACCGAAATTGACCTGGGCGTCCTCGTAGTGGCGCTTGTGGTGCCAACGATGCATCTCGGCGACGCCGAGCAGGCGGCGGAATGGTCCGAGCGTGTAGTCGATATTGGCGTGCTGGAAAGCGAGATGCACCGGCAGGATCGCAAACCATGCCGCAAGCGCTGCCTGAGGCGCGCCGAGTAATGCCACAGCAGCAAGGCCAGGCGTCGCCAGAAGGAGCGCGCTCACCAAGTGGCGGCGCTCGCCGTTCAGCCAATAGAGACGTTCGGGGCTATGATGTGGCTGATGGAAACGCCAAAGAATTGCCGAGCGATGGCTCCAGCGGTGCATCCAATAGAGTCCGAAATCGATAATGATTCCGACGCCGAGCACGCTCGCCCAGAGCGGCCATGTGCTGGGCCAAAGTCCGAGCGACAGCGCCGCTGCGCTAAGCGGGTAGATGAAATGCACGCTCGCCTGAATGAGGACCGCACCCATGAGATTATACTGGATGTCAGCCCAGAGATCGCCGTGGTTCTTGGTCCAGGCCCGTTGATAAGGCGAAAGCCTCTCCAGTGCCCCAATCACAAGCACGCCCGCGAGCGTCAGGACGGGCAAGGCAACGGCGGCGTCCGGCGAGGCGGCCAGCGTTACCGCGCCAAGGAATACGATCACGATGACGAACGGGTAGGCTAGATAGCGAACGGCAAGGCGCATTGGGATCTCCTTGCGCCAAGTTGGCCGGGGCCGCCCCTTAAGGCTTGAACGAAACAGCTACGCTTCGTCGAATTTCATCGCGCCCGTGATGGTGAGCGGGCTCGCGCCAAACATGCGCACGCAAGTGCGCGAGAAGTGAGCCGAGTCTGCAAAGCCGCCATGATGGGCGGCCTCGGTGAGCGACAATCCCTGGGCGATGCCGGTCATGGCGCGCCGGAGCTTCGACCAAAGCAGGAAAGACCGGATCGGCACCCCGATCTCGTCGCGAAAAAGGTGCGCGGCGCGCGATTGCGAGAGGTTGAGAGCGCGCGCGACTGCGCGCACGTCAAGGGGCGCCTCGCTCTCGTGAAAAGCGGCGAGCGCCATACAAATGCGAGCGTCGCGGGTTGGCGCGATCTTCGCCGCGCCCAACACACTGGCTAGTCGCTCGGCTGGATCGGCGCCTTCATCCGCGATCGAGGTTTCGACGATGGCGGCCAGTTCTACTGCTTGGGCCGGGGAAAGCACGTTGATCCGATCGCCGATTGCACGAGCGATCCGCTGCCCGGGTGCGCTGTCGGGATCGACGTAAAGAAAGCTGCTTGGATATGCCGCTGTTGCGCGATGGGACATGTTGGCGGGCGCTACAAATCCTTGGCCGCGATGTTCGCCGCTTGCGTCCACGAGCAGTGCGTGGGGGCCAGCGAATGCTTGAATGGCGTGGTGGCTATGAAAGCCATTGTCGCCCGCAGCACCCAGGAATGCCGCCCAGCACGGCCCGATGCGTGCTGCGCCCCTCCATTTGGCGGCTTTATTCATCGCGAAGCGCCCGTGCGAGAGCGATCTTGGCGCGGTAGACGCGCGTTTCGACCGCTTTGGTCGTCAAATTCAGCACGCGCGCGGCGTCGTGGTGGCTCATGCCGCTGATCGCCGTCAGCAGCAGAGGCTCTTTCAGACCCGCCGGCAAGGCCGCAATCGCAGAATCGAGCCGGGCAAGGTTGCGCTGCAAGGCTTCATCGCTTGCATCTGTTGTGGCGGCAATATCTGGGGATGTCTCGATGCTCTCAGCGCCAAAGAAGAAGCGACGGACGGCGCGGCGGCGGGCCCAGTCGCGGCATTTGTTGAGCGCGATCCGCTTGATCCAGGCGGGGAATGGACGGTCCTTGTCATAGCGAGCAAGCGCAAGCCAAGCCGCAGCAAACGCTTCCTGGGTTAGGTCATAGGCTTCGTCGGCGTCGGCGACATAGGAGCGCACGAACCGATAGACCTTTTCCTTGTGACGGCGCACGAGCAGAGAAAATGCCGCCTCCTGACCGGCGAGCGCCGCGGCCACGAGCGATGCGTCATCGCTTTCGGGCGATGGGACGCTCATTGCGGCTCGGTGGTTAACGCCTCAACGACGGTGTCGTCGAAAATCGCCTTCTGCTCATCGTTCAAGACCTCGCGCATCGCAAACATGTGAGCGATGGTTTCGGTCTGCAGCCGTCCCATCGCGTCATGAAATCTCTCGACGGCGGCGGCCACCCTTGGACCGTTCTCGTGTTCTTCGCGGATCGCCGCGGCCAGTTCCGCGTTTGCGGAGCGCATCTCAAGCTCAAGCGCGTGCTTGCGGGCGGCGAACGCTTCTTCCAGCGTCTCGATTCTAGCCAGTTGATCGCCGCTTAAATCCAACCGGTGATGGATGACATCGTGCATGGAGGGGGCGGGCGCAGGCGCCAGCGCCTTCATGCCTAACCAGACCCCGCCAAAGCCTGCCGCCAGCGCCACCAAGGCCGTCACCAAGATGGCCCGAACCGAAAATCTCAACGATCATCCCCGAGCAAGGTTGAAGGCGCATAGGCCGCATGCACCGCAAAGGGGGAGAAGTCGCTCTCGGGGCGGGCCGCCGAGGCGCCGCCGGCAAAGGCGCCGAAGGTGAGCATGACGGCCGCCAAGCCCGCCTGCCAGCGCCAGCTGCGGGTTGGCCCGACAACTATGCGCGCAGCTTCAATGCGCTCCCAAACCCTTGGCTCCAACTGATCGAGCCTGCGGTCAACGGGACGCTCGCGAAGCGCAAGAAGCAATCGTTCAAGATCGGCGGCCATGGTTTTCAACTCTTGTTCCACCAGAGATACGCATGGCTGCCGCTAACCCCGCAAGAGGCGTGCATGAGGGGTTTCGCCTAAGCGTGCGTAGAAACAGGTAAGGGCGAGCAATTCGCCGCGAGGAGGTCGAGGTGGATCAGCCAACCGCGGTTTTTACTCGGTGACGCCTGGTTGTGGGCGCGGCGACGCTGGCGGGGTTGAATGCCGGTTGTGCGAAAGATGCACGCGCGCCGGACATGAGGGTCAGTCGCGATGCGGGCTGCGATTGCTGTGCTGTCTGGACCGAGCAGGTGGCCGCGACCGGCCGCCTTCGCCCCACCTCCGTGAGCGTCGACGACATGGCTGCCTTGAAACAGGAACTGGGAGCGCCCGGCGAACTGGCGTCGTGCCACACCTCGATTGTCGCAGGCTATGGGTGGAAGGCCATGTCCCGGCGCAGGATCCTCCTATGAGAGCGTCCGGCAGGCGTGCGCGGCCTTGCGGTCGGGAGCATGCCGCTTGGCTCGCCGGGCATGGAAACGCCGACCGGCGCGCGCGAAGCCTTCGATGTTGTTGCACACGGCGAAGATCGATGCGTGTTTGCGAATTATCGAGGGGTAGATTGATGTTGCTTGCCCACATGAGCATCAACGGCAGTGGCCGAGCCGGCGCTGATGAATAAGCGCGTGCGCATTCGGAACTTCTTAGTGCTCGCTCTTGCGTGCGTGTCTGCGGCCTGTTCTCCGCCTCCGCCTGAGCGGTCGGACCAGGACTACAAGTATCACGCCGAAGGCCGTCGACCAGACGTCATGGTGACACCTCACGCGGGCCGAGTAACAGCAGACGGCAACATCAGTGCGATAGATTTAAGGCTGAGCACGATAACGATCAATCACGAGCCGATCCCGGCGCTTGGATGGCCCGCCATGTCGATGCGGTTCGATGTTGCAGATCCAGCGCTGCTGGAAGGGATGGCTGAGGGCGAGCGCGTGCGCTTCGAGCTGAGCAGTGGCCCAGGCGCCCGCACGATCGTCCGGATTGAAAAGCTATACGTTGCGGGCGCAGACGCGCGCAACGAATGAGGGCAACTTTCGCAAGGTCGGCTGGGAGATGAGCGCCGCATGGCGGGCCCCGCAGCGTTGCCGCCTCGCGAGCTACGGAAGTTTGCGGGCTATCGGCCCTCCAGCGCTCAGGCGCGCAACACACCGGCGGAGGCGGCCATAGCAAAGGGGAGATCGGTGCATGGATGAGATTTTGGCGGTGCTGCGGTGCCCCACAACACTGGAACGGTTGCGCTGGTCCCACGAGGATGCGCTGATCAGCGCATCAGGTTTGGAGTATCGTTATAGTGAAGGCGTCGCGTGCCTGCTGCCCCAGATAAGCGGAACCCAAGAGAACGCCAGCGTGCGGGAGTTCTACGAAGGAGAAGGCTGGTGCGAGGATGAGGGTGGCCAATTCGGCGATACGAAAGCGTTCGTGGATACGCGTCGGGCGTCGCTTGAATACACTCGCAAATGCATGGCCCGCCTGGATCGTCACTTTCGCGGCGGAGGCGCTTATCTGCTTGACGCGGGTTGCGGTCCGCTTCCGCACGAAGAGGTGCGTCGCTATGGCCGGAATTTTCAAAAGCGAGTCTGCGTCGATCTGTCAGTGCAGGCGCTTAAACGCGCTCGCCAGCATCTGGGCGACCGCGGCATCTATGTGCAGGGCGATCTCGTCAAATTGCCGCTGGAAGATAATTCGATGGACGCGATCACGTGCAATCACGTCCTCTACCAATTGGCGCCACAACAACAGATCGAAGCCATGCTCGAACTCTGGCGTGTCCTGAAGCCCGGGGGGCTGGCCGTGATTGTCTATTATTGGTGGCCGTATGCGGCGCTTGCGTGGCGGCTTGAGCGTCTGGTGAAAGCGCTGGGTTGGGAAGGTGTCCAGGTAGCGGTGGACACGAAGGACGGTCCAAGGATATTCCCGCAAGAGCGCTCCTGGTTCGAAACGCAACAATGGCCCTTCCATTACAGCTACGATGTGTTTCGTGTCATCGACAATCCCTTCATGCGCCGCTATGTGCCTGAAGATTGGCGCGGCGCTCTCTTTCTGCGCATACTGTATTTTCTCCAACTCGCCGCGCCGTCGTTCTGCGGCAAGCACGGCGCAGTCCCCGCCATCTTGATCCACAAGCCGCTTGCTGAAGCGGGAGCGCGCGCTTGACACGTCTGGTTAGCAAGTGTTCTGACTTGCAGGAACGGAGATCCGCGCACCATTTGCCATTTGGGACGCGATACGTAGCCGTCCACGCCGGCTTACCGGTGGAACGCGCTATTGCCTGTCGCGGATACGTTGCTCGCGCACCGCTTCGCAGATTCCGCGCTGGACTGCGCGATCGCGAGGTCATCGGGGACCGGGGCGCTCGCGACGATCGTCGCGATGACACGCGCACACCAGCCTTCAGCGTCCGCGACCAGGCTCGCATTACGGCCATTCGCGCATCAATCAACGAGGGCCTAAACTCGCTCATTCTCGGGCGCAAAGCCAAGCGCGCTATGCGCGCTCTGTTTGGACGGAGCCTCGAAAACGCGATGGCGCGAGCGGGATTGGGTTGGCCGCTCATTGCGCTCGCGCGGAAGCGCTGATTGCAAAGTTAGGACAGCACGTGAACCGTCGCAGACTATTATCCGCCACCATTTCGTTGTTCGCTGCTAGCGTGACGCCGGGCTGCGCGCAAGAGGCGCAAGCGACACCGATGCAGGTGCGGCGCGACGCCGGATGCGGCTGTTGCGAAGTATGGACTCAGCAAATGGGGGCGAGCGGGCGCTTTCGTACAACACTCGTCAATGAGGCGGACATGGGCGCGCTGAAGCGCCGTCTGGGCGTGCCCGACGATCTTGCCTCATGTCATACCGCAGAGGTCGAAGGCTTTGTGATTGAAGGCCACGTGCCCGTGCGTGAAATCATCCGGCTCATTGAAGACCGTCCCGCCGGCGTCCGCGGTCTTGCGGTCGCTGGCATGCCGGCAGGTTCGCCCGGCATGGAAATGCCGGATGGGCGGCGCGACGCATTCGATGTCGTAGCATTCGGCGCCGAACGGAGCGTGTTTGCGAGCTATCCGGCTTCGGCCTGACGCAGCAACGATGAGCTAGCGGCGGCGGATATTGGTTCTTGGAACCTATGGCGGGGGCAACTTTGGCAATGATGCGTGTTTCGAGGCCACGCTCGAATGGCTGCGCGCGGCCTTCACCAACGCCTCGATCGTAGCTGTTTGCGCCGATCCGGTGATCACAGAGCGTTTTGGAATTGCGGCAGTCAGCTTGAGGGTGTCTCCATCATTCCTGCCGCGCTGGTTGGACACGTTGCTGCTGCGCCAGCCCAGCCTTTGGTTGAATTGGCTGGTCTGTCTTCGCGCTCAAAATGCACCGCCCCGTGCTCTCGATCAGCTATGGACCCATGAACGACGATTTGATGCGCGCCGCGGGGCTTGGCGAGTTCATTCATGACATCGAGCATATGGAACATCGCGCGCTCATTTTGCAGTGCGACCGACTGATCAATATGCGCGGTCACTACGCAAAGGCCGTGCAAACGGAAATCA
>CAZZFE010000079.1:0-10344 GCA_964653495.1 uncultured Terricaulis sp. | reverse complement strand
CATCGCCTCGAACTCACCGCCGACACCGGCACGGCCGAGGAATTGGCGGAGCTGAAGCGCGTCGCGCCGGACATGCTCGAAGAATGGAGCCGCACCAAGAAGGCGCCGAACCACGCCGCCTGGCTCCACGAAAAAGCCCGCGCCGCGCACGCCACAAAATCTCGCTTGGGCGAGTAATGCGCGCGGGGGCGGCGCTTGTTGCGCTGACGTTGCTCAGCGCGTGTGGCGTGGTTGGTCCGTCGCAGGCTGATCTCGATGCCGCGGTGCGTGATTTCTACGCGCACCCCGGTAATGTCGAGATCAGCGCGACTGTGCAGGCGCTGCAGGAAAGCCCCATCGCTGATTTTGAAGGCTGCCAACCTTTGCGCGGCACGTTTCGCTGCGCCCTTGGATTCACGACGCCGGAGGGGCGGGTAAGCGCTATAGTGTGGACCGAGCGCCGCCCCGAAGGCGGCTGGCGGGTACAAAACATCGCGCTGAACGAAAGGCCAAGCTGATGCTGAATCTCTATGATTTCTGGCGCTCGTCGGCGGCGTACCGCGTGCGCATCGGTTTGAACTTGAAGGGCGTCGCCTACGAATCCGTGCCGGTGAACATCGCGCCGGGCAAGGAAGAGCAGATGCGCCCGCCGTTCCGCGATCTCAATCCGCAGATGCGCGTGCCGGCTTTGAAAACGCCGAATGGCCTCCTGACGCAATCGCTGGCGATCCTCGATTGGCTCGATGCGATGCATAGCGATCCGCCGTTTTTGCCGTCCGATCCGTGGGCGGTCGCGCAAGTGCGCGCCTTCGCACTGACGATCGCGGCGGATATTCATCCGCTGAACAACGTCTCCGTGCTCACGCGCCTCAAGCTCGAATTCAGCGCGCCGGAAGATCACGTCAATGAATGGTATCGCCATTGGATCAAGCTCGGCTTCGCCGCGCTTGAGCATCAAGCCGCCGCGCGGCCGCAAACGGCGTACGTATTCGGCGATGCGCCAGGCTTGGCCGACATCACGCTCGTACCGCAAATGTACAATGCGCGGCGGTTTGAGGTTGATCTCGCGCCGTTCCCGCGCCTCGCAGCGTGGGACGAAAACGCCCGCAAGCATCCCGCTTTCGCGAAAGCCGCGCCGGAAAATCAGAAGGACGCCGTCCAAGCATGAAACTCGCATCGCTTCGTCATGGCCGCGACGGCAAATTGGTTGTCGTGTCGGATGATCTCGCCTGGTTCGCCGAAGCCGGTCGCGAAGTGCCGACATTGCAGGCGGCGCTCGATGATTGGACGCATGCCGAGCCGCGCTTGCGGGCGATCAGCGAACAATTGAATGCTGGCGCTATTCTGCGCGAACGCTTTCACGAACGCGAAGCCGCTTCGCCATTGCCGCGCGCGTATCAATGGGCTGATGGGTCGGCTTACGTGAACCACGTCGAACTCGTGCGCAAAGCCCGCGGCGCAAAAATGCCGGAGACGTTCTGGACTGATCCGCTGATGTACCAAGGCGGCTCGGACGCCTTTCTCGGTCCGCGTGACGCGATCCCGTTGAGGGATGAAGCTTGGGGCTGCGATTGCGAGGCGGAGGTCGCGGTCATCGTCGATGACGTCGAGATGGGTATCTCGCCGGAAGCGGCGCGCGAGCGCATTCGCTTGGTGATGATCGTCAACGATGTGAGCCTGCGTGGACTCATTCCGGCAGAGTTGGAGAAGGGCTTTGGCTTCTTCCAGTCAAAACCATCGTCCGCGTTCTCGCCTGTCGCGGTGACGCCGGACGCGCTGGGCGATGCGTGGCGCGAGGGAAAATTGCATCTGCCGATGCATGTGGTGCTGAACGGCAAGCCGTTCGGCTGCGCCGATGCGGGCATCGACATGACGTTCGATTTCGGTGCGCTGATCGCCCACGCCGCCAAGACGCGCGATCTCGTCGCCGGCACGATCATCGGCTCCGGCACGGTGTCGAACCGCGGCCCGGATGGCGGCGCGGGCAAGCCGGTGAGCGAGGGCGGGCGCGGCTATTCGTGCATCGCCGAGCAGCGCATGATCGAGACGATCAATTCCGGCAAGCCGATCACGCCGTTCCTGAAGCACGGCGACCGCGTCGAGATCGAGATGCGCGACGCGAAGGGGCGCTCGATCTTTGGACGCATCGATCAGGTGGTGGAAAAGCGCTGACTTGCTCCCCGGGCGCACGCCCGCGAAAGCGGGTGAAGACCCGGGGGCTATGCAGAGTGCGAGTGCGCGGCGATGGGTCCCGGCTCGCACCCCGCATCACGTGCGGGGCTTGGCCGGGAGGCGAGTGAGGCCTATCTCCACGCCATGCCAACACGCAGCACCGCGCCCAACACGAAACCATTCGCGACGATATCGGCGATCTCGTCACGCGACGGCCGCTGCCGGGTGCGCGCGTATCGCAGATCGATCCGTTTCTGTTTCTGAACCATCACGGCCCGCAGACTTATCCGCCGAACAATCACGGCCTGCCGTTTGGCCCGCATCCGCATCGCGGCTTCGAGACGGTGACGTTCATTCTCGATGGCGAGTTGGGCCATTACGATAGCGGCGGCCATGAGAGCGTGATCCGCGCCGGCGGCGTGCAATGGATGACGGCGGGCTCTGGCCTGATCCACGCGGAACTGTCGCCGCCGGAATTCAAGCAGCGCGGCGGGCCGATGGAGATCCTGCAGCTCTGGGTCAATCTGCCGGCCAAGCTGAAATTCGCGAAGCCGGCTTACACTGGCTTGCAGCGCGCGGACATTCCGGTGGTGGAGCTCGATGGTGGCGAGGCGCAATTGATCGCGGGCGAGTGGAACGGTGTTCGCGGGCCGGTGGACTCACTGATCGGCGCGTTCATGTCGGTGCTGACGCTTGACGCGGGTTCGCGCGTCACGCTGCCCGCGCCGCGTGATCGCAGCGTGTTCTTCTATGTTGTGCGCGGCGCGTTGAGTGTTTCAGGCGAAGCCGTGCCGCATTGGCGCTTGGTCGAGTTCGACGGCGACGCGGATGAAATCGAGATCGAAGCGCGCGAGCAAAGCGTCGTGCTGTTCGGCCACGCCGCGCCGTTCAACGAGCCGGTGTTCTCGCACGGGCCTTTCGTGATGAACACGCGCGACGAGATCATCCAGGCGATCCAGGATTATCAAGCCGGCAAATTCGGCCCGCCGCCGAACGTCTAGGCGCGCGCCACGTAGGCGTCGCGCAGCTCGCGCTTCAGCACCTTGCCGATATGGCTGCGCGGTAATTCATCCACGAGCACCACGTCGCTGACACGCTGCATCTTGCCGAGCTTGGCGTTCGCGAACGCCTTCAACGCTTCTGCATTGGCGCCGCGCGAGACGACAAACGCCACTGGCGTCTCGCCCCATTCCGCCGACGGCGCGCCGACGACGGCGACATCGGCCACGTCAGAGTGCTCACGCAGCACGGCTTCCAGATCGCTCGGATAGATGTTGAAGCCGCCCGAAATGATCATGTCCTTCTTGCGGTCCATGAGTTCGAGGAAGCCTTCATTGTCGTAACGGCCGACATCGCCGGTGCGCAGAAACAAAAGCCCATCCGGCGAACGCCAGGTCGCGGCTTCGGTTTGATCGGGGCGATTGTGATAGCCGCTCATCATGATCGGCGAGCGGCCGACGATTTCACCAACGCCGCCGCGCGGCAGTTCGCGTCCGTCCTCATCGATGATGCGGATATCGTGGCCGGGAACAGGCTGGCCAACAGTGTGCAGCTTGTTCGGAAACGCATGCGCCAGCAGCATGCAGGTGCCGCCGCCTTCGGTGAGGCCAAAAAACTCGATCAGCCCGCCCGGCCAGCGTTTCACCACGTCAGCTTTCAATGCCGGCGCGAACGGCGCGGAGGTGCAGAACTTCATCGCGAAGCTGGAGAGATCGTACGTGTCGAAATCCGGCCGCCCCATGATGCGGCTGTACTGCACCGGCACCAACATCGTGTGCGTGGCGCGATGCTTCTGCGCGAGCGCGAGGAAAGCGCCGGCCTCGAACTTCTTCATCAGCACCGCCGTGCCGCCGAGGCCGATGGTCGGGAAGAAGCTGACGAGCGTGGTGTTGGAATAGAGCGGCGTGGAGAGCAGCGTCACCGCGCTCGGGCCGTAACCCATACCGATGGCGCGCTCGATGTGGCCAAAGCGCATGCCGTGGCTTTGCACGATGCCCTTCGGCGCGCCGGTGGTGCCGGAGGAGTAGATGATGTTGAACGGCATCTCCGCCGTGACATCGACCGGCATAGGCTTTGCGCCCTCAGGCGCGAGCCAGGCGCTGAGTTCGGTATCGATATCGATGAACCGTGCCTTGATTTGATCGCGTACGCCGGCGATCGCCGTGCTCACGTCGGCGTCGAGAAAGAACATAGCCGCGCCGCAATCGGCGGCCATCACGGCGATGCTCTCCGGCGTCGAGGATGGCGCGATCGGCGCAACCGCCACACCCGCGCGCAACGCGCCGACGAAGAGGGCCGCGTACGCGATCGACGTGCCGGCGCAGATGGCGATCGACGCGCCAGCGCCCAGGCCGTCACGCTGCAGCGCCGCGGCGATGCGATCCATCAGTGCGTCGAGCTCGCGATAGCTCAGCGCCCGTTCGTCTTGGATCAGCGCCGGCTTGTCCGGCGATTTCTCCGCGTTGGCGCGGATCATGTCGGAGAGCGTGATGAACGCAGCGATATGAACGGTCATTTCTTCGTCTCGACCAAAGGTTCGACAGCGCCAGCCTGATGCGCCTCAATCGCCCAGACGATCTGCTTGGCGCGCCACATCATGCAAAAATAGACAATAGGCGTCACCGCTGCCACGATCACCCAATAGATGACGTCGCCCAAATTGTTACGCAGCTGATCGCTGACAAATCCAGGCGCGGCGTCGGAAACCAGCGCCGAGATTGCGATTGGCAGGGATATGTAAGCCAGCGCGACGCTTCGGAACATATCGGCCGCGCGGGACGCGTTTATCTTCGCCATGTCGAGCATAACCGGTGTGGCTCCCGGCGGAGCCGCGCTGAGCACGGCGGAGGCGCGACGCGCGCGCTTGTCTCTGACCAGCGAGGGCATGAGGTCGGAGCCGATGAGGCGCCACGTCGCCGGGCTGAGGAACATATCCAATGGCAGAGAAATCGCCGGATAGAGCTTCGCCAGCGAGCGCCAGAGTGTGTTGATCTCGGCCGGCGTCATCGCGCTCATGAGTGCGCGAAGATATCGACCTCTTCCCAGCCGGCCAGATCGAGCGCGGCGCGTGAGGGCAGGAAGTCGAAGCAGGATTGCGCGATCTCGGTGCGGCCTTCGCGGGCAAGCATCGTGTCGAGCTTTTCCTTCAGCGCATGCAGATGCAACACGTCAGAAGCGGCGTAGGCGAGCTGCGCGTCCGAAAGCTCCGGCGCACCCCAATCGGAGCTTTGCTGTTCCTTCGAGAGATCGCGGCCGAGCAATTCCTTGGTGAGTTCCTTCAGGCCGTGCTTGTCGGTGTAGGTGCGCACGAGCTTCGAGGCGATCTTGGTGCAATAGATCGGCGCGGTGACGATCGAGAGATCGCGCATGAACATCGCCACATCGAAGCGGGCGAAATGGAACAGCTTCAGCGTGCCGGTGTCTGTCAGCGTGCGCTTTAGGTTGGGCGCGTCGTAGCTCGAGCGATCGAGCTGCACGAGGTGGGCCTCGTTGCCGCCATCCGAGAGCTGCACCAGGCAAAGCGCATCGCGCACCAGCGAGAGGCCGAGCGTCTCGCTATCGACCGCGATCGCGCCCTTGAACGTCACGCCCTCGGGCAGGTCGCCCTTGTGCAAATGCACCGCCACATTGCGCCCGTCGGCGGTCAGGGAAATTTTTCTGCTCATGCGTTGGCCGTGTGGGCTGGCGCGTTGGGCTTGTCAACTTTGGGCGCGCGTCGAACCCCTCCCCCTTGCGGGGAGGGGCAGGGGTGGGGGGTGCGGGCGGCGTCTTTTCTTTTGAGAGCACCGCCGTCACCCCGCCCCCAACCCCGCCCGCAAGGGGCGGGGAGTCGCTAGACGACTACCGACTTTGCGGGCCGTCCAGCGCCTCATAGGTGACGATGGTGAAGCGATAGCGCTCCGTCTCGCGCATGCGCTGGGCGATCACCTCGTGCAGGTCGGGCCGCCACGTCGTCCATTGGTCCACGAAGGCGTTGGCGCGGGCGCGATCGCCGGCGCGCTGGATCGCCAGCACCTCGCGCAGCAGGCTCTCGACCGCCGCCGGGTAGCGCTGATAATTGATCGCCAGGCGCCCGTTCTCGAAGCGCAGCACGCCGTGCTGCATGAACCAATTCCACTGGATCAGCTGCATCGTCTGATACGGCTGCTCGCGGCGCGGGCGGTTCTTCTGCAGTACGCGGCGGATGCCGCTGGCGTAGATGCCTTGCAGCTGCGCGTCGGTGAATTGGCGGCGCTGGTGCAGGATGCGCGCGGCGCTGAGCGACACGAGGTCCGCCTTCGTCTCTTCGAGCAAGTCCGCTGTGTCTTCGAGCGCCGCATCGAGGTCGCGCCCATCAGCGGTTTGATCGACGCCGAGATAATGGCCGATCTCGTGCCAGAGCGTGCGCTGGAAGCTGCCTTCAGCCGTCAGCTGGCCGCGATTGCCTTCCACGACCGCCGCATCGAACGCGCGCGCGGATTCCGCCGCGAGTTCCTCGTTCAACAGGATGTTGCCGCGCATCAGGATGGTACGGCCATATTGGCGCGTGAGGTACGCATCGTTCGGCAGGATCGTCGCCGTGTTCGTGCCGCGCGCTTGGCCGTAATCGGCGACGATATTGTATACGCTCACCGGAATGCGGCTGCGGACCTCGCGATCGGATTGGTAGGGCAGCGAGTCCTCGATCGATTGCAACCCAGAGAGTCCCGACGCCAGTTCGCGCGAGCGCGGAATGTCGCGGATCAGGAGCGAGAGCGACCAAAACGTCTTCACGCCATAGAGCGCATCGTCATAGGTCTCGTACGCGCCAATCTGCGCGTTGAGATTGCCGCTGAACTCGCCCGTCACCCAGGCTGCGTCGCCGCCTTCGTAGTCGTCGGCGAGAACATCGCGCGCGCGCAGGCGCAGGAAGCGCGCGAACGCCGGGTCGCCATCCTCCACCAACGCCGCGGCGGCGTTGAGCTTCTCGAAGATGAAGAGCGTGTCGTGCGCGAACGCGACAGAATACGGCACAGCCAGATAATCCGTCGCGGTGCGCGTGCGATCGGCGAGGCCGGGGTGCAGCGTGTCGAACACCGGATGATGATCCAGGATCGTCAGCACGCGCTGGCGGTTCACTGGCGTCGCCGCCCACACCACGGTGCGCGAGTTCAGCAATTCATCGCGCCGCTCCGGATGCGCCGCGATGTACGCATCGAGCACGGCGCGCGTCGTGCCGGCCGGATACATGTTCCGCGACGGCGTCTCCGGCGACACCGAGAGGAAAGCTTCGCGCGTGTTGTCGAGCGTCGTCGCGACCGGGCCGATATTCAGGCGGAACAGGTCGCGCTCGCGCGTCAGCTCCGGGTGCGCGGCGATGAAGGCGTTGGCGGCGCGCGCGTCGGGATGGCGCTGCACCATGTAGAGCAGATGCATGCGCTCGCCGGCGGCCATCAGCTCCGTCACCGCCGCGCGCTCGCCGGCGGAGAGGGCGCTCATGTCGGGCGCGAGGTGGATGCGCTGCGTGCGCGCCAGCACCGCGTCCGCCTGCTCGGCGCTCCAGGTGGTGGTGATGGTCGGCGCCGCCGGTTCCGGCGGATGCGTGGCGCAGGCAGCGAGGATCAGGGCGGCGGCGAGGGTAAGATTGCGCATGCGAGCGCCCTAGCACGGGCCACCGTCCGGAACCACGCCGCCGGTCGCGCCAATCAGAATTTCAAAGGAAAAATGGTGCCCGGAAGAGGACTCGAACCTCCACGCCCTTGCGAGCGCCAGCACCTGAAGCTGGTGCGTCTACCAATTCCGCCATCCGGGCCCCTTGGTATGAGCCGGGGGGTTTAGGGGAGGGTGCAGGCGCAGTCAATGGGAGCGGATTTAGTGTCCTGAGATCGCGCCTTCGAACGCGACGCTGTGCGCGCGACCGGCGTTGAAATAGTCAATCCAAAACGTGCGCAGCCGTAGATCAAGGTCCGCCGAGAGCGGCGGTCGCCCGGGGTCGTGCAGGCGGCCAAAGCCGACAATGCGAACCTCGGCGCCGGCGACGCTGGGCGTCAATCCGTAACGTTGTGCAATGCTCAACGCCTCCGCCGGCGCGATGTCTCGGAATGTGCGCCAGGGCAGCGCCTGACTGTTCTCGAGCATGTCCGAAAACACATAGACACGGGTGTAGGGCCGTCCGCTCGGCGGTCGGCGCGTCCATTGAGCGATCGTGCCCGTGATGTCCGAGTTCGCGGCCTCTTGTTGTGTCACCGTCAGCGGACGGATGCTGCGTACCAAGCGGGTGCGGAAGTTCTGATCGTCGCGCATTGCAATGACGGTTCGGCAACCGCCGAAGAAGTTTCCAAGCGGCCCCGCATTGGCGGGACAACCTGGTTTGCACTCGTCAATAACGCGCTCTGACGTGCTGTAATGAGCGCCGATCGTAGCCACGGTAATACGGTCGCCTGGGCCCAGGCCTTCGACGACGGAGCCAATGCTGTCGATTACAACGCGCCGATCAGTCTCATCATACGGCGTGGTGCGGTCGATTAGAAACAGCGAGCTTTGTTGGCCAAATGCGCAATAGTCGACACCGCGCTCGGCATGCGCATCTGGCTCAAGCAGAGCAAGCGCACACAATCCCACAAGGGCCGCGAGCAAAATCCGCATGGTGCGCCCCTATACGCCGAGACGTTGAAGTTGCGAGGCGTACCGGCGCTTTTCGGCGGCTTCTGCGTCGGACTTTTGCGCGTGGAGGAGGTTGAGTTGCTTCTGCGCTTTCTTTTTCTGCCGATCGAGCATTTCGTAGACTGGATGCGGGTCGTGGCACAGGAACGCCGCCAGCGTGCCGACTGTGACGATGCCGAGATTGATCCAAAGGAAAATCCAGCCTTCGAGCGCGAGCTGAGTAGTCAGCGCCAGCATCGCTGCTTCGCCGATTTGCTGATTGTCGATCAGGGCGCTGATCGAAGGATCGGGTCGTGTCAAGAATGCGAGATAGCCTTGCCGCAGCACAGCGACGCCGTAGCAAAGCGCCAAGATCAATGTGAACGACAACAAAATCTGAATCAGTGACGACCACATGCCGAAGGGGCGCGAGCAGCTGTAGCGAAAGCGCCGCGCCGCCGTGCCAGCGACGTGCGCCAACGTCACCAGCACGCTGCCAACCAACAATGATACGCCGAGCGAAATCAGCGGGCTTTCGCCGAAAAACAATTCGAAGCTCAGCCGGTTCACGGGCGCTTCGCAGATCGCCAGCACGATCATGAACGGCCAATAGAACCAAGGGCTCGAATAGCTCGGGAAGCGATCCTCGGCGCCGTAGATCACGTCCCATTGGTCGCTGGCGAGCGTAAGCCGATCTTCCGCGTCCTTGGTGCGCTGGCTGAACCGTGTGTCGATCGCCGCCATCAGTCGCGCATGATTGTCCGCTGCCGCCTGGACGCGGTCTTTGCCTCTCGACGCGTTGGATGGGACAGGAAGTGGGACAGGGTTGTTCAATGCCAACTCCACCTAAAGTTTACAAACCATTTAAGATGCAACCAATGATTTAGGCAATAGGCGCGAGTTCGCCTGACGCGTGTGCGGCGGCCAGCCGATTGGGCATGCTTGAGAAATCCCCGATGGGCAGCCGTTCGCTTGGCGTTTCGGGCGGGCTGATATACCTCCCGCCGCAAATGACTGCCCCGCGCCAATGACACCCAAAGAACAAATCCGCAATTTTTCCATCGTGGCGCATATCGACCACGGCAAATCCACGCTCTCGGACCGGCTGATCCAGGAGACGGGGGGGCTGACTGCGCGCGAGATGACCGAGCAGGTCCTCGACAACATGGAGATCGAGAAGGAGCGCGGGATCACCATCAAGGCGCAGACCGTGCGCCTCGATTACAAGGCCAAGGACGGCAAGGATTACGTCCTCAACCTGATGGACACGCCCGGCCACGTGGACTTTGCCTACGAGGTCTCGCGCTCGCTCGCGGCCTGCGAAGGCGCGCTGCTGATCGTGGACGCGAGCCAGGGCGTCGAAGCGCAAACGCTGGCGAACGTCTATCAGGCGCTCGACTACAATCTTGAGATCGTACCCGTCCTCAACAAGATCGATCTGCCGGCGGCCGAGCCCGATCGTGTGCGCGCGCAGATCGAAGAGGTGATCGGGCTTGATGCGAGCGAGGCGATCCTCGCGTCGGGCAAGACCGGCGAGGGGATCGGCGAGCTGCTTGAGGCCATCGTCACGCGCCTGCCGCCGCCAAGCACGGG
>CAZZFE010000078.1:0-11077 GCA_964653495.1 uncultured Terricaulis sp. | reverse complement strand
TTGGGGTGTCGCCAAGCGGTAAGGCAGCGGTTTTTGGTACCGCCATTCCTAGGTTCGAATCCTAGCACCCCAGCCAACCTTCGCTCTGCACGAGTTTCAGTCAGCCGAGCGCCGCGGGGCGCGACCTGCGTTGTCGCGCCATGGGCCAAAGGCTACCGTCCGCGCGCATGAGCCGTATCGCCATCGTCACCCCGGTCTATGAGGACCGCGAGAGCTTTGCCGAGCTCTGCCGGCACTTGGCCGAGACGCAAAGCCAGAGCGGGGTGCGGTTTCACCTGATCGCGGTCGATGACGGGTCGCTTGCGGCGCCGCCGAGCATCGAGGCGGTGCGCGCGGCCGGGCTCTCGGGCGAAATCCTGCGGCTGGCGCGCAATGTCGGCCACCAGACGGCGATCTCCATCGGCCTCGCGCACGCGGCGTCGCTGAGCGATGTGGGCGGCGCGATCATCATGGATTCCGATGGCGAGGATGCGCCCGAAGCGATCCCAGGCATTCTGGCAGCGCTCGAAGCGCGCCATATTGACGTTGCCGTCGCCGCGCGCGCCAAGCGCTCCGAGCCGCTGACGTTCCGGATTTTCTACGCCGTCTATCGCCGCCTGTTCGCGATCCTCACCGGCCAGAACCTGCGCTTCGGAAATTTCATGGCGCTTTCACCGGCGGCGCTGCGCCGGCTCTCCGGCATGTACGAAACCTCGACGCATGTGGCCGGCGCGGTGGTGAAGGCGAAGCTCCGGCGTGCGGACGTGCCGATCGATCGCGCGACGCGCTATGCCGGCAAGTCGAAGATGAATTTCCCGAGCCTCGTCCTGCACGGCATGCGCGCGGTGATGGTGTTCGGCGATCTGGTGTTGACGCGCCTGGCGCTGGCGTCCGTGGCGATGGCGGCGGTTGTGGTGGCGGTCGTGGTCGGCGCGTTCGCGATGAAGCTCGCCGGCATGGCGACGCCCGGCTGGGTGACGATCGTCACCGGCTTTGCGCTGTCGCTATTCCTGCAGACGGGCCTCTTCACGATGATCACGCTCATCGTCTCGAGCCTCGGCCGCATCGACACGCCGCCGCGCGTGCGCGAGCGGGCGCTGGAGTTTGTGGAAAAGATCGAGCGCGCGGACGCAAGCGTCGCGGTGGCGGCGCAATAGGCGTACCGCCGGCTTCCAGCCGGCATTGTTCGTGCGCCCACCTTCGACAAGCTCAGGCAGGCGCATAGATAGATTTGCGCATGTAATAGAAGGCGCCTCCCTGAGCTTGTCGAAGGGCGGCGCTTGCGCGGAACCAAGCGTGCCGGCTGGAAGCCGGCGGTACAGCTATTCCGGCGCTTGCACGCGATACTCAAGCCGCAAGGGCGGCGCATTGGGGAAACTTGGATAGCGGATTGTCACGCGGCCATTGGCTTCGAGCCCATTTGGATTTGAGCCTTCCTGCCAAACATAGAGCGCGCCATCGCGGCGGAGGTCCGCTTCCGTGATCCAAGGCGAAATCGCTAGATCGCCATTGATCAGCACCGAAGGCGGTTCGGCATCGCTCATGCCGACGAGGCCCGCTGTCCAGATATCGCCCGCGACGATGCGCAACGGCGCGCCGCCGGTTTCTTCGTTCCACGCATCTTCGAGCGCGCGCGAAACGCTGGCCTGGGGCCAGTTCCCGCGCAGTGGGTCGTTGGTGAAGGCCGCGCCGTAGCGCATGTGCGCGAAATAGAGCCCGGAGACCAGCACGATCAGAACTCCCGCCCCCCAAGCGAGGCGTCCGAGACGCGCGGCGCTCAGCTTGTTCGAAAGCAGCGCGACGATGATCAACCCCGAGAGGTTGAACATCGGCATGCCCCACGACGCGCGCAGGCCCGCGCCAAACACGCCGGCGAGTACGGTGAGCACGACTGGCCCGAGCCCGATCAACAGCAGAAAGCTCAGCGCGCGTTGCTCAGGCTTCGGCGGAGCGCCATCTGCGGGCTTGCCGAAAAAGCCGGCGCACCAGATCAGGATGATCAGCGGCAGATGGTTGGCGATTTCGGTCAGCAGAAACTCAAGCGCGGCGAGCGGTCCGCCATCGCCGGAGCGGCGCGCGGCGTACTCGAACGGCAGGAAATCATACTCGACTAGCCACATCGCTTGCGGCGCGGCGACGCCGACGAACACAAGCAACGCAAGCCACGGCCCTGGCGTCAGCAAACGCTTGCGCGCTTCGCCGTCCCACAACAGCCACAACGCCGCCGGCGCGAGCAACATGGCGGAGGAATATTTCGCCCATAGGCTCAAGCCCGCGAACAGGCCGAGGAGAATCCAGTTCAGCAACCCGCCCTGCGTGCCAGCGCGCCAAAGGAAGAGCGCGATCAGCGCCCAGAGCGGCATCTGCGCGACGTTGTGATTGAACTCCGGCGTCGTCCACGAAAAGAAATACACGCCTGTCAGCATCAGTACGCCCGCAAGCGCGCGGCGTTCGTCCATCAATTCGCGCCCCAGCGCGAACACCGCCCAGAACGTCGTGCAGATGAAGATTTGCGAGACGAGATACGCCGGCCAGCCGGCGACACCGGTGATGCGGCGCACGCCTTCGAGCAAGAGGCCTGGCAGGTTCGGATGCTTGAACGTGGCGACGACGCCTTCGCGTCCCCACGCATACATCTCAACGACATCGAGTGGCGGGGCTGAATGCGAGAACGCAGGCGCCAGCGTCCAGAACGCGAGCTGTGCGGCGATCAACGCCCAGAGCGCGCGCTCGGGGCGCTCCACCAAATTCGAAACCATGCTCATGCGTTGAAGGAGCCCCGCGCGGGCGGCTCAAGCCGCCATTTGGCTCATCAGATACACCGCGCCCGCGCCAAGCGCGATCACCAGCCCCCAAACCGTCATCTTGGCGAGCCCGTGCACCAATTGCCGGCCCGGGCCGAACGCGGTGAGCGAGAGCGAGACGATGAAGCCGGCGATGACGGCAAGCCAGATCTCGAACTCGCCAAGCCCGCCATCTGCCGCCGCGAGGTACGCCAGATAAGCGCCGGCCGCGCCGATG
Source organism: uncultured Terricaulis sp. (assembly GCA_964653495.1). Taxonomy (GTDB): domain Bacteria; phylum Pseudomonadota; class Alphaproteobacteria; order Caulobacterales; family Aquidulcibacteraceae; genus Vitreimonas. The sequence goes on along the minus strand of CAZZFE010000078.1, from coordinate 8,077 downwards.
CCGAAGCGGACGATGCCTTTGACCATCGCTGCGCCGAAACGCCATTCGCGCTTGGGCGGCGGTGGCGCGGCGACCGGGGCGTCCGGCGCAGCGGTGGCGACAGCGGGGTGCGCCAGGTGCGAACGCAGCGCGCGCCAGCCTTCGGCCTCGACCTCGGCGCGGAGCTGCTGCTCCAGCATCCAATCGTCGCTACCGAACGCGGGTAGTCGTGAACCAGGTGGCGCCGCCATGCTGCCCTCAGTGTCCCGGGCGTACTCTGCCGCGAGCCGAAGGGGCGGCCAAACGGTTTTGGCTGTTATCCGGACGCGAATTTGGTCGCGCCCAGGCGCCTTTCTGCGGCGACGCCCTTGTCAGCGGCTGGCCGGTCCTTATCATTTATCGATAAATCCCGGCGTTGGGGCCTGGGGCGGAGCAGGGTCTTGAAGCAGTTTCTGATCACCGTGGCCGGGGTCGTCGTCGGCGGCGTCCTGTTCTGCATCCTCGGGTTCTTCGTCCTGGGCGGTATCATCGGCGCCATGGCCTCCTCCGGCCCGGTGCAGCCGGCGCACATGGTGTTGGCGCTCGATCTGCGTTCGCCAATGACCGACCAGCGCCCGACAGGGCCGTTCGCGGCGTTCGGCGGCTCGCCCTCGCTGCTCGACACGCTCACCCGCATCGACGCCGCGCGCGAGGACGATCGGGTCGACGGCATTTTCATCCGTGCCGCCACGGACGGCATGGCCGCCTCGCAAGCGGAAGAGCTGCGCGCCGCGCTCGCCGCGTTCCAGGCCGAAGGCAAGTTCGTCGTCGCGCACATTCAGGGCGACGGCGCGCGCATGTCGATGCCGGGCTACATGGCCGTCGCTGGCGCGGACGAATTGTGGATCCAGGAAAACGGCGCGTTCTTGCCGATGGGGCTTTCGGCGGAGGTCACGTTCTTCGCCGACACGCTGCGCCGCTATCATCTGCAAGCGCAGTTCGACGCGCGCGAGGATTACAAGACCGCCGCGCACGAACTCACGCAGCGCAATTTCACGCCGCAGCACCGCGAGCAGGTCACGGGCCTGCTCACGTCGCTCTATGACGTGATGGCCGCCAACATCGCCGCGGATCGCGAAATTCCAGCCAACCAAGTGCGCACCATCATCGAAGGCACGCCCTACATGGCGTCGCGCGCGATCGAGCTGAAGCTTGTCGATCGCGTCGGCTGGCCGGAGCAGGCCGAACGCGCGGCGCGCGAGCGGTCTGAGCACGATGGCGCGGAGGTGATCGATTTCCGTGAGTATCGTCCGCCTGTGCGCTCGGGCGGCGACGTGATCGCCGTGGTGCAGGGCGAAGGCGGCATCGTCTCCGGCCCTGAAAGCCACGACATTTTCAGCGATGAAGCCGTGTTCAACAGCGATCGCGTGTCCGAAGCGCTGCTCGAAGCGGCCAACGACAGCGCCGTGAAGGCAATCGTGTTCCGCGTGTCGAGCCCCGGTGGCTCGGCTGTGGCGTCGGACCAAGTGCTCGCGGCTTTGCGGACGGCGCGCGAAAGCGGCAAGCCGATCGTGGTGTCGATGGGCGAGGTTGCGGCCTCTGGCGGCTATTATGTCGCCACGCACGCCAACGAGATCGTGGCGTCGCCGACGACGATTACCGGCTCGATCGGCGTCATCAGCGGCAAGCTGATCATTGGCGATGCGATGGAGCATTATCTCTCCGCGCACACCGAGACGATCACTGTCGGTTCGCCAATGGTGGAGATGTACAGCGCCAATCGTCCGTTCAATCAAGCCGAACGGGCGATGCACAACCAGCACATCGACCAGCTCTATTCGACGTTCCTCGGTCTCGTTGCCGATGGCCGCCAGTTGCCGGTCGATCAAGTGCGGGCGATGGCGGGTGGCCGCGTGTGGACCGGCCAGCAAGCGCTTGAGCGCCGCTTGGTCGATCATCTCGGCGGCTTCGAGGTGGCGGTTGCGCGCGCGCGGGCGCTGGCTGGGATCGCCGAAGATGCGCGGGTGCAGCTCCGTTACTTCCCGACGGAAGAAAATCCGTTCAAGGCGCTCGAAGGCCTGTTCGGCGTGTCGTCGGAGACGGCGCAATCACTGGCGCGGCTCAACGCGGTCGTCAGCGATCCACGCTTCGTCCGCGCCATGGAAGCGATGCGCGAGGAAGAAGGCGTCGCCCGCGCCGAAGCGGGCCGCATGGAGGTGCGCTGATGCTGCCAATCGCGCGCAGATGTGGTAGATTTCGTCGATGACGACATTGTCCGTGACTCTCTCGACGGCTGACGCGGATCGCCTAGCTGAACTGGCCAAGCGGGAAGGTGCGACGCCTGAACAGTTCGCAACGGCGGCCGTACAGGCGCGGTTGCAGGATGACGCCGCATGGCAGGCGGAGATTGTCGCCGGCCTAGCCGAACTCGACCGCGGCGAAGGTGTGTCGATGGAGCAGTTCGAGCGGGAGATGGACGCCTACATGGCCGATCTCCGCGCCCGCCATGGCTGATCGCCAGCTCAAGCTAATCCTGAGCCCGCGCTTTGACCGCGAACTCAGGCATCAGCTTGAATGGATTGCCGCTAAAAATCTTAAAGCAGCCATCGCGGCGGATGGTCGGGTGCGCGTGGCGTTGCGTCGGCTGCAGCGTTTTCCAGGCATTGGTCGGCGCGGGCCAATCGAGGGCACGCGGGAATTTTTCATCCCGCGGACGCGGTTCATCGTTGCGTTCAGAGTGTCCGACGTCGCGGTCGAGATCGTCGCGCTTCGGCACGTACGCCAGAAATGGCCGGAGCAGCCTTAGCCCTTGTTCTCGACTTCGTATTTCGGCAGGTCGGCGCGGAGCGTTTCATAGAGACGCTCGACAAAGCGTTGCGGATCGTCGTCAACGAAATCGTCGAAATAGGCGTCGAGGTTGCTCTCGAACACGTACTCGCCGTCCTCGGCGAAGATGAAGCCGAGCTCTTCATCGGTTTGCACGTGGATGATGGCGATTTGGGTTTCGTCGTCATCCTCCTCCGCGAGCGCGAAGCTCAGCCGGCGCGAGGAAATCTTCTCTTCCAGGATCGGCGCCAGCGCTTGCAGCGCCGCGAGATCGTCAAAGCCCGTTTCTTCGCTGAGCGCCGCTTCCAGGCGTCCGCGCGCGGCGTCGACTTCGGCGTCAAAGCCGCTTGCTTGCGGTTTCTTGGCCATCACGCTGCTTCCATAAGGCTTTGGAACACGCCGACGCCGCCGGTCCGGCCGAGACGTTCGTCGGACGCGCGCTCCGGGTGGGGCATCATGCCCATCACGTTGCCGCGCTCGTTGATGATGCCGGCGATGTCGCGCAGCGAGCCGTTCGGGTTCTCGCGATAGCGGAACACGACCCGACCCTCGCCCTCGATGCGGTCGAGCGTTTCGTCGTCGGCGTAGAAGCGGCCGTCGCCGTGGGCGATCGGAATTTCGGTGTCGCGGGTTTCGCGATAGGCGCGCGTGAACGGCGTGTTGCCGTTGACGATCGCCAGCGGAACGTCCTTGCACGCGAACTTGAGGCCGGCATTGCGCAGCAGCGCGCCGGGCAGCAGCCGCGTTTCGGTGAGCACCTGGAAGCCGTTGCAGATGCCAAGCACGAAGCCGCCGCGCTCGGCGTGCGTGCTGACGGCGCGCATCACCGGGCTCTTGGCGGCCATCGCGCCGGAGCGAAGGTAATCGCCGTAGGAAAAGCCGCCTGGCAGGACGACGAGGTCGGTGCCTTCGGGCAGTTCGGTATCCTTGTGCCAGACCATTGCGGCGGGCTTGCCGGTAAGCCTTTCAAGCGCGCGTGCGGCGTCGCGGTCGCAATTGGACCCGGGGAAGACGATCACGGCTGATTTCATGGGCTCTTGATAGTGCGCGTCGCGCCCCGATCCAAGAGTGCGAGGCGGTCAGAAAGCCGTGTTTTGGACCGCCCCGAGGGCGAAATGTCGCGCAAATCGCCGCTCCGGTGCGGCGTTCGGTCTGTGCGGGAGGGGGGGCGCTACGTGATTCTGTCGTACGGGCTTGCTAGAAGCGCCACATGCCGCAGTGGATCATCGTCGCCGCGCTTCTTTCCGTTCTCGCGACCGTTTGGCTCGCTTGGCTGCTTTGGCGCGTGAATGTCGGGCCGCAGAGCAAGCGCAAGGGCGGTGGCGACGGCGGCGCGCACGTCTACGCCGATGGCGGTGGCAAATCGCGCCACGACAACGACGCGACTGATGGCGGCTCGTCCGACGGCGGTTCGGATGGCGGTGGTGGTGATGGCGGCGGTGGCGGCGGCGACTGAAATTTGGGCGTGGGGCTCTGGCTGAAAGGAATGGAAATGTACGCGAAACACCTGACACGCGCCGCGTTCGCGGCGTCGCTGATGTTGGCGGCCGCGGCTTGCGGCGGCGAGGGCCAACAGCGCGCCGCGACCTCATCGGAGCAAATTGCGATCGACGGCTCGTCCACGGTGTTCCCCCTGGCTGAGGCGGCTGCTGAAGGCTTTTCCACTTCGCAAACCGGCGCCGCGCGCGTCACGGTCGGCGAAAGCGGCACCGGCGGTGGCTTCCGCAAATTCTGCCGTGGCGAAACCCAGATCACCAACGCCTCGCGCCCGATCTCGGCGGAAGAGATGGCCGCGTGCGCTGGCGCCAACATTCAATACATCGAAATTCCGATCGCTTTCGACGGCATCAGCGTCGTTGTGCATCCGTCGAACCCGCTGACCAACATCACGCTCGCGCAGCTGCGCGCGGCTTGGCAGCCTTCGGCCGAGCGCACGATCACCAATTGGAACCAGATCGACCGCTCGTTCCCGAACTTGAACCTGCAATTGTTCGGACCGGGCACCGCGTCGGGCACGTTCGACTTCTTCACGGAAGCCGTGAATGGCGACGGCGGCTCGTCGCGCACCGATTTCACGCCGAGCGAAGACGACAACATCATCGTCCAAGGCGTGATCGCCAATCCGGGCGCCATGGGCTATTTCGGCTACGCCTATTACGAAGCCAACCGCGAGCGCGTGAAGGCGCTCTCGATCGACGGCGTCGCGCCGACGCCGGAGACGATCGAGGCGGGCACGTACGCGCTGTCGCGGCCGATGTTCATGTATGTGAACGCTGAGGCGCTGCGCCGCCCGCAAGTGCGCCGCTTCATCGACTATTTCATCACCAATGCGCCGACCTTGGCCCCAAGCGTCGGCTACGTGCCGCTGCCGGCGAACGCTTACACGGCGGTTTCCGAGCGGGTGGCCAGCAACGCGACCGGCACCGCCTTCGGCGGCCACAACGTCGTCGGCCTGCATATCGACGAACTGATGGCGCGTCCGCTGAGCACGACAGCTGCGACCGAGTAACAGCAAAACACTGAGCATGCGAAAGCGCCAGGCCGAGAGGTCTGGCGCTTTTTGCTTGGGCTAGAGCAGCGAGAGGCTGTCGAGGTGCAGCGCCTGGCGCGCTGGGCGCTCAGCCATGACCGCGAACATTTCGTCGCCTCGCTCCGTGCGCTCCACGTTCATCGACGCGATGATGGCCATGATGAAGCCGGAGAACGCGTAGAACCGATACTCGCGCCAGATCTCGGCCGGGTTCGCGGCGACGCCGAGCTTTCGGAGTTCGTCAGCGTAGACGCGAACGAGCCGCTGTTCCTCACGCGCGCGTAGAGCGGGATCAGCGACGCTGGTGCCGATCAGATAGGCGACATCGGCGGCGCCGGCGCCGATCCCCAGTGTTTGCCAATCGACCACGTAAGCGTCGGCGGCGTTTGGCGAGAACAGGATGTTGTCGATGCGGAAGTCGCGATGCTGCAGCGTGCGCGCGGCGGGGATCGTGTCGAAATAGGTTCCCGCGCGCGCCACGAGCGCGTCGCCAAGCCCCAGGATTTCCGGCGACAACCGCTCCGCGTAACGCTGGCGGAATTGCGCGTAGAGCGGCGCCAGCATCTGGCGCAGCATGGCGTCGACGTTCGGGCGCGGTTGCAGCCAGGCGATGTCGTTGAGCCGCGCGTCGTTCCAATAGGGCGCGTGCAGGCGCGCTGCCTGCTTCAGCGCCGCTTCGATCTGGGCGATGGATGCGCCAGCAAGCTGATCGCCTTGTTGCGCCGGCGCGAGGTCGGAGAGGAGCAGGATGAATTCGCTCTCGTCGGCATTGGCTTCCAAGTGCAAGCATGTTGGGCAAGCGACATCGACTGTACGCGCGAGGTCGCGATACCAGCCGAGTTCGAGCGCGTACGAGCCGAGGGCCGCGGCGATCGCGCGCGTTCCGGGATCGGGCGAAGGGCATTTTGCGACGATCGATACCGGCCCCTCGCCATTGTTCCAATCGAGCTTGATACGAAAGCTCAGGCTCATCTGACCGGTGCCGATCGGCTTGGCGCTGAAGCCTTTGAGGGCGCCGGCAGGCGCGCCAAACTTTTGCTCAAGCCAGGCATGGGTGAACGCGTCGGGGTGGGACACCACGCTCATGGCGCGCCATCCAGCACGCTTTTGAAGCCGCTTGGCGCATGCGGCCCGATCAGAAATTGCTCCAACACGCCCGCGCCTTCGTAGCTTTTGCCGCCATCCTCGAGCGTCGCGCGCGCGAGCGCCTGGATGTGCAATTGCCCGGGCGCGTTGTCGTCGACGCTGCTTGTGTCGATGACATCGTAGGCGGTTTCGAACTCGCCGTGATCGCGGCCGTGGCCCCATGTGGGGTGCGTGTAGCCGAGGCCGCTCATGTAGAAATGTGCGCCCGTGGGCGTGATATTGAGCGAAGGGCCGCGCTCATCGGCGAAGCGCACGCGTACTTCCTTCAAGCGGCGAGAACCCGGACGATAGATGAGCTGCGCCTGCGGCTGTTCGAACTCGCTGCGCGATTGCCCGAACACATCCATCACGGCGCGCCGGTTCCAGGCTTTTCCTGTCTCGTCGTCGTTGGTGTGAAAGAAAACGGCGCGGTCGGCGAAATTGAACGGCGTCCATAGCCAGAAGAATTGAAACTGCGCCGGCGCTGGCTGCGAATCCGTCGCGCCGACCGGGCGAATGCCCCAGGAGCGGTCGCGCGTGCCCATCGCGCCGGCGACGTCGAACGTTTGGCCCTGCAGCGAAAGCGCGCCGCTCCAGCCGCCGTTCTGCGTCATGCGCGTATAGTCCATGAACATGCGTGGGCCGTTGCGACGGGTGAAGCGCGGCTCTTCGATCGGGCGATGCCGCGCCTCAAAAACGAGATCGGCGCGCACACCGCCTTCATTGTCCGCGACGCGCACGGCGAGCTTCTGCAGCGGCTCGATCACGCGCACTTCGATCGGGCCGACGCGCAAATCCATGCGCTCACTGTTCAGACGCCGTGACGCGCGCACATTGTGCTGTTTGCCGTCCGCCAAGAGGCAGAAGGCGGCGTCGATCACGTCGAGATGCGGATAGATGCCGAGCGCGGCCGCGAAGAACAGCGACCCATCGGCGCTATAGCCGTTGAAGAAATAGCGATCGTAGAAATTCCGATCGCTACCCGAGAACGCCACAGGTTCGGGCGTTTGGTGGATCGGGTAATCGTCCCCCCACGTCAGCATCGGCGCTTCCTCTTATGTTTTGAGGAAGCCTAGACCGCAGGTTGTTGCTTACAAGGATGACGTGGCGGGAGGGCCCGCGCTTATTGCGCGATGTCGACGCGGTAGCTTTCGACGACCGTGTTGGCGAGCAGCTTCTCGCACATCTCGCGCACCTGCGCTTCGGCGGTGGCGGGGTCGAAATTGCCGTCGAGTTGGATTTCGATGACCTTGCCGACGCGCGCATCGGCGACGCCTGCATAGCCAAGTTCCGTCAGGGCGCCGGCCACAGCCTTGCCCTGCACATCTAGAACGCCGGGCTTCAAGCCCACGGTGACGATCGCTTTCATTGTCAGCCCCTCTAGCTCCCGCACCCCTTGTCGGCTGTCCCTACCGACGTGTCACGCGCCTATGGCAGCGCGAGACAGGGGCAAACGCAGTTAGCGCTTCGCTTACGAAGCGCGTCCCCACGTCCCTCAATGAACGCTCTCGCCGCCGGCGGCTTGCTTCAGAATGCCAAGCCGACGCGCCACTTCCACATAGGCCTCGGTGACGTTGCCGAGGTCGCGGCGGAAGCGGTCCTTGTCCATTTTCTCGTTGGTCTGCATGTCCCACAGCC
>CAZZFE010000077.1:0-11271 GCA_964653495.1 uncultured Terricaulis sp. | reverse complement strand
GGAGAACGTCAGCCGCATGAAGCGGCGGGCGACGACGCGGAAGAAATTCTGCCCAGTGACGTTCGACGGACCCGCGCCCGCGTTCGGCACGGCCGTGAAAGCCGGCGAGGCGGAATTGGGGACCATCCGGACGGGCGGCGAAGGCCACGCGCTCGCACTGCTCCGGCTTGATCGCGCAATGGACGCAACGTCAAAGGGCCAAAACCTCACCGCCGACGGGAAAATTTTGCGCATGGCGCCGCCAGACTGGCTGATCCTGCCAGCGGCTGACGCAGCCGCCGATTGACGCTTGGCGGGCCGCAGCGTAACGCCGAAGGCGCACGCTGGCGGCAAGGCCAGAAAGTGGGACACCGAATTGACCGTCGTCATCTCCGCGACTGGCCTTTGGACGCCGTCTGAATCGATTTCCAACGACGAGCTGGTGGCGTCGTTCAACACCTATGTTGAACGCTACAACACCGAACATGCGAGCGAGATCGCCGCCGGCACGCTGCCGGCGCTGCAGGCTTCGTCGAGCGAGTTTATCGTCAAAGCCTCCGGCATCAAGCACCGCCACGTCGTCAACAAAGCCGGCATGCTCGACGTGGACCGCATGGTGCCCGACATTCCGGAGCGCCCGAACGAAGACCTTTCGCTGATGGCGGAAGTGTCGGTGAACGCCGCCAAGATGGCGCTTGAGCGCGCGGGCCGTTCGCCGGGGGACGTGGACGCGGTGATCTGCTCGTGCTCGTCGCTGCAGCGGCCCTATCCGGCGCTGGCGATCGAGGTGCAGAACGAATTGGGCGCCGGCGGCTTCGGCTACGACATGAATGTCGCCTGCTCGTCGGCCACGTTCGCGATCCAGAATGCGTGCGACATCGTCCGCGCCGGCCATGCGCGTTCGGTGCTGGTGGTGAACCCGGAGCTGTGCACCGGTCACCTCAATCTGCGCGACCGCGACACGCATTTCATTTTCGGCGACGCAGCTGTGGCAATTTTGGTGGAGCGCGCCGAGATCGCCCCGCCTGGCGCGTGGGCCGTGTTGGGCTCGAAGCTGCAGACGCGCTTCTCCAACAATATCCGCAACAATTTCGGCTTCCTGAACCGCGCCGCGCCCGAATGGCGCGACATGCCGGATAAGCTGATCACGCAGCAGGGCCGCAAGGTGTTCAAGGAAGTCGTGCCGATGGTGTCGGAGATGATCCTCCAGCACATGGCCGAGCTTGATCTGAAGCCCGACAATCTACGCCGCATGTGGCTGCACCAAGCGAACTCAAACATGAACCGGCTGATCGCCGAGCGCGTGCTGGGCCGTGAAGCAACGCAGGACGAAGCGCCCGTCGTGCTCGACACTTACGGCAACACCGCCGGCGCCGGCTCGATCATCGCCTTCCACAATCATTCGAACGATCTGGTCGCCGGCGACAAAGGCCTCATCTGCTCGTTTGGCGCAGGCTATTCGGCCGGCTCGATCTTCATCCAGAAGTGCGCTTAGCGCCGTAGCGGACCGCCGGCGTCCCGCCGGCATCTTCGTTCCGCGCAAGCGCCGCCCTTCGACAAGCTCAGGGAGGCGCCACTTAAAATTCCGCGCAGGTCCATCCATGCGCCTGCCTGAGCCTGTCGAAGGCTGGCGCATGCAGGAATGCCGGCGGGACGCCGGCGCTCCGCTTCCGTTCTAGGCCTTCAACGTCAGCATGAACGTCGCGCCTTCGGCGCCGGTGCGGGTGAGTGCGAGTTCGCCGCCCATGGCGCGCGCGAGTTCGCGTGAGATGGCGAGGCCCAAGCCGGTGCCGCCGCTCTCCGGCGCTGACGACACGAACGGATCGAACAACTTGTCCAAGAATTTCTCCGGCACGCCGGGGCCGCGATCGATGATCTCGATCTCGCAGCGCCCGGCGACGACGAGCGCGCGGACGGTGAGGATTTTGTCGGGCCGCGGATGCTCGCGCATCGCTTGGGCGGCGTTGCGCATCAGGTTCACGAGAATGCGGTGCAGGTGTTCGGGATCGGCTTGCACGGTCACCCCTTCATCGATGTCGGCGCGGTAGCGGATTTCATCGAAACCGATCAGCGCATCGTCGGCGGCCTCTTGCGCGTGCGGCGCAAGCGGCAAGCTTTCAAGCACCGGCGCGCGCTCATCGGCGCGGCCATATTTAAGCGTGGAGGTCGCAAGGCCCGCGGCGCGGTCGATCGCGCGCTCTAGGCGTGGGGCGACTTGGCGGACCGCTGGGTCTTCGCTCTTGGCCAAGCGATCGGCCACCATCTGCGCGGTGGCGAGCATGTTGCGGAGATCGTGGCCGATGCGCGCGACGGCGGCGCCGAGCGAGGCCAAACGCTCACGCTGGCGCAGCGCGAGACGTACTTGCTCGGCCATGTCGGCGGCGGCGTCCTGCGCGCGGCCGATTTCGTCGCCGCGCTTGGAGCGCACGAAGGCGATCGACACATCCTCCGGCTTGTCGCGGAAGCGAATGATCGAGTGCGTCAGTTCGCGCATCGGCCGGACGATGAAAAAGCTCAGCACGAGGTAGGACAACATCGCCGCGGCGATCAGGATCAGCATCGACGCCAGCACGAAATCGCTGGCGAACGAGCGCAACGCGTTGTGCAGCGGCGCTTCGTTGAGCACGATCTCGATCAGCTCGCCGCTTTCATAGCGCGGGCGCGCCAGCACACGCAGAATGCGCCCCGGCGGCGGCGAGAAGAACGTCTCCATCGCCCACAGCGCCGGCACCACGCCGCGCGCACTGGTGTAATCGTAGGTGACGAGCACGCCGGGCGGGATCGGTGTTGGCCCAACCAGCAGCAATTGCCGCTCGCCGTCGCGCACCAGCACGACGCGCTGCACCTCGGCGTTGGTGAGGAGTTCGTATTCGAGCTGTTCGCCGATCTCGCTGTTCGGCGCGGCTTCGAGTGCGAGCGCGGCGACTTGGGCGAGGTTGATGCGCTCGCGCAGCCATGTCTCGTGGAAATTCGCCAGCGCCGGCACGAACACCAGCGCTTCGATCGTCAGCACCGAGATGGTGATGATGGTGAGCAGCCGACCGGCGAGGCTATCGGCAAGCCCGCGCACACGCGTCCACAAAGCCGCAAGCGGCTGCAGATTGGCGCGCGGGGGCTGGGGGCCGTGCATGTTGCAGGCTTGCTGTACCGCAGCGGCGTTCGTGTGTCGCTAACGCGCGATCCGCGCGCGAAACACAATCGCGAGAAGCGAAAGCACGATCAGCCCGCCGAGCGGCAAAAGCACCTCTGGACGCAGCATCGCGCCCGCCAACGTCACCTCGCCGCCTTGCGCCAACAGGTTCGCGGAGGCGGCGCCGATGCCGGTGTAGATGAGGCTCGCCGGGATGAGGCCGAGGAAGGTGGCGGCGATGAAGGGCCGGAGCGGCGTGTGCGCGGCCGCGGCGGCGAGCGTGGCCGCGACCGTGGGCACGATCGGCAGGAAGCGCAGGAACAGAAGGTAGAAAAACGCGTCGCGGCGGACGCCCTCTTCCAGCCGCTTCATCAGCACACCGAAACGAGTTTCAGCCGCGGCGGCGCGGGCGTGGCGGCTGGCGAGGAAGAAAATCGTGCTGCCGCTGGCCGTGGCGATCAGCGCAAGCGGCCCGCCCCAGGCGAGCCCAAACAACACCCCGCCGGCAAACATCGGCACCGCGACGCTGGGAAAGCCGATGGCGATAAGGGCTGTGGTGGCGGCCACGAAGCTCAGCCGGGCGAGCCAGGGATGGGCGGCGGTCCAGGCGGCCAGATCAGCGTACCGGGCGCGCAGGCCCTCCACCGACACCGACTCGCCTCCGCCGAGCGCCAGGAACGCCGCCAGAGCCGCGGCCAGCGCTAGGATCGGCCAGAGGTTACGCAAACGTCGAATGCTCAAGCTTTCTCGCGCAACGCGGCGCGGGCGGCGTCCGCGAAAAACGCGGAGCGCGACTTGCCCTCAGCATCGACAACGCGATTGACGCGTTCGAGCAGGCCTTCGTCGATGGTGATGTTGATGCGCGCGGCTTTGCTGGGCGCGGCGGCGCTGATGACAACAGGAACCGCGCCCGCTTTCACGATCGCGCGCGCCGCAGCGTCGGGCGTGCTGCGCGCGGGAAAAGCTTCGCCATCCTCGGCGAAAGCCTCAAGCATCAGCTCCAAAGCCTCGCGCGCGTTGGCGACAGCTTCGTCGAAGCTATCGCCCTGGCTGATAGCGCCCGGCACATCCGGAAACGCGACGCTGTAAACGCCGCCGGCTTCGGGCGTCAGCGCGGCTAGATAAGTTACTTCTCGCATCGACCTCATTCCCTCCTTTGGGCGGGGCAGTGCCCCAAGGTCTTCACCTCACTCCAGAGTGAGGCCAGTTTGACGTTCAATGGAGGCCAACGCGCCGCGCGCAAGATCCTTTGTTGGATGCGGAATTGTCGTGTGCCGCGTTCCATCGGCGCTGGTCATCCGCACGTGGCTGCCCTTCTGGCGAACGATGCGCCATCCGGCCTGCTCAAGCTTGGCGATCACCTCGCGGCTATGCACGCAGCCTCCACCGGTGTGTTTATAAACACACCTACGTGGTTTGGCAAGAAAAGTGTGTTGGCCGACACACTCTTGCATCGAGCGGCGCTCTGGGAACGCCCGTCCTTGACCACCTTCGCACCATGGGGTAATGCCCCCGGCTTCTTATCCAGACCTTAGCCAGAGGCCCGTCGCCCCGTGAGCACCAAGCGCACCTACCAACCGAGCCGCCTCGTGCGGAAGCGCCGTCACGGTTTCCGGTCGCGCATGGCCACGGCTGGCGGCCAGAAGGTGCTCGCGCGCCGCCGCGCCAAGGGCCGCAAGCGCCTCTCGGCCTGAAGCTAGAGGCGGGCCCACGGCCCCCCTTTCACCCCCGACACAGCTCGAAATCGTCCGGTTGACCCGCCGGGCGCAGTTTTTGTTCGTCCGCGACGGCGCGAAATCCCGGCGCGGCGCTGTCATGGTCGAGGCCCGCCGGCGGGCTGAGAACGGCCAGACGGGCCTCGGCTTTACCGCCAGCAAGAAGGTCGGCAACGCCGTCGCCCGCAACCGGGCCAAAAGGCGGCTCCGCGAGGCCGCCCGGAAGCTCCTGCCCGAGCACGGCCTGCCCGGCGTCGATTACGTGCTGGTGGCGCGGCAAAGTGCGGTGGACGCGCCCTGGGCTGCCTTGCTTGACGATGTCGGAAACGCGCTGATAAGGCTCCGCGCCGAACTAGCGGGGCCCCCATCTTCAGGGGCGAAACGCGCGCGTCCGCGTGCTGCCGAAAGCGATTGAATTCCATGTCACAACAGAGCCCCGGGCCGGTCGAGACCCGCAACGTCATCATCGCCATCGCGCTGTCGCTGGCGATCATGCTGGGCTGGGACTATTTCTTCAGCGCCCCGCAGCGGCGCGAGATGCAGGCCGAGCGCGCGCGCATCGAGGCGCAGCAGCAGGCCGAGACCCAAGCCGTCGCCCGCGGCGAGGCGCCGGCGACGCCGGTGTCGCGTGACCGCGAGACGGTGCTGGCGCAAACCGCGACGCAGCGTTTGGACATCGACACCGAGATGGTCGATGGCTCGATCTCGCTCGAAGGCGCGCGGTTCGACGATCTGAACCTCCGCCAATATCGTCAGACCGTTGAGCCGACATCGCCCGAGGTGACGCTGCTTGTGCCGGCGGGCGCCGAGCACGGCCACGACGCGTTCTTCGGCTGGGAGACCCAGCAAGGCGAGAACGCCGCGGCGCTGACGGATTCATCGAGCCTGTGGCGCGCGGCCGAAGGCTCGACGACGCTGACGCCGTCTTCGCCAGTGACGTTGCTGTTCGATGACGGCGCGGGGCTGACGGTTCAGCGCGTGATCTCGATCGACCGCGATTTCATGTTCACGATCACCGACACGGTGCGCAACGCGGGCGCGACGCCTGTGCAGGTGCGCCCGTTCGGCACGGTGCGCCGCAACGGCTTGCCGGCGGATTATCGCAATCAGCCGATCGTGCACCAAGGCATGGTCGGCGCGTTCGGCCCGCAGAATTTGCTGCACCAGACAAGCTTCAAAGACGCCGACAAGCTTGCGCGCGACAAAGTGCGTGGCCGCGCCGGCGAGAACGAGCGCTTGCAGGAAGAGCAAGGCACGGGCGGCTGGATCGGCATCACCGATCACTATTGGCTCGCGGCGATCGTGCCGGCGCAGAGCGAGACGATCTCGGCTTATTACGACGCGCGCACCGACAACAACGTCAACAATTACCGCGCTGCGTATCGCGGCCAATGGCGCGAAGCGCCGGCTGGCGGCGAGGTGACGTACACGCAGCATTTCTTCGCTGGCGCCAAGCGCGTTGAATTGCTGGAGCGCTATCAGGAAGAACTCAACATTCCCCGCTTCGACGACGCGGTGGATTGGGGGAATTTCTGGTTCCTAACGCGGCCGTTTTTCAAATGGCTGCTGCACCCGCTGTCGATCTTCGCCGGCAATTTCGGTCTCGGCATTCTGCTGACGACGATCGCGGTGAAGCTGCTCTTGTTCCCGCTCGTCTATCAATCCTTCAAATCAATGGCGAAGATGCGCGCCGTCGCGCCGAAGATGAAGGAAATCCAGGAGCGCTACGCCGCCGATAAGCAGAAGCAGCAACAGGAAATCCTGAAGCTCTATCAGACCGAGAAGGTGAACCCCGTCGCCGGGTGTTTGCCGATGCTGCTGCAGATTCCGGTGTTCTACGCGCTCTACAAAACGCTCACCGTGACGATCGAGATGCGGCATGCGCCGTTCTATGGCTGGATCCGCGATCTCTCCGCGCCTGATCCAACCTCGATCTTCAATCTGTTCGGGCTGCTGCCGTACGACCCGGGAAGCATTCCGCTGATCGGCGGCGTGTTGATGCTCGGCGTGTGGCCGATCCTCTACGGCCTCACCATGTGGCTGCTGCAATCGCTGTCGCCGCCGCCGACCGATCCGATCCAAGCGCAAGTGTTCCGCTGGCTGCCAGTTCTGTTCACCTTCATGTTCGCGGGCTTCGCCGCGGGCCTGGTGATCTACTGGACGTGGTCGAACGTGCTCTCGATGCTGCAGCAATGGATCATCTATCGCCGTCAAGGCGTGGAGACGCAGTTCGACAAATTCTTGCGCGACAGGTTCAAGCCTGCGGCAGCTGAGTAGCGGGATTGGGTTCTGGGGATTGGGGATTAGGTTTGTTTCCCCAATCCCTATTCCCTAATCCCCAATCCCGATGAGTGACGAAATCGATCTCCTCGAAGTCGGCCGCCTGTTGTTCGCGGGGCCGGTCGCGTTTGAGCGCGGCGTGGCTTCGCTTGACGGGCTGCCGGATTCCGAGCTGCCGGAGATCGCGTTCGCTGGGCGCTCGAATGTCGGCAAGTCGAGCCTTGTGAACGCGCTGACGGGCCGCAAGACGCTGGCGCGCGCTTCGGCTGAGCCTGGGCGCACGCGTGAACTCAACTTCTTCCGCATGGGCGAGCCGGCGATGCTGCGCCTCGTCGATCTGCCCGGCTATGGCTACGCCAAGGCGTCGAAAGCCGACATCGCCCGCTGGACGGCGCTGACGCGCGATTATCTGCGCGGGCGCGTGAGCCTGAAGCGCGTGTTCCTGCTGATCGATAGCCGCCACGGGCTCAAAGAGCATGACAAGGATGTCATGAGCGCGCTGGACGGCGCGGCTGTGAATTATCAGATCGTGCTGACGAAGGGCGACAAGCTGAAACCGACCGAGCTTGCAGCCTGCGTGAGCGCCTGCGGCGAGGCCATCAAGAAGCGCCCCGCCGCACACCCGGAAGTGCTTGCGACATCGGCGGAAACCGGCGCCGGAATTCCAGAACTGCGCGCAGTGATCGCGGCGCTGAGCTGAGAACAATATGGACCGCCAGCGCCCTCGCCGGCATTCTGGCGCGAGCCTTTTGCAAGTTGGAGCGCGGGCTTCCAAGCCCGCATGCGCGCTCGGAGGCGCGCGCTCCAACCTGTGAGCATTAGCGCGCCGGCCATATTGCTTGGCTCAGCACCCGGAACACCGTAAAGCCGCTGCCGTGACCAAGCTGCCCCCTAAAGACCTTGCCGCGGCGCTCGAAGCCGGCCTCACGCAGGCCAAGACGCTCGCCGAGGCGTTGCCGTTTATCCAGATCTACGACCGCGAGACGGTGGTGGTGAAATATGGCGGCCACGCCATGGGCGACACCGAAACCGCCCGCAAATTCGCCGCAGACATCGTGCTGTTGAAGCTCGTGGGCATTCATCCTGTCGTCGTGCACGGTGGCGGCCCGCAGATCAGCCGCATGCTCGAAAAGGCCGGTGTGAAATCTCAATTCATCGACGGCCTGCGCGTCACCGATTCCGACACGATGGAAGTGGCGGAGATGGTGCTATCGGGCAGCGTCAATAAGGAGCTGGCGCATCTGATCACGGCCGCGGGCCGTGAAGCGGATGTGCGCGGCGTCGGCCTCTCGGGCAAGGACGCCCGGCTCATCACCGTTGAGAAGGCTGTGCGCATCAAGAAAGATCCAGGCTCGATGATCGAGCAAGCGATCGATCTTGGCCTCGTTGGAGAACCGACGGACGTCGATCCGACTTTGGTTCAAGCCTTGATCAACGCGCCGGAAGATTATGTGCCGGTGATCGCGCCGATCGGCGTGAGCGAAGACGGCAAGACCTACAACATCAACGCCGACACAGCCGCTGGCGCTGTCGCGGGTGCGCTGGGCGCCAAGCGCTTCCTGTTGTTGTCGGATATTCCGGGCGTGCTCGATGCGAACGGCGAGCTTATTCGCGAGATGTCGGTCGCCGATGCACGCAAGGCGATCGAGACGGGCGTCGCCACGGGCGGCATGATCCCGAAACTCGAAACCTGCATTCAGGCTTTGGAGAATGGCGTCGAAGCCGCCGTTATTCTCGATGGCCGCCAACCCCACGTCCTTCTCATGGAATTGTTCACAGAGCATGGCGCGGGCACTCTCATTCACTAGCTTCTCCGCGCTCGCTGCGGCGGTTTGCGCGCTAGGCGTGGCGTTGTTCGCCGCGCCCGCGCACGCGCAGCAAAACCGCAATGGCTGGCAGGTGTGCAACGAGACGAGCTACATCCTCGAGGCCGCCACTGGCCGCCCCGATGGACGCGCCGTCGTGGTGCAAGGCTGGACGCGGCTGCGCCCGGGCGAGTGCCGCACGACGGTGAACCAGCCGCTCGCACGCGGCGTGCATTATCTCTACGCGCGCTCCTCGCCTGCGCACCGCGGCGGCCGCCGGCAATGGACGGGCGATGCAACGCTCTGCGTTGATCCGGGCCGTCAGTTCACGATCGAGAACCCGCCGCAATGCGCGCCGATGGCGCTTGAGGAACGCAGCTTCCGCCGCGTGCAGATCAACAAGCGCGATGCCTGGCGCACCTCGTTTGCGGAAAGCACGAACTTCACGCTGACGCGCGCGCGCCAAGCCGGCATTCAGCGCCTGCTCGTCGATGCCGGTTACGAAATCCGCCAAGGCCGCGGCGGCATCGATCCACGTGCGATCGCCGCGGCCATTGCGCAATTCCGTGCGTCCGCGCGGCTGCAGCCCAACGCGACCGAAGATCAGCTGATCGATGCGCTCGAAACCGCGGCGCGGCGCCGGTCGAACCTGGTTGGTCTCACGCTTTGCAATCGCACCAATGCGCGCATCTGGACGGCGATTGCGCGCCGTCGCGGCGAAGGCTGGGAGAGCCGCGGCTGGTGGGTGCTCGGGCCGCAAGGCTGCGTGCGTGCGCTCGATGAAGCGTTGATCCAGGAATTCTACTACGTGCACGCGACGATGCAGACCGACCAAGGCCCGCGCTTCCTCGCCGCCGGTGGCGCACCCTTCTGCACCAGCCCGGCGCGCTTCGCGATCCTCGGTCGCGACGAGTGCGAGCAGCGTTATTACGACCGCACCTTGTTCGCGCGCATTCCTTCGCGCGATCGCCCAGGCCTCGTGCTCGACCTGCGCGAAGCGGATTTCCTCGATCTTAATGTCGCCCCGCGCGAGATCGAGATCGGGCCAGACACCGCGACAGGTCCGCGCGATCCGAACACGACGGGGCGCCGCCCGCCGCCGCCCGCCGGCGCACCGGACGCGACGCAGGATCGGCCGTCACGATGAATCTCCCGTGATTAGTCTTCCTGGCATCCATGATTGGGTGTTCGACCTCGACAACACGCTCTATCCCTCGCCGGCGATCTACGATCTGATCGGCGACAAGATGACCGCGTACGTCGCGCGCGTGACCGGGCTCGACGTGGTCGAAGCCGAGAGATTGCGCGATCATTATTTCATGACCTATGGCGCGACGGTCGTCGGCCTCACCAAGCATCACGATGTCGACGCGCAGCATTTCATGGCGGATGTGCACGATGTGCCGGCCAACGTCGTCGAGCCCGATCCGGAACTCGATGCGCTGATCGCGCGCCTGCCCGGCCGCAAGATCGTGTTCACCAATGGCGGCGGCGGCCATGCCGAACGCGTGGTCGAACAAATCGGCATCGCCCACCATTTCGAGGTGCTGTTCGATCTCGAAAGCACCGGCTTCGTGCCTAAGCCGCATCGCGGCGCGTACGAAAAATTGGTCGCCGATTGCGGCGTCGATCCTACGCGCGCGGTGCTGTTCGAGGACACGATGCGCAATCTGGAGCCCGCGCACGATCTGGGCTTCCGCACCGTGCTGGTGGGCGCCGTGCACCCCGATCCGAAGCCGGCCTACGTGGATTTCTGGTCAGCGGAATTGAAGCATTTCTTGCGGGATTTGGTTTCCTGATCTCCGGGGCGTGCGCAGCACGAACCCGGAGTCCATTTCTCGTTCAAACTCCAGCGCTTCGAGTCTCGCCCGACGATGGGCTTCGGGTTCTTCGCTCCGCGAAGCCCCGGAGAACGTGACGCGTTGCGTTTCGCGGGGAAAGCGCTAGCAAACACGCATGACAAACGAACTTTCCGCCACAATCGAAGCCGCTTGGGACAAGCGCGATACGCTGACGCCGCAGAGCAAAGGCGCAGAGGTTGAAGCGATCGAGGCATCGCTGGAGCTGCTCGACAGCGGCAAGGCGCGCGTGGCGTCGCGTGGCGATGACGGCGCGTGGACGACGCATCAATGGCTGAAGAAAGCCGTGCTGCTCTCCTTCCGCACCAAGGCGAACCAACTCATTGGCGGCGCGCCGGCGGGCGCGAGCTGGTGGGACAAGGTGCCGTCGAAATTCGACGGCTGGAGCGACAATGCGTTTGGCGCGGCGGGCTTCCGCGCCGTGCCGGGCGCGGTGGTGCGGCGCGGCGCGTTCATCGGCAAGAACGTCGTGCTGATGCCGAGCTTCGTGAACATCGGCGCCT
>CAZZFE010000076.1:0-11770 GCA_964653495.1 uncultured Terricaulis sp. | reverse complement strand
TCGCCGAAGCGTTCACCGGCTCGCCGGGCGTGCTCTGCGATCTGAAGGACACGATCCGTGGCTTCAAAGGCCTCGTGAACGGCGATTACGACCACCTGCCGGAACCGGCCTTCTACATGGTCGGCTCGATCGACGAAGCTGTCGCCAAGGCGCAGCGTCTCGCGGCGGAAGCGGCGTAAGCATGATGCGCGCACGCGCTCTCGCTGCGATCGGCGCCGCCATGTTGATGGCTACGCCTGCGCCGGCATCGGCGCAGGCTGCGTCGGGCTTTGCGGACGCTGTCGGCTTGTGCCGCGACGCCGTATTGGCGCGCGTGCCATTGGCTGCGCTTCCGCGCACGAGCGAGGTCGCGACGCCGGCGAGCTCTGAAGTGCGCGCGGCGCATCCGATGGGATCGGCGCCATCACTTTGGGTTCTCACCACGCCCGGCGCTGAAGGTGTTTCGCTGGTTGAACCAGATCCGAAGAGTTGCAGCGTGTTTGTGACCAACGCGAATGTCGCCGAAGCCTTCGACGCCGCCGCCGTTGCGCTCACGCAGGACGGTGCGTTCAGCGAAGGCGAGGCCACCAATCGCCGCTCCGGCGGTGTGCAGAGAAACTTCCGCTCCGCGGACGGAAATGCGCGCGTGGAATTGCAGACCTTTGGCGAGGGCGCCGACGTCCTCGCCATGGCGCTGTTTGGACGGCGCCGTTAGGACAAGATATGGCTGAGAAACTCTCCTTCGCTCTCGTCTCGCCGGAACGCGAAGTGTTCCATGGCTTGGTGGATCACGTCGTCGTGCCGGGCTCGGAAGGCGAGTTCGGCGTGCTGCCGAACCACGCGCCGGTGATGAGCATGGTGAAGCCCGGCGCGCTGCGCATCATCGACGACGGCGCCGAGCGCCGCATCTTCGTCAATGGCGGCTTCGCCGACGTGACACCCGAGGGCCTCACGGTGTTGGCGGAAGAGGCGATCGACCTGGCCGACGTCGATGCGGCTGAGCTCGAACAGGAGCTGAAGAACGCACAGGAAGATCTGCGCGACGCTTCCAACGAATCCAAGCGCGCCCACGCCGAACGCGTCATCGCCCGCGCGGAAGCGATAAAGAGCGCGCTGGCGCGTTAACTCCCTCGCACCCCTCCCCCTTGTGGGGAGGGGCAGGGGTGGGGGTACGGGCTGCAGCTTTCCTTTGAGAGCACCGCCGTCACCCCGCCCGCAAGGGGCGGGGAGTCGCTTCGCTTGAAGCATCGCGCGCGTTTCATCACACTCCGTGTATGCACCCCCATCTCTGGCCTGCACTCATTGGCGCGATCCTTGGCTTTGCGCTGATCGCGTGGGCGAGCTGGTATCTGGCGCGGCGCTGGGAGGGCATGAGCGTCCGCCGGCGCTGGATCGTTGGCGGCGGCGTGGCGCTGTTCGAGCTGGTGTATTGGGTGGCGATCTACGCGACCTTTATCGAGCCGAACCAACTCACCATCCGCCGCGTCGAAATCGTCAGCGAGCATTGGCAAGGCGCGCCGCTCACGATCGCCGCGCTTAGCGACACGCATGTCGGCTCGCCGCACGTGGACGCCGCGCGCATGGGGCGCATCGTCAACCGCGTGAACGCGCTGCGGCCTGATCTCGTTGTGCTGCTCGGCGATTATGTCGGCGGCCACGAGCCGGAGGCCGCACACACGCCGCTCGAGCAATCCGAGATCATCGGCGGCGTCGCCACCTTCGCGGCGCTGCAAGCCCCGCTTGGTGTTGTCGCCGTACTTGGCAATCACGACAGCTGGTACAATCGCCAAAGCATCACGACCGCGTTGCAGGAAGCCGGCGTCGCCGCTTTGTGGAATCGCAACGTGATGATCGAGCGCGAAGGCGGCGCGATTGTCGTTGCTGGCCTCGCTGATTTGTGGACTGGCGAACCGAGCTATTCAGAAGCGATCGATGGCGCGCCCGAGGGCGTTGATACGATCGTGCTCACGCATTCGCCGGACGTTTTGCCGAACATCCCGGAAGGGCCCGCGCTCGTCCTCGCCGCGCACAGCCATTGTGGACAGGTGACCATTCCGCTGCTCGGCCGTCCCGTCGTGCCTATCGAGAACAAGAACTACGCCTGCGGACGCGTCGATGAAGCGGGCAAGGTGATGTACGTCACCGGCGGCATCGGCACGAGCATCCTGCCGGTGCGCTTCCTCAATCCCCCCGAGATCGTGCTCATCACCATCCGCAGCGCACACGAAAGCGCTGCGGCTTAGGCGCCGGCGCGTTCGCCTAGACCGAACAGCGACAGCGTTTTGCGCTTGGGCTTTTGTGGTTTCGGGCCGATGCCGCGCGCTTGCATCCAGGCGAGCACGAGATCGGAGACTTGGTTCGCTTCAGGTTCGCCGATCAGCCAATGACTCATCTCCGGAAATTCGTGGAAATGCGCTTGGCCGGTGGGGAAGCGATTGACGATGCGGCGCACGGTGGAGGCCGGGTTCACGCGATCCTTGCCGCCGCCGATGGCGAGCACGGGCGCGGAAATTTTGTAGACCGGCGCTTGCGCCGACATCGCATGATCCAGCCACCATTGCATCGCTTCGCGCACGGCGCGGCCGCTCTCTGGCACGAAGCGCGCGAAGATGCGGCGTGCATCATCACGCTCCAAGCGATCAAGCGTGTTGGAGCGGGCGACGCGATAGTCCGGCGGGATCGGGCGGCGCCAATAATCGCCCAGCAGCGTCAGGCCGAATTGATTGCCGTGCTCTTCCAATGTCGTCGGCATCACGCCCCACGGCGCGGACGGCGCGATCAGCACGAGGCCTTGCACGTCGATGTGCATCGCCACGATCTGCGAGACGAGCCCGCCGAGCGAATGGCCGATCAGCACCGGCGGCGCGCGGAGCGTACGCAGATAATGGCCGATCGCGTGCGCGTATTCCTTCACGCCCGCCTTCGCAAGCTCTTCGAGATCGGCGCCGCGTTCGTGGTGTGGAAGATTTGGCGCGTGCGTTTCAAAGCCCGCGGCTTCGAACGGTTCACGGAACTGGTCGAACGCCCAGCCGCCGCAAAACGCGCCGTGAATGAACACGATTGGCGTTACGTTCTCTGCGCGCTTCATTAGGCAGGCGCTCGTGCGGCGCCCATAAGGCTCACAATCACGTCTGATCCCCCACCGTGTATTTCTTGAACCGCTTTGCGACCTCTTCGTACGTGGGCCGCTTGAACGGTATGACAAGATCGGGCGCTGAATCTAGCGCGCCCCAGCGCCAATCGCTGAACTCGGGGGAGTGTACGTCGAGTCTGACGTCAGAGTCGCGACCTTTGAACCGGAAGGCGAACCATTTCTGCTTTTGCCCAACGTAGGGGCCGCGCTGCTTCATGCGCGCGCGCAATTCCGTGGGGAAATCGTAATGTAGCCAATCTGCCGTTTCTTCGAGCAGATCGACGTGCTCGGCACGCACGCCGATTTCTTCTTCCATCTCGCGGAACGCTGCGTCACGCGCGGATTCGCCTTTATCGACGCCACCTTGCGGCATCTGCCATTGGTACGGGCCTTCCGCGCCGTGACGTTTGCCGAGAAACACCATGCCTTGTTTGTGAAACAAGGCGAGGCCGACATTCGGACGATAGAGTTTGCGAGGTGTCTTCGTGTTCATCGGCGTCCCGCGCGTGCGTTGAGCACGGCGGACGCTGGCGCGAGTTGATATCCGCGCGTTTCAATATCACGAGCCCAGCGGCCGACCTGCTCCATCGTCACGGGATACGCGAAACCAGCGCCAATTGCGCTTTGATTCTGCAGGGCGAGCGCTTCCAAATTCAACAATTGTTCGTCGATCGCGTCGGCTTCGCGTCGCGCATCGATGATGCGATCCGCGGCAGTTGTAGGCAGGCCTGCGCGCTGTGCTTCAACGCTGAGTGCGGTGCGCTGACCGATGCCGCTGGTGATGAACACAAGCCCACGACGGCGCAGCTCCTGCACCACCGGTTGCGACGCTTGGCCTGACGTAGCGAAACGCGCGCCTTGATAATTGGTGACGCCGAAATAGCCGGTGCCTTTCGACAACAGCTGCAGGAGGCGCTGGGAATTCTGCTGCGGCGGCGCTGATGCGAGCAAAGTCTGCGGACCGGTGTCGTCGGCTTCCGGATCGAACGGCTCCATCGGCAGTTCGAGCATCACTTCATGGCCACGCGCGCGTGCGCGATCGATCCAGCTTTGCAGATCGTTGGCGTATGGCACGAACGAGAGCGTCACCTCGGGCGGAAGCTCATCGATCGCCTGCGTCGTCGCGCGTGCGTTAAAGCCAAGACCGCCGATGACGATGGCGATCGAAGGCCGCGTCGCCACAGCGTTGAACGGACGCGCATAAGCTTGCGACGGCGCGCGGCCATTGGCGCCGACGATCGGCAGCAGACCGTTCGGGCCTTGCTCGGTCAGCCCAGCAAGCGGCGCGCGTGGCAGCGGCGACACCGGACGTCCGCCTTGCGCTTGCGGCGCTTCGACGACGGCGACATGCAGCTGGCCATCTGCGCCGACATCCATGCCGCCGGCGCCTTCGTAATATTGCGGCAGCTCGTCGAGGCCGAACGCCTGCATCTCACCGTCGGCAGCCGCTTCACCGAACTCAACACGCGGCGCGGTCTCGGCCGACGCGGCGTTGGGATCGAGCGCGACGATGCGGCGTGGGCCCGCGGCGGAGGGATCGCCGAACATTTGGATTGCCACGAACGCAAGCACAGCCACCACGCCCGCTGCGCCAAACGCAGCGAGCTTGTGATTGATCTGCGGCAATCGAATCTGTGGAGGCCGAAACGCCATCGCGGACCTTCACCAAATGCGAGCAAAACGGCGCAAAACCGCGCGCTCGCGAACGAATCAGCGGAGCGGAAACATCGCTGAATTCGCTTGCTTCGTCACCTATGCCAATCGGCAAGGGTGTTAAGCAGTGTTGATGAAGTCTTAACGCGAAGCGTTCGCCGCGACCGCCGTTGCGCGTGTGCGGATACGCGCGGCAACCGTACCGTCACGCAGCAGCGTGAGCGCGCGTTGCAGCTGGTAATCCTGCTCCGCGTCCCAGCCTTCCGGCGGTTGATCATCCGGAACGTGCGCGGCGCGGCGCGCGGCGCCGTTCTCGTTGTCGAGCGCGTTCGGGAGATCCGCTTCGGTGATGCCGGCGGGGAGGTTGGCGGGATCGACGCGGCGCGCGGCGATCTCGATGTCCGGCGTGATGCCAGCGCCTTGGATCGAGCGACCGGCCGGCGTGTAATAGCGCGCCGTCGTCAAGCGCACCGCGCCTTCACGGCCGCCTTGCAGCGGCAGCACCGTTTGCACCGAGCCTTTGCCGAAGGAATCCATGCCGATGATCACGGCCCGGTTGCGATCCTGCAGCGCGCCAGCGACGATTTCAGCGGCCGAAGCCGACGCGCCATTGATCAGCACCGCGATCGGCAAGCCTTGGAGATCGTCACCGCGGCGCGCGTTGTAGCGATGCATGTCGCCAGGCTGACGGCCGCGCACGGAGACGACTTCACCGCCCTCGAGGAACGCGTCGCTCACATCGACCGATTGTTCGAGCAGGCCGCCCGGATTGTTGCGCAGATCGATCACGACGCCGCGCAGATTGGCGCCGCCGTCGCGGCGGATGTTGCGCAGCGCGTCCTGCAACATGGTTGAGGTGCGCTCGTTGAACGTGGAGATGCGGATGTAGCCGATGTCCGTGCCTTCCATCCGCGACGTGACGGAGCGCACATTGATGATCTCGCGCGTGATCGGCACGTCGAACGGCTCAACACCTTCGCGGGCGATGGTGATGGTGATCGAGGTTCCCGGCGCGCCGCGCATGCGGGTGACGGCGTCGTTTACGGTGAGGCCGACGATCGACTCGCCATCGACGGCGGTGATGTAGTCGCCAGCCAGGATGCCGGCGCGCACGGCCGGGGTTTCGTCGATCGGCGAGACGACGCGGATGACGCCTTCGTCCTGAGTAATCTCGATGCCGAGGCCGCCATACTCGCCGCGCATCTGCACCTGCATGTCACGATAGGCTTGCGCGTTCATGTAGGAGGAATGCGGATCGAGCGAGGAGAGCATGCCATTGATGGCGCCTTCCATCGCATCCTGCGCGTTGATCTCGGTGACGTACTCGCGCTCAACCAAGGTGACGACGTCGCCGAACAGGGCCAGCTGCCGGTAGAGCTCACCGCCAGCGTCGCGATCGTCGGGAGCTGACCAAGCCATGGCGCCCAAGCAGGCCGCTACACCAACAACGGGCGCTGCAATCCAGGCCAGACGCATGTTCCGCTCTCCCCGCGCCGCTCAGCGCATATAGATTTGGAACCCGAGGGTCGTCCCAAGAGTTCGGTATCTTCTACCCGGAATTTGCGCCCGACGCACCCGCCGCCTGCACCCCTCTTGCAGCAAGCCAGCGGCTTGGATCGATCGGTTGCCCGTTCCGTCTCACCTCCACATACAAGTCCGGCGCCGCGCTTGCGGTATTGGGCATATCGCCAACGGCCTGACCGGCTTGCACGCGCTCACCGACACGGGCGCGAACCACGTCCAAACCGGTGAGAACCACAGCGTAACCATTGTCCAGATTAAGGATCAATACTTGCCGGTAAGAGCGGAACGCGCCCGCGTAGGCGACTTCGCCTGCGGCGGGAGCGACGACCTGCGCGCCGGCGCGCGTGCGCAACGTGGCGCCTTGCGCGGCCGGGCCGCCGGCGACGCGGGTTCCGTAGGCTTGGGTGATGGAACCGCTGACAGGCGCGAGCCACGCGGTGGGGATCGCGTTTGAGCCGCTCGTCGACGGCGCAGTGCGTCTCGTCGTGGTGGAGGCGCGCTGCACCCGATCTGCGAGCTCACGGAGAGTGCGTGCTTCGGCGGTGAGCGTGCGGATACGGCGCTCGGCGGCGGCGGTGTCGGCGACGAGCGTGCGCTGCACGGCGCGGCGGCGCGCGAGCAAGGATGTGAGCTCCGTGCGCTCGGCCTCGATCGCGGTTTGCGCGGCGGCGATGTTCAATTGCTCTTCGGCGATCTGTTGATCCAGCGTGCGCGCTTCGGCCAGTGATTGCGCGGTTTTGCGCATATCCGCGTGCAGGGCGGGCGCGGCGGCGCGGGCGAAGATACCGGCGCGGTTGGCGCTGAACTCGACGCGGCGCTCGGTGAAGGCGGCGGCGATCAGGGCGGATTCGAACGCGTCGCGGCCGTGCTGGTAGCGGGCGCCTTCGGCCTCCATGCGTAGGCGCAGCGCCGCAAGCCGCGCTTCCGCATCGGCGGCGGCGGCTTCGGCCTCGGTGCGGCGGCGGCTGGAATCGAGCAGGCGGCGGTCGAGCTGGGCGACCTCTTGGCGGGCGGCGGCGGATTGCGCGCGCAGACGTTCGACGCGCTGGGTCTCGGCGCGGCGCTCACGTTCAACCTGATTGACGGTGCGCGCGGGCTGGGCCGAAGCCGCCCCGACACAAAAGACGAGCACCCCCGCAAAAGACGCGAGGGCCCCAGCGCGGAAAGCGCCGTGAGCCATGACCACCATCCCAAAACCGAGCCCGTTGGTCGGGCTTTTCCGGGATCGTTTCAGTCCCGGTGATAGGGATTACCGCTCAAAATGGTCACAGCACGGTAAATCTGCTCAGAAATCATCACGCGAACGAGACGATGTGGCCAAGTCTGTCGCCCAAAAGCCAGCTTTTCGTCGGCCTGGTCCTTAACGCCCTGTGAAGCGCCGTCCGCGCCGCCGATCCAGAAGCAAACGGACGGCACCCCATCGTCCCGCCAGCGGGCGAGCTTTTCGGCCAATTGGCGGCTGGCCCATTCGGCCCCGCGTTCGTCGAGGAGGATTTTCCGGGAATCGTCGGGGGTGGCCCGGAACAGGGCGACGGCTTCGGCCCGCTGGTCCCCGGCTGGCTTGCCTTCCACCTCGATCAGCTCAACCGCCTTGAACCCCAGCCCCCGGCCAGCGGCAGCGGCGCGCGCGACGTAATCGGCGGCAAGCTCCGCCTCCGGGCCGCTACGAAGGCGGCCGACGGCGGCGATCAGAATGCGCACTTAGCTCGGTTGGGAGGGCGAGGCCGCCGCGCCCCAAATCTTTTCAATGTTGTAGAAGCTGCGGACCTCGGGCCGGAACAGGTGCACGACCACGTCGCCAGCATCGATCAGGACCCAATCCGCGTGCGGCAAGCCCTCGACCTTGATCTCCTTCGCGCCAGCTTCGCTGAGCTTGCGGGAGATGTGGTCCGCCAGCGCGCCGACATGCCGAGACGAGCGGCCAGAGGCCACTACCAGCATGTCCGCAAAGGAGGATTTGCCACGAACGTCGATGGCGAGGATGTCCTCAGCCTTATCGTCCTCAAGCGAGGTCAGGATGATCCGCGAGGCGGTGTCGGCGTCCAAGCCCGATTTCGGGCGGGGACCCTGGCGCGCGCCGAGATTCGGGACCTCGGTGGGCGCGCGTTTCATTTCCGGTGACAGGTTCGAGCTTCCTTCTGCTGCCCCTCAACCGGGACAACGTATCATCACGGCTTCCGTTTCGCCACTCCGGCCTGCTTTGGCGCGCGCTTTCCGGCGCGGATAGCGGTGGACGATTGGGGGTGGAGCCGGGCGGAGAGCCATGTCCAGCCGGGGGGCATTTTCGCCCGGTCGCTGGCCGGAACGCCTGGGCGGGAGATCACCGCGATCGGCGCGGCCTCGGCCACCTCGCGCCAATTCTTCCATTTGCGGAAGCTGGCGAGATTGTCCGCACCCATCACGAACACGAAGCGCACACCCGGATAGAGCGCCTTCAACGCGCGCAGCGTTTCGAACGTGTAGTCACGGCCAAGTTGCGTTTCGAGATCTGTGACGACGTGCTTCGAGCCCGGCGCCAGCGCACGCGCGGACGCCATGCGTGATTGCAGCGAACTCGATTTTGGCTTCAGCGGATTTTGCGGCGTGACCAGCCACCAGACGCGATCGAGACCCAAACGCTTCAGCGCTGTCTCGGCCACGTGCGCATGGCCTTCATGCGCGGGATCGAACGTGCCGCCGAAGAGGCCGATCTTCATGCCCGGATAGGCAAGGGGCAGGCCGCGCTTCAAGGGCGTGTTTGCCCAGTGCCGCGTACGATGTACTTGAACGTTGTCAGCTGCTCGGCGCCGACAGGGCCGCGCGCGTGCATGCGGCCGGTGGCGATGCCGATCTCGCCGCCGAAGCCGAACTCGCCGCCATCGGCGAATTGCGTCGAGGCGTTGTGCGTGACGATGGCGCTATCGACTTCGCGCAGGAATTTGTCCGCCGCCGCTTGATCCTCGGTGACGATGCAATCGGTGTGCTGCGAGCCGTATTGGGCGATGTGGGCGATGGCGTCATCGACGCCGCCGACAATGCGCACGGAAAGGATCGGCGCTAGATATTCTGTGCGCCAATCGGTTTCGCTCGCTGGCGCCATCTCGGCGATCGCACGCGCCTCTGCATCGCCGCGCAACTCGCAGCCCTTTTCGCTGAGCGCTGCGGCGATCTTTGGCAGCAGGCTCGGCGCGATGGCGCGATCGATCAGCAACGTCTCCGTCGCCCCGCACACGGACACGCGCCGCATCTTGGCGTTGACGATCAGCGAAATCGCTTCGTGTGGCTTGGCTGCGGCATGGATGTAGGTGTGGCAAATGCCTTCGAGGTGCGCGAACACCGGCACGCGCGCTTCGCTCTGCACCCGCTCCACCAGCGACTTGCCGCCGCGCGGGATGATCACGTCAACCGCCCCATCGAGACCGGCGAGCATCATGCCGACAGCAGCGCGATCCGTGCTCGGCACGATCTGCACCGCGTTTTCCGGCAGGCCGCTTTCGCTCAGTGCGCCACGGATCGCATCGCCAATCGCGGCGACGCTTTGGGCGCTGTCCGAACCGCCACGGAGGATCACGACATTGCCCGCGCGCAGCGCCAGCGCGCTGGCATCGGCGGCGACGTTCGGTCGGCTTTCGAAGATCATGCCGATGACGCCGATCGGCGTGCGCACGCGTTCGAAGCGGAGGCCGTTGGGCTGCTTCCAGTCCGCCATCACCGCGCCTACTGGATCGGGCTGCGCCGCGACCGTTTCAACCGCCTGCGCGATGCCTTCAAGGCGCTTCGCGTCGAGCGCGAGGCGATCGATGAAGCTCTCCGCCAAACCGCCCTCGCGCCCACACGCAACGTCCGCCGCATTCGCGGCAAGGATCGCCGGCGCGCTTTCGCGCAGCCGCCGCGCCATCGCCTGCAGAGCTTTCGTGCGTGTCTCGGGCGACGCGTCGCGCACCGCTTTGGCGGCGGCGCGGGCGCGAACACCAAGTGCGCGCATGTCGGCGGCGAGGGAGGGAGAGGCGTCGTCCATGGCGTTTGATTTAGGGCCTACAATAGAGCGAGCCAAGCTCTCTCGGTCTCCGGGGCTTCGCGAAGCGAAGAACCCGGAGCCCATGGATTGAGCAAACTCGAAAATGGACGAGTTCCAGCGCAACGATGGACTGCGGGTTCGTGCTGCGCACGCCCCGGAGAACGGTGGTTAGGCCACCACCAGATCGTCCGCATGCACCAACGCCGCGCCGGCGGCGTAGCCCAAAGCGCCCTCGATCGCCGCGCTCTTCAGGCCTTTGATCTTGGCGGCGTCGGCGGCGTCGTAGCGGGCGAGGCCGCGGGCGATCTCGGCGCCTGTCGCGTCGACGATCCGCACCGCATCGCCTTTCTCGAAATCGCCGCGCACTTCGGTGATCCCCGCTGGCAGCAAGCTCTTGCCCGCGCGCAACGCGGCGGCGGCGCCGGCGTCCACCACCAGCACGCCTTGCGGCGCGAGACTGCCGGCGATCCAGGCCTTGTACGCGGCGCGCGGTGAGCCGTGCGGCAAGAACCACGTCGCGCGCGCGCCGGATTGGAGGCGCGTCAGCGGCTTCAGCTCCGCGCCCTTGGTGATCGCCACGGCGCAGCCAGCGCGTGTGGCGATCTTCGCGGCTTCGATCTTGGTGCGCATTCCGCCCGAACCGACGCCAGCTTGCGCGTTCACGCCACCGGCCATCGCTTCGATCGCGCTGCTGATCTCGCGCACCTCGGGGATGAACGCGGCATCCGGCTTCGCGCGCGGATCGGCTTCGTAGAGGCCGTCGATGTCCGAGAGCAGGATCAGCGCGTCGGCGGAGATCATCTGCGCGACGCGTGCGGCGAGGCGGTCGTTGTCGCCGTAGCGGATCTCGGCGGTGGCGACGGTGTCGTTCTCGTTGATGATCGGCACGGCGCCGAGTTCAAGCAGCGTTTCCAGCGTCGCGCGGCCATTGAGCCAGCGGCGTCGCACCTCCGTGTCATCCGGCGTCAGCAAAGCTTGCGCGACTGGGATGTTGAAACGTTCGAACGCTTGCTCGTACGCGCGCATCAAGCGCGCTTGGCCCGCGGCCGCTGCCGCCTGCTTTTCCTCAAGCTTCAAAGTGCGCGCGAGGCCAAGCACGCGCCGGCCGAGCGCAATCGCGCCCGACGACACGATCACAACCCGGGCGCCGTTCTTGCGCGCTGCGTCGACATCCTCCGCCAACGCGTCCAGCCACGCGCGCGCGGGTTGACCGGTCTCGGCATCCACCAGGAGCGCTGAACCGATTTTGACGACGATACGTTTTGCGTAGGCGAGGTTCATTCCCCCTCCTCTTGAGAGGAGGGGGCTAGGGGGTGGGGTGAAGCGCGACGTTTGCCGATATGTGCCTTGAGCAAGTTCCGAGAGTGCGGAGGTGGGGCCCCCCCCCCCCCCCCCCCCCACAACCGGCGGGGGTGGAGAGCGGGGCGCAACGCGGCCACCCCCAAACCGACCGCCGGGAGTCCGCGGCGTCCATCGGCGCCGGA
>CAZZFE010000075.1:0-11779 GCA_964653495.1 uncultured Terricaulis sp. | reverse complement strand
GCGCGGCGTATTGGCGTGCAGCGTGCCCATCGAGCCGTCGTGACCGGTGTTCATGGCTTGCAGCAAGTCGAACGACTCGCTGCCGCGGACTTCGCCGACGATGATCCGCTCAGGACGCATACGCAGGCAGTTCTTGACGAGATCGCGCATCGTCACCGCGCCCGTGCCTTCAAGGTTCGGCGGGCGGGTTTCCAAACGCACCACATGCGGCTGCTGCAATTGCAGTTCGGCAGCGTCTTCGCAGGTGATGACGCGTTCGGTCGGATCGATGAAGGCGGTGAGCGTGTTGAGCAACGTCGTCTTGCCCGAACCGGTGCCGCCGGAGATCAGGATGTTGGCGCGGCAGGCGCCGATAATCTGAAGGATTTTCGCGCCGGCCGGCGAGATCGAGCCGAACTCAACCAGGTTCGAGAGCTTCAGCTTGTCCTTCTTGAATTTCCGGATGGTGAGCGTCGGGCCATCGATCGCCAGCGGCGGTACGATGGCGTTGACGCGCGAACCGTCAGGCAAGCGCGCGTCGCAGATCGGTGAGCTTTCATCAACGCGCCGGCCGACTTGACTGACGATGCGTTGGCAGATGTTCATCAGCTGGCCGTTGTCGCGGAAGCGAATGCCGGTCTTCGAAATCTTGCCGTTGACTTCGATGAACACCGCGTTCGCGCCGTTGACCATGATGTCGGCGATGTCGTCGCGCGCCAGCAGCGGCTCGAGCGGACCGTAGCCCAGCACGTCGTTGCAGATATCGTCGAGCAGGCTTTCCTGCTCCGCGATCGACATGACGACGTTCTTGATCGAGATGATCTCGGCGACGATGTCGCGAATTTCATCGCGCGCGCTTTCAGCGTCGAGCTGCGCGAGTTGCGTGAGATCGATCGTCTCGATCAGCGCGTTGAAGATCGTCGATTTGACGCGGTAGTACGCTTCGGAACGAAACTCGCCAGTTTCCGGCTCAGGCGTACGCGGCGGCGCGGCGGGCGGCGGCGCAGGGCGCGGCGCGGGCGCAGCTGCTGGCGCTGGCGCTGGCTTTTGTCCGGCGGCGGCTTGTACGCGCGCAGCAGGCGGCGGCGCAGCAGCGGCCTGAGCCGGCCGCGGCGCTGGTTGTGCATCGCCTAGACTGCGTTTTCCGAACATCAAACGGCCTTTAGCGCTTCAGGAACGGGATCTTGACGGATTGCTTCTTCGGCTCGGGCGCTTTCCGTCCCGTTACTGACGCGGCGAGCGCGTCGATCGTGATCGCGCTCTTCGATGTTGGCGCGACTTCGCCCAGCATCTGACCGTTGTTCGCGGCCATGCCGTAGAGGGCGGGGTCGAAGGCGAATTGCGCGACCGGCTCGGCGCCCAAGGCTTCGGCGAAATCCTTGAGCGGAATTTCCGGACGCTTCGGCACGCCGATCATCGACAGGATCACGTTGGGGGCCTGATCGTACGGGCGCGTCGCCTTCAAGAGGTCGAGGATGTTCTTGGTGTTGCGCAGCGACGCCAGATCGGGGCCGGCGACGATCATGACGTCGTCGGACGCGAGCAGCGTCTGCTTCACCCACGAATTCCACACGTGCGGGATGTCGAGCACCACGAACGGGTTGCCGCGGCGCACGCGATCGATGACGACCTCGAACGCCGAGGGATCAAGCTCGAACTCGCGCTCAAGCGTCGCCGGTGCGGTGAGCATCTGCAGGCGCTGCGTCTGCTTTGTCATCACGCGCTCAAGGAACACGTCGTCAACGCGATCCGGCGCGAGCAGAGCGTCGGCCACCGATTGCGGCGGGTCCTGGTTGAAATCGAGCGCGGCGGTGCCGAACGAGAGATCGAGGTCAAGCAGGCAGGAGCCAGCTTCGTAGCGTTCAGCGATCGACCAGGCGAGATTGTGCGCGATGGTAGACGCGCCGACGCCGCCGCGTGCGCCGATCACCGAGATGACGCGGCCCGCAAACGGCTTGTCCGGATTGACATAGAGCCCGCACACCGTGCGGATGAGATCAACCGGCTGCATCGGCGGCACGATGTACTCGCTCACGCCGCGCGCCATCAGCTCGCGGAACAAGCGGATGTCGTTCACCGCGCCAATGATGATGACCTTGGTGCCTTCTTCCATCACCTCGGCCAAGCGGTCGAGGTGGTGCAGCATCACCGGGCCTTGCATCATCGAGTCGATGATGAGGAGGTTGGGGCTGGCTTGCGTCGCGAAGCGCGCGATCGCCGCCTCCAGGCCGCCATGCTCAACGCTGATTTCCGCGCGCGCCATGCGGCGGTCTGCGGTGATGCCCGAGATGATGTCAGCCACGTCCGGACGATCGCAGCAGGCATGGATGGTGATGCGCGGCACCGGTTGCTCGGTCGAGTGCGAGTCGAGCGGCAGCGAGCTCAGTATCGGCGGCGGGGCGGTGTCGGTCAGGCTGAAGCCGTCATCGACATCGTCCGGCATCGCATAGGAGGTCGCAGCGGCGGCCGGGGCATCCGTCGCGCCTTCGAACGGCGGCAATTCAGGTTGAACGAGATCGCCTGCGCCAAACGTATCGTCCTCTTCGAGAACGAAATCGTCTTCCTCGTCGGCGAGGCTCCAAGCTTGTTCCGGGCCGGGATTCGACATGCGTACGATTCCTCAGTTGTCGGCGACGGTGGAGACGGCGGCCCGTTCGTCGGGGCTGCGTTCGGCGTGCGTGGGTTCACCGCGGCGATAGAGATCCATGACAGTGCCGCGGCGGTTGGAGTCGCGCGCCGTCTCGCCGCGTGGGCGCAGCAGGTCGTGCGGATCTTCCACCATGGCCGCGAGGTTCGCTTGCGTGGAGCAACCGAAGCTCGCCCAGGGCTGGTTGTTGCTTTGGTGCGCGAGGTCTTGCTCCCAAAGCGGCGCGCATTCCGGCGCTTGCGCTTCGTAGCGCGAGAAGGTGACGACGATCGGCGCTTCAGCAACGCCGGAAGCGTCGTAGGTCGACGCAGCGATCGCCGCGTACGGCACGCCGGCGGCCGTCAGCCGCAAGCGGGTTTCGTGCGCGATCAGCGCAGCTGCGTCAGCGTTCGCGCCGCCGGACGGTGTCGAGAGGATCATCGCGCCATGGCCGAAGCGCAGATAACCGCCGACGAACTCGTCGATTGACGCATGCGAAGCTGGCGCAAGCGCCACATCGCCCGCGCCGACGCCGATGGCCAGGCGTTCGTTGACTTGTTCGACGCCGATCGTGTGCCGATCGGCGGCGCTCGCGACAGGGCGATTGACATCAGGCTCAGGCACGCCGGCGCAAGCGCCGAGCGCCGTGAGGCAAACGAGAGCAGTGGAGAGGCGGGGCGTCATGGGATGCTTCCTCATTCGATCACGTGGCCGTGGGGCCCCTGCAGAGTGCGGCGTTCGCCAGATTCCGTGGACGGCGCGCGATACATCGCGTTGAGCCGCCCAGAGAGCAGGCTTTCGCGTTCGCTCGGGTTCATGAAGCCATCCGCCGGCGTGCGCAGCTGATCTGGCGATGTCGGACGCACCAGATACGGCGTGACGATGATGACGAGTTCGGTTTCGTTGTTCATGAAGTCGCGCGAGCGGAACAGCGAACCGATCACCGGCGTGTTCATCACACCCGGCACGCCTTCAAGCGCGTGGCGCGTGCGCTCTTGGATCAAGCCCGCGAGTACGATCGAACCGCCCGAAGGCATTTCGAGCGTCGTTTCCGCGCGGCGCACTTGCAGCGCCGGGATAGTGATGCCGCGAATGACGGTGGTGGTGCCGTCGGCGTTGCGGATCGGCGTGTCGCCGGTGCTGATCGCGCCTTCGTTGGTGAGCTCCGACACTTCCGTCGAAACCTTGAGTGAGATGCGTCCGCCCGACATCACGATCGGCGTAAACGCCAGGCCCACACCGAACGGCTTGAACTCGACGCTCATTTCGCCGTCTTGCGAGCTGACCGGCACAGGGAATTCGCCGCCCGCGAGGAAGCGCGCGTTTTCGCCGGAGATCGCCGTCAGGTTCGGCTCGGCCAGAACGCGCAACAAGCCGGCGCGTTCGAACGCTTCAATCGTTGCGTCCGTGCGCGCGTCGGTGCGCGCGGTCGCGGGGCCGTAGGTGGTAACGTCGTCGACGGGATCAAGCGTGCCGCCATTGTCAAACGCATAACCGCCGACGCCGGCCTGACCCGGGCCGATCGCCCCGTTCACGCCGCCGCTCGGATAGGTGAGGGAAGTCGGCGCGAGAATGCTTTCGGCGACGCCGCCATTCACGCTGAGGCCGCCGAGCGCGCGACCGCTGATCGAAAAGCCGTTGCGCGTCAGCGCGGTGAGGAAATCATCCTCGCCGACGAGATTGTTGATCATGTCCTCGTAATTGAGGTTCACGCCGAGCTGACGAACCAAAGTGCGGCTCATCTCAACGACGCGCACGCGCACTTGAACCTGCTCGCTGCCCTCAACCTGGATCATGTTGATGACGCGCGCGACGTTGCCGCCAGCTTGCGAGATGCCCGGCGTGTTCGACCCGCCGGCGCCGCCGCCATTGCCCGCGCCTTCGCCACCGGCGATGCCCAGGAAGGTTTGCGCGAGCTGGTAGGCGCGGTCAGCTTCCGCCGCGCTGCGCGCCGTGCCGGTGAGCACGACCGATGCGTTCATGGCTTCAGCGACGATGCGGCTATCTGGCGATTGCCGGCGCAGCATCTCGTTGAGCGGCGTAACATCCGGCTCGACGCGGATTTCAACGTTGGCGATCTGACGGCCGCTGGCGTCGAAGAAGAAGATGTTGGTTTGCCCAAGCGCGCGGCCGATCACATAGGCGCGGCGCGCGGTGCGCACGGTTGCGTCGGCGATCTGCGGATTGGACACGAGGATGTCGCGCGCTTCGGCCGGCAGATCGATGATCGCCGACTTGCCGAACGGCAGCACGATCGATGCGGATTGCGATCCGCCGCCGCCTGAACCGTTGGTGATGCGCACGTTTGCCGGCGCGCTCGC
Organism: uncultured Terricaulis sp.; assembly: GCA_964653495.1. GTDB lineage: Bacteria > Pseudomonadota > Alphaproteobacteria > Caulobacterales > Aquidulcibacteraceae > Vitreimonas. The sequence continues at coordinate 6,853 of CAZZFE010000075.1, read as the reverse complement.
CGGTTCAACTTGCGCAAGCGCGCCAGCGGGCGCAAACGCGACCGCCGCCGATACGGCGGCAGCAAGCGATCCGCGCAAAGCCTTATCCCGGCTCATTGGCCGCCTCCTGCAACATTGCCGTAAGCGTGCACGCGCACGCCGCCGCCCGAACCCGCGCCAAGCGTTGGCGTCCGTCGCGATGTTCCGCGCATCGCCACCGTTTCCGTTTCGACGCCGCGCAGCGCGAGCGAGATGTCGCCACGGCGCTCCGCCAGCGCCAGCAAGCGCGCATCTTCCGGATCAAGCTCGAGCACGGCGACGGCCGGCTGCAGCCGCTCTGGCGCTTCGCCAGTCGCTTGCGTGGTGACCCGATCGTCCAGCGCGAGCACGCGCACGTCCTGAAGAATGATCTCGCTCGCCGTGGCCGCGGGTGAATCGCCGTGCGCTTCGATGACGAAGGTGAGAATGACGTCGACGCGATCGTTCGGTTGGATGAAGCCGCCCGCGGTGGTTTCCGTTTCAACCGGGATCGAGATCGCGCGCAGACCGGGATCGAGCACTGCAGCCATGAAGCCGCGGCCATTCGGCTGCAGCACCGATGCGCTCGTCAGCGGCTCGCCTTGCGAGAAATTGCGTCGCGTCACCGCGCCGACCAATTCAGTTTGCGCTTCCGCGCGCATCATCGCCGGCGTCACCGCATCGGTAGGGAACAAAACAACGCGGAAGTCACTTGGTTGAAGTGCTGCGCCTTGCGGTAGGTCACGCGCCGCGACGAGGACCTCCTCGCCCGCGATTTGCGCTTCGGCGACGACCGGGGCGGCCTGGCGAGAGCCCATGCCGCGTATAAGCAGCAGCGCGCCAATCGCCGCGATTGCGGCGACGACCAGCACAATGATCTGACGCGCTGACATGGAATCCTATCTCCGCGTAAACGGCCGTACGCAATTTCCGAACAAAACAGTGCGTCGGCTAAGGCATGGTTAATGAAGTCGACGCGATCGGAAGCGCCCGCAACGCCATGAGGCCGCCAACGAGAATGGCGACGCCGTAAGGCACGCCGACTTTCTCCGTTAACAGCTTGTTGACGAATGCAGGCCGTCCATCCGCCGGCTTGAGCTGCCGGCGTGCGATCATGATCGACAATGTCAGCACGCCCCCCGCGAGCGTGGTCCACACAATAAAGACAGGCAGAGCGGAAAGGCCTGTCCATACGCCCGCCGCTGCAATCATCTTTGCGTCGCCGCCGCCGAGAATGTTGAACTGGAACAGCAAGAAGCCGAGCAGCAACACGGCGAGGCCAATGAGAATGTGCTGCCCAATGAGGGCAGCCGGCCAGCCGGCAAGCAACGCAAACACTGGAAAGATCGCAGCGAGAGCGATCGACACCCAATTGGGTATCGTCATCGTCGTGATGTCGGAGAACGCCGCATAGGCCAGCAGGCCTGTAAACACAAAGAGCGGCAACAACTCGAACATGACTGCTGAGCATCGCAACGCCGCGATAACAAAGCTTTAAAAAACAAAAACGCCGCCCCGTGAAGGGCGGCGTTCAGGAGAGGGAACACGTCGCAAACTACGTTTTAGCCGCCACCAGAGCGGCAAAACGCGAAACGCGATTAGAGCTCAGCAGAGATCGACGTGAACGTCGTGCCGAGTTCGGTGCCGACCGTGGTCACTGCACCGATGATGGCGACGCCGATCAGAGCGGCGATCAGGCCGTACTCGATGGCGGTGGCGCCGTCTTCGTTCTTCAGGAAGCGCGAGAAAAGCTTCATCATTTTAAATGCCCCATTGCCCAAAACGCCAAACACTCCGCTCGCCACCAGAGCGAGCGGAGTGCGTTAGGCGTTGATTAGAGTTCCGCCGAAATCGACGTGAAGGTCGTGCCGAGCTCGGTGCCGACCGTGGTGACCGCGCCGATGATCGCGACGCCGATCAGAGCAGCGATCAGGCCGTATTCGATGGCCGTGGCGCCGTCTTCGTTCTTCAGAAAGCGAGCGAAAAGCTTCATCATTTTAAATGCTCCGTTGTCGAGTGCTTGCTACAGCCCGGAAGAGGCGCCGCACCCGACGACCCGAACCAGACACGAGCGAAATTAGCCGAACACAATTAAGGTTTCGGCCAACAAACGGAGTAAATTCGCATTGACTGTAGTGTTCCGTTCATCGCTGGTCCGAACACGTTTTGTGTTTCGTCCTGTTAGCGATGCGGCAACCAATTCGCGCGTAGCTCTTAATCGTGGGGCGACGTCTGCGGAGTGATCGATGCTTGCGCGCACAATGAAACGCAATTTGGCCGGAATTACGGCTGCCATCGCGATGTTCGCTTCCGCGGGCGTTGCGCACGCGCAAGATATAATGGTGTCGCTTGATCAAGCTTTCCCCATTCGCTTGGCTGCGCCAGCGCAAGGCGTTGCGATTGGAAACCCGTCGATCGCCGGCGTGTCCGTGCAGAACGATCAATTTCTTTTCGTCACCGGCCGCTCCTACGGCACGACCAATCTTGTCGTCGTAGGCGAGGGCGGGCGTCTGCTTTATTCGGGTCTCGTTACGGTTTCGCCGAACGAAACCAATACGGTGATGGTGCAGCGCGGATCCGCAACCTCACGCATGGAATGCACGCCCACCTGCCGCCCCCGTCCTGACATCGGCGATGGCGAAACGTTTGCGCGCGTGAACGAGCAAATCGTCGGCCGCCGCGGCGCCGCGGGCAATTAATTCGTAATTCACTACGTCGTTTGACGGCTTTCTAAGCATCCGCGGCTAATTTGGCCGCGGAGGCGCCTTATGGCTTTGAGGGCTATCGCACGCACGATGCTTCGCCCGTTCTCCCGGTTCGGCCGGGCGAAACGCGGTTCCGTGGCCGTCGAATTCGGCCTCCTCGCTATCCCATTTTTCCTGCTGACGTTCGGCGTCGCTGAGATCGGGATGATTGGCCTTGCGCAATCAAGTCTCGACCATTCCGTCCAGACTTTGGTGCGCGGCATCCGCACCGGTCAGGTGCAGAACAACCAGATCACCTACGCGCAGATGCAGGAAGATCTGTGCGACGGCATCAACAATTTCATGTCGCTGAATTGCGACGATACGCTTTATCTCGATGTCGATACGTTTGATCAGTTCGGCAACATCACCAACACGTCGCCGATCCAGAACGGCGTGTTTCAGACAAACCAGTTCGGCTTCGCGCCGGGTGGGTCCTCCGCGATCGTGGTTGTGCGCGCCTATTATCGCTGGCGCCCGCTGACGCCGATGTTTGAAGGCTTGCTCCACAACACAGCCAATGGCGAGCGCATCCTCGTGTCGGCCATGATGTTCCGCAACGAGCCGTTCTGATGATGATCCTGAACCGCTTCCGTCGTTTCGCCCGCGCCAAGAGCGGCGTCGCCGCCGTCGAATTCGCGCTGCTGGCGCCGATGATGATGTTCTTGCTGTTCGGCTCCATCGATTTGATCGATGCGTTGTCGACCACCAAGCGCGTCGAGGTCACGACCGTGTCGCTGGCGGATGTCGTGTCGCGCGACACCGAAATCGATGACGACGAGGTCGACGGCCTCTGGGACGCGGCCAACATGCTGATGTTCCCCGACACGGCGCAGACGATGGCCATGCGCGTCACCAGCGTCCGCATTGAATCGGCCACAAGCGCGCGCGTTGTGTGGAGCGAAGGCCGCAACGCGTTCGCGCCGCGTGGCGCGGGCACGTCGGTGACGTTGCCGGCGGCGATGATGACGCCGGGGACCAGCCTCATCATGACCGAGACGCGCTATCGCTATGACCCGCCGGTCGGCTTTCTTTTCATCGGCGGCATGAACATGGAGCACACGGCCTATCGCCGTTCGCGCCTCGTGGACCCGATCCCGCGCGTCTAAGTCTTCTGTCTGAGCCATCTGGGGCGCCTCTTGACGGAAAAGGGGCGCGCGCGGAAACTCGCGCATGAAAACCAAGAAAATAAGTCCGGCTGAAGCCGTCGACGCCCTCGAGAAACTCCACGCCGATGCTGTAGCCGCCGTTCTGGCCGCCGTGCGCCGCTTCGCCGAGACCGGCGTGCCGCCGACAATGGAAGAGCGCGCCAAGTTTCGGTATCCGGAATTGCGCGTCACCTACGAGCCAAACGGCCCAATCCCAAAGCTCTCGCGCGCTTACGGCCAGCTCAGCTGGCCTGGCGAATACGCCGTGACGATCACGCAGCCGTCGTATTTCCGTCGCTACATCATCGAGCAACTGACGCATCTCGTTCAGGACTACGATGTCGAGATCAATGTCCGCGTCAGCGACACCGAGCTGCCGTACCCGTTCGTGCTCGATCCGAAGGAAGCGGCGGCATACCAATCCGTGCCGGCCGAGGTGCTGGCGCGCCATTTCCCGACGCCACGTCTCGCGCAGGTGGGCGACGCTGTCGTTGACGGCATCAAGATCGATCGCCTCGATCGCTCGCGGCCGCTGGCGCTGTTTGATGCGCCGCGCATCGATTATTCGCTGAAGCGCCTGCAGCATTATACTGGCGCGCCGTGGCAGGACGTGCAGCCTTGGATCCTGTTCACGAACTACCAGCGTTACGTCGAGGAGTTCGTGCGCTGGGCGGCGGAGGGCGTGAAGAACGGGCCGAAGGGCTGGGCGCTCTCCTGCCCGGGTGGCGTGAAGATCGAAAGCGGCGATCCCGATGGCGAGCGCAAAGCGCTCGAAGCGCCGTGGCGCAAATATCAGATGCCGGCGTACCACCTGACGACGCCGGACAGCGACGGCATCACGCTGGTGAACATCGGCGTTGGCCCGTCGAACGCCAAGAACATCACCGATCACCTCGCCGTGCTACGTCCGCATTGCTGGCTGATGATCGGCCATTGCGGCGGCTTGCGGCACACGCAGCGCATCGGCGATTACGTGCTCGCCCACGCTTATCTGCGGCGTGACCGCATTCTCGACGAAAACGTGCCGCTCGAGGTGCCGATCCCGGCGATCGCGGAAGTGCAGGTGGCGCTGCAGGAGGCGGCCGCGCGGCTTTCCGACGACAAGGACGATCTCCGCCGGCGTCTGCGCACCGGCACTGTCGTGTCGTATGCGGATCGCAATTGGGAGCTCAATTACAATTCAGAGCGCCAGCTGATCAATCAATCGCGCGCCGTCGCGGTTGACATGGAAAGCGCCTGCATCGCCACGCAAGGCTTCCGCTTGCGCGTGCCGTATGGCGTGCTGCTGTGCGTGTCCGACAAGCCGATCCACGGCGAAATCAAGCTGCCGGGCGTCGCCGACAAATTCTACGAAAGCGCCATCGCCTCGCATCTGCGCATCGGCTTGGAGACGATCACGCTGCTCAAGACGAACCGCGACATGCTACATTCACGCAAGCTGCGCGCGTTTGACGAGCCGCCGTTCCGCTGAGGGCGGGGTGACACACACGCACGCCGTGAGTTCGCCGCCTTGCCGCAAGTTCCAGGGTGCGTGTGTGTCACCCCGTAACCTTTGACGGGCGCGGACTGACCTGACACAAAGCCGGCCATGCAAGACAGGCTGGTGGCGTTCGATCGCATTCTGAATTTCCGCGATTTCGGCGGCTGGGACGCTGATGGCGGCAGAATCGCGCGCGGCGTTCTGTTTCGCTCAGCGTCGTTTCAGGACGCGACGGACGCGGACATCGCCAAGCTCGACGCCATGGGCTTTCGCTTCATGGTCGATCTGCGCCGCCCCGAAGAGCGCGCGCACGAGCCGAACAAATGGCCGAATGCAATCACGCGCGTCGTGTTCAACGAAGAGGGATACACGCACGCGCTGCCGCCACATCTCGCGGCTTTGCTGCGCGATGATCTGTCGGCCGAAAGCGTCGCCGACTACATGCACGAAATCTATCGCGCCTTCGCGTTCGAGCCGCGCCACATCGATCTCTACCGCAATTGGTTCCACGGCCTCGTCAACGAAGGCGGCCCGGCGATCATTCATTGCGCGGCGGGGAAGGATCGCACCGGCCTCGGCTGCGCGCTCACTTTGATGGCGCTCGGTGTCAGCGAAGACGACGTGTTCACTGACTACGAGTTCACCAACAAAGCCGTCGACATCGAAGCACGCTTGCCGCGCATCAAAGCGCGCATGGAAGAACGCTTGGAGCGCAGCATCGACGCCGCCGCGCTGCGGCCGATGCTGGGCGTGACGCCAGCCTATCTGCGCTCAGCGCTCGATGAGATCGAAGCGCGTCATGGCAGCGTCGAAAGCTACATGGCGGATGTACTGAATGTCGGCGCGAAAGAGCGCGACGCGTTGCGGGAAAAGTTCGTGCGCTAGCTTCGTACCGCCGGCTTCCAGCCGGCATCTTCTTGGTGATCTTCGTGCAGCCCTTTGTGTTCTTAGTGTTTGAACACGAAGACACAAAGTTCGCACGAAGGACACTAAGGCCGGCAGGAAGCCGGCGGTACGAACTCAGCCCGCCGCTTTCCGCTTTTCCATCATCTGATCGAAGTTCGACCACACGCCTTCGCCGCCGTGCCAATCGCCCTTGGTCGCGGCTTTTGAGTATTCCGTGGCGCGCGCTTCGAAGAAGTTTGCGTGCTCGACGCCGTTGAGGATGGCCGTGAGCCACGGGATCGGGTGCTCGCTCACGCCGTAGATTTTCGGCAGGCCAAGCTGGCCCAGGCGCCAATCGGCGATGTAGCGGATGTATTGCTTGATGTCGGTGTCGGTCATGCCTTGCACCGGGCCCATCTCGAAGGCGAGGTCGATGAAGCGGTCCTCGATGCCGACGACGGTTTTGCAGCAATCGACGATGTCGTCCTTCACGCTTGGCGTCAGCGCGTTGGTCTCCTTCGCGAAGGCGTGGAAGAGCTTGATCATGCCTTCGCAGTGCAGGCTTTCGTCGCGCACCGACCACGACACGATCTGGCCCA
>CAZZFE010000074.1:0-12076 GCA_964653495.1 uncultured Terricaulis sp. | reverse complement strand
CATCCCGCAGGGACGCGGCCAGGGAAACGCCGCAGCCTGCGCGCAAGCGTTAACAACAGCTTAAATTGGTGAACGCGCGGTTAAGTTAAGAAAGATCAATGCGTTAACGCGGGGGCTCAGCCGGTGCGGCGGAGTTTCTCCACAGCTTGCTGGGCCGCCTGCAGCGAGGGCCGGAGTTTGCGCGCGCGGCGACCCTGCTCTTTCAGCTTTGCGGCGCCGGAAATGCGGAACACGAACGGGATGCGATAGCTCGCGCCATAGCGGACGTGGACGTCGAATTTGGGCTGGAAGCGCACGTGCTCCAGCGCTTCGCGGGCTGCGTCGTAGAAGACGTCGGACGGCCAAGCATCGACGCAGGAGATGTTCTTGGCGCGGCCTTCGGCGCTGACTTCGAATTCCGCGATGGCGACGCCCTCAACGCCCATGCGGCGCGCCAGCTTCGGATAGCGTGCGCGTAGCGGCCCCACGACTTCCCACGGCATCGCGTCGTCGTCTTGATCCACGCTGGTTTCCGGCGCCCGCCAGACCACGCACATCGGGCCACCCGGCAGGCGTTGGCGCACGCGCTCCATTTCGCGCCGCCCCGCGCGCCATTCGCGGACGCGTTCGAGCAAATTGAAGAGCACGAGCACTAGGCCCAGCACGGCGCCGCCGGAGGCTGTGAGCGCCAAACCGCTGTTCCAACCGTATTCGCGCAGCGCAGCGGAAAGCCCGAGGTGGAGAAAAACCACGCCGACAAACAGCCCGCCATAGACCAGGGCTCTCGTCGTCAGCACCGAGACTGTGCGTTGGGCCCAAACCAGCATGGCGGCGGCGTCTCCTCGCGAGCGGGCTTACATGCACGCCTCAGCTGACAGGTTCAATGCGGCCAAGGGCGCCAAGCTTGGGATAGTTTGCGCTGGATCAAGATGCGCCCGGCGCCGGGCGCGATGCTCCGAATGGGAGAAGGTCATGAGACGATTAAGTTTCGCGATTGTCGCGCTTGCGTTGGGCGGATGCGCGAGCAGCTTGGCGCAACCGGCGCCGACGCGCGCAGCAACACCCAACATCGAAGCCGGTCGGCATCTGGCGGAGCTGAATTGCACGACGTGTCACGCTATTGGGGCGACCGGCGAGAGCCGCCACCCGATGGCGCCCCCCTTCCGCACGCTCTCGCGCGATTATCCCGTCACTGCGCTGGAAGAAGCGTTCGCCGAAGGCATTCTCGTCGGCCATCCCGACATGCCGGAGTTTCGCTTCACACCCGCGCAGATCGACGATCTGCTAGCGTATATTGAAAGCGTGCAGGAGCAGCGCGGCGGTTGAGGCGCAAAGCGAAAAACGCCCCGGCTTTGGGCCGGGGCGCTTCGTTGTCCGCTTAGTAGCGATAGTGGTCCGGCTTGAACGGGCCTTCGGTGGAGACGCCGATGTAGTCGGCTTGGCCCTTGGACATCTTTGTCAGCTTGGCGCCGAGCTTTTCGAGGTGGAGGAAGGCCACCTTTTCATCGAGGTGCTTCGGCAGCGTGTAGACTTCGTTCTTGTACGCCTTGCCGTTGGTCCAGAGTTCGATCTGCGCCAGCGTCTGGTTGGTGAACGAGGCCGACATCACGAAGCTCGGGTGACCGGTCGCGTTGCCGAGGTTCACGAGGCGGCCTTCGCTGAGCACGATGATCTTCTTGCCATCCGGGAATTCCACGTGGTGGACCTGCGGCTTGATCTCATCCCACTTGTAATTCTTCAGCGCCGCGATCTGAATTTCGGCGTCGAAGTGGCCGATATTGCAGACGATGGCGTTGTTCTTCATCGCCCGCATGTGGTCGAGGCGGATGACGTCCTTGTTGCCGGTCGCGGTGACGAAGATGTCGGCCGTGGCGGCGACGTCTTCGAGCGTCTTGACCTCATAGCCTTCCATCGCCGCCTGCAGCGCGCAGATCGGATCGATTTCAGTGACGATGACGCGCGCACCGCCTTGGCGGAGCGACGCGGCCGAGCCTTTGCCGACATCGCCATAGCCGGCGACGACCGCGACCTTGCCCGAGAGCATCACGTCGGTGCCGCGGCGGATCGCGTCGACCAAAGATTCACGGCAGCCATAGAGGTTGTCGAACTTCGACTTGGTGACGCTGTCATTGACGTTGATGGCCGGGAACGGCAGCTCGCCCTTCTTGGCCATTTCGTACAAGCGGTGCACGCCTGTGGTGGTTTCTTCCGAAACGCCCTTCACGCTGTCGCGGATGGCCGAATAGAAGCCCGGCTTTTCCTTGAGGTAGCGCTTCATCACCGCGAACAAGGCTTCTTCTTCCTCGTTGCCCGGCTTCGAGGTGACGGAGATGTCCTTCTCCGCTTTCGGGCCGAGCACGGTGAGCAAAGTCGCGTCGCCGCCGTCGTCGAGGATCATGTTCGGGTAGCCGCCGCCCTGCCATTCGAAGATGCGGTGGGCGTAGTCCCAATATTCTTCCAGCGTCTCGCCCTTGGTGGCGAACACCGGCGTGCCCTTGGCCGCGATCGCGGCGGCGGCGTGATCCTGCGTCGAGAAGATGTTGCACGAGGCCCAGCGCACGTCGGCGCCGAGCGCTTGCAGCGTCTCGATCAGCACCGCGGTTTGGATGGTCATGTGCAGCGAGCCGGCGATCTTGGCGCCCTTCAGCGGCTGCTGCTTGCCGTACTCGGCGCGCAGCGCCATGAGACCCGGCATTTCGGTTTCGGCGATCTCGATTTCCTTGCGGCCCCAATCGGCCAGGCTGAGATCCTTTACGACGTAATCTGTAGCGCTCATCGCGCGCCCTCCTCTGAGCTCGCGAGCGTCGTTTTTCCAAAGCGGAAGCCCGTCGAGCCTGGCGGCAGCTGCCGTCGCAACGCTCCTCGGCGGGCGGCGCGCTTCTAGCAGCGTCGCCCGCCGAGGGCAATTGCCGTCAGTCTTCGGCCAAAGGCGGCTCATTTTCCCATGCGAGGAAGGCTGCGGGGAGCGTCAGCGCGAGCATGATCACCGCCCAAAAAAGCGCGTTCCAATGTTCGGGCTCCGTAGGCGCCCAGAGCGGGATGCTGTCCCCAAAGTCGAAGCGGAGATTCATGTACAGGAGGCCAAGCGCGACAAGTCCGGCGAACACCGAGAAAGCGCGATAGGTTGCTCGGTTGCGTTGAGCGAGTTCGCGTTCGTCGAGCTTGCCCTCCTCTTCCTGACTCATTCGTTGGAAGCTGGATCCCGCAAGCACCGCGAAGGCCAAAAATGACGCCGCAACAAGTACTAGGCCGACAATGCTGAGCACTGGCTGATCGCCGCCGTTGTCCGGCCCCAGCTGCAAAATGCAGCCGAGCGGATAAAGAACGTAGAGCGCAACGAACAAAAGCCGGGCGGACGCCGGCCTCATGGCGCCGCCCATCGGTTTTCGTGCAGATCGGTAGAACATCAATCATCTCCATTGCGAACGGCGCCGGCCAAGGGCGCGAATGGTCGAAGAGAGAACAAGGCCTCCACCTCCACGCCGAAAACGTCGGCGATCTTGAGGGCCAGCTCCACGGACGGCGCGTAGTCACCGCGTTCGAGATACCCGACGGTCTGAGGGTTCACGCCGATGAGCTCGGCGAGCGCTTTGCGGCTCATCCCCCGCTCCGCCCTAAAGACCGCCAATCTGTTGTGCACCGCCATAGGAACATCTTCTACACGATATGAATTGTTGTGTAAACACAATAATTCTCCTCAGAAAAGAGCCGCCAGGTTGCCCTGGCGGCCCAATTTTCCTCCCCTAAAACTGACGCTTAGGTGGTCCAGCGATCCATCAGACGCTTGGCTGCGTCCCGGCCGCCGATGCCGAAGGCGATCGCCACCGCGACCGCAACCGCGCCGAGGATGAGGCCGAAGGCGAGCACGATGATCTCGTTGGCGAGGCCCATAAAGCGGAGGCCCATCGCCACCGCGAGGATGATCACGCCCCAGCGCACGAACACTGCGAGCACGTCGCTCGACGGCCCCGCGCTCTTCGACGTCGCCGCCGAGAGGATGTTCGCGAGCAGCACGCCGAGCGCGATGATCAAGCCGCCGAACAGCACTTGCGTGCCCATCAGCACGACGTTCGAGAGCATCGCCGACAGCGCCGCGAATTGCATCGCGTTGGCGGCTTCGACGCTCGCCACCAGCACGATCGCGATCAGAACGGCGATGCCGATCATCCGCGAAGGCGGGAACGCCGACATGTCGACGGTTTCGACGCCCGGCGTCGGATCCATCTTTTCGAGACCGGCGCGCACCGGTTCGGCGCGGGCGATTGAGCGGATGATGTCGTCAAAACCGATCGAACGCAGGCCGTTCTCAACCAGCGATGCGACCCAGCGGCCGATCACGTAGGCGACGACGATGATCAGCACCGCGCCGATCACGTTCGGGATCGCCGTGCCGATGCGCTCAAGCATCAGCGTAGCCGGCGAAGAGATGGCGTTGATGTTGAGCGTCGCCAAAGCCTGGATGGACACTGGGATGATGATCAGCGCGAACACCACCGCACCGATGAGGCGCGCGAGGCCTGGGCCACGCGGCATGTGCGTGAGACCAGCGTCAACCAGGCGGCGATCAATCTCGGCGGCTTCGGCGGCGGCTTCGACCATACGGCGCGCGATCGTCGCCAGCACGAAGCCGATGAAGAAGATCAACGCCGCGCCGACGATCTGCGGCACGTAGCTCACGAAGCCGTTCAGCATCGTGTTGAGCGGGTCGGTGACACCGCGCAGGCCCGGGAATGCGCTTTGGCCGAGCTGATTGAGTGCGGCGATCAAGCCAATCAGCCAGACGACCCAATAACCAACTTCGCCGACGCGCTCGCCGACATCGACGGCGGGCTTGGCGCTGGCGGCGCTGGCGGCGTCACGGCGCGAGAGGAACGGGATACGGTCAACCGCCTTGGCGATCGCCCACTTCACGGCCTTGGCGGCAAAGTGCGCGACAATGATGATCACCAAAGCGATCAAGATGTCGCGCAGCACCGGCAAGACCAGACTGTAATCAATTTGCATAGAGGCGCTCCCACGCTGCGCTATGTTCTGGCGGCTAAGTGAAGGGCCAAGACTACTCATAAAGAAGGGCTTGCACGCATGAGGCGTGCACACACCTAGCTGCAGCGCACAAATTCGCTTTGCGCGCGTTCGCGGGAACGCACGTTGACTATGCTTAATTCAACGCTGCGGGGAACGCGCGCCAGTGAGCTTGAGAAGCAACACGATCGCCGCCAGCAACGCCGCGACCGCGTTCCACATCACGATCGATGGCGCGCCGCGCAGCACGCCGTAGGCGGCCCACAGAATCGCGCCGCCCAACACCATTGAATAGGTGAGCGCCGAAACGCCGGCGGCGTCGCGGTGGCGGATGATCTTGTAAGCTTGCGGCGCGAAAGCGAACGCACCGATGAAGCCGGCGACAAGGCCTAGCATTTCGACGTTGTCAGCTTGCATGGCTCAATCCCCCGTCAGCAGCGCGCGGCACTGCGCGAGCGTTTCGCCTTCGAGCGGGGCTGCGAGTTGGAAACGCTGGCGCGTGAAGGCGCCATGGCCACGCGGCATGTAGCGGAACGTGCGCTCGGTTTCGCCATCGCGCATCACATAGACGATCTCGACGTTTGAATTGCCAATCTCACCCGCATCGCGGCGCACCAAAGTCATGCCATCGCGGACGCCGGCGGCGTAGGCGTTCAGGCTCGGATCGACACCGGCGATGATGTTGTTGTTGGCACTGGTGGCTTCGATGTCGAAGCCGCGATGGAAGCGCGGAACCTCTTCCGTCAGCACGCGGCCGCAGGCGCCGAAGGCGTCCTCCGGCAAGCGCACCATGGCGCCCTGCTCGACATAGGTGGCGAGATCGGCGCTGACATCGAGGCCGAAACGCTGCGCGGAAGCTGGAAAGAGATTGGCGGCGTCGCGCGTTTCGCCCTGCGTACGAGCGCGCGCCCGCATATCGCGCATCACAGCGGCGAGCGTGTGGCCTTGCGAACGCAAGCGCGCGTCCCACACCAGCGCCAGCGCCTGGCCGCGTTGGTACGGCAGGCGTTGCATCTGCTGGTCGTTCCAGAAATCGGCGACGATGCGGGCGTTGGGCGCGGTGCTGACTGGGGATTGGGCGTAGGCGTCGAGCATCGAATTGATGTCGGCGGCGTATTCCGCTGGCCCCCACACGCCTTGGCGCACCAGCAAGCGGCCGGTGAGGAATTCGGTGAAGCCTTCGGAGAGCCAGTACGCCGCGCGCTCCTGCGTTTCGTCCGGCGAGAGGCCGCCGATCTCGCCAGGGATCCAGGTGTGGTTGCCTTCGTGCGCCAGCGTGCGCGTGATCAGAATGGATTCAGCGTTGGGCGTGGCGAAGAAAGCGAACGCGTCCGAGAGGCCGGTGCCGCCGACGCTCATATTGCTCGCCACTTGCTGCTGTTGCAGCACGGTGACGAGATATGGCCGGCGGTCATCGCCCCAGAAATCGCGCTGCGCGCCGATGATCTCGCCCACTTCGCGCGCGAATTGCTGATCGCTAAAGCCCCATTCGCCGCGAATGGCGATGCGTGCGTGGCCGTTTGGCGCGTTGAGAATACGGAAATCGCCGCCAACCATCACGCTGGCGCGCACATTCCCCAGGCGCAGGCCGCCATGCTGCAAGTCCGACGCGTAGCGCCAGCCGCGCGGCATACCGGTGACGCGCACGCGCACCGGACGAGACTCATCCACTTGCGGCACGATCAAAGCGGTATGGCCGAGGAGATGAAAATAGCCGGGCTGGACCACCGGCCGGTAACGGCCGCGCCCGCGCGCGGTCGGCGGGCCTTCGCCGTCTTGGATGATGTCGTAGCGAATGCGGATCGGCAGATCTTGCGTGTAGCCGCGCACGATGCGCCGCGTGGGATCGCCCGTCTCCTCTACGCGAACGCCGCTGACGCCGCGCAAATCCTCGATGCCGCGCCACAATTCGGTTTCGCCGCCCCATTCACTCGGCAACTCGATCGTGGTTTCACCGCTCGGATCGCCGCTGAACTCCAGTGCGACCTCAACTTTCTCCAGCACGCCGTCCCTGATCACAGGCGTCAGCCGATACTCGATGCGGTCGCGCCCAACATAATCAACGCGCGGCGGAAATTCCGCCGATGCGGACATGGCGAAACTGGCGCAGAACAGCGCCAGTGCGGCAGCGAATACCCGCATCTCTATTCCTCTTCGTGAAAACGTGCGGCCACGAGCGCGTCGATGGCGTCCATCGCAGCTTGCTCCTGCGGACCGTCAGCCTCGACCTCGATGTCCGAGCCGATGCCGGCGCCCAGCATCATCAAATCCATCAGCGAGCGGGCGTCAGCCTCTTCGTCCTCGCGGCGGACGACGATGTTCGTATCCTCGAACGATAGCGCAAGCTCAGCGAGCTTGCGCGAGGCGCGAGCGTGCAGCCCGCGCATGTTGACGATTCGAAGCGTGCGTTTCAGCCCCATTCCCGGCCCTTCTTCGGGTGCCTTATTTCGCGCCGCCGGCCAGTTCGACCGAGGCGACGCGAATGTAGCGGCGTCCTGCGTCCTGCGCCATCAAAGCCGCTTCGGCGAGGCTGGCTTTGGCGCGCACTTCGCCGAGCTTGATCAGCATCGGCAGGTTCACACCGGCGATCACCTCGACGCGGACTTGATGGATCACCGAAATCGCCAGGTTCGACGGCGTGCCGCCGAACATGTCAGTCAAGATGATGACGCCATCGCCCTTATCGCAGGCGCGCACGGCGTCCAGGATGTCCGATCGGCGTTCTTCCATATCGTCGTCAGGGCCGATGGCCACCGCGCGCATCTGATCTTGGGGTCCGAGAACGTGCACCGCCGCGGCGACGAATTCGTCCGCCAAACGGCCGTGGGACACCACGACGACGCCGATCATCCTTCACTCCCGCCACAAGCGGCAGCCCCGAAGCCGCTAGTCAAAGGCCGGCCACCATATCCTTTCGCGGTTGCGAGAAAAGCCTAACCCGCAGGCGAAGGTCGCTTTTCCCCGGGAACGCGACAAAAGGCGCGGGGCGCTCAGGTCCGCGCCTAGGTCCGTGCTTGCGGCCGAACTTGTGAGGCGAGCGGCAGTTCCACCACCAGGCGGGCGCCGACCGTGCCGCCGCCGCCCTCGATGTTCTGCGCATAGATGCGGCCGTGATGGGCGCCGACGATCTGCTTGGCGATGGAGAGCCCGAGGCCGGAATTGCCGCCGAACGCCGTGCCCTTCGGGCGCTGCGTGTAGAAGCGCTGGAAGATCGTCTCGAGGTTCTCTTCCGGGATGCCTGGGCCTTCGTCTTCGACAACAGCGCGCACCACATCGCCGCCCTTCACGCCGCGCAGCACGCGCACGACCACACGCACCGCCCCGCCCGACGGGCTGAACGAGCGCGCATTGTCGATCAGATTGCGGAACACCTGGCCGAGTGGGCCTTCCTGGCCGAACACGATCGCGTCCTTTGGCGCCGGGCGCTCGAACAGCACCATCACCTCGGCTTTCTCATCCGGCGGCGGCGCGTAGGCGCTGACCATGTCCTCCAGCAGCCGCGCGAGATCGACTTTGCCGGGATCGCCACGCGCGGTTTCAGCTTCGATGCGGCTGGCGCGGGCGATATCGGTGATGAGGCGGTCGAGACGCTTCACGTCCTGCGCGACGATGCCGAGCAGATGCGCCTGGCGCTCTGGATCGGTAACCTTCAGCGCGGAATCGACTGCCGAGCGGATCGAGGCGAGCGGGTTTTTGATCTCATGGCTAACATCGGCGGCGAAATTCTCGTTGGCGTCGATGCGGTCGGCGAGCGCTTCGGTCATTTGCTCGACCGAGCGGCTGAGATCGCCGATCTCATCCTTGCGCTTCGACACGTCCGGCAGCGAAAGCCGCGTCGCGCCGGTGATGCGCAAACGGTCCGCCGCTTCGGAAAGCCGCTTCAGCGGCCGGCCGATAAACAGCGCCAGCAGCGCCGACGAAAGCAACGTCACCAACGCCGCGCCCAGCGTGAACGGGATCATCGCCGCGCGTTCGGCCAGCAGGATGCGTTCGACGTCGGCGCTTTCAACCGTGACCACGCCCAGAACCGATTGCACGCGCCGGATCGGCATCGACACGGTGACGACGCGCTCGCCAAGCTCGTTGAGCCGCTGGCCTTTGGTGATCTCGCCCATCAAAGCGCGTTCGCGCTCCTGCTGCAGCGTGATCGTCGGCCGCCAGGGCGTCAGGCGGATATATTCGACGCGGCGCGCGGCGCGCTCGATCTGGTCGGTGAAATTCTCGTCCTCGCCGACGCGCGGCAGCGGGGTTTCGTCGAGCCGATCATAGATGACGTCGGTATCCGCCACCGGCGTGCCATCGGGCGCGAACACGCGCACGCGCGTGCCGGAGGCGCCGAAGCGCTCGCCCTCCGCCACCGGCGGCAGCACCCGGCGCAAAACCTCGCGCACGGCAGGCTCGTTCAGGCCCGGCCAGGGATCGCCCTGCACGGTGCCGGTTTCGATCAGGAGATTGGCGATCAGCTCGCCCTGGGTGCGCAGATTGCGCACCTGCGCTTCCGTCAAACCCGCGCGCAGCTCGGTAAGCAGCAGCACCCCGAGCAGCAGCACCGCCAGCCCGAGCAGGTTCGACATGAAGATGATGCGGGTGATGCGCGAGCGAAGGAACGCGCGGAACTCACCGTGAGGCCTCTCCTCAGGCCTCGTTGTATCGGTATCCGACGCCATAGAGCGTTTCGATCGCGTCGAAGGTGTCGTCGATGTCGCGGAACTTTTTGCGGAGCCGCTTGATGTGACTGTCGATGGTTCGATCGTCGACATAGACCTGATCATCATAGGCCGCGTCCATCAATTGGTCGCGGCTCTTAACATAGCCGGGGCGTTGGGCGAGCGCCTGAAGGATCAGGAACTCGGTCACTGTAAGGCGAACCGGTTCGCCCTTCCAGTTGCAAGCGTGACGGTTTGGATCGAGCACAAGCTCGCCGCGCACGATGGGTTTCTTATCCCCATTCTCGTTCGCGCCCGCCACGCCAGCGCGCGTCCGGCGCAGAAGCGCCTTCACCCGCTCATTGAGCAGGCGTTGGGAGAATGGCTTTTTGATGTAATCGTCCGCGCCGACATTGAAGCCGACGACCTCGTCCATCTCGTCGTCCTTCGAGGTGAGGAAGATCACCGGCAGGTTCGAGTTCTGACGCAGGCGGCGCAGCACCTCGACGCCGTCCATGCGCGGCATCTTGATGTCGAGAATGGCGATGTCCGGCGGCGTCTCCGACAGCGCGGTGAGCGCCGTCGCGCCATCCGTGTAGGTGCGCACGGTGTAGCCTTCGGCCTCGAAGAAGATTTTCAGCGAAGCGAGGATGTTCTCGTCGTCGTCGACAAGGGCGATCGTGGACATGGGGGCGTGTGCAATCCTGTCAGGAATGTCATGAACTGGGTCGTCCCCTCATAGCCCGGCGCCGGGCATGAGGGAAGGCTTACGCCTTCAGAGGCAGGTCCAGCGCGCTGATAATTCGCGCCGCAGCCGCTTCTGGCGCCAAAACGCCCAAGTCCAGCGACAGTTCCGCCGGAAGCGGCGGCACGTCGAACGCGCCGGCGTCCGTCAGCTGTTTCAGAAGCGCTTTCGAGCGCAGCTTGCCGTGCGCGGCGCGGCCCTCGTCCTCCACGCGCGCGGCGAGCACCTCTGGCGCGGCGGTGAGCGCCACGAACCGCACCGAGCCGCCGCGGGCGCCGACCGCTTCGCGGACGCGCGCCGGGAAATTCTCGCGCACGCTGTTCTCGGGATTGAACGTGAAGATGAAGCTGCGCTCCTCCATCGCCGCAGCGTCGAAGGCGTAGAGCCAGAAATCCTCGCGCAAGCGCACGAAGTTCGGCGTGCCGAACGGAAACAGCGCGCTGACAGCGTCTACTACCAGATGATTGTGAAACACCGGCCAGCCGAGCTTGGCCTCAAGCGCCCGCGCGATCGTGAGCTTGCCGACGGCTGGCGGCCCGTGGAGGAAGAGCATTTGCATGCGGGGTTTATGTCGCGTCGTACCGCCGGCTTCCAGCCGGCATTCGTGTTTGCCACTTGCGAGGACAGAAGAATGCCGGCTGGAAGCCGGCGGTACGTTAGTTCAGCCGGCGGCCGTTCCACGCAGCGTTGACGACCGCGCCATCGTTGCTCGACCACGTTCCGGTGAAGGTGTTGGCGTCAGTAAAGACAAATTGGAACGTGCCGCGCGTGACACCTTCGGGCCAAACCGTCGCCCACGTACCTGACCAGACCAGCGAACCGTTGGCGTCGCGCCGCGTTTCGCCATGGATGACGCCATCCGGGCCCGGCGATGGCCACGTGCCGTCGAGCGCGTCGGGTGAATCGAGGCTGATATTCATCGGCGCACCGCCGGAGACGGGTTCGCCCGCCTGATTGGACCATTGCGTGTCCCAGCGGCCGAGCACGTCGCCCGGTTCAAGCGCGTGTGCGGCGACCGGCGCGAGCGCGAAACTCAAAGCAAGAAGAATGGCCCGCATGTGCGCCCCTGATGTGCGTGATGGAGCCTGCGTTAGAATCGCGGCGGGAGGATGGCGTTCGGCTAGTGCGCAGCGCCCCACGTCGCGCCGGCCTTTGCTTCCACCGTCAGCGGAATGGAGAGCTGCACGGCGGGTTCTGGCGCAGCTTCCATGACGCGTTTCGCCAACGCGCAGAGCGCGTCGGCTTCGGCTTTTGGCGCTTCGAACACGAGTTCGTCGTGCACTTGCAGCAGCATGCGCGCTTTCAGGCCTGAGGCAGCCAAAGCATCCGGCAGGCGCACCATGGCGCGGCGGATGATATCGGCGGCGGCGCCTTGCAGCGGCGCGTTGATCGCCTGGCGCTCGCCGAAATTGCGCTCCTGCACGTTCTTCGATTTGATGCCGGCGATCCAGATGCGGCGGCCGAACAACGTCTTCACGTAGCCATTGGCGCGGGCGTAGGCTTTCGTCTCTTCCATGTAATCGCGGATGCCGGGGAAGCGTTCGAAATAGCGCTTGATGTAGGCGCTCGCCTCTTCGCGCTCGATGCCGAGATTGCGGGCGAGGCCGAAGGCGGAAATACCGTAGATGATGCCGAAATTGATCGCCTTGGCGCGCCGCCTGATATCGCCGGGCATGCCATCAAC
>CAZZFE010000073.1:0-12164 GCA_964653495.1 uncultured Terricaulis sp. | reverse complement strand
GTCTTCCGCGAAGGCGCGCGCCTCAAGGAAGAGCAGGAGCTGACGATCTGATGGCGATCCGCGTCACCCTCGACCGCATCCTGCTCGAACGGCGCATGTCGCTGACGGATCTGAGTGAAAAGGTGGGCGTCACGCTCGCCAATCTCTCGATCCTGAAAACCGGCAAAGCCAAAGCGATCCGCTTCTCGACGCTGAACGCGCTTTGCCGCGTGCTCGAATGCCAGCCGGGCGAATTGCTGAGTTATGAGCCAAGCGAGAACGACGCGGCCGATGAAGCCGCGGACAAAGCCGGCTAGAGCGGCGCGCCGATCTCCAGCCCGAGCGCTTCGTTCTCCGGATCATCGAACGCGATCGCCCAAATCCAATCCGCTTCGCCGAACAGCGCGAACTTTTTGCCGCCCGCATCGAACACAAAGCCAACCTCGACGCGATACGGGTTGGTCATGAACAGTCGGCGCGGATTTGAAAGCGTGGCGCCAACAAGCCAAGGCAGCTCGATCTCTTCGTGACCCCAATCGCGGGCGATGGCGTTGTAGGTGTCGGGCTCTTCCGTGCGCAAATGGCCGTAAGCCGCGTCGAGCAACGGCCCCTCGCCCACATTGATATTGGTCGCGCCTTCCATGCCGATATCGACGTGAAAAACAGCGCCAGATGCGAAGAAAATCTCGATCGGATCGTCGCCATCAAACGGCGCGTGGCCGACGCGCGCAACACGCGCAATCGGCCCCGCGGCGCAGAGTTTTTGGATGATGTCGCTCAATGTGGGTTCGCTTGCGTCATGAGCGAGGCTTGGCCGTTGACGAGGCGAACCTCCAAGCTCGGCGCTTCCGGGCGGCCTTCTGCGAAGAGTTCATAGATCACCGCGCCATCCTCGGTTTGCGTGCTCTCGATCACGCGCGCGGGTTCGAACGGCGAGGGCGCGGTGTCAGCGGCGGCGCGGACATTCTCCGGCGCTTCCATCCAGGCGATGTCGCGTTGGATTTCGACGACCTGCCAGCCGGTTTCGGTTTGCAGCAGATCAAGCTCGATCGGATCGCCAGTGTCGCGCGCGCCTTCGACATCGAAATAGACGCGGCCATCGCGCTCTTTGCGCTCCGCTTCGCTGATCACCATGCCAGGCGCGGCGGCGAGCACGGTCGCCGTCACATCCGCCGGCAGATCGGCGGCTGTGTATTCGGTGATCACGTCCGCCGGCTCGACTTGCGAGGGCGCCGGCGTGCAGGCGGCGAACAGAAACGCGGCGGAGAGAAGAAGCAGAGAGCGCATCAGCCGATCGCCTTCCTTTGTGCGTCGAACAATTGCCCGCAACCGAGCTTGGCCAAGCGCAGCATTTCCGCGAACTCTTCTTCGCTGAACGGGCGCTGCTCGCCAGTCGCTTGCAGCTCGATCATGCGGCCATCGCCGGCCATGACGAAATTACAATCGACCTCGGCGTTGGAATCTTCGGCGTAGTCGATGTCGAGCACCGGCGCGCCAGTGAACACGCCGCACGAGATCGCCGCAACTTGGCCGGTGAGGGGATCGGCTTTGATCACCTTCTCATCGACCAGATATTTGCAGGCGCGTGCGAGCGCGACCCAGGCGCCGGTGATCGCCGCCGTGCGCGTGCCGCCATCGGCTTGGATCACGTCGCAATCGAGCGTGATGGTGCGATCGCCGAGCGCTTTGAGATCGATCACCGAGCGCAGCGAGCGGCCGATCAGGCGTTGGATTTCCTGCGTGCGGCCAGATTGCTTGCCTTGCGCGGCTTCGCGGCGGCCGCGTGTGTGGGTGGCGCGCGGCAGCATGCCGTATTCGCCCGTCACCCAGCCCTTGCCTTGGCCCTTCAGCCAGCCGGGGACGCCTTGCTCGACGGAGGCGGTGCAAAGCACGTGGGTCTGGCCGAACTTGGCCAGGCAGGAGCCTTCTGCATAACGGGATACCTGCGTTTCGAGGCTGATTTCACGCATTTGGTCGGGCGCGCGGCCGGATGGGCGCATGTGTGGTCTGGCTTTCTATAGGATTGTTAGGTCAGATCGACCTAACTTGAGCTAACTTCCTTATAGAGCCCCTGGTAGTCGCCTGACGCGCGAGCGTCTATAGGGATGTTCGGGCGATTTAGGCTGAGTCGGCCTAAAAGGCCCGCATACGATTGTTAGGTCCCATTAACCTAACTTGACCAAACATTGCTATAGAGACCGATGAAGGCCGCGCACAACCCCTACAATCCAGGCGCCGGCACCCCTCCCCCGGAGCTCGCCGGGCGGGACAATCTGATCGCTCAGGCGAAGCTCGCGATCGAGCGCGTGCGGCTGGGGCGGCCGGCCAAGAGCTTCATCATGCTGGGACTGCGCGGCGTCGGCAAAACCGTGCTGCTGAATGAGTTCGAGCAAGTGGCCGAGCAACTCGGCTGCCAAACGGCGATGCTCGAAACCGATCCGGAAAAGCCGCTGGCGCAACAGCTCGCGCCGCAACTGCATCGCATCCTGTTGCGGCTCGACCGCATGAAAAAAGCCGGCGCCGATATGCAAGCCGCGTTCGGCGCGCTGCGCGCGTTCGCGAGCGCCTTCAAGGTGCAGCTTGGCGAGTTGGAGTTTGGTCTCGCCGCCAATCAAGCCACCGGCGATCTGGTCGTCGATCTCACCGACCTCTTCGTCGCCATGGGTGAAGCGGCGAAGAAGCGCGACACCGCCGTCGTTCTGCTGATCGATGAGATCCAATACATCCAGAAGCCCGATCTCGGCGCGCTCATCATGGCGCTACACAAAATCTCGCAGCGGCAATTGCCGGTGCTGTTGTTCGGCGGCGGCTTGCCGCAACTGGCGAAGCTGGCGGGCGATGCAAAATCTTACGCCGAGCGTCTGTTCGATTATCCGCCGATCGGCCCGCTCGATCCGGAAAGCGCCAAGCGCGCCGTCGCCGCGCCGGCGGAGCGCGACAACGTGCTCTACACCGATGAAGCGCTGAACTACATCATCGAACAAACCGGCCGCTACCCGTTCTTCCTGCAAGTGTGGGGCACGCATTGTTGGGATCTCGCCCCCTCCTCCCCGATCACGCTGACGCACGCCAAGCAAGCCAGCGAACGCGCGATCGCCGCGCTCGATGAGAGCATTTTCAAAGTGCGTTTAGCGCGGCTCACCGAGCGGCAAAAAGCTTACGCGCGCGCCATGGCGGAGCTTGGCGCGGGGCCGGCGAGTTCATCGGAAGTCGCGCGCATGTTGGGCTTGAATGTCGCGCAATCCGCGCCCATTCGCGACGAATTGATCCGCAAAGGCATGGCCTATTCGCCCGAGCGCGGGCTCGTTGGCTTCACGGTGCCGAAGTTCGATGAATATATGCGCCGCGCCATGCCCTACACGCCGCCAAAGAAAACCGCGGCGAAGAAAGCTTAGCTCGCGCAGCGCAGCGTCATGCGCCGCGTTTCACGGTTCACGCTGATCGAACTGCAACGCGACAGCGCGGCGCGGCCAACCATCACGCCAGGCGGCGAGGCGCCTTCCGCTTCGCCCTGCACGACGATTGCATCTTCCTCGTCAGCGCCGAGCAAAGGCGAATTTGTGCGCGCGAATGTCGGCGCGAGCGGCAGCCCGGCGACATTCAGCTCCGTCGTCACCGGCTGCATCAACGTACGCAGACCGAGGATCAGATAGCGCTCCGCAAGTTCGCCGTCGGAGACGATCCCACCGCTCGCATCGAACGCCCGCGCCGCCGCGCGATTGAACACCGTGTCGCTGTGCGCGAGATCGAAGCTCACGCGCAAAGTCTGCCCGCCGACTTGCGTTTCGCCGACCCAATTGTCCGCGTCAGCCAATGTGAACTCGATGTCGCGGCTGTTTTCGAGTTCCGGACCCAACATCACCGTTACGATGTCATAGGGCAGCGCGCCCGGGCCAATGACGCCATCGGCGCGGCTCGTTACCGGCGCTGGGAAAATGCCCGTCCATGCGCGCGCATCTTCTTCGCCGAACACGACACGCGGTCGGGCAATGCGACCGCGCAAAGTCGAGCCGCTGCCCTCAATGCCAACGCCCATCGCCACGAACGGCACGCGGCGCACCCGCAGGCGCTCCGCCGCCGCCGTGCTCAGCGCAATGCCGGAGGGAAAGCGCAGATCGACTTCGAACCGCACCGGGCGGCCGTTGATCTCGGCGTTCACGATCGGCACGGGATCGGCGGGGATGGTGATTGAGGTGGGCTGCGCGAGCGCGGCTTGAGCGCCGGCGGCCAGCATGAGCGCGGCTACGAACATTTGCCGAAGCATGACGTCTTCCCCCGATGACGGCTGCCTCGATATTATCGAATTACGATAAAGTTGTGGCGCTATGTCATGCGCGAGGCCCGGCCTGTTGCGAACAGGCGCGCCCTCGCTAGATCAGGGGACGCGATGCCCGCTCAATCCGCCCCCGACCTCTCCTCGCTCGACGCGCGCGCCCGCGACGTGTTCCGCGAGATCGTCGAGACGTATCTGACGACCGGCGAGCCGGTCGGCTCGCGGACGCTTTCGAAGCACACGGGCATGGGCGGCCTCTCGCCGGCGTCGATCCGCAACACGATGGCTGACCTCGTCAGCCTCGGCTTGCTCGACGCGCCGCACGCGATGGCGGGCCGGCGGCCGACGCAGATCGGTTTGCGCTTCTTCGTCGACAGCTTGCTGCAGCTGGGCGAAGCGCCGGACGAAGAGAAACGCGCGATCGATGCGCGCATCAGCGGCGCCGGCGCCAATCCGCAGGACGTGCTCTCCGCCGCTTCGGAATTGCTGTCCGGTCTCGCCGGCGGCGCTGGCCTTGTCGTGTCGCCGGAACGCGAAGCGCCGGTGCGTCACGCGGAAATCGTGTCTATTGGCCCAGGCCAAGCGCTGCTCGTGCTCGTGTTCGAGGACAATCAGGTTGAGAATCGCGTGCTGGCAACGCCCGCCGATCTCTCCCCGGCTGCCTTGATCGAGGCGACGAATTTTCTCAACGCGCGCTTCAAGGGCAAAACTCTGGCCGAAGCCCGCGCCGCCGCCAACGATGCGCTGGCCCGCGATCGCGCCGCGCTCGACCAAGCGGCGGCGAAGCTGGTGACGGCGGGCCTGGTCGATTGGTCGGGCGAAGATCCCACCGCTGGCCGTTCGCTGATCGTGCGTGGCCGCGCCAATCTGCTGGCCGATCCGGAAGCTTTGGCGGACTTGGAACTCGCCCGCCGGCTGTTCGATGACCTGGAAAAAACGCGGGAACTGATCCAGGTGCTCGATCTCGCCAAGGCCGGCGACGCGGTGCGCATCTTCATCGGCTCCGAAAACCCGCTTTTTTCGCTTTCGGGGTCGAGCCTGATCGTCGCGCCCTATATGAACGCCGAAAGACGGGTCGTCGGCGCTCTGGGCGTCATCGGCCCGACCCGGCTCAATTACGCACGGGTGATCCCCGTGGTGGACTACACCGCCCGCGTCATCGGCCGCGTGCTGGACGGACGCGGCGAGCGCTAAGGAATGGCTAGAGGAAGAGAATGACGGACGAATCCAACGCCCAACAGCAAGAAGCGCCCGAGGCGCCAGCCGTGGACGTGACTTTGCTGGAAGCTGAAGTCGCCAAAGCGCGCGACGACATGCTGCGCGCCCTCGCCGAAGTCGAGAACACACGCCGCCGCGCTGAGCGTCAGGCGCAGGAAGCGCGCACCTACGCGATCGACAAATTTGCCCGCGATCTGCTGCCTGTCGCCGATACGCTTTCGCGCGCGCTGGCCGCGGTTCCGGCCGATGTGGACGAGGCCACCAAGAACGTGCTCGCCGGCATTGAGCTGACCGAGCGCACTTTGATCGAGACGTTCGCGCGTCACGGCCTGAAGCGCGTCGGCGCCAAGGGCGATGTGTTCGACCCGAACCTGCACCAAGCGGTTGCGCAGCAACCGGCCGATCAACCGGCGAACACAGTGCTTGAGGTGCTGCAGCACGGCTACGTGCTGGGCGACCGGACGGTGCGCGCGGCGATGGTGCTGGTCTCAGCCGGCCCAGCCGCTGGCGCGGCACCGCCGAGCGCGGGCGTCGACATCAAGGTCTGACGCCCCTCCTCCGGGCGGCCTGCACAAAAACTGTTGAGAACGGCGCCGTTTTGACGTCTTGCCGCTTCGCGCCAAACATGAATGATCGGTAATCCAGACGACGCACGGCGTTCGTCGTGGTCATGTGCTGCCCGAATCGGCGGTGAGGAGGCTGAAATATGCGGGGTAAGTTTTTGTTCGGTGCGGCCAGCGCCGCGATTTTGGTTGGCCTGGGCTTCGCAGGAACCGCTGCCGCGCAGCAATCCGATCCGCCGGGCGACAACACCACCACGGCGCGGCTGAATCCGAGCCAACAGATTTCGGGCACGCTCTACCCCGCCGGCGACAAGGATTGGTTCCGCCTGAGCGTCACGCCGGGCCAGCGCTATAGCTTCGCGCTGAACGGCGTCGCCGAAGGCGAGACGACGCTCGACCCGCTGCTGAACCTCTATTCGTCGTCGGGCGAACTCATCAACGGCAACGACGATGCCAACGGCACGCTGAACTCGGCACTGAATTACGTGCCGAGCGCGGCCGGTGAAATCTTCGTCGAAGCGCGCGGCTTCTCCGATGAAGCTGCGGGCGCCTACACGCTGAACGTCACCACCGGCCCAGTGCCGCCGGATGATGCCGGCAACGATGCCTCGACGCGCGCGCAAGCCACGGCAGGCCGCGCGATCACTGGCGCGATCGAAAGCGAAGGCGATGTCGATTGGTATCGCCTGCGTGCGCGCACCAACCAGCGCTACACGATCACGCTGAACGGCGGCCAGGACTCGGGCCAACTCAGCGACCCCTACCTGCGCATCGTCGGCGCGGACGGCAATGAAATTGCCGCCAATGACGACCACGAAGGTCTGAACTCGATGCTCGAGTTCACGCCGTCATCGAACGGCGATGTCTACATCGAAGCCAGCGCCTTCGGCGGCCAGGCGACCGGCTCGTACACACTCAACGTCAATTCGGCGCGTGCGCCGACCGACAATGTGAGCGGCGACAGCTGGACGCGCGGGCGTATCTCGCTCGGCCAAACCGTGACCGAAAACCTCGATTTCACCGGCGACAAGGATTGGTACCGCATCCAGCTCGAAGGCGGGCAATCCTATCGCTTCTCGCTCAACAGCAATGCCGAAGCGGCGACCCCGCTCGCCGATCCGCTGATCAAGATCTTCAACAGCGACAGCGTTGAGCAGATCATGGACGACGACAGCGGCGGCAATCTCAACTCGTATGTCGAGTTCACCGCGCCTGAGAGCGGCTATTATTTCGTCGAAGCGCGCGGCTTCACCGAAGACGCGACGGGCGGCTACGTCCTCCGCGCCCAAGGCGGCGACATTCCCGCTGACGCGACGACGGATGCTGAATTGAGCGCCGATGGCGGCTTCCGCACCGGCGTGCTCTCCCCTGCTGGCGATCGTGACTGGTATCGCATCAATCTCGCCGCCGGCCAGGGTCTGCGCATCGCCGTTGGCGGCGCGGACATGCCTCCGGGCCCGCTCGGCGATCCCTACATCGCCATTTATGATTCAGCGGGCACGTCGCTTGCTGAGAATGACGACGCCAATGGCGAACTCAATTCGTGGCTCGAATTCTCGGCCCCGGCCGAAGGCGCGTACTATCTCGAAGTGCGCGGCTTCAATGCCGAGGACGCAACCGGCGCCTATTCGATCAACGTCACGGCCGGCGAAATCGGCGCGAGCGGCGAAACCGCCGAATACATGCAAGCCGCCGGCCCGCGCAGCAGCGTCATTGGCGCGCCGGGTGATGTCGATTGGTTCGCGGTTGAGCTCATCGAAGGCCGCGCCTATCGCATCAATCTCGAATCCACGGACGGCACGCTCGATCCGGTCGTGACGCTCTACAATTCCGAGAGCGCGCAAATCGCCACCGATGATGATGGCGGCACCGGCACGAATGCGTATCTGAGCTACACGCCGGTCACCGGAGGTCTGCACTACGTGGCGGCCTCTGCGTACGAAAACCAAGGCTCGGGCGCGTACACGCTGCGCATCATCGACACGGAGGTGCCTGGCACGCTCGGCACCGATGAAATCCTCACCGCCGATGGCGATGATCGTTTGAGCCGCATCGATATCCCGGGCGACCTCGACACCTACAGCGTTATGCTCGAAGGCGGCGTGCGCTACACGATCGAGGTGCGCGGCGCTGGCGACAATCCGCTTGCCGATCCGTTCGTCGCGGTGCTCGACCAATCGGGCAATCGCGTCGCTTCGGACGACGACAGCGGCCCGGGCCTCGATGCGCGGGTGACATTCACGGCGTCGCAGACGGACCAGTTCTTCATCCAGGCCAGCGGCCTCGGCGGCGGCACCGGCACGTATCGCGTCTCGATCGCGCGCTGATATTCCTTCTCCCGCATGGGCGAGAGAAGGTGGCGCGAAGCGCCGGATGAGGGTGGGAGCATCAGGATAGAGCGCGGCATCAACGCCCGCGCCTCATTCTGACCTTCGCCCCCTCACCCGGTCGCTATCGCGACCGACCTCCCCCCTCGCGGGGGCGAGGTTAAATCGCACCATTGCGGCGGAACCAATCGAGCATGCGGTTCCAGCCATCGGTCGCAGCTTCGGCGTTGTAGCTCTCGCGATAATCGGCGTGAAAGCCATGTGAGGCGCCCGGATAGATGATGATCTCCGAGCCCTTCGGATTGTGCGCTTCCTGCAGTGCGTCACGCATCGCTTCCACGCTTTCGAGCGGAATGCCGCGATCGTTCTGCGCGTAGAGGCCAAGCACACCGGCCTTCAATTGCCCGGCGATATCGACAGGCCATGGCCGCGTCGCCGGAACGCCTGGCTGTGGCGCGGGATCGACCAAGCGCCCGTACCACGCAACGCCGGCCTTCAATTGCGGGAAGCGCGCGCACGCCATCCACACCACCGTGCCGCCCCAGCAAAAGCCGGTGATGCCGAGGCCAGCGTTCACGTAACGCTGATGCGCGAGCCAACGCAGCGCGCCTTCGGTGTCGCCCATCTGCTGCTCGTACGTCGCGGTGTTCACCATCGCCATGATGGACTGCATGTCGGTGAGCGGTGCGGGATCGCCTGCGCGATCGAAATAGTCCGGCGCGATCGCCACCCAACCGGCCTGCGCGAGGCGGCGGCAGACATCCTTGATATAATTGTGGATGCCGAAAATCTCATTCACGACGACGATCGCCGGCCGACGCTCACGCCCTTTCGGCCGCGCGACATAAGCCGGCAATTGATAGCCACCATGGCCGACGACCTGCACATCCTCCTCGATCAAACCATCCGCCGACGTCGCGACGGGGCTTGCGCACGAGGCCAATGCAGCCGGCGCGTAGCCGGCGAAGAACAGCGTTTTGGCGATGGAGCGGCGCGAGGGTTCGATCTTGTCGCCTTCCGGCGTGTCGAGGCGCATGGGCGGTCTCCGTTGGTCGCGCGCTGGCGCGCATCCTCTTGCCGCTGATTTTGTTCGGGTTCAGTGTCCCTGCGCCAGCGAATTTTTCGAAACGCGTTTCGAATTTGGGGGAACGAAGCATGCGTTGGATACTCACTCTGTTGGCGTGTGTGATCGCGTTTGCTGCACCGGCGAGCGCCGCGGCGCCCCTGCCCTTCGACCCAGAAACCGCAACCCGCGCCTGGCTCGACACGATGGGCCCGGAGGCGACGGCGCGGTCGGACGCGTATTTCGAGGGCGGCTATTGGATCGATCTCGCCGGCACGGCGCTCTCGATCTTCATCGCCGGCTTGATCCTCGCGCTCGGCTGGGCGCGCGGCGTGCGCAGCTGGCTTGAGCGCGTTGTGAAGTTTTCGCCGCTGGTGACCTTCGGCACCTCGTTCGTCGTGCTGCTGCTCAGCCAAGTGCTGACAACGCCGTTCTCCTACTACGTCGGCTTCATCCGCGAGCACCGCTACGGGCTCTCAACCCAGACGCTGCCGGAATGGTTCGGCGAATATCTGATGGGCGCGGCGATCAGCTTGTTGCTCGGCGCGATCTTCCTCACCGTGCTCTACATGATCGTGAAGGCCGCCAAGAACACGTGGTGGGTTTGGGGCACGGGCGTTTCGATCGTGTTCGCGGCCGTGTTGTTCATGGCCGCACCGGTGTTCATCGCGCCGTTGTTCAACACCTACACGGCGATGGAAGAAGGCCCGCTCAAGGACGACATCCTCGCCATCGCCCAAGCCAATGGCGTGCCAGCGGACAACGTCTACGTCTATGACCGCTCACGCCAGACCAACAGCATCAGCGCAAACGTCTCGGGCCTATTCGGCACAACGCGCATCTCGCTGTCGGACACATTGCTTGAGCGTGCGAGCAGCGACGGCGTGATGGCGGTGATGGGTCACGAGATCGGCCATTACGTGCTCGGGCATTCGTATTCGTTGCTGGTGATGATGTCGCTGATCCTGCTGTTCACGTTCGGGATCGTGCATTTCGGCTTCAAAGCTTTGGCGAAGAATGAGCGCTGGGGCATTCGCGACATTGGCGATCCTGCTGGATTGCCCCTGTTCATGGGGCTTGTGGCGGTGATCGGCATCGTCACCGGGCCGATGGGCCGCAACATGATCTATTTCCACGAACAGCAAGCCGACATGTTCGGCTTGAACGCCGCGCGCGCGCCGGATGGCTTCGCTGAAGCGTCCGTTCTCCTCAGCGAATATCGCAAGATGGAGCCCTCCCCGCTTGAGGAATGGTGGTTCTACGATCACCCGTCGGGCTGGAACCGCGTGCACAATGCGATGGTGTGGAAGGCGCACGAAATCGCCGCTGGCCGCTTGGAGAGCACGCCTGGCGGTCCGCCAATGGGTTGGCGACCGGACTTCGTGGTGCGCAGCGCGCGCCCTGAAAACGCGCCGCGCGCTACGGCTCCGTCACCCGCCGCAGAGTGAGATTGATGCGGCCGCCTTTCGGCAGCAGCCGCGAGGTGCCGTTCATGATGCGGTCGACGCCGTGATACGCGCGCCGGCTTGGGCCCGCGAGCATGCACACATCGCCTGACGCCAAGCGCACGCTGCGCGTTGGATCAGAGCGCACAGGCCCGCCGATGCGGAACAGCGCCGTGTCGCCGAGCGAGATTGAAAGCACCGGCGCGTCCCAGGCTTCCTCGTCGCTATCGACATGCAGCCCCATCCGCGCGTCGCCCTCGTAATAATTCACGAGGCACGCTTCCGGCGGCGCCGGGTAGCCGGAGAGCTCCTCCCACAGCTCCAGCACTTTGGCCGGCATGTCCGGCCAGGGGTGCTGGGTTTCAGGATGAACGTCCTGGTAGCGATAGCCCTGCTCCTTGTCGGTCACCCAGCCGAGCGGGCCGAAATTGGTCATCCGCACCCGCATCGGCTGGCCGGACTTGGGCATGCGCGGGATGTAGAGCGGCCCTGCCCGCATGCGCTCGAACACGGCGTCGCGCAGCGCCTCCTGCTCAGCCTTGCCGAGCAGGCCCGGCCAGAGCCGAAAGCCGTCGAGGTCCGCCGCGGGGCGCATCAATTGATCCTAGCTGGTCTTATCGTTCTTCGGCGCCTTGGTTTCTTTTTTGTTCTCGCTCAATGCCGATCCCCGTTTTTGCAGGCCCTATTCCCCTCACTCGAATGCGGATAGGGGCTTGGGGCGGCTTGCGTTCCCCTTGGAATACACCACATGAACCACGGACATTTCGGATCAGAGCTGCTGGGAGCAACGATCCGGTCCATCTGAGTTAGGACGTTAGGGACGAGCGTTTGAGGACGCCGCTTTGCGGGTCCGACTGATCAAACGGTGCGTCGCCGTGAAAGGAACGAGGACAGTAAAGATGAGCAAGGTCATCGGGATCGACTTGGGCACTACCAATTCGTGCGTCGCCGTCATGGAAGGCGGCCAACCCAAGGTCATCGTTAATTCCGAAGGCTCGAACACGACGCCCTCCGTCGTCGCGTTCACCGAGAGCAGCGAGCGCCTGATCGGCATCCAAGCCGCGCGCCAAGCGATCACCAACCCAACCCACACCTATTACGCAGTGAAGCGCCTCATCGGCCGCTCCTACGACGATCCGATCACCAAGAAGGACGTCGATCTTGTTCCGTACAAGATCGTCAAGGGTCCGAACGGCGACGCCTGGATCCAAGGCCGCGACAAGCAATACGCGCCGTCGGAAGTCTCCGCCTTCGTGCTGCAGAAGATGAAGCAGACGGCCGAGGATTATCTCGGTG
>CAZZFE010000072.1:0-13089 GCA_964653495.1 uncultured Terricaulis sp. | reverse complement strand
TAGCCGCAGAACGGCAGCATCGCGAACGGATCGCGGCGCAATTCGCCGACCTTGTTCTCAGCCGCGGCCGTGCCTTCGCTCGCCACGTTCGACGCGAGGAACACGCCGTGTTCCCAATCGAACGATTGCGTCACCAGCGGCACGGCGCTGGCGCGGCGGCCACCGAACAGGATGGCGTCGATCGGCACGCCTTTGGGATCTTCCCATTCCGGCGCGATCACCGGGCATTGCGACGCCGGCGCGGCGAAGCGCGCGTTCGGGTGCGCGGCCGGGAATTTGGAATCCGGCAGCCACGAATTGCCCTGCCAATCGGTGAGGCCCGGAGGCGGCGAATCCGTCAAGCCTTCCCACCACACATCGCCATCGGCCGTCAGCGCCACGTTCGTGTAAACGACGTTGGCCTTCAGCGTATCGACGGCGCTCTTGTTCGTCTTGGCGCCCGTGCCCGGGGCGACGCCGAAGAAGCCGGCTTCCGGATTGATCGCGTACAAGCGGCCATCTTCGCCGAAGCGCATCCAGGCGATGTCGTCGCCGATGGTCTCGGCTTTCCAGCCCGGCATCGTCGGCTGCAGCATGGCGAGATTGGTTTTGCCGCACGCGCTCGGGAAAGCCGCGGCGACATACTTCACCGCGCCTTCCGGCGAGGTGAGCTTCAAGATCAGCATGTGCTCGGCGAGCCAGCCCTCATCGCGCGCCATCACCGAAGCGATGCGCAGCGCCAAGCACTTTTTGCCAAGCAGCGCGTTGCCGCCGTAGCCCGAGCCATAGCTCCAGATTTCGCGCGTTTCCGGGAAGTGGACGATCCACTTGTCGTCATTGCACGGCCAGGCGACGTCCTTCTGGCCAGCTTCAAGCGGCGCGCCAAGCGTGTGAACCGCCGGCACGAAGAAGCCGTCATCGCCCAGCATGTCGAGCGCGTCTTTGCCCATGCGCGTCATCACGCGCATCGAAATGGCGACGTAGGCGCTGTCGGTGATCTCGACGCCGAGCTGCGAAATGCGCGAGCCGATCGGGCCCATGCAGAACGGCACGACGTACATCGTGCGGCCGCGCATCGAGCCTTTGAACAAGCCGCCAAGACGCTCACGCATCTCGACCGGGTCTTGCCAATTGTTCGTGGGGCCAGCGTCTTCCTGCTTTTCCGAGCAGATGAAGGTGCGGCTTTCGACGCGGGCGACATCGCGCGGATCGGAGGCGGCGTAGAAGGAGTTCGGGCGCTTCTTCGGGTCGAGGCGCTTCAGCGTGCCGGCGGCTTCAAGCTCGCGGGTGAGGCGTTCCCACTCCAGCTCCGAGCCGTCGCACCAATAGACGCGGTCCGGCTGCGTCAGCGCGGCAATCTCGTTTACCCAAGCAATAAGTTTCGCGTGGCGCGTCGGCGCCTGAGAAGTGGTGTTCACCAGAATCCTCCGATCGCGGGGTAGCCACCAGAGCGCCGCCGCATCGATTGACATGTCTATTATTGCGGCAACCCGCGTACGCCTGTCCCAATTCGTGCGGAAGGCGGCAGCGAGTCAAACGCAATCTGCCGATGCGCTGCATCGTCCGGGCCAATGACACCGGTGACATAAGCCGTTGGCGATCTGCTCTGCTTTAGCGCAGAGCAGACGCCTTTTGTTTAGGCCGCGGAAGCGCCGCTCCATTGATTAACCAGCGTCGCCAACACCGACAGCGGCACCGAGCCGTTGGTCAAAACCGTGTCGTGGAATCCTTTGATGTCAAAGCGCTCGCCCATGGCCGCACGCGCTGCTTCGCGCAGGCGATGGATCTCCACTTTGCCGACCATGTAGCTGCAGGCTTGGCCCGGCCACACGCTGTAGCGCTCGATCTCGGTTGTGACAGCGCTGACTTGATCGCCGGTCGCTTCGGCCATGGATTGGATCGCTTGCTCGCGAGTCCAGCGCTTGGCGTGCATGCCGGTATCGACGACGAGGCGCGACGCGCGGAACGTCATCGATTGCAGATAGCCCAAACGCCCAAGCGGATTGTCGGCGTACATGCCCATCTCGTCGGCGAGCTGTTCGGAGTACAGCCCCCAGCCTTCGCCGTACGCGCCGAAGCCAAGCAGCGCGCTGCGGATGAACGGCAGTTCGCCCGCCTCTTGCTGGATCGAGCCCTGCCAGTGATGACCCGGCACGCCCTCGTGATAGCTGAGCGTCGGCAGCGAGAATTTCGGCCATTCGCTCGTGTCGCGCAGATTGATGTAATACGCGCCCGGCCGCGAGCCATCGAGCGACGCGCGCTGATAATAGCCGCCCGGCGAACCAGCTTCGGTGAACACTGGCACGCGCTTGATCTCGAGCGGCGCACGCGCCAGCACGCCGCACACTTCCGGCATGCGCACGGTGATCGCCGCGACTTGCGCGTTGAGGTCCGCCAGCAATTGCGCGCGGCCAGCGTCATTGTTCGGATAAAGCTGATCGGGACGGCGCGACACTTGCGTCACGCGTTGCGCGACAGTGCCGCTCGTCAGCCCTTGCGCACGGAGGATCGTGTCCATCTCGCTCTGCAGCTGATTGATCAGCTCAAGCCCGAGATTGTGGATCTCATCCGGCGTCATGTTCGATGTCGTGCGCTGCTTCAGCGCGACCGCGTACATTTCCTCGCCCTGCGGCAAACGCCAGCAGCCTGCATCATGCACCGCTTGCGGACGCACCGCGGCGATCGCTTCGATTTGGCGCTGATACGCCGGCAGCACGTTATCGCGCACGATCGTCTCGGCGCGCGTGAGGAAGCCAGCGCGATCGGCTTCCGGAATGTCCGCCACCTCCGGCAAACGGCGCACGAGCGTTTGGATCAGCACCGTCTGCGTCGGGTTCATCGATGCGAATTGGCGCAGCTGATTGGTCGCGCCATCGAGCGCGAAGTCTGGCGGGATCACGCCGGCGGCTGCGTCTTCGCCGATGATCGCGGTTTCTTGGTCAAGTTGCGTCGCGTAGCCGGCGAGGCGGGCGAGGTAGGCTTCGGCTTCATCGCGCGTCGTCAGCGGATGGCGGCTGTCGAGGAAGTCCGGGCCTTGCGTGTAGGCGCCGGTGAGCTGGGTGACGACATACGGCCCCGTCGCGCCGCCGCCCGGCGCGAACGCGCTCGCGGCCATCGAGTTCTCGAACGACGTGCGCACGACGTCATACGTCACTTGCTCGTTCGCCGGCAGCGCATCGCGGCGGATGCCGTTGAGGCCATCGAGCACGGACTGGCCGATCTCGCGGCCACGCGCTTTGCCGACTTTCGAATTGTCCGACACGCGATCGACGTAACGGCCGCCGGCCTGTTCTTCGCTGACGCCGAGGCTGGTGCAGCGCTCGGGAGATTCACGCAGGATGTCGATGCAGGTGCGGTCGAGCAACGCCGTCAGCGCCGCGCTTTGGTCCGTCGTCTGGCAGCCGGTGGCGGCCAGCGCGATCGTGGCGGCGCCTGCGCCCAGAGCGGCGCGTCGTGTCATCTGCATCATGTTGATCCCCTCAAATTCGCGGAGGGCATCTAAGGCGGGCGGGGCGGGTACGGCAATCGCCCCGCGACGAATGCCGCTGGCCGCACTAGAAAGGCGCGGGAGACGCCAATGATCGCTGCACTTTTCGCCTTGCTCGCGCCGGCTGCGGCTTGCGATGTCGCAATGGCCGAGAACGAGTTACGGGCGATGCATGCGGCTGTGATCGCACGCCATCTGGATGGGGACGTCGATGGCTGGATGGCGATGGAGAGCGAAAGCGTCATCGTCGGCTCGCGCGGCGAACTCACCACCAGCGGGCCGGAACGCGCGGCGCGTCGCCGCGATTATCTCGGCTCAACGCATTTCGACACCTACCGTGACATGGTCGAGCCTATCGTGCGCGTGTCGGACGATTGTTCGCTGGGCTGGGTGATGGTGCAGGTGGAAGCCAGCGGCGCGCAGAGCCATGGCAATCTGCGGATGCCGTTCGCGTTTCAATCGGCGTGGATCGAACTCTACGAACGCCGCGACGGCGCTTGGCGCGGCATCGGCAACGTCTCGAACTTCGCCGAGACGCCTTAGAGCTTCAGCCCCGCGACAACTGGAACGTGATCGCTCGGCCGCTCCCACGAGCGGCACGGCACGTGAATCTCAAACGCCTCAGCGCGTGACGCGGGCGCGAGATCCTCGCTGGCCCAGATGTGATCCAAGCGGCGGCCGCGATTGTTCTTCGTCCAATCCGGGCTGCGATAGCTCCACCACGTGAACAGCCGCTCCGGGTCAGGGCGATGCGTGCGCGCGAGATCGATGAAGCCGCCATCGTCGCGGATCGCATCGAGCCGCGTTGTTTCCATCGGCGTGTGCGACACCACGTCGAGCAATTGCTTGTGGCTCCACACGTCGTTCTCGCCCGGCGCGACGTTGAAATCGCCGGCGATCACCAGCGGCCCGCCGCCGCGCCGCTTCTTGTAGATGCGCCGCATGCGGTCGAGCACGTCGAGCTTGTGCTTGAATTTCGGATTGCCGACCGGATCGGGCACGTCGGCGCCGGCCGGCACGTAGAGTGAGTGGATCTCCACGCCATCCACCATCGCCGCGGCGGAACGCGCTTCCTTCTTCGGGCACAAAGGCGTCGCGTCGATCGGCTCAAGCTTCAGCTTCGAGACGATGGCAACGCCATGCCAGCCCTTCTGCCCAACCACATGCATGTGCTTGTAGCCGGCCTCCTTGAACGCCTTCTCCGGAAACTCGCCATTGCGGCACTTGATCTCCTGCAGACACAGCACGTGCGGCTGCGCCTCCGTGAGAAAGCGCGTCACCTGACCAATGCGCAGGCGCACGGAATTGATGTTCCAAGTCGCGATCTTGAGCATGCGGGAGAGATGGCCTTTGCGGCGAGGATTCGCGAGCCCCAAAACAGCGGAGCCCCGATCGTGTTCACGACCGGGGCTCACGCCTGCGCCATGAGGGGAGGCGCTAATTGGCCGGCAGGGGAATACCGGCAAGGCCGCCGCGCTGGATTCCGTCAGCGGGGGGACGACGCCAACCCAGGGGGATAGCAGCGACCTACGCGTTGCATATACGCCACAAGCGCGAAAAAATCAAGGAGCGGTTAACGAAAGAACTTGCGTGTGGCAGCGAATTTTTCTTGTCGCGCGCGAATTACGGGCGCCCGCGCCGGCGGCTGTCGAGCATGTCTTCGAGCCGAAAGAGCGAGCGATCGAGGCTGGCGGGGCGGCTGATGTCGCTCAACGCGATGCGCGTGCGCGCGCCGGTCATGTCCACGACATCCCACGAGCGCAGCTCTTGGCCGTCGCCAAAGAAATGCATCGTGATCGCGCCATCGGTTTGGCCGGAGCGATCGCGCGCCGTCACCAATGTCCATTCGCCTTGCCGCGACACACGCACGATGCGCGCATCACGCGCGAGATCGACTTGGCTGCGCAGCACAAGGTTCAGCGGCGTTGAGCGCAACGGCGTACGATCGGTGGTGCGCAAAGCGGAATCGCGCAGCGCCACAACGCTGCCGTCCGACACGATCAGCAGCGTCGACGGCGCATCATATTCAAAGCGCAGCTTGCCCGGACGCTGCATGTAGAACGCGCCCTCAGCGCGGCTGCCGTCCGGCGACACCTGCACGAAGCGGCCCTGCATCGTCGACACGCTGTTGAGCGCGCGATTGGCGGCGGCGATCGCCGCGTCGCGTTCGGCGCCCTCAAGCGTCTGCAATCCAGCGACCGCCGCTGCGGATGTGCGCGGTCGCAGATCGGCGCCGGGCGTGGCTTGCGCGGCGGCGAGCGGGGCGAGCGAGAGCGCGGCGAGGCCGGCGAGAAGGGCGGTCCGTCTGTTCATGTGCGTCATGTGGCGTAAAGCCGTGGCGGAAAAAAGGGTTCCCGAGCGCGAACTTGCGGCTTTTCGGTTCAGTTGAGGTTCATCTGCCCTAATTCGCGCGCCGCCAGGCGGTCGGCGTGGCGCTAAACGCGGCTTTGAAGCTGGCGTTGAAGTGCGAGAGATCGTTGAAGCCGGTCTCGAACGCGATCTGCGCGACCGGCGTCGCGCTTTCCAGCAACTGCCGCGCGGCGGCGGCGAGGCGGGTGTAGAGCACGAATTGCGCCGGTGATTGGCCGGTGATCAATTTGAACAGCCGCGCGAAGTGAAACTGGCTCACGCCCGCCACGCCCGCGAGCGTCGCCAAAGCGCAATTGCCGGCGAAGTTCGCTTGTACGTAGCGCACGGCCTCGAGCACGCGGCGCTTGTCGGCGGGCGCCGGCGCGTAAGCGGGCACGGCCGCCGCTGCTTCGAACGCTGCTGCGCCAACCGCCATCGCGTCCTGCTCGCCGCCACGCGCGGCGCGGCGCAGCAAAGCCGCCAGCGCCGCGGCTTCGCGTGAGGGCGGCAGCGTCGCGCGCGCGAACGCCGGCGCATCGAGCCCGCACGCATCAGCGATGCCGGCGATCATGTCGTCGCCGAAGAACAGCGCGAGCCGGCGATTGCTCGGCGCGTCCGATTGCGCGCAGGAGAAAAACTCGTCGCGGCTGGCGAAGATGATCGAGCCCGGCAGCGCCAGCGCCGAGCCGTGACGCCCGCGATACTCGAACGCGCCATCGACCACGAGCGCGAGGCCCACCTCCGCGTACAAGCCCTCGCTCGGCGCGCGCGGCGCGCAGGTGAGCTCGGAGACGCAATAGCCATCGGCGGGGGCGTCCAGGCCGTAGCGATTCTTCGCGGGCGACAGGTCGTATGCAACGCTCATGTGCGAAGCGTCTCAAACGCGGCGCGCGCAAGCAAGAACCTCGCACGCTTGTGATCGCCGCCCGCGCAAGATTCCCCAAGTGAGCCGGCCCGCGCGCTGCGACGGTGCGCGTCAGGGAGGGGCGCATGACATTCACACAAGCAGCGACGATCGGCGGACGGGCGATGCTCACGCTCGGGCTCGTGCTCATGGGTGCGCTTGCGCTCTATTACCGCGATTTCGCCATGCAATGGCAGCCCGTGCCGGAGGCGACGCCCGCGCGCGAAGTGTTGGCGCTGATCAATGGCGTCGCTTTGATCGTGTGTGCGTTGCTGTTGTGGTGGCGCCGTGCGCGGCTCGCGAGCGCGGCGGTGCTGGCGTTTTACTTTCTCATCGTCTGGGTTCTGGTTTTGCATTTGCCGCGCGTGATCGGCGGCGTCGAGGCGGCGTGGAACGGCATGGCCGAAGCGGGCGCGATGGGCGCCGGCGCGCTCGCCATCGCATTGACGAGCGCACACCGCGATCCGCGCTGGGCGCGCCTGGCGCTTGGCGTGTGCGCGCCCGTGTTCGGAATCGCGCACTTTATCTATGCCGACTTCACCGCCTCGATGGTCCCCGCCTGGATCCCGCCGAGCCAAATCTTCTGGGCGTACGCAACCGGCTGGGGCCATGTGCTCGGCGGCTTGAGCCTGCTCACCAACATCCTGCCGCGCCTCGGCGCCGGCCTTTATGCGCTGATGCTGACAAGCTTCGCCCTGGTGCTGCACGCGCCCCGCGTGCTGGCTGCGCCGGATGTGCGCGTGGAATGGACGATGCTCGCCGTGGCGCTGACGCTGAGTGGTGCGGCTTGGATTTGTGCTGGGAGCTTGTCCACGAACCCAATTGCCTCACGCGGCGAGCGCGTTCCTTAGGCAAGAGGTTTGTTGGGTGAAATGGACCGTCGCCGCGCACCATTGTGTCGAGGCGTAGGTGAGAAGTGCTCCAAAACAGGCGAAGCAAGCCACGAATTTTGCCGTGATTTTGACTTTGCCGATGCGCATCTTCCTGATGTAGGGCCTACGTTTCTGCATTCTAACACGCGCTCCTTCCTTAGGCGCGTGGGGTGCGGGACACGGCGTGCTCATGCGGAATAGTGGCGCTACGCCTGTGCGGGAGAGCTAAGGCCGGCAGCGAATGGTGCGGATGCCTTAATGTACTGACAGTGTCCATACGCTCGCACTGTATTGACAACGTAAGGACACGATTAAATATTACAAGGCATTGTGGGGGCAAGGAGTACGGCTATGACCATGGAAACTGCTGCACCTGCACGCACATCCCGGCGGGGCTCGCCGGGACGCGCGGTCGCGCGCGGGAAGCCTTCTCGTGGTAGGACGCCGAGGGCCAAGGTTGTTAAGGCCAAGGCCAAGGCCAAGACTAACACGAAGGGAAGCGCAAAGCCGCAGCGCGCCCAGGCAGAACGTATGCCTGCGGCGAAAACGTCCAAGACACCAATGCTGAGCTTTCGAATGGACTTGGAGACGCGTGAACTGGTGGATCATGCCGCAAGTTTGGCAGGACAAAACAGAACCGATTTCATGGTCACCGTTCTTCGCGAAAAGGCGATAGAGGTGATCCTGGATCGGCGACTCTTTCTTTTGAACGACACGGACTGGACGGAGTTCACGAAGCGTTTAGACGAACCGCCGGCTCCTAATGCGAAGCTGAAGGCGCTTCTGTCGCGTAAGCCTGTTTGGGATCAATAGTGGCCAAGGCAAAGAATGTCGGGCACGGCGGGCGAGTTTCACGACCCGCTGTGCTCAAGCCTGGACACGACTTGGCCCCGTTTGATTGTGGTCGGGATCAAATTACCGATTGGCTCAAGCAACGAGCTAGAAAGGCCGCTGAAAGCGACACTGCACGAACTTACGTGGTTTGCCGCGGCACAAGGCGAGTCGTCGGCTTTTTTTCCATGGCGGCCGGTGCCGTCGCGCATGCTGATGTTTCGGCGAAGTTTCGCCAAAATACGCCAGACCCTATCCCGGTTATTCTACTGGCGCGTCTGGGTGTTGATTTGAGTGAGAAGGGGCGAGGCCTAGGGCAGAGTTTACTCGCCGACGCCATGAAGAGAGCGCTTCAATCCGCCGAGCTCGTGGCAGCGCGCGCGCTGCTTATTCACGCTCTGGATGCCGATGCAGCCAAGTTCTATGAAGGTCTTGGTCTGAAGCGATTGAAGGGTTCTGAGGACATCACGTTCTATATTCGGATGAGCGAAATACGAGCGTCGCTTCCTTAGTAATGCAGCTTAGAGGGCCGCGGCGGCTCCTCCCGCCCCCCCGGTCGCTCGGGACCGCGGGAGCCACTTCTTCCCGCTACATCGCGAGTTTTTCCGCGACCGAAAGCAGCCAGCGCGCATCTCGCCTCGGAAGGCGGGTTGGATGCATACGCGACAGCTCATCAAACCGTTCTTCTTCCTCGACGCTATCGAACATCGATTTTATCCTCGCGACCATCACCATGAGGTCAGTGATTTCGACTCCGTCGATGCCGCTTAGTGGCTCTGTCTGGTGGGCGATCAGGGACGCATATTTTTCGCGGTTCTCTGTTGGCGGCTTGTTGTCGCGAGCTTGTGATCGAAGCATCTCTGCTTCTTCCTCGCGAAGCCAGGGCGCACGTTCTCTGACAAGGCGCTGACAGCGCTCATGCCATTCTCTGAGTTTGCGCTCTTCTTGCGACTCGCGTTTGCGACGATGCGGACGAGCATCATTCGCGGGCTCAAGAGGTGCGCGAGTGTCGGTCGTATTGCGTTTGGGCTTCGCCATGTCGGGCTCCCGATAGGGTATCCCGCGCCTCATTGCTTAACGCCTGCTTATTGGTGGCCGTCCGAAACGAAACCTAGTCCTCGTCCACCACATCCAGCAGAATATCCCGCTTACCAGCCGCATTCGCCTGCGAAATCACGCCGTCTTTTTCCATCTTCTCGATCAGCGTCGCAGCGCGGTTGTAGCCGATTGAGAGGCGGCGCTGCAGGTAGCTTGTGCTGGCTTTGCGGTCGCGGCGCACGATCTCGACGGCGCGATCGTAGATGTCGCCTTCGCCGCCTTCGCCATCGAACAATTCCTGTTCGCCATCGGCGCCGGCTTCGCCCGGCTCCTCGGTGACGTCCTGGCGATATTGCGGCGCGCCTTGCGCCTTCAGCATGTCGACGACGCGTTCGACTTCGGCGTCGGTCACGTACGGGCCGTGCAGACGGCGGATGCGGCCGCCGCCGGCCATGAACAACAGATCGCCTTGGCCGAGCAGCTGTTCGGCGCCTTGCTCACCAAGAATGGTGCGCGAGTCGATCTTCGACGTGACCTGGTAGGAGATGCGCGTCGGGAAGTTGGCCTTGATCGTGCCGGTGATGACGTCGACCGAGGGGCGTTGCGTCGCCATGATGACGTGGATGCCGGCCGCGCGCGCCATTTGCGCGAGACGCTGCACCGCGGCTTCGATTTCCTTGCCGGCCGTGATCATCAGATCGGCCATCTCGTCGATGACGACGACGATGTACGGCATCGGCTCGAGCGGCAGCTCGCGCGTTTCGTAGATCGGCTCGCCGCTGGTCGGGTCGAAGCCCGCATGCACGGTGCGCTCGAGGCGCTCGCCGCGCTCCATCGCGTCATGGACGCGCTCATTGTAGCCGGTGATGTTGCGCACGCCGAGCTTGGAC
Source organism: uncultured Terricaulis sp. (assembly GCA_964653495.1). GTDB lineage: Bacteria > Pseudomonadota > Alphaproteobacteria > Caulobacterales > Aquidulcibacteraceae > Vitreimonas. Next base: position 2,739 of record CAZZFE010000072.1, on the reverse strand, counting down.
ATGCGGCGATAACGGTCCTCCATCTCGCGCACGGTCCATTTGAGCGCGACGACGGCTTTCTTCGGATCGGTAACGACCGGGTGCAGCAGGTGCGGGATGCCCTCATAGACGCTGAGCTCCAGCATCTTCGGGTCGATCATGATGAAGCGGCACTCATCAGGCGTGTGCTTGTAGAGCAGCGACAAGATCATCGCGTTGATGCCGACCGATTTGCCCGAGCCGGTGGTTCCGGCGATGAGCAAGTGCGGCATCTTCGTGAGATCGGCGGCGAAGGGGTCGCCCTCGATGGTCTCGCCCAGCGCCAGCGGCAGATCGCCTTGCGTGCCGGCGAACGACGTGGAGTCGAGCAGCGAGCGCAGGAACACGGTTTCGCGCTTGGCGTTCGGCAATTCGATGCCGATGGCGTTGCGGCCCGGGATAACGGCGACGCGCGCGGCGGTGGCGGACATCGAGCGCGCAATGTCGTCGCTCAGGCCGACGACGCGCGAGCTCTTCACGCCGGCGGCGGGCTCGAACTCGAACAAGGTGACGACCGGGCCGGGGCGGGCGCTGAGCACTTCGCCCTGCACGCCGAAATCCGCGAGCACGCCTTCGAGCTGGCGGCTCATCGCGTGCAGTGTCTGCGCATCGGTTTGCGTCACGCGCTGCTTCGGCGTGGCCAGCAATTCCGGTTCCGGCAGTTCGAACTCGCCGAAGCCGCCCATGCTGTGATGGGTTTCCTTGCGCGGCTTCTCGGCGCGGGGCTTCTCAGCGCGACGCTGCTGGTTGGTTTCCGGCTCAGGCTGGGTCATGCGCGGCGCGCGCTCAGGGCGCGGCTCACGCACCGGCGCTTGCGGGCGTACGCGCGGACGCTCAACGCGCTCTTCGCGGGCTTCTTCTGATTGTTGCTGTGTAGCGCGCGCATAGGCGTTGTGCGGATCGACCTCCTCCTCGCGACGGGTTTTCTCCGCCGCGTAGGTGATCGCGCGTTGTGCTGCGCCGCCTGCGCCGATCGCGGCGCGACGCGCCATGCCGGCGGCGTTCTTCACGTCGTCCGGGCGCACCTGGAACGCCCAGCCGCTGGCGATCACGCCAAGCGCAACGGAGAGCAAACCGGTCAGCACGTGCGGGAACGGCAGGCCCGGCGCCGACATCAGCCCGCTGACGAGGCCGGAAATGCCGTCGCCAAACATGCCGCCAAAGCCCGCCGCGAGCGGCCAGCCTTCCGGCGTCGGGATCGTCGATGCAGCGGCCGCGAGCAGGAACACGCCCAACACGCCGACAAGAAAACGGTGAATATCGATGCGCGCGACGAGGCGGCGACGGTAAATGCGCAGCGCGCCGGCAATCATTAACGCCGCAAAAGCCAAAGGCGCGGCCGCGCCAAAAGATTGCACAGCGAGGTCAGCGAGGAACGCGCCCGGTCCGCCGAACAGATTGTGCGTCGGCCCGTCGGTGGCGACGTTGAGGCTCGGATCCTCGGGCGAATAGGTGAGCACAGCGCCCAGGCCATATGCGCCAAAGGCTGCAGCCCCAACGGAAAGCGCCGCGCGCTTCAACGCAAGACGCGCCGCAGCGGAGCTGGCGATAGCGGGGGTACGCCCCTCTGAGGGATAGGCTTGATCGGTCATATGGAGGCGCGCAACCCAGCTGCGAAACGTTGCGGCGACTGTTGGCTGTGCGGGTAAACGAGGGGTGAAGATGCCTAACCGAAACGTGGTTAAGTCTCGGTAATTTCGGTAAAGATTCGGGCCGGGTTCGATGCGTCGCGCAAACAAAAAAGGGCGGCTCTTGCGAGCCGCCCTTCGGGGAGGAAGTTCCCTTTGGCTTAGCTGTGATAGGCCGCTTCGCCGTGTTCTGAGATGTCGAGGCCTTCTTGCTCGGTTTCCTTGGAGACCTTGAGCAGGCCTAGCACCCGCAGCAGACCCCAAATCACCGCCGAGCCGACGCCCGACCACACGACTGTAGTGAGCACTCCCTTGAGCTGGGCCATCACTTGCGTGCCCATGACGTAGGTGGCCGCGTCGCAGGTGGAGATGTCGCCATCGGCCGCGCAGCTCGTGTAGTCGACGATGCCAGCGCCGCCCAGGTCGGGGTTGACGAGGATGCCTGTGGCGATGGCGCCGACGATGCCGCCAATGCCGTGGATGCCGAACACGTCGAGCGAGTCATCGTAGCCGAGCGCGTTCTTGATCGCTGAGCAGAACAGCAAGCTGATCGGCGAGACGACGAGGCCGAGCACGATCGCGCCCATCGGTCCGGCAAAGCCGGCCGCTGGCGTCACCGCGACAAGACCCGCGACGATGCCCGAGCAGAGGCCGAGCAAGCTCGCGCGGCCTTTGGTGATTTGCTCGAACAGCACCCACGAGAAGCCAGCAGCGGCTGTCGCGAGGAACGTGTTCGCCATGGCGAGCACGGAGTAATAATTGCTCTCGAGGTTGGAGCCGGCGTTGAAGCCGAACCAGCCGAACCAGAGCAGGCCCGTACCGATCAGCACCATCATCAGCGAGTGCGGCGGCATCGGCTCTTTCTTGTAGCCGGCGCGCGGTCCGAGGATGATCGCGCCAACGAGCGCAGCGATACCCGAGTTGATGTGAACGACGGTGCCGCCCGCGAAATCGAGCGCGCCGAAATTCCAGATAAAGCCGCCAACGGCCGCAAATGGCGCGTCTTCCGTGGCGTTCGCCGCGCCGACAGCAACCGCGTCCGGGCCCGGCCACCACCAGACCATGTGCGCCATCGGGTAATAGACGAGCAGCG
>CAZZFE010000071.1:0-13253 GCA_964653495.1 uncultured Terricaulis sp. | reverse complement strand
AAGCTGCGTGGCGGCCTGAAGGTCGCCGCCGTGAAGGCGCCGGGCTTCGGCGACCGTCGCAAGGCCATGCTGGAAGACATCGCCATCCTCACCGGCGGCCAAGTCATCAGCGAAGACCTGGGCATCAAGCTCGAGAACGTCTCGCTCGAAATGCTCGGCAAGGCCAAGAAGGTCGTGGTGAAGAAGGACGACACCACCATCGTCGACGGCTCGGGCCCGAAGAAGGACATCGAGGCCCGCATCGGTCAAATCCGCAAGCAGATCGAAGACACCACCTCCGACTACGACCGTGAGAAGCTCCAAGAGCGTCTCGCGAAGCTCGCGGGCGGCGTCGCGGTGATCAAGGTCGGCGGCGCGACGGAAGTCGAAGTGAAGGAACGCAAGGACCGCGTTGATGACGCGCTGAACGCCACCCGCGCCGCGGTGGAAGAAGGCATCGTCCCCGGCGGCGGCACGGCGCTCCTGCGCGCTGCGTTCAAGCTCAACATCAAGGGCGACAACGAAGACCAGAACGTCGGCATCGCCATCATCAAGAAGGCGCTCGAAGCCCCGATCCGTCAGATCGTGGAAAACGCTGGCGTCGAAGGTTCGATCGTCGTCGGCAAGCTGCGTGACTCGAAGGACGACAATTTCGGCTTCAACGCGCAGACTGAAGAGTACACCGACCTCGTGAAGGCCGGCATCATCGATCCGGTGAAGGTCGTGCGCACGGCGCTGCAAGACGCAGCCTCGGTGGCGGGCCTGATCATCACGACGGAAGCCTCGATCGCCGAAGCCCCGAAGAAGGAAGCCGCCGGCGGCGGCATGCCCGGCGGCGGCATGGGCGGCATGGGCGGCATGGATTTCTGATCGGCGAAAGCCGATCATCGCGCCGAAGCTCGCAAGAGCGAAGGCGGATGATCCAGCCACTCAAGCAAACGCATCAAGGGCGGAGCGAAAGCTCCGCCCTTTTTGTTTGGCGACCCGTTGACTTTTGTTCTCTTTTTGTTTCTAGTATCGACGCATACATCGACGCGCTTTAGGGCTGGTCAGATGGTAACGACCCATCTTGTTCCGACCGACCTGAGGGACCTCTACGAGGTTCACGAGTGGCGCAACGCCACTGGCGTCTTGGCAACGTCGGCACCGCGTGAGTGGTCTGAGATACAGGCCGCTCTTACCGCTTTTCGCCTGTATCGCAGCGAGATCGTGGTCGGGGGCGGTAGCAGGTCGCGAATTGTGCAGCGCCTGGAGCAACCACTGGCGTCAGCGAACTGGATTGAGAAGCAATTCAAAACCGCAATTGAGATTGATGACGTCTCGACGCCGTCGCCAACTCACAAAGTCGACTGCTTCAAGAACCGCGTCGCACTCGAGGTCGAGTGGAACAACAAAGATCCATTCTTCGATCGGGATCTAAACAACTTCAGACTTCTCTTTGACCTTCGGGTGATTGACGTCGGCGTGATTGTTACGAGGGCGGATCATCTCCAGACGTTATTCAACAGCCTCGGGCGAGGGCCGAGTTTTGGGAATTCCACAACTCACCTCAGCAAGTTGCTGCCAAGACTCAACGGTGGCGGTGGCGGCGGTTGTCCCGTGCTCGTGTTCGGAATCACCAACAAGCTGTACGTTGACGACAGCGCCAATCCGGTGGCGCCCATCAGTGGAGCAGCCCCCAGCGATGAAGAAGAAGGCGATGCCGACTGACACTTCAGACAGTGCGGACGCGGGCGTGCTCGCTGCGACGCTCGACATGGCGCGCAAGCTGCGCAGCCGACGCTTCGGAACGATCCTCGCCGATCCACCGTGGCAATTCACGAACCGCACCGGAAAGATGGCGCCGGAGCACAAGAGGCTCGCGCGCTACTCCACCATGAACACCGACGAAATCTGTGCGCTTCCGGTTGGCGACTACGCGGCGGATACGAGCCACCTTTATCTTTGGGTTCCAAACGCCCTTCTCCCCGAGGGTCTTCGCGTCATGCAGGCCTGGGGCTTCAACTACAAATCCAACATCGTCTGGTACAAGACGCGCAAGGATGGCGGCCCGGATGGTCGCGGCGTTGGCTTCTATTTTCGCAATGTGACAGAGCTTTTGCTGTTCGGCGTGAAAGGTAAGAACGCGCGCACGCTCAAGCCGGGGCGCACGCAAGTGAACATCATCCCCTCACGCAAGCGCGAGCATTCTCGAAAGCCCGACGAGACTTACGACATCATCGAAGGATGCAGCACCGGGCCATTCCTGGAGATGTTCGCGCGCGGGACACGGAAGGGTTGGACGGCTTGGGGAAACCAAGCCGAAGAGTACGAACCAACCTGGAAGACGTACGCCAACCACTCTGCGTCTGAGCGAAAAGCCGCCGGTCGCAAGAAGTCGGGCGCCCCTACCCTCTTCGACTGAACGCTAATCCGCGTTCGCCGCCACAGGCGCGGCGGGGCGGCCGGCTTCCGGAGTGGCGGCCAGGGCCGTTGCGAACGCGCCTTGTTGGCCGCGCAGCGCTTCATCGAAGAACGCCACACTCAACGCGCTCGACAGCGCGATGCCGCGTGCGGGTTCGAGCGTGCCGAAGCGGTTCTCGCGGCGATCCTCGCGGATTTCGTCGCGCACCAAGGCCGCATCGAGGAAATCGAAATGCCGCAGTGAGCGGACCTGCACGGCTTGGGCGAACTCAACGTCGGTGGTGACGCGCGCCCAGGTGCGGGCGCGGCGCTCGTAAGTGTGCGATTGCTCGCGCGGGTCCGAGCCGGTGAGATAGAGGATCGGCCGGCGCACGAGCGCATGTTCCGAGGGGCCGCCGAAATCGCCATCGAGATTGACGACAGCGTCGATCGCATCGTTCTCGCTCGCGGCCAGCGACGAAGCCGCGCCGCCAACGGAATGGCCCATCACGCCGATCTGCGTGATGTCGAGCGATTGCATGAAAGCGTCGCCGTCCGTTACGGCGAGGCCGTTGACGACCGAATTGATGGCGGTCGCCGTCTCGGCGTAAGGCGGGCGCTCGCTCGTCGGCGAGTCCGCGATCGCCAGCACGACGTAACCGCGGCTGGCGATGTCTTCGATCAAAGTCCGATAATCCTGCGCCGCAAGCCGCCAGCCGGGCGCGAACACGATCACCGGCCAAGCGCTTTGTGCGATCGCCGCATCGGCCGCCGCGTGACCACGGCCATCAGCAAGGCGCGCGGACACGTCAGCGCCGAAGCGCGCGGAGAGATTGTCGATGTGCGGCTCGGTCATCTGCGCGGCGGGCGAAGCGGCGGCGCGCGTGGCCGTTGGATAATAGGCGATAACCTCAACGCCGCCGATCACGCGCGTCTGATAGCCAACGCCATGCGTCCCGCTGGGCGCAGGCGTTTCAAGCGGGCGCGGCACATGCCCGGCTCGTTCCGCCTCGGCGCCACAGGCAGCCGTCAGCGTTAACAGGCCCGCCAGCGCGATATTTCGGAACAATCCGATCATTCCAGACATCGTTTGCAAGAACCGAGCAATGGCGCCCCAGCGACACGAAGTCCAGGCGAGCCGGATTTTGTTGATTACCGAGGTTTGCTGGTTACGGTCCGCCCCATGAACGCTGACGGAACAAAGCCGCAATGGTGGGAGCGGGACACCACACCAGGCTATGTTTTGCTCGCGGCGACGATTGTTTCCTTTGTTTTGCTGAACGGCCCGCTCGGCGAAGCCTTCCACAAGCTGCTGGAAACACCGTTCGGCACGGTCGGCGTTGGCGAAGGCGCGCACGCGGCCAACCTCCACCTCGTTATTAACGACGCGCTGATGGTGGTGTTCTTCCTGTTCGTCGGTCTCGAACTGAAACGCGAGACGATCGAGGGGCCGTTCAAGAACCCGCGCGAGGCGGCGCTGCCGCTGGCGGGCGCCGTCGGCGGCATGGTTGCGCCGGCCCTGATTTACCTTGCTGTCGCTGGTCACGAGCCAAGCTTCGTGCGCGGCTGGGCGATCCCTGCGGCGACCGACATCGCCTTTGCTGTCGGCGTGCTCTCGCTGCTCGGATCGCGCGTGCCTTCGGGCTTGCGACTGTTCCTGCTGGCGCTGGCGATCATTGATGATCTCGGCGCCATCGTCGTCATCGCCCTCTTCTATTCGACGCATCTCGTCGGCTGGGCGCTGGGCGGCGCGGCGGCGACGTTCGTCGTCATGCTGCTCCTGAACCGCAGCGGCGTGACGGCGCTCTGGATCTACTGGCTGCTGGGCGTCGTCATGTGGGGCTTCATGCTGCTTTCGGGCGTGCACGCGACCATCGCCGGCGTGTTGACCGCGCTCGCGGTGCCGATGCGCAGCAAGAGCGGCGGCTCGCCGCTGATCGCGGCGGAGCACGCGCTGAAGCCATGGGTGCAGCTCGGCATCATGCCGATCTTCGCGCTGGCGAACGCGGGCGTCGTGCTGCACGGCGCGGGGCTGGACAGCGTGCTGCACCCGGTCGCGCTCGGCGCAGGGCTTGGGCTCATCCTCGGCAAGCCGATCGGCATTACGCTCGCGACGCTGTTGGCGGGCGCGGCGTTGCGTCAGCGCTTGCCGGCAAGCTTGCCGCAATTCATCGGCCTCGCTTGCGTCGCCGGCATTGGCTTCACCATGAGCCTCTTCATCGGCAACCTCGCTTTCGGCGCGGGCGACCTCGCGACGCCGGTGCGTTTCGGCGTTTTGGGCGGTTCGCTGATCTCGGCGTTGCTCGGCATGGCGCTGCTGACGCTGACATCGCGCGGCGCGCATCGCGGCCACGCCGCGCTCGATCGGGATGAGGATGCGGCTGAGGCCGCGGGCGTGATCGAGCATATCGATCCGCCCAAAAGATAACGGCCGCACACCCCTTACAGGGCGGCGGCCGTTTCGCGTCGATAAAGGGCGTCTCCTCCCCGAAACGCGACCGCCTGGCGACGCTTAGGCGATCGAACAAACCCTAGACGTGCGGTCAGGGATTAAGTCAAGCCTTTGTCACGATTGCGTGATTTTTTCCCGCGGGGTGCGGGAAAGCTACATCGGTCTCAGAGTGCAGTGCGAAAGGCCGCATATGCCGGATTTGGCCTTTCAAACAGGAAATCCGCTTCGAAGACACCGATAGCGCCGCCGAAAAGATTTTGCAGTGCAGCACAAACCGCGGAGACTTTCTCCGCCGGACAGTAAAGCTCCAGCAACGCGCCCTCGGGCGTCGGCGAGGCGAGACGGCAGCCCAATTCCGCCGCCCGCGCGATCATCGGCTCAGCCCCTTCCGGCCCGGGCGCGACCCGCAAGAGGCGCTGCGTCTTGGCCCGCGAGCGCGCCTCGATCTGATCGAGCATGCGCGCGAACGCGGCGTGCGCGTCGTCGCTCCAAAGCGCGGAACGGCTGGCGGCGAGCAACGCTTGGCTTTTGAGGATCGTGCCGTCGCTCAAAGTGCGCAGGTGGTTGGCGACGAGCGTCGCGCCAGTCGTTGTGATGTCGACGATCGCTTCCGCCGCGCCTGCGGCCGGCGCGCCTTCGGTGGCGCCGAGGCTTTCGACCAAGCGATAATCAGCAACGCCGCGCTCATCGAGGAACGCTTGCGCTTGCGCGAGATATTTCGTGGCGATGCGCATGCGACGGCCGGTGCGTGCGCGGTGCAGCGCCGCCACCTCAGCCAGATCGCTGACGCGCGTCACATCGAGCCAGCTATCGGGCACCGCGATCACAAGGTCAGCGCGGCCGAAGCCGAGCGGCTTCACCGGGATGGTGCGCGCCAAGCCTGGATCGGCTTCGCGCAGTACGTCTTCGCCCGTCACGCCGACATGCGCTTCACCCGAAGCGATCGCGCGGGCGATTTCGCTGGCGGAGATGAGGCGCACTTCGATCTCTGGGATCGACGCGATCCGCGCGCTGTAATTGCGCGCGCCTTGCGTGAGCTTCAGGCCGCAATCGGCGAGATACTCGCTCGCTTGCTCCTGCAAGCGGCCCTTCGACGGAATGGCGAGAACAAAGCTCATCGGCCCGCCTCCGCGATGCGTTGCGGACGAAGCGCGAAGCCTGCCGCGCGCAGCGACACCGGCACGGGCTTGCCAGCCGGCCACAGCGCGCGCGCGAGGCCGTCATAGCGACCGCCGCCGCCGAGGCTGGCGCGATCACCCAGCGCGGGCGCTTCAAGCTCGAACACGAAGCCGTCGTAATACGAGACGCTGCGCCCCAAGCCCGGCGCGAACGCGAAATCCTTCGGCAGCACGCCGGCGAGCGCATCGCTACGCGCTTTGGCGTTGGCGATGGCGGCTTGGGCGATCTCGGGCTGCGCCAGCGCCTTGGAGCTGGCGAGCTTTTCGGTTTGCGCGAGGCCGTCGGCGGCGTCGATCCGGGTGAGCGCGTCGAGCAGATCGTATTGCGCCGCCGTGGGTGGCGTCGCGGCCGCGAGCGCGCCGCGCTGACGCAGACGATCGGCGATTTCCGAAAGCGGACGGCCGCCGACGCTGGTGATGCGCGCGAGGTTGAGGAGATCGGCCACCGCGGCCTCTGCATGATCGGCCGGCATCGCCGCGAGCGCTTCGGCCAGGCCCGCGCCTTGATCATCAAGCGCCGGCGGCGGCTCAGCGCGCATCGCCGCAAGCCCGCCCGGGCGCGCGAGCGCGCGCATCAGGCGGTTGGGCCACGGATCGGCCAAGCCAAGCGCATCCACGAATGCGCGCAACACGGCGACATCGCCCAAGCGCATCTTCGGTGAAGCGGCGGCGGCGCCATGCAAGGCGATGGAGATGATCTCGGCTTCGGCGCCAACGCCGAAGCCACCCTGCCCCAGCCATTCAGCGCCGACCTGCCCGAACTCGGTTTCGCGCGCCGTGCTTTCGAGCTGACGCCGAAACACCAGCCCATCATACGCCACGAACGCCGGCAGCTTCGGCAACGTGAACGCCGCGCGCACGGCAGGCGCGGTGAGATCGGGACGCAGGCACATTTCCTCGCCGCCGCTCTCGATCAGAAAAATGCGGCGGCGGATCTGTTCACCGTAAAGCTCAAGATAAATGCCCGCCGGCTGCACGACGTTGGGCGCGACCCAAGTCGCGCCCTTGGTCTCGAGAATATCGCGGATAGCTTGGCGGGCGGCTTCGGGGCTCATTGTCCCCCCTCCTCTTGAGAGGAGGGGGTTAGGAGGTGGGGTGAAGCTCCACGCTCGACGGCGATAGCTCCTACATGGAGCGCCGGCGCCCTCGCCGGCAATTGGTTGAAGCTTGGCGCAACGATGCCGGCGAGGCGCCGGCGCTCCGATTCAAAGCGAACCGTCTGGCGTGGAGCTTCACCCCACCCCCTGCCCCCTCCTCTCAAGAGGAGGGGGTTCGATTGCGCTAGAGCGCTCATGATTGGAGCATCTCTTTCACGGCGGCGACCAGCTGATCGCGCGGAACCTCGCGCTGCAGCTTTTCGCGGGCGGCGTTCCAGGCTTCGCGATCATCGCCAACCGAGGCGGACAGGCGTTCGCCGAGTTTCAAATCCTTCAGCGTCACCACGCCCTTCGCCAATTCGTCGCCGCCTTGGATAACGGCGATCGGGGCTTTGCGTTTGTCGGCGTATTTGAGCTGCGCTTTCATGCCGGCGCTGCCCAGATAGGTTTCCGCACGCACGCCGGCGCGGCGGAGATCGTCCGCCATCGCGAACGCATCGCCAATGCGCGCTTGGTCCATGACCAGCACGACCACCGGCCGATTTTCCTTGGCTGACGCACCCCGAGCATCGAGCACCGCAGCGAGACGTGACACGCCTATTGAAAAGCCCGTCGCGGGGACTTTCTCTCCACGGAAACGTGCAACGAGGTCATCATATCGCCCCCCGCCACCAACAGAGCCGAAGGCAGAAAAATCTGGGGCGCCCGGTACGCCCGACGCAATGGCGGCCTCAAAGACTGCCCCGGTGTAGTACTCAAGCCCGCGAACAATCGACGTATCCACCCGCCAATCGTCGTGACTCAATCCTATCGAAGCCGTGACTGAACGGATCGTGCGAAGCGCATCAATCGCTTGCAGCGCTGTCGGAGAAGAATGCAGCTCTTTGGCCAGCGACTCGATTGTCGCCTCATTCCGGTCTCCGCCAACGGGTGCGGCAGCGGAAAAGCCTTGGATGAACTCAACAACTCGCTCCGCGTGATGAGGGCTCAAGCCTGCACCTTCAGTGAAATCACCAGACGCGTCTTTTCGTCCCAACGTCAAAAGCGCTGTTACGCCCTCCGACCCGAGACGATCATATTTGTCGATCGATCTGAGAACTCTCATGCGAGCGGTGCGCCCGCTGTCGGATTGCGCAAAATTGAGCGTCTCAAGCAAACCATCGAGAAGGCGTCGGTCAGACACCTTCAGATAGGGGTGACCCAAACCATCTAGAACCGCTTCAAGCGCCGCGCACGCCATGGCGATCATCTCGGCGTCCGCCGCTGGGCTCGCGCTTCCGACAGTGTCCGCGTCGCACTGCCAGAATTCGCGGAACCGTCCCGGCCCTGGCTTCTCGTTCCGCCACACCGGGCCAGCGGCCCAGCGGCGATAGGGCTTCGGCAGCGCGTCGAAATTCTCAGCCACGAAGCGCGCCAACGGCGCGGTGAGGTCGTAGCGGAGCGCCACCCATTCCTCGTCGTCCTCGAACGCGAACACGCCCTCGTTCGGGCGATCCTGGTCCGGCAGGAATTTACCGAGCGCGTCGGCGTATTCGAACGCCGGCGTGTCCAGCGGCTCGAAGCCCCAGGTTTCGTAAACCTTGGCGATACGCGCGATCAGCTCGCGCTCAACCGCAAGGCCCGGCCCACGCCGGTCCATCAGTCCACGCGCGCGGCGGGCCTTCGGGCGGGGGGCGTCGGGAGCACTCATGATGCGCGTGGGTAACCCACGCGATGCGGCGCCGCAACATGAGGCGCGCGGCGCAAAGTGCAGCCACGTCGTTAATCCCTATTCCCCAATCCCGAGACTCGGCGCCCTCTTTGCGTACCGCCCTGCTAATCTCAACGGCGACGGGGGGCTTTCATGCTGACATGCTTGGCTTTGGCGCTCGCGGGCGCTGTGACGCTTTCGGAAATCCCGGTCCTGGCGGCGGAGGTCGAGGGCGACGCCCGGGCGCTCGCGGTCCAGACCGAAATCAGTCCGGCTTTCATCGCCGGCCTCGAGGATTTCTCCGCGGACGCTGCCCGGCTCTCGGACTCGCTGCGCGCCGCTGGCGTCGCGCACGACATGCCGACCATCTTCAAGGACATCGCCGACGACGCACGCGAACAGGCCGAGGCTTTGACCGGCGCGGACACCGCCGAAGAACGCCAAGCCGCGCTCGCTGACCTCGCGCCGCTGTTTGACGACGCGATCCAGCTCGCGCCAATGGCGGCCGGCGCCGCGGCGGACGTGGCGGTGCAGCGGATGGCGTCGCGCTAGTTCCGCGTACCGCCGGCTTCCAGCCGGCAGATAGGCGCGAATGCATGAAAGATGGAGCGCGCGGCCTCCGGCCGCGCATGCGCCGCCGGAGGCGACGCGCTCCAACCTGTAAGCATTGTGCTTGATGAAAAGATGCCGGCTGGAAGCCGGCGGTACTAGTTCCCGTCCGGATCGTCGGCGATGGCGCGGAGAGCACGCATGTGCGTGGCGATTTCCTGATCGTCAGCACTCGCTGACGCAGCGAGCCCAGCAGCCACACCACGAAAATCCGCGTCGCTCTTGTTCTGCGAGAGCTTGCGTTTGGCTTCGATGCGATCCACCGCAACGCTGACGCCGACAATCCCGCGCAGCATGGATGTGATGTAGCTGCGCGGCGCGTCCTCGATCGACCAGGGCCGCGCCCTGCCCGCCTCGTGGCGATCCGAGAGCGCACGCACCACCGCTTCCAGCCGCGCCGCATCGTCGAACCATTCGAGCGCGCCGCTGAGGTGGACGCTTTCATAGTTCCAAGTCGGCACCGTTTTCCCGTGCTCGGCTTTCGACGGATACCAGCCGGGCGACACGTAAGCCTCCGCGCCGCTCAGCACGATGAGTGCGCGACCGGCGCCGAACGTGTGCTGCGGATTGGCGCGGGCGATGTGGCCGCTGGCGATTCTGCGCTCGGCGTCCCACAAAAGCGGAATGTGCGAGGCGAACGGCGTGCCGTCCGGGCCGCTGGTGATCAGCAACGCCGCATGACGCGCGATAAGCCGCGCGATCAGCGTGTCCGCATCTTCAGCCGCGAAATGCGCGGGAACGTACATCTCTACTCCGCGGCGACCGCCACGCCGTCTTGCTGCGCTTCGGCCCATTCGCGCTTGATCGAGGCGCTCGTCTTGCGCGACCCATCCGGGCTCCAGCCCGGCGGGCCGAACATATAGCCCAGCACTTCACGCAAATTCTTGGCGTGGCGCACGTCACGGAAAATGCCGGCCCATTCGTGGAAGGCGATGCGGAACGGATTGAAGGTGCCCAGCTGCGAGACGATGCCGTAGCGCGGCTTTTCCTTGTCGTCCTCCGGCACGAAGCTGCCGAAGATGCGATCCCAGATGATGAGCACGCCGGCGTAATTCGCATCGAGGTAACGCGCGTTGATGGCGTGATGCACGCGATGGTGCGAAGGCGTGTTCATCACCCACTCAAACGGCCCCATCCGGCCGATCGTCTCGGTGTGAATCCAGAATTGATAAACAAGGCTGATGGCCGAGAACATGAACACCATCGCCGGCGGGAAGCCGATATAGATCAGCGGCAGCCAGAAAATGAACGAGAGGCCGATAACGCCCGTCCAGGTTTGGCGCAAAGCGGTCGTCAGATTGTAGTGCTGCGATGAATGGTGAATGACGTGGCTCGCCCAGAACCAGCGGCGTTCGTGGGCGATGCGGTGAAACCAATAATAGGCAAGGTCTTCGGCGAAGAAGCACGCAACCAGCACCGGCCACGTCCAGCCGAGATCGAACAGCCGATATTGCGAAACCCAGAAATACGAAAACACGGCGATGCCGCCGACGAGGATTTTCGCGACCAGATTGCCGAAGCCCATGGCGAGGCTCGAAGCCGCGTCGGCGGCCTGGTAGCGCCCCTTCTTGGTGGCGCGCACGACGATCATCTCGATGATGATCAGCAGCACGAAGCCCGGCACCGCGTAGGTGATGATGTCCGGGATTTCGAATGGCGGCGGCGCCGGGTCTCTCACGATCAAACTCCCGCGAGCGCCTTGAGCCAGGCCGGCGCTTCTTCCTTCAGCTTCAAGTTTAGCGGCGGATAGCCGATGTCGGCAAACTTTAGGACTGCGTTTCCGCTGCGCAAACTGAGCTTGGCGGCGCTGGCGGGGAAGATGCGGAGCGATACGCCGTCCGCCATGACCCGGGCGGTGACGAGCTTGCCGTCGCTCAGCCGTGCGATGGCGGCGCGTCCATCAGCGGCGAACACGGCCTCGGCCACACGCGCGCGCGGCTCAGCCGCGGCCACCTCTTGCGCCAGCGTTTCGGCGTTGAGCTGCGCCGATTTGCGGAAACCCATCGCCCACGCAACGACGACCAGCACCACCACGACGATGCCGGAGCCAGCCACGGTGTAGAGGTCCGTCATGGACATGTGGCTAGCCCGTCAGCCCCAGAACGACGATCGCCATGATGAAGATCACCAGCGCGATGTTCGCGAACGTCAGCATGAAGAATGTCCGCCAGAGCGCCGAGAACCAGCCAAGGGCGTAGGCGCCCTTCAAGTGGAAGAACGTGTGCACCGGCAAGCCGACGAGCAGCAGCCAGCCGATCAGGAAGGCTGTGTATGTGTTGCTCGCCGCGAACGCGGCGGCGACAAATAGCAGCGACGCGAAGCACAGCGCGTAAAGCGCGTAGACGACGTGATCGTAGAGCGTGACGCCGCGCTTCCAGAAGAACAGCAGCCAGATGAAGGGCAGCGAGATCGGCACCAGTAGGAACGAGAATTTGTACGCCGTCTGCTGGATCTTATAGAGCGCGAGATCCGGGTTCTTGAGCTTGTGACGGATGCGTTCGTCCAAAACCGGGAAGCCGGTGTTGATCGTGAGGTCGTCGCTCTCGGCGGACTCGCGCACGTAATCCTGCCACGTGCGCTCCTCGCCCTCGGCGGTGGCGCCCTGGGTTTCGGTGGTGACCGTCGTCTCGCCGTCCTCTTGCGTGACGGTGACACCATCCTCCTGCGCCACGCCGGCCTGCACGCGCGACAGCGCTTCCTGCACGCGCGCGAGCGTAGCTTCGCGGCGGCCCACCTCTTCTTCCGCCAGCCGCACTTCCATGCGCGCCAGCCGTTCTTCGAGGCCCGCGGGCTGGTTCGGATCGGGGTTGGCGATAACCCGCGCGAGTTCAGCTTCCGCCTCCGTCACCCCTTCGCGCGCTTGAGCGAGTTCGGTTTGCGCTTCTTCGAGCGTCGCGCTCTCGGTGAGGTTCAAATCCGGCGTCGGTCCGCCGGTGAACGCGAACACGGCGAACATGAAGAAGATCGTGAAAAGGAACAGCGCCAGCGGCGAGATGTAGCGCGCGCGTTGGCCGTAAATGTAATTGCGTGTCAGCGTGCCGGGACGGAACAGCACCATCGGCAGCGTGCGCCAGGCCTTGGTGTCGAAATGGATGACGCCGTGGAGGAATTCCTCGAACACGTGCGCGAGCGTGCGGTGCGCGTGCGCGGCCTGCCCGCAGGCATGGCAGTACGCGCCCTGCAGCTCAGCGCCGCAATTCAGGCATTTGCCGTCACCCGATCCGTGCGACTCGCGCCCCTCAATGGCGCCTGCCGCCAGGCCTGCCGTCGCCATCGCGCCGGCTGCTTCCAGTTCCCCGCTCATGGCCCGACCATCCCCCCGCCGTGCTCAGCCTTCAAGCCCGCGCATCCCGCCGCGATGGGCCGGGCGTGGGCGTTTCGTCTTCCGCGCGCGCTATATAGCCCAACGACCCGCGCATAACCGCCGCCGCCTCGCGCGTTGGCCGCGCCGCTGGCGCGACCTTGATGGCGTCGGCCGTCATAGTGACCAGCCCCTCGGCTTCGAGCGCGAGCGTCGCCAGGCCCTCAGCCTCCTCAATCGTGCGCGCCCAGACATAAACCGGCGTGACAGCGCCGACATAACGCTCCGGCCATTGCTTGGCGCGGCGGTCGAACTCAGCCTCGACGACAACGCGCCAAAACGGCATGCGCGCGCGGACCAGCTTCCAGCGATGCATCGCCGCCCAAAAGCCGCTCGGTCCGCGCTTCAGCCTCATGCCGCCTCCAACACGCGCAGCACGGCGGCGGAGCGTTCAGCTTCCGGCGTTTCGAACAGCTTCAAGAATTGCACGCCTGCGAAGAAATACTCGAAATCCTCCGGCGGCGTCGCCTCTTCCACGAACACCGGCACCAGCTTCTTGTGATAG
>CAZZFE010000070.1:0-13964 GCA_964653495.1 uncultured Terricaulis sp. | reverse complement strand
CCGCGCCGCAAACGGCAGAGACGGCGCCGGCGACCGAACCGGCGACAACGCCTGCACCGAGCACGCCGGCGCCACGGCGGCCTCGCGCTGAGCCCACGCCTGCACCTACCCCCGCGCCCGCGCAAACTACGCCCGATCACGACATGTCGGACATGCCCAATATGGAGCATCCGCCGGGGCAGTAATCAGGGCAGTAATCAGCTCCGCCGCACTCCCAGCGTCGCGGCGACATAGAACTACGAAAACCTTGGGGGAGGGACATCGTGAATCTCGCGCGTTTGGCGTCGTTTGTACATAAATGGCTTGCGCTCCTGGTCGGGGTGCAGATCGTCTTTTGGGTTGTCAGCGGACTCTTCTTTACAATCATCCCGATCGAGCAGGTCCGCAGCGAGCATTTGATACGCGCGCCTGAGACGGCGCGTCCGCTCGCCATCACGAACGGCGCGGCTCTAGGTGCGCTTCGCGACGTTCATGGCCGCGCCCCCGTCAAGCTGACGATCGAGACGCGTCCCACGCTCGGGCAAGTCATCGTCGCCGAGTTCGCAGACGGCCCGCCAGCGCTCTTCGAGGCGGCTTCGTTTCGACAGCTGTCCCCGCTCGATGCGGAGGCCGCCGCCGCGGTTGCGCGCGGGAATGTAACGCTCGCATCGGCGCCCGCGCGGGTCGAGCTCATTGAGACCGAAAGTTCAGAGTATCGCGGCGCCCTGCCTGCGTGGCGCGCCCTATTCGCCGATGGCGGCCTTGCGGTTTATGTGGCGGCCGACACCGGCGCCGTCACCGCCCGGCGCTCCGATATCTGGCGGCTCTATGACACGCTCTGGGCGCTCCACATCATGGATTGGCAAAACCACGAAGATTTCAATCATCCCCTCATCATCATCGTGACCGCCATCACGCTTTTGTCGATCATCGCCGGCATCGTTCTCATCCCCTACCGCATCCGGTTCGGGGGCGGGCGCCGGCGCAAGAACGGGCCGACGGCCAGCGCCGCAGCGGACAGCTGAGGGATTGGCAAGACGCGCGCGTATTGAAGGGTGTGAGCGGCCCCGACGCTCACGAACGGAGAATTTACATGAAACGCAAACTTCTGGTCACCGCGATTGCTGCGGCGCTGGCGTCAAGTTTCGCTATGGCCGCGCCTGCCCTCGCCCATCCCGGCGAAAACCATCAGGCGGTGCCACAGACAGCAGAAGGCGAAGGCACGGTGACCGCCATCGATGCGCAGGCCGGCACGGTCACCCTCAATCACGGACCCATCGCAAGCCTTGGCTGGCCGGCAATGACGATGACGTTCCGCGTCCACTCCGCCGCCGTGCTGCAAGGCGTCAGCGTCGGTCAGCGCGTGCATTTTGAGCTGATGAACGACAACGGCCGCCCGATGGTGACGGAAATTCACGTGCTTTGATTCGAAACGGAAGCGAGGCGCTGCACGTCCGGCTAACGCTCGTGCGTGCGGCGCGGGCTTTGAGGGGAAGAACATGGCGCACACGAAGTCCACGGTTCGCATTGGGGCAGTGCTGGCCGTAGCGTTCTCGCTGCTACTGCTAACCCCGCAAATCTCTTTCGCCCACCGCGACGAACAACATCCGCCGCAAGCGGCGCAAACTGATGCATCGCAAACCGCGCCCGAGCACGACATGGGCGCAATGCAGCCCGGCGAAATGACATGGCCGACCGCCGAAGGCGCGGGCGGGATGATGATGGATCATGATGCGCGCCCCACGACCTTGTCGGGCCGGATCATCCGCTGGCTCGGCGTGTGGCACCCCGCCGTCATCCATTTTCCCATCGCCCTGCTGCTGACGGTCGCTTTCTTGGAAGCGGCTGCGTTCATTCGGCGCAATCCCATCTACGCGGCCAGCAATAAAATCCTGCTTGCAGTGGCGACGCTCGGCGCTTTTGCCGCCGCGCCATTGGGTTGGGCGAATGCGGGCCTGCCTGCCGCTGACGAGGAATCCGCGCTCGTGCTGCATCGATGGATCGGCACGGTCATCCCCTTCCTCATCTTGTTCGTTTGGTGGTTGAAGAAACCAGTCGATGAAGCCGCGGTGCGCCAGGGCGGGCGCTTCTACGAAGCGGTTTTGGCGCTCACAGTGCTTGTCATTCTGGCGCAAGCCTATCTCGGCGCAGAGGTGACCCACGGCGCCGGTCACTTGGCGTTCTAGTGGCGGCGCCGGGAGCCGCACGCACGTTTCGCGAGCTTCTGAGGCCTATCCCGCTTTGTAGCGCCGGAAGCGTCGTTCCTTCGAAGTCGATATCTGGGGCGGTTCGGTCACGCAGTCGCTGCTCTGGCGCGCAGCTCCTCACAGAACCACAACCAATCGAGCGCACCCACGCCGTTCGCCGCGATGAGAATCTCGCCTTGACGCTTGCGGCGCGCTTTGCCTGGGGCAGAGGCGGCGGGACTGCCGATGCGGCTGCTCACGACATCAGTTGGCTCAAGAACTGTCTTGTGCGTTCCTGCTGCGGCCGCTCGAAGAAATCCACGGTGGCCTGCACTTCAACGACCCGTCCGGCGTCCATGAAGACGACACGGTCGGCGACCTGGCGCGCAAAGCCCATTTCGTGGGTTACGCAAATCATGGTGCGTCCGTCGTTCGCAAGCTCGACCATGACGTCGAGCACCTCGCGAACCATTTCAGCATCGAGCGCCGACGTTGGCTCATCAAGCAACAATATCTTCGGCGACATGGCGAGCGCCCGCGCAATTGCGGCGCGCTGTTGTTGGCCGCCCGACAACTCACCAGGATGTTTACGCGCCTGGTCTGCGACACGGACGCGAGAGAGGTGCTCCAACGCCACGCGCTCGGCTTGCTCAACGCCAAGTTTGCGCACGAGGCGCGGCGCCAACGTGCAATTCTCGAGAACTGTCAGATGAGGAAAGAGATTGAAGCTCTGAAACACCATGCCGACATCGGCGGCGCCTCTCTCATCTCCCCTTACGACTTTCGCGCCGGCTACGCGTATCTCTCCTTTGTCATGCTGTTCAAGCTGGTTGACACATCTGATCAGCGTCGATTTTCCGGAGCCAGATGGCCCACATATCACGATTCTCTCGCCGTTCGCGATCTGCAAGTTTACGTCATCGAGGACATGCAGATCGCCAAACCACTTGTGCACACCCTCGAACTCGACCGCGAAGCCTGTCATGTTCGAGACTCACTTGCCGCCGGCGCCCGTGCGAGCCGCTGAAAGGCGTGCTCCAAGTCGATGATGAGATCGGATACGTCCTCCAGACCAGCGTGCACCCTTACTAGGTAACCGTCTGGAGCGACGCGTTGTGTGCGCGTTGGCGCTGGCGAAGCAGGCACCAGCAAACTCTCATAGCCGCCCCAACTGGATCCCAGGCTAAAAACTTTGAGTCCGTTGAAGAACTGCCGAGCGCCCTCGGCGCTCACAGGATCCAGAACAAGACCAAAAAGACCACTCGCGCCAGTGCAATCACGGCGCCAGAGCGGATAGCCAGCATCGTCAGGAAGCGCAGGGTATAAGACACCGCGCACTTCAGGACGCTGGCGCAGGAATTGGATCAGAGCCTCGGCATTCTTTTGATGCCGTTCCATACGTACATCGAGCGTACGAATGCCACGATGGACGAGATAGCATTCGTCCGGGCCCGCACGAGCTCCCCAGCGCGCCGTCCAGTCCTTAAGGCGCCGGTAGAGGTCCTGCGTTCGGGCAGTAAGGGCGCCGATCATCGCATCGGAGTGTCCGGACAAATACTTTGTCGCTGATATCAGCGAGACATCGACCCCAAGCTCAATCGGCCGGCAGAAGAGCGGCGTCGCCCATGTGTTGTCGAGCATCGTGACGATCTCACGTTTGGCGGCGGCGGCGCACATTGCGCGCACGTCAATCATTTCAAACGTCAGGGACCCTGGGCTTTCCATATAGAGAACGCGCGTATTTTCTCGGAAACGCCGCGCGATCCCTTCTCCAAGCAACGGATCAAAATACTCGACCTCAACACCAAAACGCGCGAGGACCTCATCGCAGAACCTTCGGGTCGGGCCATAGACGGTATCGACCACCAGGGCGTGGTCGCCGGTGCTCAGGAAGGCCGACAAGCCAAGCGCGATCGCCGAGGTGCCGGAAGGCGTGATGACCGTCGCGGCGCCATTCTCGAGCGCGGCAATCGCATCGCCCAGCGCAAAGGTCGTTTCAACGCCGTAAAGCCCGTAGATCACCTCGTCATAAAGACCGTTGTGGCGGCCCATATAGGCATCAACGTCTTCATAGATGATAGTAGAGGCGCGGTGCACTGGCGGATTAAGCAATCCGCCTTGATCATGCGGTTCTGGCCCCGCGTGCGCCGACACGGTCGCGTTCAAACGGCGACCCACCGGCCCTGCCTTTCCACTGCTGTTCCTAGGCATACAGCCGCTCCATTCTACTCGTTGCAGCACGCCCGCGCGCTAGCGAAAACTCTACTCTTCGGCCGAGAGCCGATATCGCGCAACAAATCACAAAGAAGATCGCGCCGGTAAATAGGTATGCCTCTGCAAAGAATGGACGCCACTCAACATCCAGAAGAGCAAGGCGCGTCGTTTGCAACAAGTCGAACACGCCCACGATCAGGACAAGCGTCGTATTCTTGACTTCGCTGATTGCCGTACTGACTAAGCTCGGCAGACTCACCTTGAGCGCTTGCGGCAGCACAATCCGCGATGCGGTATGGAAGCGGCTCAATCCGAGTGCTTGTGCGGCTTCGCGTTGGCCGTCGGGCACCGAAAGCAAGCCGCCTCTAACACCTTCGGCCATGTAGGCGGCCGTAAACAGAACGAGCGCTATCTGCACACGAACAAAGCTGTCCACTTGAAGCCAGGACGGCGCCAGAAGCGGAAACATTAAAGCCGCAACAAAGAGCAAGGCGACAAGCGGGACGCCGCGCATAACATCGACAAACCCGGCGGCGAGCGCGCGCACAACACGCCTCTTTGAGCGGCGGGCAAAAGCAATGAGCACCGCTAGCGGGAAGGCCACGCCAACGGCCGTGGAGGCAAGCAGAAGCGTGACCGGCAGCCCGCCCCAGCGGTCAACGCCGACCGGAACGAGCCCGAACATTTCCCCCGACATGAGCGCGAACGAACCACCGACGATTGCGCCCCACACAGCCGCCAGTCGCCAGTTCCACAGCGTTCTGGCGAAAGAGAGCGCCATGCCGGCCGCGTACAACATGACAACGCCGAGCGGGCGCCACTGTAACTCCGCTGGATAAGCTCCAAACAGGATCAGCCGGTGGTTTTCGCGAACAAGCAGCCAGCAGGCCCCTTGAGCGCGTCTGCACTGCTCTGCTTCGCCGGCGAACACCGCCTCTGCCACACCCCATTGAATGAAGCGCCATGCGAGCACGAGGGCGACCACGATCAGCGTCGCGTTCACTAGCGAGCGCCAACGCGAGCCATGAAACAGCCTTTGGATTCTGTTGGCGACGGTTATCGCCGGCGCGGGCGCCGCTCGCGGCGGGCGCGCCAGCGCCGACGTGGCGTGCGTCCACGACATTCGGGCGTTGTACCAGTTCAGGAAACCGCTTAGTGCGAGCGATAGCGACAGGAATACGACGAGCATAAGCGCAACGCCTTCGATGGCCTGTCCGGTCTGGCTGATAATTGTGTCCACGACAGAGACGAGATCGGGATAACCTATGGCGACCGCCAATGACGTGTTTTTGAGCGTATTGAGATGCCACCCACCCACGGGGGGAATGATCACCCGAAGCACCTGGGGCAAAATCACGCGCCGCATCGTTTGCGCGGGCGTCAAACCTAATGCGCGCGCCGCTTCCGCCTGACCTTGGGAGACGGAAGCGATGCCGCCCCGGACGATCTCTGCGATGTAGGCTGTTGCGTATAATGAGAGCCCCACCGCCAAAGTGAGAAACTCAGTCGAGAGAACGAAGCCGCCTTCGACGTTGAACGCGCCCATACGCGGGGACGATACTCCGCCCAAAGCCGCGATCACGATGGCTGCACAAAGCGATCCGACCAGGGCGGCGACAAGCACTCGGTGCTTGCGCAAGGGTTTGAGCAACGTTTCGACGATCCCGAAGCTCAGCGCTCCTGCGCCCATCGCCGCGCCCACAGCCGCTAGAGCCACCAGGCCATACTCGGGCCCTGGTACGACTAAGCCGCGGTTCGACAGGTAGAAAAGCCCACGTGCTTCAATAGCTTCGCCAATTAGCGGCAACATGAAGATAAAGACGCCGTACCAGACAAAGAGTTGCAGCAGCAGCGGAACGTTGCGAATGAGCTCTATGAATCCGGTCGCGAGCCAACTCGCCGGTCCTGTTTGTGTCGCGCGGACAACGCCAACGCCCACACCCAGAATACTCGACGTAACAATGCAGAACGCTGCGACCTGGAGCGTATTGATGAGGCCGATGCCGATGGCGCTCAGATAGGAATCGGTTGCGGTGTACGGCGCTGGCAGTTCGCCAATCTCGAAACCCGCGACACGTCCAAGAAACGCGAACCCCGTCGTGATGTTGCTGGCCGCAAGATTGCTTTGCAAAGTCTGCCACAACGTAATGGCGATCAACGCCAATGCGGCGAAGATCGTGACTTCCACAAGCCAGCTCATGCTGCTCGCACGAGAAGAGGCGCGCCCCGACGTGGTCATCGCGTTGGCAACGGGTACATGAGCCCGCCATCACGGTACAACTGATTCAAGCCACGCGGGACACCGAGCGGCGCAATGTGGCGCTCGTACATTTCCCCGTAGTTGCCGACCGATCCAATCGCTCGGTAAGCCCATTCTTCCTCAAGGCCTAGCGCCTGTCCCAAGCCAGGATCCACTCCGAGCAAGCGACGGACATCGGGGTCACGGCTAGCGTCGCGCATCTGATTGGCGTTCTCTCGTGTAATTCTGTAATCCTCGGCGGCGATAAGCGCGTTGAGCACCCATTTGTTAATGTCGAACCATTGCTCATCATCGCTGCGGACAACCGGCCCCAAGGGCTCGTTTGAGATCGCCTCCTCCATCACCACGAAGTCGTCCGGCCGCTCAGCATCTGAGAGACGGATCATCGTCAGGGTGAAGGCGTCTGTTGTCATCGCATCACAACGATTGGCGAAGAACGCCAACCGGGCCTCTTCGGGCTGCTCGAAGACAAGCGACCGGAATCGCAAGCCGTGTGCTGCGAAATAGTCGGCGGTGTTCTGTTCGGCGGTGGTGCCCTTGCTGATGCAGATAGTTGCACCATCAAGCTCGCGCGGCGAGCGCGCGCCCGACGCTCGCGGCACCAGGAAGCTCTGGCCATCGTAGAACAGGACGCCTGTAAAGTTCAGTCCGAGCTCGACGTCACGCCGCAAAGTCCAAGTTGTCGTGCGCGACAGCACATCGGCTTCGCCGGTCTGCAGGACCGTGAAGCGCTTGTTTGCGGCGGTTGGCATGAACCGCACAGCGTCAGGATTTCCAATCGTGGCCGCCGCCAGTGCGCGGCAATAATCAACAAAGAGTCCGCGCCATTCGCCCTGCTCGTCCAAGTAAGACATGCCGAACTGACCGGTGTGGATGGCGCAGTGCAGGACGCCTCTTTCTCGCACCCGTTCCAACGTGGTCATCGCGCCTGCGGTACTCACGTTCGCCTGCTCGGTCGTCGAGCTCGTCGAGGACAACTGGCGCGTCAGCAGCGCCAACGCGATCAGGGCCAAGATAGCGCCCGCAAGGAGGACTATGCCGCGCAACGACATCGTCATTTCCAGTCCGTCCAAAACATGCCAAACTCCACGTGACGCACGAAAGGCGCCCGCTGTGAATCTACGTCAGCTTGAAGCGTTTCGCGCGGTTATGGTTACCGGCTCCATCTCGCTTGCAGCGTCCTCGTTGAATCTCTCGCAGCCCGCAGTCAGCAAACTCATCTCCGATCTCGAGCACGCGATAGGCTTCCGTCTCTTTGTACGCTCGCGCGGCAGCTCTCTTGTTATCACACCCGAGGCGGAGGCCTTCCATCATGAGGTAGAGCGCTCGTTCGCCGGGATCGAGGCGCTCAAGCGCGCCGCGCGTGAGATCAAGGAGATGACCTCGGGCACGATCCGCGTCGCCGCGTTGCCGGCGCTGGCGGTGAGCTACCTTCCGCGTGTTGTACGGGCGTTTCGCGCCGCCCATCCTGGGGTGACTGTTCAGCTGCAGACGCGTTCGTCCTCGACCGTTCGCCAATGGGTATCCAATCAGCAATTCGACATTGGACTGGCCACACCTGCGGCTCAGATCAGCGGCGTTCAGAGCGAGCCTTTTCTGAAATGCCCCGGCGCTTGCGTGTTGCCCCCAGGCCATCGTTTGGCTGCAAAGCGCGCGATCAGCCCGGAAGATCTCCGAGGCGAACCTTTCATTTCGCTGGCGCTCGAAGACCCGACCCGGCGGCGCGTGGATCGGGTTTTCGAGGATGCTGGCGTCGACCGAAACATCGTCGTCGAAACTCAATATGCCATGACAATCTGCGGCCTCGTGCTGGAGGGCGTCGGGTGCTCGATCCTCAATCCGATCACGTCGGCCGATTTCGCGATGCGCGGGCTCGTCGTTCGGCCGTTCGAACCGCTGATTGAGTTTCAATACGTTCTCTACACACCCGTCCATCGCCCCCTCTCGATCGCAGCATTGCGCTTCTTGCAGACCATGCGCGACGTTCGCGACACGATGGCTAAAGAGGGCGTGTTCGGCGAGCCGCTGCGGTGAGCGGCGTGAGCTTGTAGAACGCCTGTCAAAGTCCTGCCTAGTAACGGGCTGCTGCGCGAACGTACCAAAAACCACCGTTGAACCCAGTTGGCGCAAAGCGCATATAGCGAATTCCGTTTGCAGTCTGACTCGCCCGCGCCTCCGGATCAGGATACTCGTCGAAGACATTCTCCCCGCCGATTGCGAGCGTCACCGCGTCTGTCACGTCATAGCTGAATTCAAGATCGACCAACCATTCAGAGCCCCCGGTCTGGTCGCCGGCTGAAGTGGTGCCGTAATCGGTCCATTCGCCGTAATAGTTTGCTTGTGTGGTGAAGCCAAACCGGCCCACATCATAGTCAATTCCCAAACTGCCCTTCCATTGTGGGGTGAACCCCTCAAGCTCCAGCAATCGTTCTCGATCAGCAGCTATCACCGGCGCCGCACGTGTGACCTCGGTTGTGGTGTAGTTCACAGAGCTCGTTAAGACCGCCGACCCCACCGGAAGATCGAGCCGATACGAAGCCACAAGATCGACACCCTCAGTCGAGGAGTCGAATGAGTTGGTGAAGAAGGCAAGCTGCTGGAAGGTATTTGCGCCGGGCACGCCAGCCAACGCTAACGCGTCGCGTTGCGCTTGGGTCAGGTTGAAATTGCCGGACAAAGCAATGCGGTCGTCCACATCGATTTTGAAGAAATCGAGCGTAATCGTTAGGCGGTCGAAGCTAGTGATTACAAATCCCGCGGAGATGTTGAAGCTTTCCTCCGGCTCCAGCGGCCTTGCGCCAAGCGCCTGCGCAACAGGGTTAGCAGGCGGAACGATGCCGGCAACCAGCGGCGCTCCGGTGGCAGAGTCAATATTTGTCGAGATGTTGAATGAGTTGGACTGTCCGGGCGATGGCGCACGGAATCCGGTGCTTACCGATGCTCGCGCCGCAAAGCCGTCGATGAACTCGTAGCGCCCGGTCAGCTTCCAGTTAAAGGTCGAGCCAAAATCGGAGAAGTCTTCAAACCGAGCTGCAGCGCCCGCGCGGAAACGATCGGTGATGTCTCCTTCAAGCGCGGTGTAGAGAGCGACGTTGTCGCGCTGAAACTCTCCCGCAGCGATTTCGTTGAAACCAGGAAAACCGTTCGAACCGACAGGCAGCCCACCTGGCAGACCAGTGTCGGGATCAACGAAGGACGCAAACGGTCCAACCTGACGCGACGCAAAGTCGCCCAGAAACACCTCGTATGTCTCGCGATGAAACTCAAGCCCCGCAGCCACGTTCAACGGCGTCGCCAGCCCAACTTCCCAAGGATAGGAAAGATCGAAATTGAAAGTGAGTTCGCGCTGTTCGAGTGCGCCAGGGCGAAAGCTGGTTGGCGAGGCTGGTCCGAGGGAGGGGTTCACCGTATTCGTGATCAGATACTCGGCTCTGTTCTGTCCGTAGTTGAGGCTGACGTCGTAGCTCAGCTCGCTGGCGAACGCGCCGCGTATTCCGCCAACAAGCGAAGCATCCTCGGTTGTCTGACCGAACTGAGGTGTGAAGCCGCCTGGGAAAATGTCTCTAAACGAAAAGCGAGGTCCGCCAGGCGTCGATGTCAGTGGGACGCTCGCGAACACCGCGTTAGAAGTTGGGTTTCGGTAGAAGAAGCTCGTGAGCCCCTCGCTCCAGCTGTAGTTGCCGAACGCATAGAGTTCGGCAATGTCATTGATCGGCGCTGCTGCGTTGAAGAAAACACGCGCCGCTTCGACCTCTGGGTTGCCCCATCGCTGGGCGGGGACGGGCACGCCAGGCACGCCCGCATTGATGAGCGCTTGTGCGTCAGGACGTTGGACGCCGCGAGATGTTTCCTCGCTTTGCGACCACTCGCCGCTCACATTCAAAAATCCGGTTTGGCCGAGAGGAAGACCGATATTGCCCTGCACGAGCCAGTCCGCGCCGTCGCCAGCATAGAACTGCCCGTACCGCGTGATCAGCGTCGCGCCATGATCATCATCGCGAAGCTGGAAATTGAGCACGCCCGCAATTGCATCTGACCCGTAATTGGCGGATGCCCCGTCGCGGAGAACTTCGAGCCGTTCAACGGCGATTGTGGGAATGGCGGCGAGATCAGGTCCTTGCGAGCCCCGTATCTGCGGCACGTTGGTGAACTGTACAGTGGCCCCGCGATGCCGGCGTTTGCCATTGACGAGGACGAGCGTCTGGTCGGGCGGCAGTCCACGAAGACTGAACGGGCGTGTGAAGACCGCCCCATCGTTGCTGACGAGACGCTGCACATTGAACGATGGGACTTCGGCTCGCAGAATGTCGTTGAGATCGGTCAGCCCCTGCTCTTGAAGCTCCTCGGCGCTGATGACATCCACCGGCACGGTCGTTTCAGTCACGGTGATGTCGGTTCTCCGGGTGCCGACCACGACGATTTCGTCTTCACTGGCGTCCTGCGCAACGACGGGAGACGGGGCGAGGCAAAGCCCCGCCAATATCGAAGCTGACGCGAAGTACCGCGACTTAAACCCGCCTTTTCTCATCGTCTTCCTCCCCGCATTCGTCGGGCGCTCGGCTTAATCGCGTGGGCCGAGCAGCCGGTATTTAGAGGTAAGCGCTGCTCGAGAGGTTCCGCCACGAAAATATAGCCGAGATAGCGAGAACCTAGCAGGTGATCACTTTCCGTTATGTCTAGTAGCTGCGATGTCTGCGGTGCGCTGCGCACGCGTTGAGCGCACTCGCTCAACGAGGCACAGGGGATCATGCGATCGGTGGAGACCGCGCACCCGCTCAAAAGGCGCGGGAGCAAAGCGGGGATGCACCGGCGACAGGGGCGCAAATCCCTCGCGCGCCGGGGCAGCAGCCACAACGCAAGCGGCAGCGCAACAGACCGCGCACGCGCTTGCGCCCTCTTCGCACATGTCGGCCATCGTGCAGTCCATTGAAGCGCAGCCGCGAGCTTGGCCAGACGCGCAAGCGGCGGCAGGCCGGGGCGTCAGCGCCACTATCAATGCAAAACTCAGAACAAGCAGCGCCAGGAACCGCATCAGGGTTCGTCCGCCCTTCACCACTGATACGCGCCAGCCGGCCTTTCCCCGCGGGCCTTCAAGCGCTAATCCTTGCGAACCGCCGTCACAACCGTGCTTTCAGCGGCGCTCTTCAGTTCAAACTGGACGCGATCGCCGACAGCGATCCCCTGCAGGATCGCTGG
Organism: uncultured Terricaulis sp.; assembly: GCA_964653495.1. GTDB lineage: Bacteria > Pseudomonadota > Alphaproteobacteria > Caulobacterales > Aquidulcibacteraceae > Vitreimonas. The sequence goes on along the minus strand of CAZZFE010000070.1, from coordinate 2,129 downwards.
ATCCTGCGCGGTGAATTGCATCTCCATCGCAGGCCAATTGATCGCTGCGATCGCGCCGTGATCGATCGAGATTGTGCCGGCTGCCGCATCCACGGCCGTCACCGTTCCCGTCGCGCTGACTGGCGCGGCCTCTCCCGCTGGCGCGGCGGGTTCGGCCTGGTCGGTCACTGGGCTCTGCGCCCCATCGCCAGCGGGCGGCGTGCAGGCTGCGCCCAAGAGCGCGGCGGTCAAGACCAGATGTCTCAGCATGGCGTTAGTCTCCTCTTTGCAAAGCGATCTGCGGAGCCGATACGTCCGGCGTCGCGCGTTTGAGTTCCATCCGCCGGATCATGAGATAGGCTGCCGGGATCACGAATAAGGAAAGAAGCGGCGCAGACAGCATGCCCCCGACCAGGGGCGCAGCGATGCGGCGCATGACTTCCGCGCCGGCGCCGCCGGTCCACAGGATGGGGAAGAGGCCGGCCAAAATCACCGCGACGGTCATAACCTTGGGGCGCAGCCGCAGCAGTGCGCCTTCGCGCACGGCGTCGGCCACCACGTCCGGCGTGATCGTCTCGCCGCGTTCAACGCGCTCCTTGAGCGCATTCTTCAGATAGATCAGCATGACCACGCCAAATTCGGCCGCAAGCCCAGCAAGAGCAATGAAGCCGACAGCGACCGCGACGGAGAAGTCGTAACCGAGGAGATAGACCAGCCAGACGCCGCCGGTGAGCGCGAACGGAAGGCTCGCCATCACGATCGCCGCCTCATCGAAGCGGCGGAAGGTGAAATAGAGCAAGAGGAAGATTATGAAGAGCGTGGCCGGGCCTACGATCAGAAGGCGTTGGGCCGCCCGCTCAAGATACTCGAATTGCCCGGAATAGGCGACGCTGACCCCCGCCGGTAGTTCCACCCCGCTTGCAACGGACCGCCTCAGATCACCCACGACGGAGGCAAGGTCGCGCCCACGCACATCGACATAGATGAACGCCGATAACCGGCCGTTCTCGCTGCGGATCATGGCGGGACCGTCGGCGATCTCGATTTTGGCGACTTCGCCAAGCGTGAGACGCAAACCCGCTTCAGTCACAACCGGCAGCGCGATCAATCGGTCGAGCGTGTCGCGCACTTCACGCGGATAACGCAGATTGATTGGATAGCGCGCGCGCCCGGCAATCACTTCGCCGATGTTTTCGCCGCCGATGGCCCCGGAGACCACTGCTTGAACCTCGGCGACGTTGAGGCCGTAACGCGCCGCGGCGAAGCGGTCGATCTCGACATTGACATAGCGCCCGCCCGAAATGCGCTCAGCAATTGCCGAAGAGACGCCTGGAACAGTGCGCGCCACCGCCTCGATTGCACGAGCGGCCTGCTCGATCGAAGCCAGATCAGGGCCGCTTACCTTGACTCCGATCGGGCTCTTGATCCCGGTCGCCAGCATGTCGATGCGGTTGCGGATCGGCGGCACCCAGACATTGGTAAGGCCAGGCACGCGCACGGTTCGGTCAAGCTCTTCGATCAGACGTTCTGGCGTCATGCCCTGCCGCCACTCAGAGCGCGACCTCAGGCGGATGGTGGTCTCAAACATTTCAAGCGGCGCGGGATCGGTGGCGGACTCAGCGCGCCCCGCCTTGCCGAACACGCTCTCCACTTCCGGCACGGTGCGGATGAGCCGGTCGGTCTGCTGCAGCAATTCCGAAGCTTCGCCCGCCGACAAGCCCGGCAAAGCTGTGGGCATGTATAAGAGGTCGCCCTCGTCCATCATCGGCATGAACTCGCCGCCTAGGCGCGACAAGGGCCAGGCGGTCGTTGCAAGCGCGAGCGCCGCGATCAGCAGCACGAGCTTCGGCGTCGCCAAAGCGAAATCGATTGCCGGCCGGTAGAGCGAGGCGAGCCAACGATTGATTGGGTTTGCGTCCTCGTGAGGAATCTTGCCGCGGATCCAATAGCCCATCAGCACAGGCGTCAGCGTCACCGCGAGCGCCGCAGCTGCGGCCATCGCGTAGGTCTTGGTGAAGGCGAGCGGTGCAAAAAGCCGCCCCTCTTGGGCTTGCAGCGTGAACACGGGCAAGAACGAGAGCGTGATGATGAGGAGGCTGAAGAAGAGCGCAGGGCCTACCTCGATTGACGCGTCAGTGATGACGCGCCAG
>CAZZFE010000069.1:0-13974 GCA_964653495.1 uncultured Terricaulis sp. | reverse complement strand
CACGCGACCGCTTACGAGATGCGCCTGCGCGCTGAACTCGACACGCCGCCGTTGGTCGGCGCCGCCGGACACATGGCGCGGCCGCTGCGCCCGCTGCGGGCGCTCGCGGCTTAGGTGCCAGATGCCGAACGCAAGCGCTCATAAGTAGCGGCGTCTAGTTCCATCGCCTCGGGAAGTCGAAACCCGAAAGCACCATCAACATCTCAAGCCGGAAGATCGGTCCCTCGTCCGAGGATATCGCGGCCGCGCATACAGACGCGGCGTCGGCTCCATTCGCCTTCATAAGCTCATATCTCGTGAACTTTGAGCTTGAGTCCGACATCCCGCTAGACGCCGAGCTTCTTCTTCAGAATCTCGTTCACGACGCCGGGGTTGGCTTTGCCGCCCGTGGCTTTCATCGTCTGACCGACCCACCAGCCGAACGCTTTCGGGTTCTTCTGCACGTCGGCGACTTTGTCGGCGTTGGCGGCCATCAATTCGTCGATGGCTTTTTCGATCGCGCCGGTGTCGGTGACTTGCTTCAGGCCTTCGCGCTCGACGATGGCGCCCGGCGCGTCGCCGGTTTCCATCATCTTGGCGAACACGTCCTTGGCGATCTTGCCGTTGATGGTGCCGTCTTTGATCAGATCGAGCAGCCCGCCCAGCGCTTCGGCCTTCACCGGCGATGCTGAGAGTTCGAGGCCCGACTTGTTGAGCGCGGCCGCGAGTTCTTGCGTCACCCAGTTCGCCGCCGCTTTCGCGTCGCGGCCCTTAGCGACCGTTTCGAAATATTCCGCGGCCTCAGTGTCACCCGAGAGCACGCGCGCATCATACGCCGTGAGGCCGTAGCTCTCTACGAAGCGCTTCTTCTTCGCGTCCGGCAATTCCGGCAGCGAGGCCTTGATGTCGGCGATCCACTTTTCGTCCAGCACCAGCGGCAGCAGGTCCGGATCAGGGAAGTAGCGATAATCGTGCGCGTCTTCCTTGGAGCGCATGGTGCGCGTCTCGCCGGCGCCGGGATCGAACAGGCGGGTCTCCTGATCGATCTTGCCGCCGTCCTCGATGATGCCGATCTGACGGCGCGCTTCGTACTCGATCGCTTGCATCATAAAGCGCGTCGAGTTGACGTTCTTGATTTCGCAGCGCGTGCCCCAATCCTTGGTGCCGGCCTTGCGCACGGACACGTTGACGTCCGCACGCATGGAGCCTTCCTCCATGTTGCCGTCACAGGTGCCGAGCGCGCGCACGATCGAGCGCAGCTTGTTGAAATAGGCCGCGGCCTCTTTCGCTGAGCGCATGTCCGGGCGCGAGACGATTTCCATCAGAGCGACGCCGGAGCGGTTCAGGTCAACGAACGTCTCCGTCGGCGAGAGATCATGGATCGACTTACCGGCGTCTTGCTCCAGGTGCAGGCGCTCGATGCGGATCGTGATCGGCTCTTCGCCGTCCGGCTCCACCTCGATCTCGCCCTCGCCGACGATCGGCATTTGGAATTGCGAGATTTGGTAGCCTTGCGGCAGATCGGGATAGAAATAATTCTTCCGATCGAAGCGGCTCTCGCGATGGATCTCGGCGTTGAGGCCCAAGCCGGTGCGGATCGCCTGCTCGACGCAGAATTTGTTGATCACCGGCAGCATGCCCGGCATCGCCGCGTCGACGAGCGAGACATGCGCGTTCGGCTCGCCGCCATAGGCCGCGCTCGCGCCGGAAAACAGCTTCGCGTTCGACGTCACCTGCGCGTGGACTTCGAGCCCGACGATGATCTCCCAATCGGACTTCGCCCCAGGCACAAGCTGGTCAGGGCGGGCGGTGCGGACGTCTAGATTAGCCATGTGCTTGGATTTAAGCCGGTTGCCCGCGGTGCGCAACGCGGCGGAACGCGCCAAACGGCCAGTTTTGTGAGGAAAGGACGCCGGCGGTCCGCTACCGCGTGGCGTAGAGCGCACGCCAATCTTCGATTTGCTTGATGGTGTCGGCGGCCGAGTGATCGCCCATCCGCGCCCATTCGAAGCGTTCGGTGCGGCCGAGCGTGTGATGAATGAGCGCCTCCGGCGTCAGCTCCAAACGCCAGCGCTCGCGCATCAGCCCGCCGGCAAACGCCGCCGCCAGCGGCAGTGACGCGATGGTGGCGAGCAGCAGCGGCTTCGCGTGCCAACTCTCCCAGTGCAGCCAAAGCGAAAGCGCCAGCAGCGCCCACAGCGGCGCGAACAGACGCAGCAGCTTCGCAGGGTGAACAGGCAGACTCATCGCTGTCCATAAAACAAAAACCCCCGCTTCGGAGAAGCGGGGGTGGGCCGAGGGAATTGGCCTAGGAGCTTACAACAGGAGGAGACCCCAGGCGGCGATGCCAAAGGCGATCGCGGCCAAGATGTACCGTGTTGGAACGGGCATCGCGGGTTTCTCCTGAAACTCCCCAGGCGCGCTGCAGCTTTAAGGCCAAGCTTCGCGCTCAGCGGGAAAACGCCCAACCAATGTCTCGGTTTCCTCGGGCCCAAGCCTTGCGTTCTCTTTTGATAGCGCTGGGGAGCGCTGGAAGGACGCGCGACGACGTTTAACCATCATGATGGGCGAAGAGACATTTCATCCCGACACGCGGGCCCTGCTCGCGTACGGACGTACGCTCGCCGGCACAGGCGCGCCGAACCCGAAAAAGCACGGCCGCGCCGATCAGGTGCTTGAGCGCTTGTTCGTGATCGAGCGCACGCGCGACCATCGCTGGCCGATCCGCACCTTTGGCGCGGACCTGGTGAAGGTGTTTGGGCGCGATCTGAAGGATCACGACTTCGCGCGCTTCTGGCTTGCGCCCGATCGCGACCTGCTGATCGCTTTGATCGATGCGTGCGCCGCCGCCGGCGAACCGGGCATCGCCCGCGTCACGGCGGAAACGGCGTGCGGCAAAGTTCTCGGCGCGGAAATACTGATCACGCCACTGAAGGTCGAGCAGGCTTTGGGCGAGCGCTATCTGGGCTTGTTCCAAACGCTCGGCGGCGAAGCGTTCCTGGACGCGCGCCCGATCCAGCGCTTGCGCTTGGGCTCACTGCATCCGCCACAAGCCAAAGCGCCGACGGGCGTGCGGCTTGTGGTGTCAAACGAGTAGCGCGGAAGCGGACCGCCGGCGCTCCGCTATGGCGCTGATCTGCGCGCTAACGCGCCGTCCAGCGCCAGGTACAGAAACGCCCCGACCACGAAGGCGAAGCTCAAGCCCGCGACGTTCAGCGCCAAAGCCGGCCAGCTGAGTTCGTTCGGGTCCATGAAATAATAGGCGTAGAAGCCGTCCGCCGCGCCGCGTGTGAGGCCGTACGCGGCGTAGGCGCTTGGCCAGAGTGCGCAGAACAATGCATCGCGCCATGTGAGCCCGCCGTGCGGGCGCGCGAGCCAGAACAGCACGAACATAAGCGGCGAGGCCGTATGCAACAGCACGTCAGCTACTTTCTGCCAGCCCTGCGGATCCCAGCGCGACGCGAGCAGCGCGTGATAGACGACGCCAACGAAACTGATCGACGTCACGCCCATGAGTTCAACGTGCGGCGCGTTGATCTTTTCTCGGCTGGCGGGCTTGAGGGCTGCGCGCAACAAGACGCTGAACACCAGCACGTTGGTGAGGATCGTGAAGTATCCGAAATAGCGCCACACGGCCTCGATGGGCGTTGCGCCCTCGCCGGTCATGTTTCGGATCGTCAGCAAGAGCTGGATCGCCAGCCCCGCGCCGATGAGCGCCGTTCCGAGCGTTGCAAGCCATCGCGTCGCGTTCATGAATCCCCCGCGCCAATAAACGCTAGCGCACGGCCTCTCGCAAGGTGGACGCCCGCGCCGATCTCGCGTTGAATACGGCGCAAACGGGGGAACAGATGAGCGACGCCGCGGCCGAATTGCCGAAGCACCACAAGGCCACGTCCGGCGAGAAGCTCGTCATCGGCGCCTCGTCACTCGGCACAGTGTTCGAGTGGTACGACTTTTACCTCTACGGCTCGCTGGCGACCTACATCTCCGCGCACTTCTTTTCCGGCGTGAACGAGACGACCGCGTTCATCTTTGCGCTGGCGGCGTTCGCCGCTGGCTTTGCCGTGCGCCCGTTCGGCGCACTGGTTTTCGGGCGCATCGGCGACATTGTCGGGCGCAAGAACACGTTTCTCGTCACGATGGCGATCATGGGGCTTTCGACCTTCGTCGTTGGCTTGCTTCCCGGCTACGACCAGATCGGCGTCGCCGCGCCGATCATCCTGGTGGCGATGCGTTTGCTGCAAGGCTTGGCGCTTGGCGGCGAATACGGCGGCGCAGCCACTTACGTCGCCGAGCACGCGCCGAACAACAAACGCGGGCTCTATACGAGCTGGATCCAAACCACCGCAACGCTCGGCCTCTTCCTTTCGCTGGCTGTGATCATGCTGACGCGCACGCAGCTCTCGGCGGAGGATTTCGCGGCATGGGGTTGGCGCGTGCCGTTCCTGGCGTCGATCGTGCTGTTGGTGATCTCGCTCTGGATACGCATGCAGCTGAACGAAAGCCCAGTGTTCCAGCGCATGAAGGACGAAGGCGCGACGTCCTCGAAGCCGCTGGCGGAATCGTTCCTGCGTGGCGGCAATTTGAAACTGGTGTTGATCGCCCTATTTGGCGCCGTCGCTGGCCAAGCCGTGGTTTGGTACACGGGGCAATTCTACGTGCTCTTCTTCCTTGAGCGCATGCTGAAGGTCGACGGCCTCACCGCCAACGCGCTCGTCGCGATTTCGCTTTTGATCGCCACGCCGTTCTTCATCTTCTTCGGCTGGCTGTCCGACAAAATTGGCCGCAAGCCGATCATCCTCGCCGGCTGCGCGCTCGCGGCATTGACGTATTTCCCGTTGTTCAACGCGCTCACTGTGGCGGCAAACCCGCAACTCGCGCACGCGCAGCGCGTCGCGCCTGTCGCTGTGGCCGCTGATCCGGCGACGTGTTCGTTCCAGTTTGATCCTGTCGGCCGCAATCGCTTCGACACGCAATCCTGCGACGTCGCCCGCGCCTTCCTGACGCGCGCCGGCGTGAGCTACGACAACGACGCGCTACCCCGCGGCTCCGTCGCGTACATCCAAGTCGGCGGCACGGCCGTGCCCGCGCCGGACGTGGCGCAGCTCGAAGGCGAAGAGCGCGCGGCGGCGATCGCGTCGTTCCAGGACAACGCCCGCGCGGCGCTCGACCGCGCCGGCTATCCCGCCGCCGCGAACGATGCGCTGATCAACAAGCCGCTTGTTGTCGGCATTCTCGCGCTGCTCGTGCTTTACGTTACGATGGTCTACGGCCCGATCGCGGCGATGTTGGTGGAGCTTTTCCCGACGCGCATCCGCTACACGTCGATGTCGCTGCCCTACCATATCGGCAATGGCTGGTTCGGCGGCTTCCTGCCGACGACGGCGTTCGCCATCGTCGCCGCCAGCGGCAACATCTATTCCGGCCTTTGGTATCCAATCATCATTGCGTCGGCGACTGTTGTGCTCGGCTTGGCGCTGCTGCCGGAAACGCACAAGCGCAACATCGATGCTTAGGGGTTGGACCGCGCGCCTTCAGGCGCGCATGCGGGCCTGAAGGCCCGCGCTCCAACCTCAAACCGCGACGCGTTCATCCTCGGCGATCGGCGCGTGATCCTGCGGCAAGGCCGGCCGGCCGCGCAGCAGGTCGGAGAGCTTCTCGGCGATCATGATCGTCGGCGCGTTCGTGTTGCCGCCGATCAAAGTCGGCATCACGCTCGCGTCGATGACGCGCAAGCCCTGCACGCCGCGCACGCGCAGATCGCCATCCACCGGCGCCTTATCGTCCGCGCCCATGCGGACAGTGCCCACCGGGTGATAGATCGTCTCGGCGTTTTGGCGGATCCATGCGTCGATCTCGGAATCCGTGCGCACGTGTTCGCCGGGCCGCATTTCCGGGCCGCGCAGCATGTCGAGCGCGGGGCGGCCGCAGATGTCGCGCACCATGCGCACGCTGTCGCGCAACGTGCGGCGATCGTTTTCCTCCGCGAGATAGCGCGGATCGATCGCCGGCGCCGCGAACGGATCGCTTGAAGCGAGCGTCACCGTGCCTTTGCTTTCCGGGCGCAGCTGGCAGGCGTGCACGGTGAAGCCATCGCGGTCTGCCTTCACGCGCGCATGATCGAGCATACAGGCGTTCACGAGGTGAAGTTGAATGTCCGGGCGATCGAGTTCGCCGCGCGATTTCAGGAAGGCGCCGGCGTGGAGGTGGTTGGTGCGGCCGTGGCCTTGCTTGGTGAAAAGGTATTGCAGGCCGATCATCGGCTGCTTGAGGCCCTTCGTCTTCGAGTACATCGAGATGGGTTTCGTCATCTCGTAGATGATGCAGACGTCGAGGTGGTCCTGCAGATTGCGCCCAACTTCCGGCGAATCCACGACGACGTTGATTCCAACCTTCTTCAGCTCATCCGCCGGGCCAATGCCCGAGAGCTGCAGCAATTGCGGCGATTGAAACGCGCCGGCCGTGAGCAGAACCTCGCGCGCCGCGAACACCTTCTGCACCGGCTTGCCCGGGCCTGCCGCGTATTCAACGCCGACAGCGACGCCTTTCTCGATGATCACGCGGCCTGCGTGCGCGTTCGAGATGATCGTCAGGTTCGGACGGATCGCCGCCACCGGGCGCAGATACGCCGCCGCCGCGCTCCAACGTTCGCCGTCCTTGATCGTGAGATGATACGGGCCCGCGCCTTCTTGCTGGCGGCCGTTGAAATCGCGCGTGACCGGATAGCCCGCCTGCGCCGCCGCTTGAATGAACGCCTTGTAGACAGGGTCGCCCGGAGGCCCGCGCGACACCCAAAGCGGACCGCCTTCGGCGTTCCATGAATCACCGCCGTCTTCGTGATGCTGCGAGCGTTTGAAGTACGGCAGCACGTCCGCGTAGCCCCAACCGGTGAGGCCCATCTGGCGCCATTGATCGTAATCGCGCGCATGGCCGCGAATGTAGATCATGCCGTTGATGGACGACGATCCGCCCCAGCCGCGCCCGCGCGGCTGATAGAGACGGCGATTGTCCATGAATTGCTGCGGCGTCGTCTCGAAGCCCCAATTCGTCGCGCCCTTGGTCGCGATGAGATTGCCGACGCCCGCCGGCATCTTCACCAACAGCCCAGTATTGGCGCCGCCCGCTTCGAGGATCGCGACCTTGACGGTAGGGTCTTCGCTCAGCCGGTTGGCGAGCACGCAACCTGCGCTGCCCGCGCCGACGATGACGTAATCAAACCGGTCGGCGCTTCCGCTCACAGCCACGTTTCGCTCCCGTGTTGGTTCGCGCCAGTCGTCGCATATCGTGACGCCAGCGTCATTTGCCTGCACCTGACACCCCAGCGCCGCGCCCGGCAAGCCCTGACCTAAGGCAAAGCTAAGGAAGTCTTTACGCTAACGGCGCATTAGCAATGGTATGAGCGCCTCAGCCCGCAAGCTTGATCTGGCCAACGCCGCACTGCGCTTGAGCAGCAACACCGCGCGCGCCGGCCAGGAACGCCGCCGCTTCCGCCGCATGCCGTTGATCATCGGCGGGCGCATGCTCGATCCGCTGGGCCGTGAGCATGATTGCCGAACCGCGGATATCTCGCCGGGCGATGTGCGCTTGGCCGCCCCGATCCTGCCGGGCGTCGGCGACCGTATTGTCATCTATCTTGAAGGCCTCGGACGCATGTCCGGCTCCGTCGCGCGCCGCTGCGGCGAGGGTGAAGTGGCGGTGATTTTCGATTTCAGCGCTCACAAGCGCGAGAAGCTTGCCGAGCAGCTAACCTTCGCCGTTAACAAAGATGCGCTTGGCCTTATCCAAGCCCCGCACCCGATCGGCGAAGGCGTGCAACGCGCGCGCATCGAGATCGAAGGCGTGCCGGCGTTCGACGGCGAGGTTCTGGATTTCTCTTTGACGGGCATGACGTTGAAGAGCACGCGCACGCCGCCCTTGATCGGCTCGTGGGTGCGCGTAGGCGGCATCTATGGCCGCGTCGCCCGCATCATCGAAGGCGGCTTCGCCGTCGATTTCGAGAGCCGGCCGCCGACCGCATCTTAACCGTGTAGCGGAAATTTCGCCGCATTAACGCGACGGTAACGTAGTTAATTCCTATTCGACGGCACGGCGATTGCTCCCCTCCTCAACCGTGGGGCGCCATGAGCGCGCTTCGTGTGTCGAATTGGAGCCAATCGTGAGCGACGTCGCCGTTCCTGCCAACACCAACACGCCACCGGCGCACTGGTGGGTCCAGGTGCGCGGCCAATCTTATGGCCCGTACCACATGGAGCAACTCCACCGCTTCGTTGAAGAAGGCCGCATCCGCGCCAGCACCCCGGTTTCCGACAAACCGGAAGCAGGCTGGGTTGAAGCGCGCCGCGTGCCTGGCTTGCTCGCGCCGATCAACGGCCCGACCGACGCTGCCGCGCTGACCAGCAACACGACCGCCAACGTTTTCGTGTCAGCGGAGATCATGACCGGCGCTTGGCCGCGTTTCATGACCGCGCTGAAAGGCATGGGCCAGATTTGTGAACTCGTGCCGGGCCTGTGGCTGCTGCGCACGCGCTTCTCGGCTGGCGTCGTCCGCAACACGCTGTCGCAAACGCTCGATCGCGGCGATCGCTTTGTCGTGATCGACGCAACGCGTGACCGTCTCGCGTGGTTCAATCTCGGCCCCGAGGTTGACGTACGCATCAACGGCGTCTGGAACAAGTAACGCGCGCAGAGTTCGCGCAGCGCGCGCATTTCAACGCGTGACACAAGTCTTACACATCATTTCAAACTGACGTGCGTCGCACGCAGCATGCGTTTCGTCGTGTGCGCGTGCGACGTTCATCGCGCCATTGGCGCCGCTCAACGCATGCACGGAAAAGCGCCGCGATGCCGCCCTATTCGGCAGGCGTTTTCGCTCCCAGGTGTGAAGCCAACACCATCGGAGCGAACACAATGAAAGCGCGTTATCTCTCAGCCGCAGCAGCAATTCTCGCGGCGCTCACCTTCGCCACGCCGAACATCGCGTTCGCGCAAGGCACGCCCGCGGCGGCGAGCGGCGAACTCAACCAAGTCGCGCGCGCGCAGACGAAGTTGGCTGAACTCAGCATCTATCGCGGCGAAGTCACCGGCCGCATGAACCGCTCCACGCAGCGCGCGATCGAGACCTTCCAACTCCGCAACAATCTCGAGCCCACCGGGACCCTCACCCCGGAGACCTTGAGCCTCCTTTTCCGCGAGGCTTGATGGGCTTGAAGAAGCGCGCCGGCGCGGACCCGCACTCCGCGTCGGCGCGCGCAGCTTCAATCTAGCTTACTTGTGCGCATGTCGCGTTTGTAGCGCTTCCAGTTCTCCACATAGTGCAGCGCTGAAAGCTTGATCACCTGCTTCTGCGTTTCTTCCAGCGCGCGCGATACGCGCGCCGGCGCGCCTGTGATCAGATTGCCCGGCTCAAACTCTTTGCGTTCGGTGACCAATGCGTGGGCGCCGACGAGGCAATGCATGCCGATGCGCGCGTGATTGAGCAAAGTCGACTTGATGCCGATCAGCGACTCATCCTCGATCGTGCATCCGTGCAGCATCACGTGATGGCCGATGGTGACGTTTTTGCCGATGTTCAGTGGCGCGCCCATGTCGGTGTGGAGAACGCTGAGATCCTGCACGTTTGAGTTCTCGCCGATCACGATCGGCTCGTTATCGCCGCGCAGCACCGCGCCGAACCACACCGACGCATTGCGCTTCAGCACCACACGCCCGATCAGCACGGCGTTGGGGGCCACCCAATAGGCGTCAGGGTCCTCAACCTCGAGATCGGCGTCCGCCAGGGCGTAGATGGGCATGTGGCGTTCCTTCCACGAAATTTCTGTGACGCGCAGCGTCCTCAACGCGTCGTTAACCGGCTTCCGTTGTCATGTGAACCGTCGGATCAGCTTGATCTGAACCTGTCTCCAGGGCCTTCGGGCTCGCATGTGGGGGAGAGCGTGGCCCAAACGCGCAGACGCGCACAACGCCAAGGCTCCATGAGCCGCTCCAGAGCGGCCTTCGAATCGACTCCCACGAACCTCTCAGACCAGTTCTTCGACCCGCCCGCATCCGGCTGCGCGGCGGAGGCCTCCCCTGTCCGGTCCAAGAAGGAGATCGCAATGGCGAAACGCAGCGCCAAGCGCAGGCAGAACGTCCGCGAAGGCGTCTTGAACGTGCAGGAGTTCCAGCGCGAAGACCGCCGGACACGGAACCTGCAAGTTCTCGACGGCGGCTGGCAACCAGCCAATGACGGCGCGCGCGATCAGGCCTTCGTCAAAAACGTTCGCCCGAAATCAAAGGGCCAAACGGCCTTGATGGAAGCGATCGACACACACTCGCTGGTGTTGGCGCTTGGGCCCGCGGGCACCGGGAAAACCTATCTCGCCATCGCCAAAGCGGTTGAAGCTTTGGAAAGCGGCAAAGTTGGCCGCATCGTGCTCTCACGCCCCGCGGTCGAAGCCGGCGAATCGCTCGGCTTCCTACCAGGTGCGATGGAGGACAAACTCGCGCCTTACCTCCGCCCGCTCTACGACGCGCTCACCGATCGTCTCTCAGCGAAGCGGCTGAAAGCTTTGATGGCGGAAGGCCTGATCGAGATCGCGCCGGTCGGCTTCATGCGCGGCCGCACTTTGAACAACGCGTTCGTCGTCATCGACGAAGCGCAGAACTGCACTTACGGCCAGATCAAGATGCTGCTGACGCGCTTGGGCTGGCACTCGACCATGGTCGTCACCGGCGACCCGGCGCAAACCGATTTGCTGCCGGATCTCTCGGGCCTCGCGACCATCGCCGACAAACTCGAAAGCGTGAACAATATCGCCGTCTGCCGCCTCGGCGACGCCGACATCGTTCGTCACCCTCTCGTCGCCAGCATGTTGGGAGTCTTGTAAGCCGCATCTTCGCCGCGCGGGCGGCGTGTTGGAATTGGGTTTAGTTCAACGAAATGACTTTGCGCCCCGGCTGATGCTGGGGCGTTTTCTTTTATGGGCAATGGGCAATGGGCAATGGGCAATGGGCAATGGGCAATGGAGTTAGTTTGACTCTTCGAGTTTGCGGATCAACGCGCGAAGGAGCTTTCCGACACTCTCCGCATCTGAAAGCAAACTCTTGAGAACGTCGTCCTCCAGGATACGAACGCGGCTCGCCACCTCGATGTGCGTCTCAAGTTCCTTGAGCGAACCCTGCGCCATCCGAAGAAAGTTGATGTAGGCGCCGAGAGCCTCTCTCCCGTAGCCTTCGGCAATGTTTGCCGGCACGGAAACCGCCGACCGGCGTGCTTGTGAGGTAAGACCGTAGAGTTCGTCCTTGGGCCAATCACGCGTCACATCATAGACGCGAACGACCAAATCCATTGCCCGCTGCCAGACCACCAAGTCGCGGTGCGAGTTAATGTGCGCCATCGCCCCTATTGCCTACTGCCGATTGCCCATTGCCTCATTCCCCATCCAAATCGATATCAAGAATGCTCATCGTCAGGAAATAACCAGCGTCCGGATCGGTCGACAGCGTGCCGATGAATTCTTCGCCGACGTAAACTTCGCACGAATCCGTTTTGCGCGGACGCGGCTTCACTTCGAGGCCGACGGAGTGCAGCTTCTCGCGCAGCACTTGCTGCAGACGAACGCGCTCAGCATCATCGATCGGCGCGCCCTTCTTGGCGCCGGCTTTCACCGGCAGCTCAAGGCTCACCGAATAGCTCGTCTCGCCTTCGTCTTCGTCCTTGATGAGCTCAGCGACCTTTTCGCCGCCAACCAGCACGTCCGCGTCGTCGCCCGAACGATGGCTGACAGACATCGTCGGCGAGCCGAATTGCTTTGCGAGATAAGCGCTAAGGCGCGCGGTTTCGTTGGCGTTCACGGGGTGCGGTCCTTCTGGATGAGGCCGCAAACTAGCGTGTGAGAGCCCGGGACTCTAGAGCGCGGCAGCAAAAAGTGGCCGCCGGTTTTTGCGAAAAGGCGCGCTCCATCAAAGAATCTAGAGATTCGGCGCAGCCGAAGCTCTAGTCGAAATCCCAATGCGTGGCTTGCCGACGCAGGTGCCGGCCGCTCAAAAACGCCGCAATTCCCAGCACGCCGAACGTACCGACCACCGCGAGGTAGTCCCACATGCCGTCATTGATGGCGCCCATCAGCGTGAAGGGCGTCGTGAAGGCGATGAAGCCCAACATCACCCAAACCGCCGTGCCGGTTTTGATCAGCACATCGCCGAAATAATAATTGCGGTCGATCTCGCCGCGCGGACGGCGTTGCGGTTTCGGCTGAGCTGCGCGCTTACGTTTGGCCATGGCCGCGAGCTTAGCGGGATTCGCGTCAGACCCGAGCCGTTGCGCCTAGCGAACAATCTCGAACTGGCCTGAACCACCCTGCACGTTCCAAATGCCGACAATGCGGCGATCCGAAAGCACTACACCATTGTAAGCCACAGCGTGGCTCACGCCGCCCGTGCCGTCGTAGGTCTTCAGCATTGAGAGGCGGCCATCGCTCACAGTGCCCTGAACAGTGCCCTGCAAAAAGCGTGAGGTGTCATTACCGAAGGTGTTGGGCTCGACCACCGACGCAGAAAAATTGTCACCAGGCGCACCGTCATCAATCGTGATCTGAAAGCTCGTCGCCTGCCCATCGCCGGACCAGAATGCGCCCTGCCACACGCCGCTGAGATCTACTGTTTGCGATTGCGCCATCGCGGCTGGTGCGAACGCCAGCATGCCCGCCACAGCCAAAGCTTTCAGAACCCGCATCAGCTTCCCCCTCACTGCCTTCACGGCAATGTTGGGACAATAAATCCGGCGCAAGCAAGGCGAAATACGCGCGGCTTTCAACCGTGCGTCACCACCACGCCTGCGCCGTCGGCGCCAACGCCAACATGCCAGCGATCGCTAGAGCTTTCAGAATTTGCATGCGTTCCCCCTCACCACCACTTCGCCGGCTTCGCACGGAAGTTCGCAGCTTTCTCAAGCGCCGCACTCACCGCGAACACGCTCTCTTCATCGAGCGCCTTGCCAATCACTTGCAAGCCAAGCGGCAAACCGTTCGCGTCGGTCGCCGCTGGCAGCGCGAGGCCGGGCAAACCAGCGAGGTTCGCCGTCACGGTGAAGATGTCGTTCAAATACATCGCCACCGGATCGGCGCTCTTTTCGCCGAGCGCGAATGCGGCGGACGGCGTGGCCGGCGTCAGGATCGCATCGACACTCTCGAATGCGTCGCGGAAATCCTGGGCGATGCGCTGCCGTACCTTTTGCGCGCGCAGATAATAGGCGTCGTAATAGCCGGCGCTCAGCACGTAGGTGCCGATCAGAATACGGCGCTGCACCTCTTTGCCGAAACCAGACGCGCGCGTGTTCTCATACGTCGCGTTCAGATCCTTGCCGCCGACGCGCGCGCCGTAGCGCATGCCGTCATAGCGCGCGAGGTTGGACGAAGCTTCCGCCGGCGCGACGATGTAATAGGTCGGCAGCGCGTACTTAGTATGCTTCAGCGAGATCGGCTTGATCTTGGCGCCGGCGTCCTTGGCCCATTCGATGCCTTGCTGCCAGAGCGCTTCGATCTCAGGCGGCATTCCGTCGACGCGATATTCCTCCGGCACGCCGATCGTCATGCCCTTGATCGACTTGCCGCACGCGGCGCGGAAATCCGGAAGCTTCACGTTGAGCGAGGTCGAGTCCTTCGGATCGTGACCCGCCATCGATTGCAGCAGCATGGCGCTGTCTTCGACCGTCTTGGCGATGGGCCCCGCCTGATCGAGCGACGACGCGAACGCGACGATGCCCCAACGCGAGCAGCGGCCATAGGTCGGCTTGATGCCGACGGTGCCGGTGAACGCCGCCGGCTGGCGGATCGAGCCGCCGGTGTCGGTCGCGGTCGCGCCCAAGCACAAATCCGCGCTCACCGCGGACGCTGAACCGCCAGACGAACCGCCGGGCGTCAGCTTCGCGTCTTCGTTGCCGCGTCGCCATGGGCTAACCACCGGGCCGAACTTCGAGGTCTCGTTCGACGAGCCCATCGCGAACTCGTCCATGTTGAG
>CAZZFE010000068.1:0-14094 GCA_964653495.1 uncultured Terricaulis sp. | reverse complement strand
GATCATGCTGTGGATGCCGAGCTGGGGCGGCATGATCAACGGCCTGATGACGCTCTCCGGCGCGTGGGACAAACTGCGCACGGATGCGGTGCTGCGCATGCTGGTCGTGAGCGTCGCGTTCTACGGCATGTCGACGTTCGAAGGGCCGGTCATGTCGATCCGCGCCGTCAATTCGTTGTCGCACTACACAGATTGGACGATTGGCCACGTGCATTCCGGTGCGCTGGGTTGGGTCGGCTTCGTTTCGTTCGGCGCGCTCTATTGTCTGACGCCGTGGCTGTGGCGGCGCGAGAAGCTGCACTCTGCGGCGCTTGTTGATTGGCACTTCTGGCTCGCGACGATCGGCATCGTCCTCTACATCACCTCGATGTGGGTCGCCGGCATCATGCAAGGCCTGATGTGGCGCGCGTATAACGATTTCGGCTTCCTCGAATATTCGTTCGTCGAGAGCGTTGAGGCGATGCACCCGTACTACGCCATTCGTGCGCTGGGCGGCGGGCTGTTCCTGATCGGCTCGCTGATCATGGCCTACAATTTGTGGCGCACGGCGACCGCCAAATCACCAGCGCATGAGCGGGCAGGCGATGCACCGGTGCTCGCGCCCGTGGCTGCGGAATAGGAGCGAACCCATGTGGAAGTTTCACAAGTGGTTCGAGCGCCACACGCTGATTTTGCTCGTGGGCATTCTGGTTGTTGTTTCGATCGGCGGCCTCGTGCAGATCACGCCGCTCTTCTTCATCGAGTCGACCATCGAACGCGTTGAAGGCGTGCGGCCCTATACGCCGCTCGAACTCGCTGGCCGGCAGGTCTACATCCGCGAAGGTTGCTACACTTGCCATTCGCAAATGATCCGCCCGCTGCGTGATGAGGTGGAGCGCTACGGACATTATAGCCTCGCCGCCGAGAGCATGTACGATCACCCGTTCCAATGGGGATCGAAGCGCACCGGGCCTGATCTCGCGCGCGTCGGCGGCCGCTATTCGGACGAATGGCACCGCGCGCACCTCGAAGACCCGCGCTCGGTTGTGCCGGAATCGGTGATGCCGCCTTACGCGTTCCTCGCGCATGCGGAGATCAACGCCGACGCGATGCCATTGCACCTGAACGCCAACCGTATGTTGCGCGTGCCGTACACGGACGAGCAGCTCGCCAACGCAGCCATCGATGCGCGCGCGCAAGCCGAGCCACAGGGCGACAGCGCCTATGATTTCGAGCAGCGTTATCCCGGCGCCGTTGTCCGCGATTTCGACGGCAATCCCGCGCAGGTCACCGAGATGGACGCGTTGATCGCGTACCTGCAGATGCTCGGGACGGGCGTCGATTTCTCCACCTACCAGGCGCAAGCGCCTGAGAACCAGAGGTGAGCGCGATGAACTACGACGCAGCACGCCACATCGCTGAAACCTGGGGCCTCGCGCTTCTCGTCGCCGGCTTCGCTATCGCCATCATCTATGCGCTCTGGCCCGGCAACCGCGACAAGTTCAAAGCCGCCGCAAACGCGCCGCTCAATGACGGGGACGACAATGGCTGACAGAGAGCGCGACGACGTAACCGGCACCGAGACGACCGGCCACGAATGGGACGGCATCAAGGAACTCGATACGCCGTTGCCGCGCTGGTGGCTGTACATCATGTACGCGACCATCGTCATTTCGGTGATCTATTGGGTGTTGATGCCGGCTTGGCCGCTGGTGAACGGCTATACGCGCGGCGTGCTCGGCTTTTCCGATCGCGTGAATGTCGTCGCCGACGTACGTGCGCTGCAAACGGCGCGCGCGCCGATGTTCGAGCAGCTTGCTGGCGTGAGCGCAGATCAGCTTGCAACCAATCCCGAACTGCAAGAGTTCGCGCGCGCCGCGGGGGAGAGCGTGTTCGGGGATTATTGCCGCACCTGCCATGGCGCCGGTGGCGCTGGCGCGCCCGGCTATCCAGTATTGGCGGACGACGTTTGGATCTGGGGCGGGTCGCTAGCCGAGATCGAGCACACGATCCGCGTCGGCGCGCGCTCGACGCATCCAGACACACGCGTGTCGCAAATGCCGGCGTTTGGCCGCGACGCGTTACTCACACCGCAGCAGATCGGCGACGTCACCGAACATGTGATCGCCATCTCCGCCGCGCGCACACGGCTTGAGCCGAACATGAACGCTGCCGCACGCGGCGCGCTCGTCTATCAGGAGCAATGCGCGCTGTGTCACGGCGCTTCCGGCGCCGGCGATCGCACGTTCGGTGCGCCGAGCTTGCAGGACGATCTCTGGCTCTATGGCGGCTCGCGCAGCGAAATCCGTCGCCAAATCGAGACCGGACGCGGTGGCGTTATGCCCGCCTGGGAAAGTCGCTTCGATCCCGGCACGATCCGCGCTTTGGCCTATTACGTCCACCAGATGGGCGGGGGCGAGGCCGATGCACCGCCGCCTCCTGTCGCAGCGCCGGTTGAGCCTGCTCAACAAGCCGCGCCATGAGCTGACTTAAGCCGTAGCCGTGAGCACGGTGACCCTTATTCCGCGTCCGCCGAACGGCGACGACCACAATATTGACGCGCGCGCCGTGAACTCAAAAGCGGAGCGTGCGCTCTATAAGAAGCGCGAGCAAATCTACCCGAAGCTCGCGCACGGCTTCTTCCGGAACCTCAAATGGGCGGCGATGGTGGTGCTGCTCGGCATCTACTATGTCACGCCGTGGATTCGCTGGGATCGCGGCATCGATCGGCCCGACCAAGCGGTGCTCGTCGATTTCGAAGGCCGGCGCTTCTATTTCTTCTTCATCGAGCTCTGGCCGCAGGAGGTGTACTACATCACCGGCCTGCTGATCCTGGCCTCGTTCGGCATCTTTCTGTCGTCTGCACTGTTCGGCCGAGTCTGGTGCGGCTATGCCTGCCCGCAGACGGTCTGGACCGATCTCTACATTTATGTCGAACGCTGGATTGAAGGCGACCGTAACGAGCGGATGCGCTTAGACAAAGCGCCGCTGTCACTGGACAAGGCGCGCAAGAAGATCAGCAAGCACGCGCTCTGGATACTGATCGCCGCCGCGACGGGTGGGGCGTGGGTGTTCTATTTCGCCGACGCGCCGACCTTGTTCCGCGACATCTTCACCGGCGTCGCTGATCCGGTCGTGTACGTCTTCATCGGTACGCTTACTTTCACGACCTACGCGCTGGCCGGCACAATGCGCGAGCAGGTGTGCACCTATATGTGCCCCTGGCCGCGCATTCAGGCGGCGATGACGGACCAGCACGCACTGTCTGTCACATACCGCGCCGACCGTGGAGAGACGCGCGGGCCGCACAAGAAGGGCGACACCTGGGAAGGCCGCGGCGATTGCATCGATTGCCGCCAATGCGTCGCGGTCTGCCCGCAGGGCATCGACATCCGCGATGGCGATCAGCTCGAGTGCATCAATTGCGCGCTCTGCATCGATGCCTGCGACGACATCATGGCCAAGGTCGGCCGCCCGACCGGGCTTATTGCCTACGATACGCACGTCAATGTCGAGAAGCGTCAGCGCGGGGAAACGGCGTCGTTCAAGCTCGTTCGTCCACGCACGATCCTCTACGCGTTCCTGATGTGCGCGGTGGGCGCGATCATGCTGGTCTCGCTGCTGAACCGCTCGACGCTCGGCCTCAATGTGATCCGCGACCGCAGCCCGCCCTTCGTGCGCCTTGCCGACGGCTCGATGCGTAACGACTACGCCATCAAGTTGATCAACATGGAGCCGCGCGCGCGGCGTGTTGTGATTTCGGTGTCTGGCCTCGACGGCGCACACTTGCTTGTGCAAGGCGGCGAACTCGATGCGGATGGGCGTGTCATCGCCGAAACGCGCCCCGACAGCGTCGCTAATGTGCGCCTGCACGTGGTCGCGCCAGCCAACACGCCGCAAGGCTCGCATCGCCTGCAGTTTGAAGCACGCGATCTTGGAAGCGATGACGTCACACAGAGCGCATCTGCCTTTTTGTCGGGGGGGCCACCATGAGCGTGATGGCGAAGAAACCTTTTGAGGTGCGCGGTTGGCACGTCCTAGTGGCGATGCTGGCGTTCTTCGGCGCTGTGATTGCGGTGAACGTGGGCTTCGCGGTGATCGCGATGCAATCGTTCCCGGGGGAGGACGTTCGCCGTTCTTACCTGCAGGGGCTCAACTACAACCAAACCATCGCTGAACGCCGCGCGCAGGCGGAGCTTGGCTGGCAAGCCGCCGCAGCGTTGCGCCGCGACGGCGAAAGCGCGATGCTCGAGGTCACGCTCCGCGCGCGCGATGGCGCTCCGATCAACGCCGCGCAGCTCACCGGCGAATTGCAATGGCCCACGAACGCAAGCTTCGACCGCGCCGTGATGTTCGAGTCGGTTGGCGGCGGGCGCTACCTTGCTCGCCTGGGCACATTGCCGGAGGGACGCTGGAGGCTTCGTGCACGCGCGGCGGATGATCGAGGTGGCGCACTCGACTTCGAAGCGGGGCTGACATGGCCGTCACGCTAGACGCAGGCCTCGGTTGCCCCTCCGGCTTGGCGCCGGCCGCCGAATCCAATGCGGCGCGCGCGGACCTCTCCGCGTTCGTACGCGAGGCCGCGAACGGTGATCACACGCTGGAGCTCATGATTACCGGCGCCAAGTGCGCTGGCTGCATCGCCAAGATTGAGCGCAATCTCGGCGCATTGCCTGGGGTCAACGCAGCGCGGCTCAATCTTTCGACGCAGCGTCTGCGCGTCGCCTGGGCGGGCGCGATGCCAGCGTCGCGGATCGTCGAAACGCTGACCGGGCTGGGATATGGCGCGGCGGCGTTCGATCCAGAAGCGGCATTGCGTAAAACGGACGAGGAAGGCCGGCGCCTGCTGCGCTACCTCGCTGTATCCGGCTTCGCGGCGATGAACATCATGATGTTCTCGGTGCCGGTATGGTCCGGCCAAGGCGAGATGGGCGGGGGCACGCGCACGCTGCTGCACTGGGTGTCGGCGCTGATCGCCATCCCCGCCGCGCTCTACGCGGCGCAACCGTTCTTCCGCTCAGCTTTCAATGCACTCAAAGCTCGGCGCGCCAATATGGACGTGCCGATCTCGCTTGCGGTTTTCTTGACATTGGGGATCAGCGTCGCGGAAACGCTGCAGCAAGGCGAGCACGCCTATTTCGACGGCATCACCATGCTGTTGTTCTTCCTGCTGATCGGGCGCTACCTCGATCACAGGCTACGCGAACGCGCGCGGACCGCCGCGCGAGATCTGCTCGCGCTGCAGGCTGTGACAGCGGCGCGGATCGGCGCGGACGGAAACGTCACGGCGATCAGCGCACGCGACATTGATGTGGGTGATCGCATCTTGCTCGCTGCGGGCGATCGCGCGCCTGTTGATGCCGTCGTGCTTGAGGGCGAATCCGAGCTCGATCGTTCCATGCTCACCGGCGAAACGTTGCCGGAAGCAATTGAGGTCGGCGGCTCAATCCAAGCGGGCGCGATCAACCTCAGCCACAGGCTCGTCGTGCGGGCGACGGCGCGCGCGGAGGATTCCGCTGTCGCCGCGCTGGCGCGTTTGATTGAAACGGGCGAGCAGGGCCGCAGCGCCTTCGTCCGCTTGGCCGATCGCGCAGCGGCGCTCTATGTGCCGGTGGTCCACTCGCTCGCGGCGCTGACGTTCATCGCGTGGCTGGCTGGGCCGGCGCTGTTGAGAATGTTCGGCTTCGAGGCGGCGGACGTTGGCGTGCGCGTCGCGCTGATGAACGCGATTGCGGTGCTGATCATCACCTGCCCGTGCGCACTGGGGCTCGCCGTGCCGGCGGTGCAAGTGGTGGCGACGGGGCGGTTGTTCAAGCGCGGCGTGTTGGTGAAATCCGGCGACGCGCTGGAGCGCTTGGCGCAAGTGGACGTCGTCGTATTCGACAAGACGGGCACGCTCACGCTTGGCAAGCCGAGGCTGATCTCGGAAATAGACCCGTCCACGCTCGCCGCCGCTGCGTCCCTGGCGCGAGTTTCGCGTCATCCGCTTTCGCGTGCCCTGGTCGAGGCTGCTGGCGCCGGCAGCGCCGCCGACGCCCGCGAGTATCCTGGTCAAGGCGTCGAAGGGAACATCGCGGGCCGCACGGCGCGGCTCGGGCGTCGCGCCTTCGCCGCGCCTCACACGCCAGACGCCAACGACGGCGCGCCTGAATTGTGGTTCTCACGCGAGCGCGAGGCGCCTGTGCGCTTTGCGTTCACGGACGCGCTGCGCGTCGATGCCGCCCAAACGATCGCCGCTCTCAAACAACGCGGCATTGCTGTCGAGCTTCTGTCGGGGGATCGCGCCACTGCAGTGGCCGACGCGGCGCGCGTTGCTGGCATCGACTATTGGCAGGCGGCGATGAAGCCGGAGGAGAAAACCGCGCGCCTCGCCACGCTGCGCGCCGGGGGCAAGAAGGTGCTCATGGTCGGCGACGGGCTGAACGACGCGGCCGCACTCGCGGCGGCGCACGCTTCGGCCTCGCCCGGCACGGCGATTGATGTGAGCCAGGCGGCGTCGGACATTGTGTTTCAGGGTGCGCGGCTCATGCCGGTCGTCGAGGCGATCGATGTCGCCAAGCAAGCGCGCAGCCGCGCGCTTGAAAATCTGCGCTTCTCGGCGCTCTATAACCTCATTGCGGCGCCGACAGCGGCGCTCGGCTTCCTCACGCCGCTGATCGCCGCGCTGGCGATGTCCGGTTCGTCGCTGGTGGTGACGCTCAACGCCTTGCGGCTGCAGCTTGAGGAGAAGCGCGCATGAACGTGATGGTCGTGCTCATTCCAGGCGCTTTGCTGCTGGGCGCGCTCGGTTTGGCGGCGTTCTTCTGGACGCTGCGTTCGGGTCAGTACGAGGATCTGGAGGGCGATGCGCAACGCATCCTGATCGATCAAGAGGATTAGGCCATGGCGATCAAGCACATCCTGGCGCCGGTGCTGCGGCTTGAGGAGGATCGCGCCACGCTGCAAATCGCGGGAACGCTGGCCGCCGGCTTTGGATCGCGCGCGACGGCGCTGATCGTGACGGTCTCGCTCGGCTCGGATTTCGCGCACGCGCAGAGCACGCTCTCGGAGCTGCTTTCCGATATCGCTGCAGGTGAGCAATCGGCTGCCGCGAAGGAGCGGGCGAAGTTCGACGCCTGGTTGGAAAACTCGCCGCACGATTTTGATGTGCATGCGGTGACCGTCGAGACGGCTGTTCGCGAAGATGACGCCGTATCGCATGCGCGTTACGCCGATCTCGTTGTACTCGCGCGCGCCGAACACCATTCGCGTGCGCGGCGGGCGCTGCTGGAGGATATGGTCTTCAAGTCCGGGCGCCCGATCCTGCTTTTGCCGGAGCGCTCACCGGAGCACCGTGCTTGGGATCGTGTGCTGATCGCGTGGAAGCCCAGCGCCGAAGCGGCGCGGGCGGTGAGCGGTGCACTGCCGTTCCTCAAGCTTGCCAAGCATGTACGGCTCGTCACCGTGGACGCCGCGCCAGAGCGCAAGGATGCCGCCACGCCGGGCCGAGACCTCGCCGGCTTTTTGGCGCTCCACGGCGTCAATGCCGAGTTGAGCAACATCGATGGACTAGGCCGTGAGGAAAGCCGCGCCATAGCCGACGCGGCGCGCGATTTTGGCGCCGATCTCTTGGTGATGGGCGCTTATGGGCGGTCGCGGGCGAGCGAGTTTGTGTTGGGCGGTGTCAGCCAAGATATGCTGGCCGCGAGCGCCACGCCGCTATTGCTCGCGCACTAACGTTGATTGCGCGCAACGCGCACTCCAGCCTTTACGTGCTCAATTGCTGCGACAAAGGAGGCGATCATGGCGTGGCGTGAGATTTTGGTGTTCGCTGACGCATCCGAGGATGGCCTCGTGCGCGCCAAGATCGCGCAGGACATCGCGTCCAAGCATAAGGCGCATCTCGAAATCGATGTGATGGCGCCGCTCCCGGCGCCGCCCTATGGGCCTGGCGCCGAAGTGATGGCCGACATTTATGCCAGCGCTGTGGCGTCCGCACGCGGCGCTGGCGCGGCTGCCGCAAACAAGCTTCGCGCCGCGCTGACGGGCGACGTGGAAGCGCTGTCCGTGCACCAACGCGATTGCTTCCCCCACGAGGTAAAGGCGCTTGCCGCGCGCGCCTCCCGGACCGCTGATCTTGTCGTGCTTGGCAAGCCGGAAACGCTCGACCGCTCCGATCTCGACACAGACATCTTCCTCGGCGCCGTGTTTGGCAGCGGGCGTGCGTGCTTGGTGCTGCCGCGCTGGATCAAGCCGCATGCGTTTGGCAAGCGGGTGTTGATCGCCTGGAAGGGTACGCCGGAAGCAGCGCGCGCGGTGCAAGCGGCTATGCCCTTCATCAGCGCCGCCGAACACGTGCGTATTGTTGTGGCCAATCCACGCGATGGACTTGAGGGCGAGGATGCGGCGAGCCTTGATCGGCTGGCGACCTATCTCATGCGCCACGGCGCCAAAGTGGAGGCCCCCGTGGTGAGCTCGTCTTGGGAGGGGCCGGAAAAGATGTTTCCGTCGGAGATCGAAGGCTTCAACGCCGATCTGTTGGTCATGGGAGCCTATAGCCGCCCTCGCTTCCAGGAGATCATCTTCGGCGGCATGACGGCGGCGATGGTGCGCGACGCACGCATCCCGCTCTTGCTAACGCACTGAGCGGAGTTTCAGGCTCGCCTCGAGCTGCGCCAACGTCGAGCGGTTGCGCACGACGACATGGCGCGACGTCGGTAGGGCGATCGCGCGCTGACGCTCCATCTCCGTGAACGCGCGGGACACGGTTTCGATGGTGAGGCCCAGATAGTCGGCGATATCAGCGCGCGACATCGGCAGGTCGAGTTCTTGGCCGCGCGTGAAGCGATCGGCGAAACGCAGCAGGAAGGCAGCCACGCGCTCGCTGGCGCCCTTGCGGCCGAGGATGAGCGCGTGGTCGTGTGCGTTGCGCAGGTGGCGCGAGGTGAGTTCAAGCCAGAGGCGCGCGGCGCGCGCATCTTCATCGGCGGCGCGCTCCAGCAGCGAACGGCGGACGAGAACGATGTCACTCGCGGTGACGGCTTCGGCGGTCAGCGTATGCTTCTCGCCAGTCTCGACGCCGAAAATGTCGCCAGGGAGGTGGAACGCCATGATCTGGCGGCGGCCGTCGCTCGAGAAGCGCATCGTCCGCACGGCGCCCGAAACGACCCGATAGATGTACTCAGCCGGCTCATCCTCGCCGAAAATCTCCGCATTGCGCTCGAAGCGGGCGCGCGCGCCGCGCAGCGTCAGGGCTGGGCCGAGGTCGATCACGTCGGCGTTCATGGTTTCGGCGAGGCTCATGGTGCAGCTCCTTCGATGGAAGGAGGCTAAGGCCGAGCGCTGGACCGGAAAATTCGGGACGATCGCTTAAGGACAATCCCTTAGGCCGAACGGTCTAGCAGCAAGCGAGGGCAAAATGCCTGCTTGGAGGCTGCACGGGCCGCACTAGAATTGCGCCGTCCTGGGAGTTGAGGCCGAACGTGGCAGAGGATCGGCAAGTCCGGAATGTCGCGCTTGCCTCGCTCTGGCGGGAGCTAAGGCGGCGGCCGCTGGTCGCTGCCGCGGTCGTGGCCGTGGGCGCGCTTGTTACCGTCGGCATCGCGACGCTGCCTCGTCAGGTCGCAATTGATTCTTATGCGCTGCTGGCCCTGCCCGTCATTGTGGCCGTCGCATTCTGGCGCGGCCTCGCGCCAGCGCTGCTGGTGGCCGCGCTCGCGCTCATCATGGGCGCCTTGCTTGGGCCAGAGCGCGGCTTCAGTGATGCCAGCGCGGCTATCGGATTCGCTGTCCTCAGCGCCTTCGCAGCGTTCGGCTGCGAGTGGATTCTACGCCGTTGGCGCGATCGCGCCGCCGCCGCGCGCGTGCTGGCGGATCGCGAGGCGCACCTGCGCTCGATTTTCGACACCGCGCCGGAGGCGATGATCGTCATCAACGACACGGGCGTGATCCAATCCTATGGCGCTTCCGCCGAGCGCATGTTCGGCTGGCGCCCTGCCGATGTTATGGGCCGGAACATCAGTATGCTGATGCCGGAGCCGTTCCGCTCGCAGCACGACGATTATCTGCGGCGCTATCTCTCAACTGGCGAGAAGCGCATCATCGGCGTCGGCCGCATTGTCGTCGGTGAGCGCAAGGACGGGACGACTTTTCCGATGGAGCTCGCCGTTGGCGAGGTGCGCTCCGGCGAGGCGCGGCTTTTCACGGGGTTCGTTCGTGATCTCACCGAAGCCAAGCAAAGCGAAGCGCGTGTGCGCGAATTGCAGGCCGAAGTCGTGCATATCTCGCGGCTGAGCGCGATGGGCGAGATGGCGTCCGCGCTAGCGCATGAGCTGAACCAACCGCTCAGCGCCATCGCCAACTATCTCAACGGCGCCAAGCGCCTGTTGGAGCGCGCGCCGGACAACGATTTGCGCGTCAGCGAAGCGATCGGCAAGGCGGCCGACCAAGCAGTGCGCGCCGGCGACATCATCCGCCGGCTGCGCGATTTCCTGGCGCGTGGCGAGGGCGAGCGAACAGTGGAATCGCTTGCGAAGATCGTGCACGAGGCCTGCGACTTGGCACTGCTCGGCGCCAAGGAGAGCGGCGTTGAGGCGCACTACGCCATCGATCCGCATCTTGATCGTGTGATCGTCGATCGCGTGCAGATCCAGCAGGTCATCGTCAACCTTGTCCGCAACGCCGTGGATGCGATGCAGGGCCAAGCGCGTCGGCAATTGCTTGTGTCGACCTCGGTTCAGGATGACCTCGCGGTGGTGAGCATCGCCGATAGCGGGCCGGGTCTCGATCCAGTGGCGGCGGAACGTCTGTTTGAACCCTTCGTCACCACAAAACCGACCGGCATGGGCGTCGGACTCTCGATTTCGCGCACGATTGTCGAGGCGCATGGCGGGCGCATCTGGACCGAGCCAAATCCTGGCGGGGGCGCCATCTTCCATTTCACGGTGCGTTTGGCGCATGATGAAGAAGGCGCGATGGCGAGAACATGAGCACGAACGCGATCATTCATGTGGTGGACGACGATGCCGCGGTGAGGGACTCGCTACGCTTCACGCTGAGCGCGGCTGACCACGACGTGCGCACCTATGAGTCTGCACTCGAGCTGCTGGCCCAGCTGGACGCGCACGAGCCGGGCGTAGTCGTCACTGACGTGCGCATGCCGGGTATGACGGGTCTGGAGCTCGTGGGGCGGCTGAAGGAGGAGGGCTTCGCGCACCCCGTGATCGTGCTCACCGGCCATGCTGACGTGACGATGGCGGTCGAAGCCATGAAGGCGGGCGTGGTCGATTTTCTTGAGAAGCCGTTTGACGATCAGGCGCTGCTCAACGCCATCGATGTCGCGCTGCAAAGATTGCTGGGCGCCTCCGATCGACAGGCCGAGCGCGACGACATCAGTCGTCGTATCGCATCGCTAACGGCGCGTGAGCAGGACGTTTTCACCGCGATCGCCGGTGGTGAATCGAACAAATCGGCTGCGCTGAAACTTGGCATCAGTCCGCGCACAGTGGAAATCTATCGCGCCAACGTGATGGAAAAGATGGGCGCGCGGACGCTCTCGGACCTCGTGCGCATGGCGCTTACCGCCAGCGCTTGAGGCAAATCAACGCATGCCGGCTAGGCCCGCGCTAAGCGCGTCAAATGGCGGCGTCTGCCCTTGAACCTCACCACCTGATCCTGGTCGATGACGATCCGGCCGTGCTCACGTCGATGCGCTTTGCGTTCGAGGCCTACGGCTACCAGGTATGCACCTACGAGAGCGGCGAGCAATTGCTCGCGGCCTCACCCGAGGACGGCGCTTGCATCGTGATCGACTATCGTCTGCCTGGCGTCTCCGGTCTCGACGCCGTGCTGATGCTTCGGGAACGCGGACGAAGCGCGCCGGCGATCTTGATCACGACTCATCCGACCGCCATGACCAAGGCCCGCGCCGCCGCCGCGTCGATCGACATTGTCGAAAAGCCGCTGCTTGATGGGGCGCTGGTCGACAAAGTGCGCGCCATATTCGCCGCCCTGTAAGCGCGATCGCGCCCGTTGGCGGCGGAAATGGTTTTGAGATCGGGCTGACGCAAAGTTAGTATCCTCAGCCGTGGGGATACTTTCATGATCAGACTTGCCTTTGTCACACTGGCGGCCGCTTTGGTCGGCGCCTCGGCATCGCCTGGCAATACGCTGTCGCAGCTCCTGTTGTCGTCTCTCTGCAAAGCCGAAATCGAAGCGGCGCCGACCGCTGCCCAGTCGCGGCCAACGATGGTCAGTGGCTTTGGTTCCGGCGCGATGGACATATCCGCGAACGCCGAAGCGAAGCGTTGGTTCGACTATGGGCTGCAAAACGCGTGGGCGTTCAATCACGCGGCGGCGGTGGCTGCTTTCGTAGAGGCGCAGCGGCTCGATCCGGCTTGCGCGATGTGCATTTGGGGCGAGGCGTGGTCCGGCGGCCCGACGATCAATTTCCCCGTCGATGAGGCTACTGCGAACGGCCTGCTTGAGCGCGTGCGCGCGGCGGAGGCATTGGCGACGAATGAATCGGCGACCAACAAGGCGCTCATTGATGCGTTGCGCGTGCGATACTCAGGAAATCTGAACCGGCGTTCCGGCGCATTCGCGGATGCGATGGTGGCGCTCGCGAACCAGACGCCGAACGATGATACGCTGCAGGTGCTCGCCGCCGACGCGGAAATGATCGCGGATCGTGCGCCCGAACAGGCGATGTCGCGGCTGGAGCAAGTGCTTGCGCGCGCGCCGGAGCATACGGGTGCGATCCATTTCTACATCCATTCGGCGGAGTGGGCGGGCCAGAACGAAAAGGCCGAGCCGTACGCGGATCGGCTCGGCGCCTTGGCGCCGGCGGCGAGCCATCTCATTCATATGCCCTCGCACACCTATTATCGCTTGGGCCGCTATCGCGAGGCGGGCGTCGCCAATCTCGAAGCCGTGCGCGCCGATCAACGCTATCTGCGCGACACAAGTTCAGACATGCCGCTCGAAGAAGTGCCCTATCATTCGCACAACGTGCATTTCGGCATGGGCGGTGCGATGATGGCTGGCGATGGCGACCTGGCGCTTGAACTCGCGCGTCACTACGAGTCGACGTGGACGAAACCCGTCCCGGAGGCGGACTATCGCGAGGTGTTGAAGGCCGCCGCTCTGCTTGCGCAAGCGCGCTATGGCGAGCCGGCCGAATTGCTGGCGCTGGCGGAGCCCAGCGGCGGCGCATATCTGCGCGGCATGTGGCGCTATGCGCGCGGCGAAGCGCTGGCGCGGCAAGGCGATGCGGCGGCGGTTGAGCGTGAAGCGCGCGCCATGCAAGTGGAGATGCGCGGGTTCAACGCCTATGGCCGGCGCGCCAGCAACACGCGTGCATTGGTCTCGATCTCCCGCGATGTCCTGCTCGGCCGGGCCGCACTGCTGCGTGACCAACCGCGCGACGCGCATCGCTATTTCCAACGCGCCGCTCGCCTGCAGGAACGCACCTTCGACGGCGGTGATCCGCCGCTCTTCTGGTATCCAGTCCGCCGCAGCGCGGCGCTTGCGCTGCTGGAAGCGGGACGTGCACGCGAAGCCGCAATCGAGGCGCGCAAAGTGCTGGAGGACTGGCCCAACGATCCGATGACGTTGGTCGTCCTGGCGCGCGCCGAGCGGAGCCTAGGAAACACGGCCGCGGCAGACGCGCACAGCGCCGCCGCCCAAACCGGCTGGGCCGGCGATCTCGGTGCGGTGAACGAGCGCCTGATCTAAAGGCGGTCTAGTGCAGCATCCGCGAGAAGGCGTCGAAAGCCATCAGCGCCCCTGATGCGATCAATTGGGCGCCTAGGTATGTCCCGACGCAGGCAAGCGCGAGGGCGATCACGCAAAAGGCGTCATCGCGTTTGGACGGCGCATCGACCTTTGTCGGCTCGGCGATCGTCATTCAAATCCTCCCCAGGATTTTTCTTTTGATTGGAAATCCCAAAGCGCGCTTTCGTCAAGCGGCAGATTTCGAGGGAAGGCTTCGGAGGAGGCCGGAGACGGACGGGGCCGCCCCAGTTGCGGGCAGCGAGGCCGTTGGCGCTCAAGGGAAAATGGTGGTGGCGGGTGGACTTGAACCACCTACCTTGGGGTTATGAATCCCACGCTCTAACCAGATGAGCTACGCCACCG
>CAZZFE010000067.1:0-15091 GCA_964653495.1 uncultured Terricaulis sp. | reverse complement strand
TAGCTCAGCTGGTAGAGCATCGGTCTCCAAAACCGAGGGTCGTGGGTTCGAGTCCCTCAACTCCTGCCATCCCCGACGAGGGGCGGAAGTCTAGAAATTTGAAACGGAAACAATGACGGCTCACGACGACGAAGCAGAACCACCAAAGCGCCGCGGCGGACCGTTCGCGTTCTTTGGCGAAGTGCGCGCTGAAGGCCGCAAGGTTACGTGGGCGACGCGCCAGGAAGTCACCGTGTCGACGATCATGGTGCTGATCATGGGCGTCACGGCGGCGATCTTCTTCTTCCTGATCGACTCGCTGATGCGTTTCCTGATCACGCTCATCTTGGGCCTAT
Source organism: uncultured Terricaulis sp. (assembly GCA_964653495.1). GTDB lineage: Bacteria > Pseudomonadota > Alphaproteobacteria > Caulobacterales > Aquidulcibacteraceae > Vitreimonas. The sequence goes on along the minus strand of CAZZFE010000067.1, from coordinate 14,756 downwards.
AATGACACTCACTGAGGAGAGAGCGGTGACGACTGCTCGTTGGTACATCGTTCACGCCTATTCGAACTTCGAGCAGAAGGTCGCCGAGGCCATTCGCGACCAGTCGCAGCGCCAAGGCCTCCAGGACCAATTCGAAGACATCCAGGTACCGACCGAGGAAGTCACCGAAGTCGTGCGCGGCGTGAAGAAGGTTCGGCAGAACCGCCACTTCCCGGGCTATGTGCTGGTGAAGATGGAGATGTCGGACGAGGCCTATCACCTCGTGAAGAACACCCCGAAGGTGACCGGCTTCCTCGGCCAGCAAAACAAGCCGCAACCGGTTTCCGATAAAGAAGTGCAGCGCATTCTCGGCCACGTCGCGGAGCAGGGCGCGCAGAAGCCGCGTCAGCTCATCCACTACGAAACCGGCGAGCGTGTGCGCGTGTCGGATGGTCCGTTCCAGAGCTTCGAAGGCATGGTGTCGGAGGTCGACGAAGAACGCGGCCGCCTGAAGGTCGCGGTCATGATCTTCGGCCGCGAAACGCCCGTGGACCTCGAATACGGCCAGGTCGAAAAGCTGCGCTAACACGAAAGGGGCGTGGTGATGCTGCGCCTCTTCGCTCTTCTGCTTTTGCTGTTGTTCGGCGCTGTAGCCGTGCTCGCATGCACGCCGACTTTGTCGGCGCGCGCGTGGGCGGCCTATCGAAACGACAACGATCCATACCCGCCGTTCGAGATCGCGCCGCGGCTTGAATATGTCGGCTCGTCCGGCGTCGCTGTGTACGCGCTCCGCACCAGCGAAGGCGTCATCCTGATCGATGGCGGCTATGCCGACACCGCGCCGATGGTGCTGGAGAGCCTACGCGAGCGCGGTATCAATCCGCGCGACGTGCGCATCATCCTCAACACGCACGAGCATTTCGACCACGCTGCGGGCATCGCCGCGTTGCAGGACGCGACGGGCGCGCGCGTCTACGCCAGCCCGCTTGGCGCGGACGTGCTGGAGGCGGGCGGACACAACGATTTCTCGTTCGTGATCCGCAATTTCTTCGAGTTCGACCGCGTTGAGAACGTTCATCGGCTGCGCGATGGCGAACAAATCACGCTCGGCGATGTGACTGTGACAGCGCATTTCACGCCGGGTCACACGCGCGGCTGCACCTCTTATTCGTTTCCGGTGACGATCGCCGGCGAGACGCGCCAAGCCTTGCTGATCTGCTCTCTCGCGCGTCTGCCGCTCTATCGGCTTGGCGACGACTACGAAGGCATAGAAGCCGACGCTGCGCGCAGCATCGCGAAATTGCGCAGCCTGCCGTGTGAAGTGTTCCTCGAAGTGCACGGCCATAATTTCGATCTCGACGCACGTCGCGATTTGCTTCCGACGAACTCGGCGGCTTTCGTGAATCCCGACCGCTGCGTCGGCTATCTCGACGATCGCGCGCGCGAATGGGGCGTGGACGCGCCTTGAGCGAACGCAAGCGAAACTGAAGTCACACTGAAGCGCCGCTTCGCACGCGTTGCGTTTCAACGCCTGCGGCGATGCTGACAGCGGCGTCACATTCGGCGTTCGCGGGAATCGTATTGCACGTCGCTTGACCGGGCGTAACTCACCCACGCGCCAACGCGCGAGGGGACGAGAGCATGACGAAATTCAGCGTGGCGATGGTGTTCGCCGTGGCGCTCGGCGCGAGTGTCGCGCAAGCGCAGAGCGCGGCGAATGACGAAATCATCGTTACTGCAAGCAAGCGCGGCGACGCGCGCGCGCAGGATTTGCCGATCGCCATGAATGCGTTCGGCGAAGAAGATCTCGCGCACCGCAACGTCGAGGATCTGCAATCGCTTTCCTACACGCTGCCGAACGTGCAGTTCGAAGATATCGGCACGGCGCGCGGCATCGCCAATTTCTCTATTCGCGGCGTCGGTGTGAACTCATCCATCGCGTCGGTTGATCCCGCGGTCGGGCTATTTGTCGATGGAATCTATTATGGTGTGAACGCCGGCGCGATCACGGACGGGTTCGACGTTGAAGCCGTCGAAGTGCTGCGCGGTCCGCAAGGCACGCTCTATGGCCGCAACGTCACCGGCGGCGCCGTACTCGTGCGCACTTTGGCGCCAAGCGATGAGTTCGAAGCGCGCGGCCGCATTGCTGTTGAGACTGGCCCAAATGTCATTGCAGAAGCGGCGATCTCCGGGCCGCTCGCGCCGGGCCTGCTGAGCGGGCGGCTGGCGATCTTGCGCAGCGACGATAGCGGCTGGTTCGAGAATGATTTCGACGGTTCGCAATTCGGCGCCAGCGAAACCAATGCTTGGCGCGGCACGTTGCGGCTCACGCCTTCGCCGGAGCTCGAATTTCTGCTGCGCTTGGAGCAGGGCTATAGCGACGGCGATGGCCCCGTCGGTCAGAACCACGCGCTGCACTCCCGCCACAGCTTCGATTTCGCCATCAACAATCCAGGCTACGCCGGCACGGATTGGGAACAGGCGACGCTTGAGGCGAATTGGAACGTCGGCTTCGGCGATGGCGTCATTACCAGTATCACCGGCTGGCGCGATGTCGTCGTGCCGTGGGCGGCGGATATCGATTCAACGTCAGCCTTCGTGTTCCACACACGCGTGCTGAACGAGCAAAGCCAGTTCAGCGAAGAGTTGCGCTACGCTGGCACGTTCGGCGCCTTTGGCGTCACGGCGGGGATCTACTATCTCGATCAGAGTCTTCTCTACATCGATGAGCGCAATTTCTCGCCGAGCTTCCGCCGCACCGGCGGCGGCAAAGGCGATTTCACCACCTGGGCTGCGTTCGCCAATGTCGATTGGGCCGCGACCGATACGCTCACCTGGAGCGCCGGCCTGCGCTACACGCAGGAAGAAAAGCACTCACGCATCTCGCGCGTGCGCCGCGCCATCGATGACCTCAACGGTCCGCTCGTGCTGATCCCGGGCGAGGGCGTCGACGGCGGCAGCATCGATGCGCGGACGTTGAACTTCTCCGATACGCCGTTCGATCAGGAATGGGACGATCTCTCCCCGCGCGTCGGCGTCCAATGGCGCCCGAGCGCGGACACGAACCTCTACGCCTCTTGGTCGCGCGCGTTCCGTGGCGGCGGCGCCAATTTCCGCACTGCTTCGCTGAGCCTCGCGCCGCGCGCCTACGATCCGGAGCAACAATCGACGTTCGAGATCGGCCTGAAGCAGGATTTCGCCGAGGGCCGCGGGCGCGTGAACGTCGTCTTCTTCCACAACGAGATCGAGGACATGCAGCGCGAGACGAACTTGCCTGATCCCGTCTCCGGCGTGCAGCAAGTCGTCCTCAACGCCGGCGACGCCACCATCTATGGCGGCGAGATCGAAGCGCGCTATGCGCTGACGGAGCGCTTCAGCGTGTCGGCGCATGCGGGCTACGTGCATGGCGAGTACGACAACGTCACCGGTGATCTGAGCGGCGACGGCTTCGTCAACGCCATCGATCTCGCGCTCGAAATCCCGCGCCTCGCGCCATGGAGCTATGGCGTGGAACTGAACTACGAGCATCCGGTCGCCGGCGGCGCGCTTGCTGGGCGCCTCGCGTATAATCACCGCGACCCGGCCTTCTACAACGACACCAATTTCGGCCGCTTGGCCGAGGTCGATGTCATCGACGCCAACATCACCTACGCGCCGGACGGCGGGCGTTGGCAACTCGCCATCTATGGCGAGAACCTCACCAACGATCCGACCTGGGGCGGCGACACGATTCTGCCGTCGTCAGCCGCCTTCGGCTACACCGGCGGCGCGCGGCCGACATTCTCGCCGCTGAACAAAGGCCGTGTCATTGGCGCGGAGCTTCGCCTGCGCTACTAGCGGGCGATGGGCACGGCGAAAGCGGAAACGCAGCGGCTGGATTGGGAGGAATGGCGCGAGCGCTTCTTCGAAGCCGCGCCCGCCATCTTCGCCAGCGCCGCGTTTATCGCCGGCGCCTTCACGTTGCTCGCGGTTGCGACGCCGGCGCTGCAGCACGTGCGTGGGCTCGATACGCTGGAGCGTTTCGTTGAAGAACTCCCGGAGCTGACCGCCAGCATTGGCGGCGTCGTGCTGATGGCGCTGGCGACAGGGCTCATGCGCCGCGTGGACGCCGCATGGGCAGCGACGACGACATTGCTCGGTGCGACATGCCTCTACGCGCTGTTGCGCCACGGCGATGTCGTGGCCGCCATCGCCGCCGGCCTAGCTGCGATTTTGCTCGGGCTTTCACGACGCGCCTTCTACCGGCACTCGCGTCTGGTTGAACTTGCGCCCGATCCGCGCGTGGCGATCGCTATCGCCGCCGCGCTTGGCGTTGCGATGATGGGCGCGTTCTTGTGGGCGGGCTCGCGGCCGGGTTTCGCCGAAGCGCCATGGTGGGCGTTGCTCACGGAAGGCCATCTGGGCCGTCCCGGTCGCGCTGTGGCGCTTGGCGTCGCGGTATTTGCGACGCTGATTGTGCAGCGCTATTTGCTGACACGCCGCGTCGGCAAGCCGGTGCTCGCGGGCGGTGACGATTTGGCGAAGGCGGAGTCGATCATCGCCGCGTCCCCTGAAGCGCTGCCTGATGCGCAACTCGCCTTCACGGGCGACAAGAGCTTCCTGTTCGCGCGCAACGCTTTTGTGATGTGCGCTAAGAGCGGCTCAAGTCTGATCGCCATGGGCGGACCGGTTGGACCGCGCAAAGCGTGGCGCGAAGCTCTCGCGGCGCTGCGGGCGGAAGGGGACAAGCTCTCGCTGCGGCCTGTCGTCTATGCGGCGACGCCAGAGCTGTTGCCGGATTTGCTGGAGCTTGGCTTTCGCGTCGAGAAAGTCGGCGAGAACGCGATCGTCGAATTGCGCGAGTTCACGCTTGCGGGCTCTGCGCGTCAGAAGTTGCGCTCGGCGCGGCGGCGCTTCGTGGAGCGCGAGGGCGCGGTGTTCGAAATGCTCTCGCCGCCGCATGAGCCGGCGTTGTGGGATGAATTGCGCGCCGTGTCCGACGCCTGGCTCGCCAGCCATGGCGGCAAGGAGAAATCATTCTCGCTCGGCGCCTTCGATCCGGCATATCTCGCGCGCCACCAAATCGCCGTGGTGCGCTTGCATGGACGCATCGTCGCTTTCGCGAACATCTGGACCAATCCAGGCGGTAAGCGCGCAACGCTCGATCTCATGCGCTTCCATCCGGAGACCGCGCCAAGCGGTGTGATGGATTTTCTGTTCACTGAAATTATTTTGTGGGCGCAGGCCGCAGGCTACGAAAGCTTCGATCTTGGCATGGCGCCGCTCGCGGGGCTGGCGGAGGATCAATACGCCTCGCTGTTCGCGCGGGTGGGGCGGCTGGTGAAGCAATATGGCGAAAGCTTTTACGGCTTCGAGGGCTTGCGCGCGTTCAAGGACAAATTCGGCCCGCGTTGGGAGCCGCGCTACATCGCAGCGCCCGGCGCGTGGACGTTGCCGATCGTGCTGGCGGAAGCAGCGATGCTCACCAGTGCTGAACCAAAGCCGCGCGCGCTGCCGTAACGCGAACTGGCGCGCGACGCCGCGCGGGTGTTAGATCAGCGCCGGAGGAGTTCGCGACCAATGTCAGAAGCAAACCTCGAAGCTTTCCGCGCCGAGACGCGCGCGTGGCTCGAAGAGAATTGCCCGCAGAGCATGCGTGCGCCGTTCGCATCGGAAGACGAGATCGTCTGGGGCGGGCGCAACGCCAAGTTTTTCTCGAACGACGCCAAGCTGTGGCTCGACCGCATGGCCGAACGCGGCTGGACGGCGCCAATCTGGCCGAAAGCGTACGGCGGCGGCGGGCTGACGAACGCCGAGAACGCGGTGCTGCAACGCGAACTGAAGCGCATCAATGCGCGCCCGCCTCTCTATTCGTTCGGCCTCTGGATGCTCGGTCCCGTTCTGCTCGAATACGCGAACGAGGAGCAGAAGAAGGAACATCTGCCGAAGATCGTGCGCGGTGAAATCCGTTGGTGTCAGGGTTATTCCGAGCCGGGCGCGGGCAGCGATCTCGCAGGCTTGATGACCAAGTGCGAGGACAAGGGCGATCATTGGCTGATCAACGGCCAGAAGGTCTGGACCTCGTACGCGAACTACGCCGATTGGTGCTTCTGCCTGGTGCGCACCGATACGAGTGTAAAGCATGAAGGCATCTCCTTCGTGCTGATCGACATGAAAACGCCCGGCGTCGAGACGCGGCCGATCAAGCTCATCTCCGGCGCTTCGCCGTTCTGCGAGACGTTCTTCACCGACGTGAAGATCCCGAAGGAGAACATGGTTGGGCGGCTCAATGGCGGCTGGGAGATCGCCAAGCGGCTGCTCCAGTACGAACGCACTAACATTTCCGGCTTCGGTTCGGGCGCGCGCGTCGATGTCGTCGACATCGCCCGCGACAATGTTGGCCTCGGCGAGCATGGCCGGCTGGTCGATGGCGATCTGCGCGCACGCATCGCCGCGCACAAGATGACCGAGCGTGCGTACGCATTGACAACGCAGCGCGCGACGGAAGAGGCGAAAGCTGGCCAGAACGTCAGCCACATGGCGTCGATGTTCAAAGTCGCCGGCGCGACTCTGAACATTGAGCGCTGCGAGTTGATGCTGGAGGCCGCGGGCACGCGCGGCTTCGGCTGGGGCGGCGATGGTTTTGCTGGCGAGGAACTGGCCGTCACGCGCGGCTGGCTGCGCTCCAAGGGCAATTCGATCGAAGGCGGCACGACTGAGGTGAACCTCAACGTCGTCGCCAAGCGCGTGCTGGGCTTGAGGGACACGCAATGACGTTTACTTTGACCGAAGAGCAGACGCTGCTGCGTGATAGCGCGCGCGATTTCTTCCGCGAGCAGGCGCCAGTGACGCGCTTCCGCAAGATGCGCGACGAGAAGAAGAACGGCCGCGATCCTGAACTGTGGTCCGAGATCGCGGCGCTTGGTTTCGCCAGCGTGCTCGTGCCGGAAGAGCATGGCGGTGCGGGGCTTGGTTATGTCGGCTTGGGCCTGGTGCTTGAAGCTGCAGGTCGCACGCTCGTGTCCTCGCCGCTGCATTCGACCGCCTTGATCGGCGCGAGCGCTCTGACGCTCGGCGGCTCTGATGCACAGAAGGCCGAATGGCTGCCGAAGATCGCCAGCGGCGAATGTATCGTCGCGTTCGCGATCGACGAAGGCGCGCACCATGCGCCGAGCAAGAGTGCGCTGAAGGTGTCGAGCGGCAAGATCAGCGGCAAGAAGAGCTACGTCGCCGATGGACACATCGCGCATCTCTTCATCGTCGCCAGCGCCGAGGGGCTCTATCTCGTGAAGGCGGATGCGCCAGGCGTATCGCGTCGCGAGCTGATCACCGTCGATAGCCGTGGCGCGGCGGATGTCACGTTCGAGAATGCGCCGGCCGAGCCGCTGAAGGGCGGCGCGGCGTTGGTTGAGCAAGTGCGCGATCGCGCTGCGATCGGCATGGCGGCCGAGATGGTCGGTCAGGCGCTTGAGGCGTTCGAGATCACCAGCGAGTATCTCAAGACACGCAAGCAATTCGGCCAAGTGATCGGCGGCTTTCAGGCGCTGCAGCACCGCGCGGCGAAGATGTTCACCGACATCGAGCTCACGCGCTCGTGCGTGATGGCCGCGCTCGACGCGCTGGATCGCAACGCCAACGACGTCGCCGAACTCGCGAGCCTCGCCAAGGCCCGCGCTGGCGACACGCTGCATCTCGTCTCAAGCGAGCTGGTGCAGATGCATGGCGGCATCGGCATGACTGACGCGCACGATGCCGGCTTGTACCTGAAGCGCGCGCGTGTAGCCGAAGCGCTCTATGGCGGCGCGAGCTATCATCGCGACCGCTACGCCAAGCTGCTGGGCTTCTAAGACGCGATCGAGTGCGCGCCGATCGTGGCGCGTGCGCCGAAGAAGGCGGCCGCCAGCTTCACGATGTGCGACGCCATGATCACGGGCGCTGCATCCGCGAGGGCGCGCACGCCGTCGATCAGCAGCGTCAGCCCCGTCGAAAGCACCACGAATCCGAGCCAGAACAAAAACGCCGACGCCATGCGGTGCTCGATCGCGGCGCGGCCAAGCCAGAACGCCAGCGCATAGAAGATCGCCGCGCCGGCGATGATCGAGATCAGCGGTCCAGCGACGCGCACGTGATCGAGATAGAAGGCTTCGCTTTGGCCGGGCGCGATCAGATTGCTGTAGCTCAGCATGTACGCGGCGGTGGTGGCGATGATGAGAACCTGTGCGAGGAAGATCGCGCCCAGGATCCGCAAGAATGGGGGGCGGGGGCTGGTCATCGCTTGAGTTTAGCGCAAACGCCCGCGCGATCAGGCGCGAAGTGCAGTGGGTAAATTACGAGTCGAGCAACAAACGCTCGCACGCGGCGATCATCGCCTCGTCTTTTTTATCCACAGCGATCGAGCCCTCGGCCATCAGATACGCATAGAACAACAGCGCACGGCCTTTTGCTTCCGACGCCGGAAAGCCGCGTTGCTGCATCAGGCCCGCGAAATAGGTGAGACGCGTGCGGTCGATCACGCGCACGACGCGCGCGGCGTCAGGATCGCGCCGCGCCCACAGACGGATCGCAAGCTCGATCGCCGCGCCGCGCGCCGCGCGCGGGCTTGAGTTCGGCAAATTGAGCAATTCGCGCAGCCAATCCTTTGGCGAGCCATCCGCGCGCTCAATGCGCGGGCGCAGCCTGTACGTCGCGCGCTTGCGCCAATCGCGCAGCACCGCGCGCAGCAACGCGTCGTGATCCTTGAAGTGCCAATAGAAACTGCCGCGCGTGACGCCGAGCTTCTTGGCCAACCGGTCCACCCGGATCGCGTCCACGCCGCCCTCGGCGAGGGCGTCCATCGCCGCCTCGATCCACGCATCCGCGTCCAAAGTTGCCGCAGCGTCAGCCTTGGCGCGTGACTTTCGGGGGGTGGGTTCTGCCGTCAAACAAAGCCTGTAGCGGTAATTACGGGCGAGCTACGTAGCGGAAGCGTGTCGCTGGCGCCACCGCCCGTATCGTCGCGCCCCATTCCATACACAAGTGTATGGCGCTGCCAATACACTTGTGTATGTTGGATCCCAATGGCGCCGCAGATGCGCCCAGGGAATAGCGGGAGGAGTACAATGACTAAATCACGAGGCGGCGCGTCGGCGCCGACGCGACGCAATGGGTTGGGTTTCAAGCTCGCGCTTGGGCTCGGCACGGCCATGTGCATGGCCAGCACGTCGCAAGCTTGGGCGCAGGCCACAGATGCGCTCGATGACGAAATTATCGTCACAGCCACCAAGCGCGGCGACGCGATCGCTCAGGATATCCCTATCGCCATCACGGCGTTCAGCGACACGCAATTGCAGGCGCTGAACTTCCAAGATCTGCAAAGCCTCACCTACACTATGCCGAACGTGCAGATGGAAGACATCGGCACGTCGCCGGGCGTCGCCAACTTCGGTATCCGTGGTCTGGGCATCAACAGCTCGATCCCATCGGTTGACCCGACGGTCGGCGTGTTCATCGACGGCGTCTATCAGGGCATCAATGGCGGCATCCTGGTCGACAATTTCGACCTCGCCGGCATCGAAGTTCTGCGCGGTCCGCAAGGCACGCTCTACGGCCGCAACGTCACCGGCGGCGCGGTGTTGATCCGCACGAAGGGCCCGACCGACGAGCTTGAGGTTTCGGCCCGCGCTGGCGTGGAGACCGGCACGCGCAATTATCAAGACGCGGCGATCTCCGGTCCGTTGTTCGGCCTCGGTGAAACGCTGACGGGCCGTATCGCTGTCTATCACAGCGACGATGACGGCTGGTGGCACAACGACTTCAACGGCCAAGAGCAGGGCGCCGCGGAACTGACGATCATCCGTGGTTCGGTGCGCTGGCGTCCGACCGATGACCTCAGCATCCTGATCAAGGGCGAGACTTCGGATAGCGACGGCGACGGCCCCGCTGGCCAGAACCACGCGTTGTTCGCGCGCGACTCGTTCAATTTCTCGATCGACAATCCTGGCTTCGCCAAAGGCGAAGCGCGGAGCTGGACGGGCGAGTTGAACTGGGATGTCCCGTTCGGCGATGGCACCGTCACCGCGATCGCTGGTTGGCGGGAAAATACTGGCCTCACCGGCTCTGATATCGACGCCACATCCGGTCACGGCTTCCATGCGCGTGCTGTAAGCTTGCAAGAGCAAGTGAGCGGCGAATTGCGCTACGCGGGCACGTTCGGCCCGCTCGATGTCACGACAGGCCTCTACTATTTCGATCAGAGCCTGCTCTACATCGAAGAACGTTCGCTCGCGGGCGGCGCCGTCCTTCGTGTCGGCGGCGGCGATGGCGACTTCGACTCGATGGCCGCCTTCGTGAACACCGATTGGCACTTGAACGACATGTTCACGCTGAACTTCGGCCTGCGCTATTCGGAAGAGAACAAGGAAGCGCGCGTTTCGCGTGTTCGCCGAGCTGCGGACGCACTCGACGGTGTCAACGTTGTTGCAGGTGAAGGCGTCGTCGGCGGCAGCATCGCGCTGCGTACGCTGAACTATTCCGACAGTCCGTTCGATCTCTCTTGGAACGATGTGTCGCCACGTGTGGGTATTCAGTTCGAGCCATCTGACGATACGAACCTCTATGCCTTCTGGGCCAAGGGCTTCCGTTCTGGCGGCGTGAACTTCCGCGTCACGACTTTCGGTGATGCGGTGACCAGCGGGCGGCCGACGGCGTTTGACTCGGAAGAGCAAAGCTCGTTCGAAGTCGGCCTGAAGCAGGACTTGTTCGATGGTGCGTTGCGGATGAACCTCGCCGCGTTCCACAACACGATCGAAGGCATGCAGCGCGAGACCAACGTGGCCGATTTGGCTTCCGGCGTGCAGCAGGTGATCGTGAACGCTGGTGACGCTGTTCTGCAGGGCTTTGATGCAGAGTTCCGACTGCGTCCAGCGGAATACCTCACTGTCACCGCTCAGATCGGCTACGTCGACGGGTCGTATGACACTGTCAACGTGGACCTCGACGGTCTCCGCATTGACTGCCTGACGCCATCGGTTGCCGGCGATCTCCCGGCCGCTACGGTGGGCCCGTGCGATGCGGCGCTCAGCATCCCGCGCGTCGCGCCGTGGACGTACGGCTTCAGCATCATTCACGACATGAACTTGTTCGATTGGGCGACGCTCTCCAGCCGCGTCAGCTTCAACCACCGCGATGAGAACTTCTACACTGACAACAATCGCGGTCGTCTGAATGCTGTCGATCAGGTCGACGCGAACTTCACGATCACCCCGAACGAGGGGCCGTGGCAGTTGGCGCTCTACGGGCAGAACCTCAGCAACGAGGCGACGTTCGGCGGCGATACGCAGCTGCCAGATGCGGCGCTGTTTGGCGGCGACGGTGCGGGTCCGCGACCCCCGCCAACCTTCTCGCCGCTCAACAAAGGCCGCGTGATTGGTGCGGAGCTTCGGTTCCGCTTCTAATCCTCCCAGTGCCACTATCAGCCGGCTGCGTTCGCGCAGCCGGCTTTTTTATGCGCGATCATCGAGCGCGCGGCGCAGGTGCGCGGCGAGATCGCGGCGGCGATAGGGCTTGCGCAGCAAGTGCACGCCGCTCTCCACCTGACCTTGATGCACGATCACGTCCTCGGCGTAGCCCGAGGTGAACAGCACTGGCAGGCGCGGCTTCAACGCGCGGGCTTTGTCGGCGAGTTGGCGCCCGTTCATGCCGCCGGGCAGCACGACATCGGTGAACAGAAGATCGAATTCGCCCGCCTGCAGCGCCGCCAGCGCGTGTGGCCCGTCGATCACGGCCGTGACCTCATAGCCCAGCGTCTCCAATTCGGCGCTGACTTGCGCGCGCACGAGATCGTCATCCTCGACGATCAGCACGCGCTCCGTGCCACCGACGATTTCGCCCTGATCACTCGCTTCGGCTTGGTTCGACGCAGCATTCTCCGCGCGCGGCAGATAGAGCCGCACGATCGTGCCTTCGCCGAGCGCGGAGTGAATTTTGATATGGCCCTTCGATTGGCTGATGAAGCCGTACACCATCGATAGCCCGAGGCCCGAACCCTTGCCGACCTCCTTGGTGGTGAAGAACGGCTCAAACGCGCGCGCCAAAGTTTCAGCACTCATGCCGGCGCCGGTGTCGGACACCGAGATCGTGACGTAATCGCCCGCCGGCGCGCCATCCTCGTTGGCGCCGCGCACTTTGGCGTTGGCGAGCGCGATCTTGATGCGGCCGCCGTCCGGCATCGCGTCGCGCGCATTGATGCACAGATTGAGCACGGCGCTCTCAAGTTGAGGAGCATCGACCAAGGCTGGCCACAGGCCGTCGGCGATCTCGATGTCGGTCTCGACGTGATCGCCAAGCACGCGCCGCAGCAGATCAGCCATGTTGGTGACGAGGCGGCCGGAATCCTCGGGTTTCGGATTGAGCGGTTGCTTGCGCGAGAAGGCGAGGAGCCTGCTTGTGAGCTCTGCGCCGCGCTCGGCGGCCATGCGCGTCATCTCGGCGATGGCGCGCAGCTGCGGCTGATCGGCGAGGCGGCTCTCCAGCAATTCGGAATTGCCGAGCACGACCGTCAGCAGATTGTTGAAATCATGCGCCACGCCGCCGGTGAGTTGGCCGATCGCATCGAGCCGCTGCGCTTGGCGCAATTGCGCTTCCAGTTCGCGCTGTTGCGTCACGTCGATCATGCTGCCGACCATGCGCACGGCCCTGCCGGCCTCATCGCGGATGATGAAGCCGCGATCAATGACCTTCTTGCAGGAGCCATCGCCGCAGACGAATTGATATTCGTCTTGCCATTCCGCGGCGTCGCCATCGATGGCGCCATGGATGCTCGTCAGCACGCGCTCGCGATCGCTCGGATGCAGGCCGTTGGTCCACGATTGGGAGCTTGGCGGCAGGTTGGCGATCTCGTAGCCGAAAAGCGTACGCATGCCCTCGCTCCACCAAATCGTGTCGGCAACGAGGTTCCAATCCCACACGACGTCAGCGGTCGCTTGCGTCACCATCATGAAACGCTCGAGCGTTTCGCGTAGCAGCTGGTTGGTGCGCCGGCGTTCGCTGGTGTCGCGGAAATATGCGGCGAGGCCGTCGTCGGTGGCGAAGACATTGACTTCGAGCCACAGACTGAGCGGCGTGTACTCAACCTCGAAGCTCGACGAGCCGCCGTGATCCATCACCTTCTTGTAGGCGTCCCAGGCCACCGTGTTGCGGCCCGCGGGAAATTCTTCCCACATATCCTTGCCGACCAATTCGCTGGCCGTGCGCTGCAGCATCTGTTCGGCGCGTTTGTTCACGAACGTGAAGCGCCATTCGCGGTCGAGCATGATCACCGCGTCGGACATTGACTCCATGCTGTCGCGCAGACGCCGCGCTAGCAGATCGCGCTCGCTTTCGGTCGCCTTGAGCGAGGTGATGTCCTGGAATGCGCCGTGCACCTGCACGATCTTGCCGCCCGCATCGCGCACGGCTTCGCCGATCGTGTGCACCCAAAGCCGCTTGCCTTTGGCGGTGGTGATCTCGATCACCTCGTCGATCGGCTCACCGCCCTCAGCGCACCGAAAAAAGGCCTGGCGGACGCGTTCGCGCCATTCCGGCGTGTAGAAGGAGAGACCGCTGTCGAGCGTCGGATCAAACCCCGGCTCGACCTCGTGGATTTCGCAGACCTCGTCGGACCAATGGACCTTGTAGTCAGGGAGCGCGACGCTCCAGGTCCCGAGCCGGACCAGCCGGCCCAGGCGGCGCAACTGGCGGAGCTGTTCCTCAGCGCTCACCGGGGCGGGGCCTTTCGCGTCAGGGGTGTAAACTAAGAGTTCCGCCCGTTTGGCGCCAAAGGCAATGCAGGGTGTCGACTTTCCGAGTCTGAGCCGCTATAGCCCCCGGCTTCCGCGTGGGAGGCTCTTTAGCCAGGCCCAACCACGCATCCACTCAGGTCGGGCGGTTTAGCCATCGCCCGGCGGTAAGCGAGAGGCCTAAAAATGGCGAAGAAGGTACTGGGGCAGATTAAGCTCCAAGTGCCGGCCGGGGCGGCGAATCCGTCTCCCCCGATCGGCCCCGCGCTCGGTCAGCGCGGTCTGAACATCATGGAATTCTGCAAGGGCTTCAACGCCCGCACGCAAGACATGACCAAGGGCGATCCGTGCCCGGTCGTGATCACCTATTACCAAGACAAGAGCTTCACCTTCGAGATCAAGACGCCGCCGGCGTCGTTCCTGATCAAGAAGGCCGCGAAGCTGCCGACGGCGAAGAAGCCGGGCTCCGGCTCGAAGACGCCGGGCGTCAACACGGTCGGCAAAATCACCATGGCGCAGTGCAAGGACATCGCCAAAGCCAAGGCGAAGGATCTGAACGCTGCTGATCTCGACCAGGCCGCGAAAATGATCGCCGGCACCGCCCGCTCGATGGGCGTGGAAGTGGTGGAGTAGGGCCATGACCAAAGCACCGAAGCGTATCCAAAAGAGCCACGCCAACATCGACAGCCGCAAGCTCCACACGCTCGACGAAGCCGTGAAGCTGATCAAAGAGCGCGCCACCAACGGCAAGGGCGGCGCGAAGTTTGACGAGACGATCGAAGTCTCGATGAACCTCGGCGTTGATCCCAAGTACCCGGACCAGCAAGTCCGCGGCGTCGTCTCGCTGCCGAACGGCACCGGCCGCACCGCGCGCGTCGCTGTGTTCGCGAAGGACAAGAAGGCTGACGAGGCCCGCGCCGCCGGCGCTGACATCGTCGGCGCGGACGACCTGTTCGAGACGATCAATGGCGGCAAGATCGATTTCGATCGCCTGATCGCAACGCCGGACCTGATGGCCCTCGTCGGCCGTCTCGGCAAGGTGCT
>CAZZFE010000066.1:0-15204 GCA_964653495.1 uncultured Terricaulis sp. | reverse complement strand
CACAACATCTTCCGCGTCGGCGCGATCCTGCAGGATCTCGGCTTCTGGGTGCTGAACGACATCGTCTGGCGCAAGACCAACCCAATGCCGAACTTCAAAGGCACACGCTTCACCAACGCGCACGAGACCTTGATCTGGGCGGCGAAGTCGAAGGAGTCGAAATACACCTTCCACTATGACGCGCTGAAAATGCTCAACGACGATCTGCAAATGCGCTCCGATTGGACGCTGCCGATCTGCACCGGCGCCGAGCGCTTGAAGGATAAAGAAGGCCGCAAGCTGCATCCGACGCAAAAGCCGGAAGCGTTGTTGCATCGCGTGGTGCTGGCGACGACGCGGCCCGGTGAAATCGTGCTCGACCCGTTCTTCGGCACCGGCGCTTCCGGCGCCGCCGCGAAGCGTTTGGGTCGCCACTACATCGGCATCGAACGCGACGCGACCTACGCCGCCGGCGCCAAGGCGCGGCTCAAGAAGGTGGAGCAAGCGGCCGTGGAAGACCTCGCCGTGACGAAATCCAAGCGCGAAGAACCGCGCGTGCCATTCGGCCAGATCATCGAGGCCGGCTTCCTGCGCCCGGGCGATACGCTCGTCTCGCCGGACCGCAAGCACAAGGCGCGCGTGCGCGCCGATGGCTCGCTAGCGCTGAAGGACGAAACCGGCTCGATCCACCGCATCGGCGCCGTCGCCACCAACGCGCCGGCCTGCAATGGCTGGACGTTCTGGCACATCGAGACCGCCGATCAGGGCCTCAAGTGCATCGACCTCTTCCGCCGCGAAATCCGCCGGCAAATGGCGACGGCGACGCGCTAATATGGACCGCCGGCGCCCTCGCCGGCATGCGCCAACTTTCAGAATGTGGAGCCGGCCGGCGAGGCGCCGGCGGTCCATATTGGCGCGCGTTGTTCTGACACATCGCGCTAACGCACCGGCAAGCGCGCAAACTCGCGCGCATGGATTGGCACAACACCGCGCTCATCGCCGCCGGCGCGATCGGTAGCGTCACCGCCATCGTTCACGGCGTGCTGACACATCGTTTCATGGTCGCGCCGCTCGATAAGGCCGCCACTGACGCGCGCATCTCCGGGCAAATCCGCCGCCTCAACGCGGCTTTGCTCCACTACAGCACCGCAAGCTGGCTCGGGTGCGGGCTAGCGCTGATCGCGGCGGCGCTTTGGTTTGATCCCAGCGCACAGCTCGTCACCGCCCTCTTCGCTGGCGGGCATTTCCTCTATGGCGCGATCGGTAACGCATGGGCGACACGCGGGCGTCATCCGGGTTGGATGCTGATGACGATTGCCATAACTTTGATCGCCTACGGGATCAGCTAGGAGGCAGGCCAAATGCGCGCGCTCGAGAAATGGTACGGCTTCATGCAATCCCACGACACCAAGGCGCTGTGGGAGCTGCTGCATCCGGACGCGGTGTTCGAAAGCCCCGTCGTGCACACGCCGCAGCGCGGGCGCGAGATCACGTTCAAATACCTCGCTGCCGCGGAGAAAGTGCTCGGCGGGCCGGGCTTCAAATATGTCGGCGAATGGCGCAGCGCGAACGGCGCGGTGCTTGAATTCGAGAACGAGATCGAGGGGATCGTCATCAACGGCGTCGACATGATCACATTCAGCGACGACGGCGAACAGATCGTGCATTTCAAAGTCATGGCGCGCCCGCTCAAGGCCATCAATCTGCTGCACCGGCTGATGGGCGAACAGCTGATGAAGCCCTGAAGGCCAAAACCGCTCGCACACAGCGCGAAATTTTGGGCCTTTTCCCCCGGGCGGGACCGCCTGAGCGCGTCTTTTGTTGACGGAACCGCCGCTCGCCGCGATGTTCCGCCCGCGATGGGATTGGCGACCGACCTCAAAGGCGTTGAAGCCGCTTTGGCGAAAGCGGAGCTGATGGCGGCTCTGTCGGACGACGCACGCGCGCGTTTGGCGAAGAACGGGCTGACGGTTTCGCTCGATCCGGGCGCGCTCCTCTTCTCCAAAGGCGACAAGGGCGATGCGCTTTACGTGCTGCTCGAAGGCGAGGTCGAGGTGCGCACCTCGAACGAGGCCGGGCGCGACGTACGCATCGCGGCGCTGAAGCCGTTTGCGCTGATCGGCGAAATGGCCGTGCTCGACGGCGGCGCGCGCTCCGCCGATATCGCCGCCATTCGCCGTTCGCGTTTGCTAAAGATTTCCCGCGACCAAGCCATCTCGGCGTTCGAGGAAGAGCCGAAGGCGCTCCTCAACATCGTCGCGGAAATGAGCCGGCGCCTGCGCGCCGCCGACAGCGCGCTTGAGGACGCCCACCTGCTCGATCTCGGCGGCCGCCTCGCGCAGCGCCTGCTCGACGAAGCCGGCGAGGGCAGCGCCGTGACCATCACCCAAACCGAACTCGCCCGCCGCATCGGCGCGAGCCGCGAGAAGGTGAACCGCAAACTGCACGAATGGTGCGACGAAGGCTGGATCAGCATTTCCCGCGCCGGCATCAAGATCGCCGACAAGAAAGCCCTGGTCGCCCTGATCCAGGAAGACCGCGCGGACTGATTTCGGCCCGCCGCTCGTCGCGAATCCCCTTGCCCCGGCGTCGTAGTGCGCGTTGTGTGCGGCAAAACAGGCAAAGACCTTGGGGACGGAAACATGATCATTCGGCGTTCGCTGCTTGCAGCCGCTCTCGTCACGCCCGCGGTAACCGCCTGCGCGAGCGCGCCCGCGCCCGGGACCATGGCGCCGCTGCCGCTCGATCCGTTCACGCACGCCCGCCCCAACGACGCCCGCGTCACCCACGTCTCGCTCGATCTCACCGCCGATTTCGCACGCAAGCGCTTTGTGGGTTCGGCAACGCTTTCGATCGTGGCCCAGCCGGGCGTGAACGAAATCGTGCTCGACATCGATCGCCTGAGCATCAGCGCCGTGCGCGCCGGGCGTTCGGCGCTGAATTATTCGATCGGCGCCCATCGCGCTGACATCGGCGCGCCGCTGACGATCGAGATCGGCCCCGGCGTGCGCAGCATCACCATCGAATACGAGACGCATCCCGAAGCCGGCGCGCTGCAATGGCTCGAGCCGTCGATGACCGCGAGCAATAAGCCGTTCTTGTTCAGCCAAGGTCAGTCGATCCTGACGCGCACCTGGGTGCCGACGCAGGACAGCCCCGGCATCCGCCAAACCTACGACGCGCGCATCGTCGCGCCACGCGGCCTGAAAGTGGTGATGAGCGCCGAGATGCTCACGCCGAACGGCGAGTTCGCGCCGCAAGGCGATGCCTATCGCTTCCGCATGCCGGACCCGATCCCGCCGTATCTGATCGCGATCGCCATCGGCGAACTCGAGTTCCGCTCCGTCGGCCCGCGCACCGGCGTCTATGCGGAGCCGAGCGTCGTGACAGCGGCGGCAAACGAATGCGCCGACATGGAACGCATGCTGCGGGCGGCGGAAGCACTCTACGGACCCTATCGCTGGGGCCGTTACGACGTGCTGGTTCTGCCGCCTTCGTTCCCGTACGGCGGCATGGAGAACCCACGCCTCACCTTCCTCACGCCAACCTTCATCGCCGGCGATCGCAGCTTGGTCGCGCTTGTCGCGCACGAGCTTGCGCACTCGTGGAGCGGCAATCTCGTCACCAATGCGGTGTGGGCGGATTCCTGGCTCAATGAGAGCTTCACCAATTATTTCGAGGGCCGCATCAGCGAGGCTTTGTTCGGCGCCGATCACGTGGCGATGCAGGACGCGCTCGCGTGGGCCGACATCCAAACCGCGCTCACCAGCAACCCGCCGGACCTCACCCGCCTGCACCTCGCCGACACTGTGCATCCCGACAACACCGTGTCCGCGATCGTCTACGACAAAGGCGCGCTGTTCCTACGCACGATGGAGCGCGAGATCGGCCGTCAGCGCCTCGATGGCTGGCTGCGCTCGTACTTTGACCGCTACGCATTCCAGCCGATGACCACCGAGCGCATGCTCGCGGATTTCCGCGCCAATCTCGTCGGCAATGACGGCGCGCTCGATGCGCGCTTGCAGCTTGAAGCGTGGTGCTACCAGCCGGGCTTGCCGTCGAACGCACAAGAGCCGCGCGCGCAAGCGTTCGAGGTGGTGGCGCAGCAAGTCACCGCGTTCAATGCCGGCGGGCCGGCGAGCGCCGTGCCGTGGGCGAACTGGGGCACCTATCAGCGCCAGCGTTTCCTGCAGACGCTCCCGCGCACGCTGCCCGCCGCGCGCCTCGCCGAGCTTGAGAATACGCTGAACCTCAACGCCACCGGCAATAGCGAGGTGCTGTTTGATTGGCTGAACCTCGCGGTGCGCAACGGCTACGAGCCGGCGCGCGCGTCGCTGGAAAACTTCCTCACCCGCCAAGGTCGGCGCAAATTCGTCGCCCCGCTCTATCGCGCGCTCATGGCGCAAGGCGCATGGGGCCAAGCGATCGCCCGGCGCGTCTATGCGCAAGCACGCCCGACCTATCACCCGGTGACGACCGGCACCGTGGACGAGATCGTAACGCCGGGGTGAACAACTCATATCATTGAAATATATAGAGTTGTAGTTCATTGCGCGATTTCGCGATTTCTACTACAACTGCATTAATTTCAAGAGGTTGAGTTGGATTTCGTCGAATTGTCCGCCGAGCAACGACGCCAACTCGTCGATGCGCAGCAGATCTTCGCTGCTTGGCGGCCGACTGCCACGGAGTTGGCGGCACTGGGCGGGCTCTATTGGAATACCTCCAAAGGAAGGCGCTATCTCTACGAAAAGCGCGAGGGCAAGCTGCGCTCACTCGGCCACGAAACACCGGCGTTGGTGAAGCGCAAGCGCACTCACGATCAACGGAACAAGGAATTACGCGCGCGCCTGCGGCCGCTTCAAAAGCGGATGGACTTCATGGCGCCAGTAAACCGCGCCATTGGCATCGGCCGCATGCCCACTATCGCCGCACGAATTATCCGCGAACTCGATAGCGAGGGATTGCTCGGCTCACACATCATCGTCGCGGGCACAAACGCGCTTTATGCTTATGAAGCGGCGGCGGGCGTAGCTGTCGGCGGCGAACACGTCGCAACAGGCGACGCGGATTTGCTCTGGGACACGCGCCAATCCTTGCTGCTCTCGGCAACCGGCGTGGTGCGTCGCCACGGCTTGATGAGCGTCCTTCGGCGCGTCGATCCTTCGTTCACGACGGCATATGGCTTCAACGCCACGAATAATCGTGGCTATGTCGTCGATCTGATCGTGCCCGAAGGTGACGATTTTGCGCAGATGCGCCCCAACGCCGATGTTGAAGCCCAACCGATCGGCGGCGTGGAGTGGCTCATTCAATCGCCTCAGTTCGAACAGGTGATCGTCGGCGGGGACGGAATCCCGTTCCGCATCGTGACGCCGGACCCACGTACATTTGCTCTTCACAAGCTTTGGGTCTCGCAGCGCAACGACCGCACGCCGGTTAAGAAGTTCAAAGACAGAGAGCACGCGCGCATCGTGGCCGGCCTGGCGCGCACTTATTTGGGAGCGCCGCTGAGCGCAAAGGAAATGCCGTGGTTGCCGCCTACGCTGCGCAAGCTTATGCCCGAACTCAAACGGCTGCGGCCGGCGTGATTTTTCGCGCCGGCGTGTGACATTCCCCGCCGCCACGGCGACTAACGGGGCAAGATGGACGCCTCGCTCTCCCCCGAAACGCGCTTTGCGGCTCTGATCGAGACGCACAAGGCGATCCTGTACAAGGTCGCCTACGTCTACGCCCGCGACCCGGAAGAACGCCGCGACCTGATCCAGGACATGGCGATCGAGCTATGGCGTGCGTTCGGCAGCTTCAGTGGCCAGTCGAAAATCTCGACTTGGGTCTATCGCGTGGCGATGAATGTCGCGATCTCGCACAGGAGACGAGAGGGGCGGCGCTTGCGCGAAACATTGCCGCTTGATCTCGGCCTTGAGGTCGCCGATCGCGCCTTCGATGCCGACGACGCGCAGACGCGCCTGCTGCACGCGCTGATCGACGGCCTCGACGAAATGAGCCGCGCGCTGGTGCTGCTCTATCTCGAAGGCTTTAGCCATGCCGACATCGCCGAGACGTTGGGCACCAGCCCCAGCAACGTCTCCACCCGCCTCAACCGCATCAAAGCCCGGCTGCAAGCCGCGGCCAAGGAGCACCAGCCATGACGCTCGATGATCTAAAAGCCGAATGGGCCAAGCGCGATGAAGCGCTCGCGCGTTCGCTGCACGTGAACACGTCCCTGCTTCGCAATTCCCTGATCGATGCGCGGCGCGCGAAAATCCGCCGACACGCCGAGATGGGGCCGTTCAACACCGTGGTATGGATTCTGACGCTGATCCTCATGGGAAGCTTCGTCGCCAATCATTGGGGCGAATGGCGCTTCGTCGTGCCTGCTGCGGCGATCCACATCTGGACGATCGCCATGGGCGCGATCGGCTTCCACCAACGCGCGCAACTCGACGCGATCGATTACGGCGCGGCGCCGACACACATCCAGCAGCGCCTCGCCGCGATCCGCGAACAGCGCGCGCACGTGGCGCAATGGGCGTTCCTCACCGGGCAAGTGATCTGGTGGATCCCGTTCTTCATCGTGTTCATGAAAGGCGCGCTGGACGTCGACCTCTACGCGCTCTCGGAATTCATGCGAACGTTCTTGGCGGTGAATATCGCCATCGGCCTCGCCTTCATTCCGATCGCGCTTTTCGGCGCGCGCATTCTCTCGACGCGCCTGCGCGGTAATTCGGCGTGGCGTTCGTTCATCGACGGGATCGCCGGACGCGACCTCACCGAAGCGCGGGCTTTGGCGGGAAGATTGGCGAAATTCGAGGAGGAAGCGGCGGCGTGACATCCGTCACATCGATCTGGCCTAGGCCGTTCTATCTCTTGTTCATCGAACAACGAACACCGAGCGGGGACTTCCAAATGACCACCACCATCAAGCAAAAGTTTCTCTCCTTGGCCGCGGCGGCCGCGCTCCTCCTTCCCGGCGCGTTCGCCACTCTGGCCCAGGCTGCTCAGATCGTCGCGTAAGCCCGACGCGCATTTGAGCCCAAGAAGGACGCGGAGAGCTCCCACTCCGCGTCCTTTCCTTTTCCAGAGCTTCGACGTCCAAGGCCATTGACCACGCCCAAAGGCGCCCCATCATGCGCGCGCCGAGGTTGGCCCATGCGACGTGCGTTGTGCTTCATCGTCCTGGCGCTTTGTCTCGCGCCCCTCGCCGGGGCGCAGGAAACCTACGTTTACACCGCACGCACGCAGGCCATGGCGCGGCAGCAAGGCGAAGTGCGCGCCGGCGATCTGCGCTGGCGCTGCGAAGGCTCGACCTGCACGATCAGCGGACCGTGGACTGCCCCTGGCGTCAGCGCCTGCGCCGCACTCGCCGCGCAAGTCGGCCAAATCATTTCCTATGGTCGCCCGACGCGCATGCTGAACGGCGCCGACCTCACACGCTGCAATTCCGGCATCGTCCCGCAGCCGCAGGCGAGTGTACGCCCCACGCCACAAATCGCGCTGCCGCCGAACGCCCGCTTCGATCCGAACCGCCCCGCAAACACGACGCCAAGCCAGCCACAACAGAATCCGCAAGACGATCTGCCGCCCGGCGTGGTGCGTTCGCCGCCGATCACGCTCATCGGCGGTGCGACAACATCCACACCAGTGAGCGGCGCCGTCGCCGTAACCTCGCCGCCCATCAGTCTGATCGGCGGCGCAGCAACGGGCACGCCCAGCGCTGGCCCCGTCACAGTCACATCGCCGCCGATCACCTTGATCGGCAAATGAGGAGAGCTCGCATGCGCCCGCTCCGATTCATTTTCGCGACCGTCACCGCCTTCGCGGCAATGACGGCGCCCGCACTCGCCGAGGATTTCACGGTGCGTGTGCCTGTCGAAATCCGCAACACGCCGCATCTGACCGCAGCCTACGTCACCTGTCGTGCGCGCACCGCGACAAACGCGGCGGTTGGCAGCGGACGCGCGACTATCCCGCTTGTCGACGGTGCTTATACCGGCGAACTCACCGTCGCCTTTAACGCCAGCGACGGCGCAACACCGATCTCGGCTGCAAACATCAATTGTGTTCTCACCGCCTACATCCGCGCCGCCGATGGCCGCAGCGTCGATGCCAGCTACATGACCGTGGAATCGACGTACGAAACGGTGACTGGCCAGCTGATCGAAACGTACCGGCCCGGCGGCACAGTCACGATCACGCGCTAGAGCTTCGTCGCCTTCTTAAACACCGTCGGCAGCGCGCCGGCTTCGCCCCAGAAGCCTTCGCCCTTCGGCTTTGCATCAGCGGCGTACACGTCCAGCGTCAGCGAGAAATGCGTGAACACGTGGCGCACCTGGCCGATGCGTTTCCACTCCGCTTCCGCCGGCGCATGTTCGAGCGCTTGCGCGCGCGGCCATTTCTTTTCGCGCCACGGCGTCGTCGGCAGCCCAGCCATGCCGCCGAGCAAGCCTTGGTCGGGCCGGCGCACGAGCCAGAGCTGATCTTTTTTGCGCACCAAAAACGCCACGCCGTGACGCTCTGGCCGATCGGCCTTTGCCGCGCGGCGCGGATACGTCTCCGGCTGGCCGCCGGCGAAAGCCGCGCACCATTTTGAGATCGGGCAGAGCGAGCACTTGGGCGATTTCGGCGTGCAGATCGTGGCGCCGAGATCCATCAGCGCCTGCGCCCAATCGCCGGGACGCTTGGCCGTGACGTAGCGCGCCGCAAGGTCGCGCAACTCGGCCTTCGCGCCAGGGAGCGGCGCCTCCACCGCATGCAGCCGCGCCATCACCCGCTCGATATTGCCGTCGACGACGTTGGTCGGCTCATCGAACGCGATCGCGGCGATGGCCGCCGCCGTGTACGGCCCCACCCCGGGCAAAGCCCGCCAGCCGGCCTCGTCCGCCGGGACGCCCGCATCGGCCAAACTCCGAGCAGCCAAGTGGAGATTTCGGGCGCGACTGTAATATCCGAGCCCCGCCCACGCCTCCAACACGGTATCCCGAGGCGCATCAGCCAACGCCCGCGGCGTCGGAAACAGCTCCAGGAATTTCCGAAAGTACGGCCCGACGGCGGCGACCGTCGTCTGCTGCAGCATGATTTCGCTCAGCCAAACCCGATACGGGTCGGCCCGGCCGCCTTTCACGCGCCAGGGCAGATCGCGCCCAGCGCGGTCGTACCAGGTCAGCAAAGCTGTCCTCAGCTTGTCCCGAACCGGAGCCGAAATTTCCCCACCAGATTTGGGGTCTGTGGAGAACCCTCCCATCGCCGCCTTTACCCTTCGTTCAGATCTTTTCGATTCGCTGGGGAGCGATGTCCATGCGTGACCGATTCCGGTCCACGGCCCAGGCCGTACGACGGACCGATCCAGACGCGGCGGCCAAGGCCGAGGCCCGCGCCGCCCATGCTTTGACCGCCGCCAGAGGCAAAGTCACCAAGGCGCCAGCACCGAAGGCCGGCAAAGCCGTGGCCGCCGTGGCGCGGACGCTGCTGCCCAAGGCCGGCATGGGCTTGTCCGAGATCAAGCGCCGCTGGAACGAGATCGTCGGCCCCTCCTTCGCCGGCAAGACCGCACCCGAGAAATTCGCCGCTGGCGTGCTGACGCTGCGCGCGCCGGGCGCCCTCGCCCCGTTCCTGCAGCAGCAGGCCCCGCTTTTGATCGAGCGGCTGAAGCTGGCCGGCGCAAAAGTGAACACCATAAAGATCGAGCACCGGGCGCTGCCGCCCAAGCCCGCCGGCAACCTGCGCGCCCTCCGCAAACCCATCAGTGCGGCCGAAAAAACCGCTCTGGCGCAATCGCTTGACCGGGTGCCGGACGGCGGCCTGAAATCCGCTTTGATGCGGTTGGGCCTAGCGATGAAACAGCGCTGAGGTTTCCTCCGCGACGGAAAACCTCTAAGCATCCGGCGCTTAAAGGTTCCCGGAGGAAGTGCATGTTCGCGGTTGATCGTAGAGTTCTGCTTGTGGGCGCGGGCGCCCTGGCCCTGGCGGGCTGCAACGGCGCCAGCGGCAATGCGGCCACGACTGCGGACGATATGGTCCTGGGCGCTGAGAACGCGCCGGTCACGCTGATCGAATACGCCTCGACCACCTGCTCGCACTGCGCGGCGTTCCACGAAGAAGTCTGGCCGCAGCTGAAGGCCAATTACATCGACACCGGCAAAGTGAAGTTCGTGTTCCGCGAATTCCCGACCGCGCCTCCCGCGATCGCCGTCGCGGGCTTCCAGCTCGCGCGCTGCAACGGCGCGACGCAGGAGCAATATTTCGCGCGCCTCAGCGTTCTGTTCGAACAGCAGAGCGCGATCTTCGCCACCGGCTCGATGGCCGGCGTGCGCGACAAGTTCATCGAGATCGGCGCCGGCGCCGGCTTGAGCCAAGAACAAGTGATGCAATGCATCACCGACCCGACCGCCGCCGAACGCATCCGCCGCATCGGCGAAGGCGCGGCGCAATTCCAAGTGACGGGCACGCCCTCGCTGATCCTCAACGGCGAGCGCCTCAGCGATCCGTCGGCCTACACATACGAAGGGCTCGCGCGTCTTCTCGACGCCGCGGCGGCCTGATCTTGAAGGCGCGGTTCCGTGCACATCACTGAACTGCGCCTTTCCGGCTTCAAGTCGTTCATCGACCCAACCAAAGCGCCGATCGAAGCGGGGCTGACCGGCGTCGTCGGCCCGAACGGCTGCGGCAAGTCCAATCTGCTCGAAGCCGTGCGCTGGGTGATGGGCGCGACCAGTGCGAAATCCATGCGCGCGAGCGACATGGAAGACGTGATCTTCTCCGGCACCGCGGGGCGTCCTTCGCGTGAGCACGCCGAAGTCACGCTCGTGCTCGCCGAAGCAACGGGCCGCGCGCCGGCGCCGTTCCACAAGGACGACGTCCTCGAAGTCTCGCGCCGCATTCGCCGCGGGCTAGGCTCCACCTATCGCATCAACGGTAAGGAAGTGCGCGCCAAGGACGTGCAGCTCCTGTTCGCCGACGCCGCCACTGGCGCCAACTCGCCCGCGCTGGTGCGCCAAGGCCAAGTGAGCGAGCTGATCGCGGCAAAGCCAGAGAACCGCCGACGCATCCTGGAAGACGCAGCCGGCATCGCCGGCCTGCACGCACGCCGCCACGAAGCGGATTTGAAGCTGCGGGCGGCGGAAACTAACCTCACGCGCATCGATGAGGTGCTGGCCGAGATCGAAGGCCAGGCGCAGCAACTGAAAAAACAAGCCCGCCAGGCCGAGCGCTATCGCGGTTTGGCGCAAACATTGCGCGAAACCGAAGCGCTGCTGCTCCACCGCCGCTGGAAAGAAGCGCGCGAGCGCGAAGCGGAAGCGCAAGGCATGCTGCGCGAAGCGGAGCGCGCCGTGGCCGCCGCTGCTGCGGAAGCCAGCGCCGCGCAGCGCGCCGCCGAAGAAGCGCACGAAGCTTTGCCGCCGCTGCGCGAAGAAGAAGCGATCGCCGCGGCGGTGTTGCGGCGACTTGAAGGCGTGCGTGTCGGGCTGGAGCGCGACCTTGCCGACGCCGAAGCACAAGTGGAACGCGCCAATGCCGATGCGCAGCGCGCTTTAGACGAAAGCGAACGCCTCGAAGCGCTGAAGACCGACGCAAGCGCAGCGATCGCAAAACTCGACGCGGAACTGAAAGCCATCGGCCCCGCCGACGGCAAGAAAGCGCAAGCGGCGCTCGATGCAGCCACCAGCGCAGAGCAAGCCGCCGCCAGCGCGCGTGGCGAAGCTGAAACCAAGCTCGAAACCGTCGCGGCGGATGCAGCGGCGGCCCGCGCACGCGCGCAAGCGCTGAAGGATGCAGCCGAAAGCGCCGGCGCGCGGCTGAAGCGCTTGAACGAACGCAAGGCCGCGCTCGACGCGCAAGCCAAAGCGCTGCCCGCCTCCACCGATCTCGATCAGCGCGCGGAAGCCGCAAAGGCCGCGCTGGCGACAGCGCATGAAGCAAGCGGCGCGCTGCGCGACGAGCTCGCGAAAACCGAAGCCGCGCTGAAGAAGGCCGAGCAGGCCGACGAAGCCGCCTGGACGCCCTATCGCACCGCCGAGAGCGCGCATCGCGAACTGGAAGCGGAAACGCGCGCGCTGGAAAAGCTCGCGCCGCCCGACGCCGCGAAATTCCCGCCCGTGCTGGCGAGCATCGAAGTTGAGAGCGGTTACGAACGCGCCCTCGCCGCCGCACTCGGCGACGACATCGACGCTTCCACCAATGCCGAAGCGCCGGCGCGTTGGGGCGGCGCGGAACTGCCATCGCCGAACCTGCCGCGCGAAGCGGAATCGCTGGCGCGCTTCGTCAAAGCCCCCGCCGCGCTCGGCGCGCGTTTGGCGCTGATCGGCGTTGTCGATGCGAAGCAAGGCGCGACGCTGCAGAAGCAATTGCCACCCGGCGCGCGACTTGTGTCGCGCGAGGGCGATCTGTGGCGCTGGGACGGATTTGTCCGCCGCGCCGATGCGCCGACGCCGGCCGCGGCGAAGCTCGAGCACAAGAACCGGCTGAAAGCCGCGCGCAAAGAACTCGCGACGGCGGAAGAGCGCTTCACCAAAGCCAAAACCGCGTGGGAAGCCGCGAAAGCCGAACGCCAGAAGCTCGAAACCAAAGCCCGCGAACTGCGCACCGAAGCGCCGAAGCGCGCGGCGACGGAAGCCGAAGCCGCGCGCGAAGCGGAGCGGATCGAAAGCGAACGGACGCGCCTCGCGGAACGTCGCGCGGACTTGGAAGCGCAAGCAACAGCGCTCGATGCGGAACTGAGCGAAGCGCGTGGCGCGGCGGACGCCGCGAGCCAAGCCGCGACAGCGGCGCCGGCGGCAGGCGACGACGCGGCGTTGAACGCAGCACGCGCGGCAGCGGATGCGGCGCGGCGGGCGGCGGCGGAAGCGGCGGCGAAGGCGCAGAGCCTGAAGCACGACCGCGCGCAGCGCGACGCGCGGCGCAAAGCGATCGGCGAGGATCTGGCGCAATGGCGCGCGCGCGCGGACGCGTGCGATCTGCGGCTCGGCGCACTTTCGAAAGAACTCGACGAGATCGAAAAACGCCGCGACGCCGCGAAAGCGTTGCCGAAAACCGCGCGCGACAAGCTCGAAGCCTTGATGGACGAAGCCGGCGCCGCCGAGAAGCGTCGCCAGGGCGCGAGCGATAAGCTCGCCCAAGCCGAAACCGCCGCGCGCGAAGCCGACATGCTGGCGCGGCAGAAAGAAGAAACACATTCCGCCACGCGCGAACGCCGCGCCGGCGCCGAGGCGCGCAACGCCGCCGCCGCCGCCCGCGTCGCCGACATCGCCGCGCACGCGACCGAGCAGACCGGCAAGCCGCCCGAAGACCTCGCCGCGCTGGCCGGCTCGCTCATCGCCGGCCCGCTGGCGACAGCGCCGATCAGCGACGTCGAGCGCCGCTTTGATCGCTTGAAGTCCGAGCGCGATGCGGCGGGCCCGGTGAACCTCCGCGCCGAGGAAGAACTCGCGGAAACGCAAACCCGCATCGACACGCTGACGACAGAAAAGAACGACGTCGCCGCTGGCGTCACTAAGCTGCGCACGGCGATCACCAAGCTCAACAATGAAGGCCGCGCGCGGCTGATGGCGGCGTTCGAGCAAGTCGACGCGCATTTCTCGCAATTGTTCGCGACCTTGTTTGAGGGCGGCCAAGCCGCGTTGAAGCTCACCGAAAGCGAAGACCCGCTCGAAGCCGGCCTCGAAATCTTCGCCGAACCGCCCGGCAAGCGCCTCACCGCGCTTTCGCTGATGTCTGGCGGCGAACAGGCGCTGACGGCCACGGCGCTCATCTTCGCCGTGTTCCTCGCCAATCCCGCGCCGCTCTGCGTGCTGGACGAAGTCGACGCGCCGCTCGACGACGCCAACGTCGATCGTTTCTGCCGCATGCTGGAAGAGATGAAGCGCCTCACCTCAACGCGCTTCATCGTCATCACCCACAATCCAGTGACGATGTCGCGCATGGATCGCCTCTACGGCGTCACCATGCCCGAACAAGGCGCGAGCCAACTGGTCAGCGTCGATTTGGGGCGCGCCCGCGAGATGGTTGCAGCGGAATAATATGGACCGCCGGCGTCCCGCCGGCTTCTTTCTTCGTGATCTTAGTGCTGCACTTCGTGTCTTCGTGTTTAAACACTAAGACACCAAGCTCACACGAAGGACACAAAGGGCCGGCGAGGGCGCCGGCCGTCCAAGAGGCAACCGTGCTTCATCGCACGCGTTCACTACCAGGAGGCCCTCATGTTCCATCGTTGGCGCAGACTGGATTACCCCAGCCTCGAAATCCTGCATTGGCATGAACATGCCGCGGGCATCAGCGCGCGTTCGGTCATCGTTGACGCGGGTGATGAACCGTTCGGGCTCATAGCGGAGTGGCGACTCGATCGCTTTTGGCTCTCGCGCTCGCTGAAGCTGGAGCTAACAGACGCGCAAGGCGTGCGCCGCCTGGAGATCGAGCGCGCCGGGCCGGAGCAATGGCTGGTCAATGGTGAGCCGCGCGCCGATCTCGATGGCTGCCTGGAGATCGATGTGTCGGCGACGCCGTTTTGTAACGGCCTGGCGTTGCGTCGGCTCGGAAATCAGCCAGGAGAATTGGTGGCGCTGCACGTGAACGCCGCCGCCTTAAGCGTCGAGCCCTCCCGCCAACGCTACGAACGCGCCGGAGAAAACTGGCGCTATGTCGATCTCGGCGCCGCGAAGGGTTTTACGGCTGTGCTGGAATTCGATGAACGCGGCATCGTGCGGAACTACGAGGGCCTGTTCGAAGCGCTCTAAATGCCGCGAAGCCAGACCACGTAGACAAGGAATACGACCGCCAACAACACGATCGCGGTGAGCGGAATCCAAGATGGCCGTGGTCGCTCTTCCGAACCCCGCTCCGCCCGATGGGCCTCCTCCAGCTCCGCGATGATGTCGCGGGCGCGCTCAGCGTCCTCGTCGGGCACCATCACGCGCACGAAATTGCTGCTCGGCAGGTCACCCACGGCGCCCTGAAGCTGGCCGCCCATGACGTGCGCCTCGATCCCGTGCTGAGCGAGCACGTGGGCAAGCATGTGGCCTTCGGTGGCGTTGGCGGGCGCGGAGACGACCTGCATCTGACGCGACGCTAGCCGCCCCGCCCGCGCCCGTCATCGGGAACCGGAAAAACCCCTGCCCCATCAGCCCGTTTCGGCCCCGAAAACCGCCGCAAATGTCGCACTGGGTTTTCTTGACCGGCGAGGGGGGCGCCTCTAGGTTCCGCCGCGCGAAATGGGGGGCTTGCAAGGGCCGC
>CAZZFE010000065.1:0-16166 GCA_964653495.1 uncultured Terricaulis sp. | reverse complement strand
GGATGGCGGCTCTCCATGATCGCCTGGCAATGCTCGCCCGGCGGATCGAGCTCGATCGACGGCTTGTCGATCTCGCCGCGTTTGTAATTGAGCGCGCGCGCCAGCAGCCGGGCGGTGGTGGTCTTGCCGACGCCGCGGACGCCCGTGAGCATCGTTGCGTGGGCGATCCGGTTCAGCGCGAACGAATTGGCGATGGTGCGCACCATCGCCTCCTGGCCGATCAAATCCTCGAACGTTTTCGGCCGATATTTCCGGGCCAGAACGAGATAGCCCCCGCCCGGTTGCGGGTCATCGCCGAAAAGGCCGGAGGAGGGAGAGTCGGTCACCCGCCAAACCTAAGGATTTCGACCGGAAATGCGACTCCCTCGCGGCCATTCGTGTCCCGTTTACCGCTGCAGCTTACCGCTCCTGGGCCTGACTCGCGCGTTCAAGCGGCGCGCGAGCGGGGAGGCTTCGCGAATGAACCCAGCTGAGGGCATGTCCCGCCGCGCCTGGACGTTGACGGTGCGGCGCTTCGTGGAGGTCGCCTGGACCCGCCACGGGCCCATTCGTTACGCCTCCGTGACGCTGACGCCGGCCCTGGTGGCGGTGTTGGCGCCGGGGCCGTTCTGGATTGTCTGCGCGCTTGGGGCCGCGCTCGGCATCGCGCTCGACCTGCGCACACGCGCCGCCTTGGCCAAGCTCGCCGCCGAGATGGAGACAATGGACGAGCGCGCCATGCTGCGAGGCATCCGCGGCCACATGATCTCGCTGTCGCTGATCACGACCGCGTATGTGCTGCCCTATGCGCTGCTGGCGCTCGCGCCGGCGCCCGGCCCGATCATCGGTCTCTTGTTCTGCGCTGGTGGCGCGCTCATTTGCGCGACGCTGCACGTCATGACGCGCACGATGGTGCTCTTCACGATCCCTGCGATCCTCATCGGCTTGATCGCGAACGCGGCGGCGTTGTCCACGGGGCTGAACGCGATCGCGCTCGCGCTGATGGCGGGCCTGCTTGGCGTCAACGCTATTGTGGCCGCTCGCGCCGGTGCGTCGAGCTTCGGCGAACTGATCGCCGCGCGCTTGAAGGCGGAGGAGGATTCCGAAGCGCTGGAGCAGCGCGTGCAGGAGCGTACGGCTGAGCTTGCGGTCGCCACGCGCCGCGCGCAGGCGGCCAACCGCGCCAAATCCATGTTCCTCGCCAATATGAGCCACGAGCTGCGCACGCCGCTCAATGCTGTCATTGGCTACGCGGAGATCATCGAGGAAGACCTCGCCAGCGGCGACACCGAGCGCAGCGCCGAGGACCTCCACAAGATCCGCAACGCCGCCGGCCATCTCCTGAGCCTCATCAACGAGGTGCTCGATCTCTCGCGCATCGAAGCCGGCAAGATCGAACTCAACACCTCCGATTTCGATCTCCAAGCCTTGCTGAAAGGCGCGCTTGACACCGTGTCGCCGGCCGCCGCGAAGAACCAGGTGCGTTGCGGCCTGACGTTCGCGCCGGGCGTCGAGCGCTTGCATGGCGATGAACTACGCGTGCGCCAGTGCGTGCTGAATCTGTTGTCGAACGCGGTGAAATTTACGCGCGCCGGCAATGTGGCGATCGTGGCGCGTCCGTGCCGCGTCGGCCAGGCGCCAGGCGTGGCGATCGCCGTGCGTGATAGTGGGCAGGGCATCAGCGCCGAGAGCTTGGCGCGCCTGTTTCAGCCGTTTGTGCAGGCGGACAATTCAAAAACCCGCATGCATGACGGCGCTGGCCTCGGCCTCGTCATCACCCGCCGCCTCGCGCGCGCCATGGGCGGCGATGTCGTCGCCAAGAGCGAACTTGGCCGTGGCTCAGAATTCACGCTCTACCTCCCGCTCGACGTGCGCGGCGCGGAGCGCGCGGCCGCTTAGGGCTGGAACACCAGCTTTACGTAAGCGCGGTACTGCAAAATCTGGCGCGGCAGCACGCTCGGGTCGTGCAAGCTCTTCGACAGAATGATGCCGCCGTCGGCGACGGACGACAGCAAGTCGGCCAAATCATCGAGATCGATGTCGATCCGCGGACGATAGCGCGCGGCGATGCGGTCGAGTTTTTCACGGAAGCGGCGGCGCCAGATGCGATGGCCTTCCGTCGTCATGTCGCGGACTTCGCGGCTGAAGAGGTGATCCTGGTAGATGTAGGACGACACCAAGCAGCCCGGGTGACCGTTCGGCAAATCGCCCATGATCTCCGCGAACAGCTTCAGGAAGATCAGGAAGCTGTGCAGCGGATCTTCGCTGAGCTCGTCCGCCTGCTTGAATAGCGCGTCGAACACAGTCCATTCATTGTCGAGGTAACGCTGCAGCAGCGCCTTCGCGAGATCGTTCTTGTCGCGAAAATGGTAGAAGAAGCCGCTCTTGGTGATGCCGGCTTCGCAGATGATCTCGTCGATCGAGGTCGCGGCGAAACCTTTGGAGAGCACCGCTTCCTGGGCGATGTCCATGATCCGCTCGCGCGTCTGTTCGCCTTTGGTCAAAGTCTGGACCTGAACCATCTCAAGCTCCCGCCCGCGCTTCAAACGCGAGCTTCACATAATGCCGATACGCCATGACTTGTCGCGACAGCATCTCGTTGTTGCCAAGCGTCCGCGACAGGATGATGCCGCCTTCAACCAGAGCCGTCGCCATGTCGGCCATGGTGTCGAGGTCCGCGCCCTCGCGCGGGGGATAGAGTGCGGCGATCTCATCGAGGCGCACACGAACACGATCGCGCCACGAGCGCACGCCTTCGGCGTTGAGATCGCGAATGGAGCGGCTGAATTGCTGATCCTGATAGCAGAACGACGCGACGATGCAGCCCGGATGCGTTTTCGGCAGATCGGCCAACATGTCGGCGAACATTTTGAGGCCGATCAGGAAGCCGTGCAGCGGATCGTCGTTCAGATCAGATGAGCGCGAGAAGATGCCGTCCAGAATGTCGTTATGGCGGTCGATGTAACGGCGCAGCAGCGCCTGGGCGAGATCGTTCTTGTCGCGGAAATGGTAGAAGAAGCCGCTCTTGGTGATGCCGGCGGCGGCGATCAATTCCTCGATCGTCGTCGCGGCGAAGCCTTTGAGTAGCACCGCGTCCTCGGCGAGGTCCAAGAGACGCTCGCGGGTTTGTTCGCCCTTCGAGAGAACCTTTACGTCCACTGCCACAATCGTGCCTCAACCACTGTACCGCGAGTGCGGTTTTGCTTGAAAACGCTTCGCAGAAACGCGACCGCAAAACCTGTGACCGCCGTAACGGCCTTAATTTCCAAGGAAAATAAGAAATCGGCGCAACCGCACCACGAGATTTCTATCGGCCTCGCGGTGTTGGTTCTAGTTCTTTCTCCATCGCGAACACGTCGTTCGCGTCAAGAAAGAAGGACGAAGACGATGTCGCGCGGTTTCACGGTGCTGGTTTGCCTCGCAGTGTTTTTTAACTGCGGCCTGACCGCGCTCAGCGCGCAGGTCGTCACGTTCGCGTGACCAGCCAAAGCCTCCTCCCCGGAACAATTAGGACGACCCCCATGCAAGACCGTTACGGCAATTCCGCCTCCACCAAATCCGAAGCAGCGCTCGCGCATTACAACGACGCGCTCGATCTCATCCGCCTCTATCGCGGCGATCCGATCGCGGCGCTCGACGCGGCGATTGCTGAAGATCCCGATTTCGGCGGCGCCTGGGCCGCGCGCGCGGGCCTGCTCGTGCAGCAGACCGACAAAGCTTACGCGGAAGAAACAACGAAGAGCCTCCGCGCCGGCGCCGCCGCCAATCTCAACGACGCCGATCGCGCCCATCTCGCCGCCGCCAAGGATTGGGCGGAAGGGCGCTACATGGACGGCACGGTGCGCTACGCCCGCATCGCCCAAGAAAACCCGCACGACGTGCTGGCGCTGCAATATGCGCATGTCGGCTGCTTTTTCCTGGGGCTGCAGAGCGAACTGCGCGATTGGCCGCTGCAAGCGCTGCGCGCCTTCAAGCCGGGCGATGATGGCCATTCCTACATTCTCGGCATGGCCGCGTTCGGCCTCGAAGAGTGCGGTGACTATTCCTCAGCCGATGCCTACGGCAAGGAAGCGGTGGCGATCGATCCGCGCGATGGCTGGGCCGTTCACGCGGTGGCGCACGTCAACGAAATGCGCGGCGATCTCGATTCTGGCATTCCGTGGCTCGCCGAAACCTATACCGAATGGTCGCCGGAGAGCGGCTTCTCGTATCACCTCTGGTGGCACCTGGCGCTGCTGCACCTCGATCGCGGCGATTACGCCAAAGTGCTGAAGCTCTACGACGAACGCGTGCGGCCGAATGCGGAAGCGCAAGTCGTGCTCGAATGGATCGATGCGTCGGCGCTGTTGTGGCGCTTGCACCTCGAAGGCATCGACACCGGCGATCGCTTCGCCAAGCTCGCGGCGTGCTGGGAGCGTGCGTCAGAGGATGCGTTTTACGTGTTCAACGACATTCACGCGATCATGGCCTTCATCGGCGCGGGCCGCCTGACCGACGCGGAGCGCACTTTGAGCGCGATCCGCCGCGCGGCCGGCGACGGCGGCGACAATGGCTACGTCTCGCGCAAAGTGGGTTTGCCGCTGGCGGAGGGCTACATCGCCTTCGGGCAGGGGCGCTACGCGGAAGCGGCGGAGAAAATCCTCGCCACGCGCGGCTTCGCCCAACGCTTCGGCGGCAGCCACGCGCAGCGCGACATTCTCTCGTTGACGGCGCTGCACGCGGCCATCCGCGCCGGCATGCGCGGCACCGCGAGCGCGCTTGCCGCTGAGCGTTTGACGCACAAACCGACGAGCCCGTGGGCCAAGCGCCTGCAAAACCGGGCTCAAACCTTCGCCGCGCCCGAATTCGTGGCGTGAGCACGGAGCGCCGGCGGCCGACCCATCCCTGAACCCCAAGGCCGCCGGCGCTTCATCCTTCTGAACCGCGCGTTTGAACGCCGCCCGCGGCGAACCCTGACGCGCGCCCGCACGAAAGACATTTCCAATGCTCGAATTTCTTCAACAGGGGGCAAACCCCATGCTCGCCGCCATCGGCGCGCTGTTCGTTGTTTTCGCCGTAGCTGATAGCTTGGTTCCAGCGCGCTCGCTCACGCATGCGCCGGCCTGGCGGCTGCGCGGCCTCATCTCCACTGGACTATATTTCGCCATCGCCCTCACGGCGCCAGCGTTATGGGATGCGTGGCTGGGCGCGAACCAGATCTTCAACATCGCGTCGCTGCATTTCGTGGCGCAGGTGGTGATCGGCTTTCTCGTGTTCGAGGCGCTGGTCTATGTCTGGCATCGCACGATGCACAATGTCGATCCGCTCTGGCGGCATCTGCATCAGACGCACCATAGCGCCGAGCGCATCGATATCTGGGGCGCGTTTTACTTCCATCCGCTGGATAGCCTGGTGTTCGCCTTCCTCGGCAGCTTGGCGCTGGTCGGCGGGGTTGGCGTGAGCGTCGAAGCGGCGATGACGATCAACGTGCTGGCGACGTTCTGCGCGATGTTCCAGCACGCCAATATCCGCACGCCGCAATGGCTCGGCTACTTCATTACCCGCCCGGAAAGCCATGCGCTCCACCATGAACGCGGCGCCCACCGCTACAATTACGGCGACGTGCCGTGGTTCGACATGATGCTGGGCACCTTCCGCAATCCGAAGGATTTCCCCGCCGAGTCCGGTTTCCACGACGGCGCCTCGCTCAAATTCTGGAGCTTGCTGATCGGCCGCAAGCTCGCCTGAAGCTCAACATTCCCTCCCCGGAGAATTCCAATGAGAACCAAGTTTGATTTCGTGCGCCTCGCCAATGGCGTGACGCTGCACATCCTCGACGAAGGCCCCGCCACCAGCGAGCCGCCACTCGTGCTGCTGCACGGCCTCTCGGACTCGCTGCACTCCTACGATCTCGTGCGCGCGCATCTGCCGACCGATCGCCGCATCGTCGCCGTCACGCTACGCGGACACGGCGAGAGCAATGCGCCGCTCAACGGCTACAAGATGCGCGATTTCGCCGACGACGTGATGTTGCTGCTGAATGCGCTCAACATTCGCCGCGCGGTGATTGTCGGCCATTCGCTCGGCACGGCCATCGCCATGCAATTCGCCGCGTCCTATCCGTCGCGCTGCGCGGGCGTGGTGCTGCTCGCGGCGTTCGCGGACACAGCCAACAGCGACGCCGTGAAGGAACTGGCGGGCGTCATCGCCACGTTCCCGAGCGGCGCTGTCGACAGGGAGTTCGTGCGCGAATTCCAACTCAGCACCGCGCACCTGCCGCTGCCACCGGATTTCCTGCAGCTGGCGATCGATGAAAGCCTGAAAGCCGCGCCGCAAATGTGGACGCAAACAGTGGCCGCTATGCAGGAGATCGATCTGCCGATGACGGCCGCGCGTTGCCAGGCGCCAGTGCTTGTCGTGTGGGGCGATCAGGACGCCTATTGCCCGCGCGCCGATCAAGCGCGGCTCTGCGTGCTGATGGATGGCGCGCGTCTCGTCGTGCTCAACGGCGTCGGCCACGCCGTGCATTGGGAGCGGCCCGTGGAGGTCGCCCGTCAGATCACGAGCTTTCTCGCTGATCTCAGCGCACGCACACGCGCGCTCGCGGACGCCTGAATGGAGGAGAGTGCAGACAGGACGACGACCCGTACGCAACCCGTTACGGCTGCTTCCTTCCGGACCTGACCGGGTTGGCGGGGCGACCGTCCGCCGCCTGCCTGCGGCGCTCATATCGCAACTGCGAGACGAACAAGCAAGCGGTTCGCGTTGAGCGCGCGCAGTTAATCGGCTAGCGCTGGAGGCTCCTGAAGCAAGGGGGAGCAACCATGGACATGGGCGCAATGGCGGTTGGCGGGCTTATCGGTCTCGTCATCGGTCTTCTCATCGGCGGTCTGATCGGCGGCTTGCTGATCATGCTCGGCTCGAAAATCGTGATGGGCTCGGCGGCGCGCTTCGGCAGCGCTTTCGTGGCCGCGATCGCCTCTGGCGTCGCCGGTGCGATCATCGGCTTCGTGCTTGGCTTCGTGGCGATGTCGGTCGCGCCGGCGATGGCGAGCATGGCGCAAATCGCTTCGCTGGTGATCGGCTTCCTGATCACGCCCGTGCTCTATTCGGCGATCGTGCGCACCGGCGATGGACGTGCGCCCAGCTATGTCCAAGGCGTGCTGATCTATTTGATCCAGCTCGCGGTGATCATCGCCATCGGTGCGGTCGCCGTCTTCGTGTTCCGCGTTCCGATCCCGGGCATGCCGGCGCTCTAGGCTGATCGCGATTTGCCTTACGCCGCGCGATGCGGCGTAAGGTGGTCGCATGCACACCGATCCATTTCCATACGCGACGCCCGAAGAAGCGCTCGAAGGTTTCCGCGCGCGAGACCGCTCGGGCTTTTCCGAAACCATGGATGCGCGCGTGACGCTCTGGTGGAAGGGCGAGGCGGAACTCGTGATCCCGCTAAAGCCCCAGCTCCTGCAGCACCATGGCTACGCTCACGGCGCGATCGTCGGCGCAGCGGCTGACAATGCCTGCGCTTGGGCGGCGGCCTCCGCCGTCGGGGATGTCGTCACCGCCAGCTACACGATCCAGTTCCTGGCCCCCGCCAAGGGCGATCAGCTCCGCGCGCGTGGCGTCGTGCTCAAGGCCGGCAAGCGGCAGGTCTCGTGCGAAGGCAAGGTCTGGTGCCGGGAGGCGGGCGAGGAGCGGCTGGTGGCGGTGATGCTGGCGATGATCACGCCGGTGGCCCGCGCCTGATCCTTACTTTTCTTGAAAAGTAAGGATGGGTGTGCTATATGCCAGTCATGAGCACAAGCACTCTCACCGCCAAGGGACAGATCACCATCCCTGCCGAAGTTCGGCAGCGCCTTTCGTTGAGCGCGGGGGACAAGGTTCATTTCGTTCAGCTTGACGACGGCAGCTACAAGTTCGCGCCAGCGAATGTACCGATGAGTTCAATCAAGGGCATTGTGCCGAAGTCAGGCAAGCGCGTCACGCTTGAGGACATGGACGATGCAATCGCCGCCGGCGCCGCTGAGCGCGCCCAGCGCAAGTGATTGGCGTCGATACAAACGTTCTCGTCCGCTATCTGACGCAAGACGATCCAAAGCAATCGCCGCTTGCTGCGCGCTTCTTGGAGCGCGAGCTAAGCCGAGAGCACCCCGGCTATGTCACAAGCGTTGTGCTGTGTGAGACCGTCTGGGTGCTCTCTCGAACCTACAAGCTGGAGCGGGCCGTGATCGCGGGCATTCTCGATCGAATCCTCGCCGTTGAGTCGCTTGAGTTCGAACACGTCGAAGAAGCGCTGCTGGCGGTCGAGGATTTCCGCACCTCGAAGCTCGGTTTCGCCGATTGTCTCGTCCTGCATGTGGCGCGGCGCATGGGGTGTGAGGCGTTGGCGACCTTCGATCGTGACCTTGCGCGGCTTCCCGGCGCGCGCCTACTGGCCTGAGCGCCTGATCAGATCCCAGCCCGCCGCCGCAAAGCCTGCCCCGAACAGCAGCCCGGCCGCCATGAAGCCGTACTCCGCCACCGCCGGGACCATCCCCAGCACGCCCGCCGCGACGATGCTGCTGAACCAGAGCAGCGGCGGCGCAATCGGCTTCTGGCCGGTCCGCACCCAGGCGATCGAGAGGCCGACCATGGCGATCGCCAGCGTCATCGCGCCCTCCTGGTAGGTGGAGAAGCCGAACACGTCGGTGTCCGGCCCGCCAATGAAGCTGAGCGCCGCCATCGCCACCACGAACGAGGCGAGGCCCAAAAAGCCCAGCTGTTCGGCCCGGACGAGGTAAATCCCGATCAGGCCCAGCGTGAACAGGATGTCCACGATCGTCCAAAGCGCCTCCAGGCTCACCTGGTCGAGCGGCAGGGGCAGCGCCGAGGCCATCC
This sequence comes from uncultured Terricaulis sp., assembly GCA_964653495.1. Classification (GTDB taxonomy): domain Bacteria; phylum Pseudomonadota; class Alphaproteobacteria; order Caulobacterales; family Aquidulcibacteraceae; genus Vitreimonas. The sequence continues at coordinate 7,331 of CAZZFE010000065.1, read as the reverse complement.
GCCCAAGCCCGCCTAAAAGCGCGGCAAGGCCGGAAAACCTTAGTAAATGCTGTGTCTTGACCATCGTTTGCCTCCCCGGCACAGGCGCGCTTCCTTGACGCCACGCCCGGCGCTTAATACCTCAGGGCCATGGCCATCCGCGAAATCCTGACCGCGCCGGACCCGCGTCTGAAGCAGAAATCCAAGCCCGTCGAGGGGCCCGTCACCGACGCCCACCGCAAGCTCATGGATGACATGCTGGAGACGATGTACGATGCCCCCGGCATTGGCCTCGCCGCCATCCAAATCGGCGAGCCGCTGCGGATTATCGTGATGGACCTCGCCAAGGAAGGCGAGCCGCCGGCGCCGCGCTATTTCGTCAATCCGGAAATCTTGTGGGCTTCGGAAGAGCTGAAGCCCTGGGAAGAGGGCTGCCTCTCGGTGCCCGAATTCTACGACGAGGTGGATCGCCCCGCGCACGTGAAGCTCCGCTACCTGGACTACAAGGGCAAGCTGATCGAGGAAGACGCGCACGATCTCTACGCGGTGTGCATACAGCACGAGATGGATCACCTCGAAGGCGTGCTCTTCATCGACCATCTCTCGCGCCTCAAGCGCGAAACGGCGTTGCGCAAACTCAAGAAGCGCCAAGCCGCGCGCTAACAGCCGAAACGATCGTCAATGCGATGGGCTGCGGCCCATTTACTCTTTCGCGCCTGCGAAAAAACGCTATGTTCACGCCCGACTAGAGCGCGGACCGCGCGACCATAAGGGGTGAAAAATGTCCGAAGCGTTTGGCAATTACGTCTGCACCTCCGCCGCGATCGACGCTGCAATCGCCGAGCGTTCGATGCTCGCGCACCCGTTTTATCAAGCTTGGGAAATGGGCTCGCTCACGCGCGAAGCGCTCGCCGAATACGCCAAGCAATATTTCCATCACGTCGAAGCGTTTCCGCGCGCGGTGAGCGCGGTGCATGCCAATTGCCCGGACGCGAAGGGCCGCCGCCTTCTGGCTGAGAACCTCGCCGAGGAAGAAGGCATCGGCGCCGGCAAGGACGATCACGCTTCGCTCTGGCTCGGCTTCGCCGAAGGCATGGGCGCCGATGAAGCGTCGGTGCGAGCCGTGAGCGTTGCGCCGGAAACGCAAGTTCTGATCGACGCGTTCCGCAAGCTCTCGCGCCAATCCTATGCCGCTGGCCTCGGCGCGCTCTACGCATACGAAAGCCAGCTGCCGAACATCGCCAAGACGAAGATCAAGGGCCTTGTTGAGCGCTACGCCGCCAACGAAGCGCGCACGCTGAAATTTTTCGAAGTCCACGAACTCGCGGACATCGAGCACAGCGACGTCTGCCGCGAATTGCTCGACAGCCTCCCGGAAGCCGATCGCGCCGAAGCCCACGCCGCCGCGTGCGAACTCTCGGAAGCGCTGCTGACCTTCCTCGACGGCCGCGTCCGCGAAACGCCGATCAACTGAGCGCAGCTCTCACCCCCGCCCCTCGAGGGGCGGGGGCAGGGGGCGGGGTGAACCTCGACGCAAAGAGGTTCACGCCGTATGCCCTGCAAAACATGAAACTTCAGCGCTTCACCCCACCCCCTAACCCCCTCCTCTCAAGAGGAGGGGGAATCTGATGCGCCTCGCTTTCATGGGCTCGCCCGATTTCGCCGTGCCGACGCTGGCGGCGTTGATCGAGGCGGGGCACGACATCGCTTGCGTCTATTCGCAGCCGCCGCGTCCCGCTGGCCGCGGCAAGCAAGAGCGGCCGACGCCGGTGCACGCTTTCGCGGCGTCGCGCGGGCTGCAGGTGCGCACGCCGAAAAGCCTGAAGAAGCCTGAGCCGCAAGCCGAGTTCGCCGCGCTCAATCTCGATGCGGCGATTGTCGTCGCCTACGGGCTCATCCTGCCGAAACCAATCCTCGATGCGCCGCGTCTCGGCTGCTTCAATCTGCACGGCTCGCTGCTGCCGCGCTGGCGCGGCGCTGCGCCGATCCAGCGCGCGATCATGGCCGGCGATCGCATCACCGGCGTGCAAGCGATGCGCATGGAAGAGGGGCTCGACACTGGCCCCGTGCTCGCGACCGCTAAAACACCAATCGAGCCCGATGACACAACGCGCAGCTTGCATGATCGCCTCGCCGCGCTCGGCGCGCCGTTGATGGTGCAAACGCTTGCGGCGCTCGAACGCGGCGAAGCGAAGGAAACGCCGCAGACGGAAGAGGGCGCCACCTACGCGCACAAGATCATTCCAGCGGAAGCGCGCATCGATTGGACGCGTCCCGCGCGCGAGATCGATTTCCACATCCGTGGCCTCTCGCCCGCGCCGGGCGCGTGGTTTGAACTGGGCGGCGTTCGCGTCAAGGCGCTCGACTCGCGGCTCGGCCAAGGCCGTGGTGCGCCGGGCGAAGCGCTGGATGACAATTTGCTCATCGCTTGCGGCGAGGGCGCGGTGCGCCTGCTCACCGTGCAACGCGAAGGCAAAGCCGCCATGGCGGGCGCCGATTTTGTGCGCGGTAACGCCATTCCGGCGGGATTTCGCCTGGGATAAACCTAATCCTGAGGCTTTTTAGTCGCTTCCATGGCGCGGAAATCGCACTAATTTAGCGCCGCCTGGAGGGATTTTTCATGCTCGCACGCGCCGCCTTGATCGCCGCAATCCTGACGCTTGCGTCTTGCGGCCAAGCCACTGCGCCATCGGGCGAAGCGGGCGGCGACCAAGCGCAGCTTGAAGCGCCCGCCGCCGGCGCCGAGCCGTCGCGCGTGTTCGGCCCCACCAACGACGCCGCCCGCAGCGCCAGCGGCGATCTCACCGTTTCCGTTTCGCTCAGCCTGCCGGATGCGAACGAAACCGCCGCCAGCGCGCAGGAAACGCTCACGCTCACCGGCGCCAACGGCCTCACCATCGAAGCCGCCGTCACCAGCGCCGTCTCGCCGGCGACGCAAGTGCAGGGGCAAACGCTGCGCGCACTGATGACGCTGCCGGTGGAAGAGCCGCAGACGCTCGTCTATCGCGTCTCCAGCCAAACCAAGCCGTCGAGCGGCCAAGGCATTTGCGGCGCCGACGATCCGGCCTTCGTGGTGATCTGGGAGCCGAGCGCGCCCGGCGAGGAAACCTTGAAGGTGCTGGGCATCCTCGGCGGCGCGCCAGGCGCGGCCGGCGCACGCGCGTGCCCGCTGTTGGAGTATCGCCGAAGCTAGTGAGTAGTCAGTAGTACGTAGTCAGTAGTGGGCTTGCGTAACCTATGACTATTGACCACTGACTACTGACTTGTGATGCGCTTCAAACTCACCATCGAGTACAATGGCGGCCCGTTCAGAGGTTGGCAGCGTTTGCCTGATGGGCCGAGCGTTCAAGGCGCGCTCGAAGACGCAATCGAAAAGCTGTCAGGCGTGCGCAGCGAGGTCACCGGCGCTGGCCGCACCGATTCCGGCGTCCACGCGTTCGCGCAGATCGCCCATGTCGACATCGAAAAGCCGTTCAGCGCCGATGTCGTGCGCGATGGCTTGAACGCCCATCTCCGCCCCGCGCCGATCGCCGTGTTGCAGGCCGAGGAGGCTGCGCCGCATTTTCACGCGCGCTTCGACGCCGTGCGACGCGCCTATTTCTACAACATCATCAACCGCCGCGCGCCGCTGGCGATCGCGCATGGCTTTGCCTGGCGCGTCTCAACGCCGCTCGACGCTGGAGCCATGCACGAAGCCGCGCAGCGTCTCGTCGGCAAGCACGATTTCACGACCTTTCGCGACGCCAATTGCCAAGCAAAAACGCCGGTGAAAACGCTCGATCAGATCAACGTCACGCGCGAGGGCGATGGCGTGAGCGTGCGCTGCGAAGCGCCAAGTTTTCTACATCGCCAAGTGCGCTCGATGGTGGGGACGTTGGTTGAGGTTGGTCTCGGCAAGATGAGCGCTGACGATGTCAGCCGCATCCTCGCCGCCGCCGACCGCAGTCAATGCGGGCCGGTCGCGCCGTCGGATGGGTTGTATCTGGCGCGGGTGGATTATTGAGTGGCGTAACTCTTCCCCCGCGTGCGGGGGAAGTGTCATGAGCGAAGCGAGTGACGAAGGGGGCAATGCGTGCCGCGCCCCCTCAGTCATCGCGCTTGGCGCGCCGCCAGCTCCCCCGCAAGCGGGGGAGCAGTTAGGCGAAATACTTCGCCAGCACCGCCTCATAGCACCGCGCCAGCGTGCGCACGTCTTCGACATCCGCGTGCTCGTCCACCATGTGCGCCGTCGCGTTGCGCAAGCCCAGTTCCGCGACAGGGCACACGTCCTTGATGTAGCGCGCGTCCGACGTGCCGCCCGTGGTTGAAAGGATAGGCGCCTTGCCGAACGCCTCCGTCACCGCCGCGACGATCAAATCCGTGAACGGGCCAGGATCGGTGTAAAACGGCACGCTGCGCGAGGTGATCGTCAGCTCCACGCGAGCGCCATGCTCCGCCGCGGCTTCGCTGGCGGTTTGGCGAATCCATTCGAACAAAGCATCAGCGCTGTGGCTGGTGTTGAAGCGGATATTGAGCTTCGCGCTGGCGCGGCCCGGGATCACATTGTGCGCGGCATTGCCGACGTCGATGCTCGTGACTTCCAAGTTCGACGGATCAAACCCCGGCGCGCCATCATCGAGCTTCCGCGCCTTCAGCGTATGCAACGCGCTCAGCAGCGGCGTCACCGGGTTCACTGCGCGCTGTGGGTAGGCGACATGGCCTTGCTTGCCGTCCATGACGATGACGACGTTCAAACTGCCGCGCCGGCCGTTCTTCACCACATCGCCAACGCGCGCTTCGCTCGTCGGCTCGCCGACGATGCAATGGTCGATCTTCTCGCCATCCGCCGCCAGCGCTTCGAGCACCTTCTTGGTGCCGTCGACGGCGGGACCTTCCTCGTCGCAGGTCAGAAGAAACGAGATCGAGCCGTTTGGCTTTCCCTTCGCGAGGAAGCTATCGCTCGCCGCGATCATCGCCGCGATCGCGGTTTTCATGTCGACAGCGCCGCGGCCGACGATCTGTCCGTCGCGCAATGTCGCGGAGAAAGGATCAACGCTCCAGCCTTCGCCCGGCGGCACGACATCGAGGTGCCCGGCGAAGCAGAAATTCGGCGCCGCATCGCCGATGCGCGCGTAGAGATTGTCGACCGCGCCGAATTTCATCCGCCGCACGCGGAAACCAAGCTTCTCCAGCGCGCCCTGCGCCACATCCATCACGCCCGCTTCGACAGGCGTCACGCTCGGGCAGCGCATCAGGGCTTGGGCCAATTGGATCGGATCGCTCATGGGGCGGTGCTTAAAGCAAGTTGCGGCGTTGCGGAACCTCCGGGTTCGCGCTTCGCGCACCCCGGAGAGCGTGCTAACTCGCTCTCATGAACCCCGTCGTGGACCGCGACCGCATCCCGAGCCTCGACGTGATCCGCGGTTTCGCGGTGCTGGGCATTCTCGCCGTCAACGCCGCCTATTTCGCCGCGCCCTGGCAAACCGGGATCAATCCCGCGCTCGCGCCGCTCACCGTCACCGACCACACGCTCAACGCATGGCTCGCCATGCACGTCTTCTTCGAAGCCAAGTGCATCACGCTTTTCTCGATGCTGTTCGGCGTCTCGATCTACCTCGTCGGCGGTGAGCGGGACGAGGAGAGCGGACGAGGCAAGGTGCTGGTGCGGCGGCTCCTATGGCTGCTCGCGTTCGGGCTCGTGCATGCGACGCTCATTTGGGACGGCGACATCCTCGTCACCTACGCGCTGGCGGGCTTGCTTGTCGGCCTCGCGCGCTCGTGGTCGCCGATCCGCTTGATGATCGCCGGCGCAAGCATCTATTGCGCGACGATCCTGCTCGATGCGCTCGGCGCCGCGTCGCTGCCGCTAACATCGGACGCCGATCTCGTGGAGGCCTATTGGGCGCCGCCGCCGGAGGAGATCGCGCGCGTGATCGCAGCGTATCAAGGCAGTGTGCTTTCAGCGCTGCAGGAAAATTTCGGCACGTGGGCAATGTTCATGGCCTTCGGCTTGCCAGGCCTCATCGCGCAGACCGGTTCGCTGATGTTGATCGGCATGGCGCTATTCAAATGGGGCTTCTTCAGCGGCCGCGCGCCGGTTTGGCTTTACCTGCTGGTGCTCGCGATCGGCGCCGGCGCGTTGGCGCTCATCTTCGCGCAGGCGTTGGTGAACTACGCCAAGGACTTCGAGTTCGTGTTCATGCATCGCATCGGCCAACGCGCCAACGATCTCGCGATCTTCGGGTCGCTGTTCTATGCGAGCTTGTTTGTTCTGCTGGTGAAAGCCGGCGCGCGCTTCATCACAGCGCCGCTCGCTTCAGTCGGGCGCATGGCGTTCACGAACTACCTCACGCAATCGCTGATCATGACGACGATTTTCTACGGCGGGCGCGGTTTCGGTCTGTTCGGAGAGGTGGACCGCAATCAGCTCTGGGCTATTGTGCTCGGCGTTTGGGTTCTTCAATTGATTTGGTCGCCCTTGTGGCTGGCCAAATTCAAGATGGGCCCGCTGGAATGGGTGTGGCGGCGGCTGAGTTATGGCGCGCCGATCGAAATAACAAAGGGGAAGAACGCATGAAGAAATTTGTTGTGGCGCTGGCGGCGATGATGGCGCTCGGCGCGGGCGCTGCGTCCGCCGAGACGATCGCCAATTCGTACGGCAACACCGTTGTCGTGACCTACCCGAACGGCGCGGCCGCGCGCTACTTCTTCAACGCCGACAACACGTTCACCGCAACGATGCCGGACGGCAGCTCGATCGCCGGCGCATTCGAAATGGCGAACGGCCAAGTGTGCCTCACGCCAGCCGGCGGTCAGCGCCAATGCACGACGGTCGAGCCGAACAAGAATGTCGGCGACAGCTGGACGCAAACCGGCGGCGACGGCTCAAGCATCGGCGTCGCGATCGTGGCGGGACGTTGAGAAGGCAGAAGTCAGAAGGCCAGAAATCAGAATCCGCTTCTGATTTCTGGCTTCTGATTTCTAGTCGCGAAGCAATTCATTCACGCCCGTCTTCGCCCGTGTCTTCGCGTCGACGCGTTTCACGATCACGGCGCAGGCGAGGCTAGGCCCGCCTTTCGGATCGGGCAGTGAGCCCGGCACCACAACGCTAAACGCCGGCACCTCGCCGTAGCTGATTGCGCCGGTCGCGCGGTCGACGATCTTCGTCGATTGGCTGATGAACGTGCCCATCGCCAGCACCGCGCCTTCGCGCACGATCACGCCTTCAGCAACTTCGCTGCGCGCGCCGATGAAGCAGCCGTCCTCGATGATCGTCGGGCTCGCCTGCAGCGGCTCAAGCACCCCGCCGATGCCGGCGCCGCCGGAGAGGTGGACGTTCTTGCCGATCTGCGCCGCTGAACCGACGGTCGCCC
>CAZZFE010000064.1:0-16817 GCA_964653495.1 uncultured Terricaulis sp. | reverse complement strand
AGCTCCTGGGCGATGGCGATCTGCATGTGATGGCCGGGGATGCCTTCGTGATAGGCCAGCGCCTCGATCTGGTAGGTCGGGATCGCCTTCACATCGAAGGTGTTCACGTAATAGACGCCCGGGCGCGAGCCATCGGCGGCGGGGCCGCTGTAGAAGGCAAGGCCCGCTGAGCGTTCACGGAACGGCTCGACCGGGCGCACCTCCATCGGCGCGCGCGGCAGGCGGCCGAAATATTGCGGCAGCCGATCACGCATCACGTTGATCACCTCCGTCGCGCGGCGCACGTATTCGGCGCGGCCGGCGGCGCTGTCTTCGACATAGAAACGCGGATCGGTTTCCATGAACTCGAAGAAGGCGTTGAGGTCGCCGCGGAAATTCACCTGCTGCATGATCGTGCGCATCTCGCCGTGGAGGCGGGCGACGTTCCGCAGGCCGATCTCGTGGATCTCGTCAGCAGTGAGATTGGTGGTGGTGAAATTGCGCAGACGCTCGGCGTAGAATTCATCGCCATCCGGCAGCTTCCACGCGCCGTCATCAGTGCTGGCGCGCGCTTCGTGTTGAATCATCACCGCGATCAGGTTTTCGTAGGCCGGCTTCACCGACGAGAGCATGGCGTCACGGCCGGCGGTCGTGAGGCGATCCTTCTCGGCTTGCGCGATCTCAAGCCGGTTCACTTTGGCTTTGAAATCGGCCCAGAGCGGGCTGTCGGCGCCATCGGTGAACGGCGCGCCGGTGATGACGTTGCGGCTCGATGTGAGCACGCCTTCGTATGAGAATTTCGGCGGCTGAATGCCAAGCGACGCCGAGCGCTCGGCGTTGGCGATCTGCGCATCAAGTTTCGCGCGCACGCCATTGAGGCGCGACACGTAGGCTTCGGCGTCGGCGACGTTCGTCACCTGATGCTGATTGATCAGGAACGCCGGCAGGTTCGCTTGCGCGCCGCCGAAATGGTTGAAGATGTAGCGATGATTGCGCCAGCGCCAGCCTTGCTCGGCGCGCGTGACACTCTGCTCGAATAGGCGGAAGGAGAGTGCGTCGTTGGCGTTCAGCTCAGCCGGGTTCCAGCGCGCGCGCATTTCGGCGCGCTGCGCGACCCGGCGGCGCAGGCCTTCTTCAGCGAACGCTTCCGTTTCGTCGCTCCAACGATCATAACCGCGGCGATCGCCCAAGCTCGTCGCCAGTTCCGGCGAGCGCGCTACGCCTTCGTCGAACGCCGCTTCAAAGAAGGCGTTGATGTCGCCGCCTGTCGTGGCGGGCGCGGAACTCGTTGTGCTGGCGCAACCAGCGAGTGCGAAAGCGGACGCGGAAAGAAGCGCCTGACGACGTGAAAGCTGCATCGATGTCCCCACTTATGTTCTGGCCGTGAGTTTACGGCGCCCGCTACGGCGTCGGAAACCCTTCGTTAACGATAAAATCGTCCACCTCGTCGCATGCCCGGCAGAATTTGCCGGGTTCGTGCGCAGGAGCCGCCATGAACGGCGCGGAAGTTTTGGATTTCGGCCGTGACGCCATCTGGATCACCGTGTTGATCGCGGCGGGGCCGATGCTTGTCGGCCTCGTGGTGGGCCTCGTCGTGTCGTTGCTGCAGACGCTGACGCAAATCCAGGAACAGACGCTGGTGTTCGTGCCGAAGATTCTCTCGATCTTCCTGGCGCTGTTGTTGTTCCTGCCGATCATGGGCGGCCTCTTGGGCGGCTTTACCACCAACATCTTCGAACGCATCGCGGCGTACTGACGATGGACCTCACGCTCTACGGCGTCGAGATTTGGACCGCGTTCCTAGTGTTCGCGCGCGTTGGCGCGATGACGATGCTGCTGCCGGGCTTGGGCGAACCGTCGATCCCCGCGCGCGTGCGCTTGTCGTTTGCGCTGATGCTGGCGGCGATGATCACGCCAGGCTTGGCGGGCGCTGTGCCGGAGCCGGCGCAAAACGCGTGGGGCATGGCGCTGCAAGTGATGGGCGAGGTGCTGGTCGGCATCATGCTCGGCGGCGCGGCGCGTTTGTTGATTTCATCGCTGGCGACGGCGGGGCAGATCGTTGGCCTCGAAATCGGTTTGTCGTTCGCACAAACGGCGGACCCGACGGCGTCTGGTTCGGGACAGATCTTCGCGGTGTTTCTCTCGCTGATGGGCATCGCGCTCATCTTCGCGACCGGCCTCGATCACATGTTCATCCAAGGCATGGCCGGTTCGTACCAAGTGATCGGCATCGGCAGTGAGCCGCCGGTCGGCGATGCGGCGGAACTCGCGCTCGACACGACAGCGCGTGCGTTTCTTGTCGGCTTCCAGATCGCCACGCCAGTGCTGGCGGCGGGCTTGCTGTTCCGCTTGGGCCTCGGCGTGCTCTCGCGTTTGATCCCGCAAATTCAGGTGTTTTTCGTTGTGCTGCCGTTGCAAGTGCTGGGCGGCATCGTCGTCTTCGCGCTCGGTCTTTCCACTGGCATGCTGATCTGGCTCGACAGTCTCGAGCGCTACGCACTGTGGCTGAGGTAGCGCGATGGCGGCTGATGACGACGACAAGACAGAAGAGCCGACACCGCGAAAGCTAGAGCAGGCGCGCGAGAAGGGCGACATCATCTACACGCCGGAGGTGGGCGCAGCGCTTTCGCTTGTGGCGGTGACGGCGATCGTCGCGTTCCTCTCCGGACCGCTGGCGAAAGCGATGACGCAGGATTTCATCGCCTTCCTCGCCATGCCGGATCAATTCTCAACCGACCCGCGCGCGCTGCAATCAATCGGCGCCTCGGCGATGCTGAAGGTTGGGCTGGTGATGTCGATGAGCATGCTCGTGCTCGCGGTCGCTGGGCTTGCATCGCGCTATCTGCAGGACCGGCCGACCTTCACGTCGAAGCGCCTGCAGCCGGAACTCAACAAGCTCGATCCGATCAAGGGCTTCGGCCGCGTGTTCGGTCAGCAGGCGTTCGCGACGTTCCTCAAATCACTCGCCAAGTTCACGGTGGTCGCGGCGATCATGGCGTGGGTGATGTGGCCGAATGACTCGAGCCTTGAGAACATGGCGCTGCTCGATCCGGCGGCGCTGCTGCCGTTCATCAAGGACCGCGCCGTCTCGATGCTGATCGCGTTCGCGTGCGCGGCCGGCTTCATCGCTATCATCGATTACGTGTTCACGCGCCAGAGCTACATGAAGCGCATGCGCATGAGCCGGCGCGAGATCAAAGAAGAATACCGCCAGCAGGAAGGCGATCCGATGGTGAAGGCGCGCCTGCGCGCCATCCGCCAACAGAAATCGCGCCAGCGCATGATGAGCCAGGTGCCCAACGCCAGCGTCATCATCACCAACCCGACTCACTACGCCGTCGCGCTGCGTTACGAGCAGGGGCAGGACACAGCGCCTATGTGTCTGGCCATGGGCGTCGACGAAGTGGCGCTCAAAATCCGCGAGGTCGCGAAAGAGCACGACGTTCCGATTGTGGAAGATCCGCCTTTGGCGCGGGCGCTGTTCGCGACCGCCGACATCGACGAGCCGATCCCGCGCGAACATTACGAGGCGGTGGCGAAGGTGATCGGCTTCGTCATGCGGCTCGCGAAACGAAAGCGGCGGAGCATTTTGTGAGGAACTCAGATCATTCCGCCTCTGGAGCCCTAAACACTGCGTCAGGGGCCTGGGTGTGGCGTGATTGGGTCTCCGAATCGAGGTCAAACGGAGACTGCTCAAAAGGCGCGCAATGACAGATTCTGCCCAACACCCACCGGGCCGCAATGGCGGCCGGCTCGACATGCTGCAAATCCTCTTCTGGGTTGCGGTAACGGCGGGCGTGTGCGCCGCGGGCGTGGCGCTGACGGCGGGGCCAGCGGTCGGCCAGCCCGGCGCTATCCTGTTGATCCTGCTGTTCGCGGCGGGCTTGGTGCTGTTCTTCTGGATGTCGCGCGGCGCCGGCCGCAAGCATGGCGCGTTTCCGGATCGCGGCGCGCTCGAAGCGGCGGCGATGAGCGGCGGCTCCAGCGAATACATGCTGGTCGAAGCGCTCGACGAAGCGGCGATGGTGACGGACCGCCAGCTTTCACCGCTGGTGGCGAACGCGGCGTATCTGGCGATTGCTGAAAGCGCGGACGTTTTGGGCGAAAGCGATCGCCCGCCGGCGATGAGCCGCCTGTTCGGCGCGGACCCGATGCTGTCGGCGCCTATGTTCCGCTTGTCGAAGGCCGCGCAACAAGGCTCGACGCGCCGCGAGGTGCTGCCGGCGACAGCGATCGCCGGCAACGGCAAGCAAGTGCGCTACGAAGCAAGCGTCGGGCAGGTGTCCGGCGGGCGCGTGCTGTGGCGCTTGCGGGAGATCGGCGTCACCGAGGCGGCCGAGACCAACGAGGACGCGCGTAAGCTTTTCCTCGACGACGCACCGATGGGCTTCTTCGCCGCGCGCGCCGATGGCCAGATTCTCTACATGAACCGCGAATTGCGCGCGGTGCTCGGCATTGGCGATGATCCCGCGCAAGTGCGCGTGAAGGACATTCTGAAGGAAGATCCCTCGCGCCTGCTGCGCCGCGACCGCCGCGGCTTTGGCCCATCGCGCGTGCGCATCACGCTCAAAGGCCGCGACGGTCGTGACACGCAAGCCTCCGCGCTCACCTTCTGGGCTGGCGATGAGGCCGATGACGCCGCTCGCACGCTCATCTTCTTCAACGATTTCGACGCCAACGAAAACGCCGCCCCGCAAGCGACCAACACCGGCGCGGATGGCGTTTTCGCCAACGCCCCGTTCGGCGCCGCCGTGCTCGACGGCATGGACCCGGCTGCGTGCACGATGCTCGACAGCAATCCTGCGCTGATGGAGATGACCGGGGGCCGCGCCGCGCCAGGCGTTGCGTTCGCTGATCTGTTCGACGCCTCCGAAGGCCCCGCCGCGCTCGCGCAGCGTCTGCGTCAGGGCTTGAACGAGCCGATCGAGCTGCAACTGGCCACCAAGCCGCCGACGTCGGTTCACTTGCACCTCGCGCGCTCCGGTGATGGCCGCGCCATCGCTTACGTCGTGAACGTCAGCGAGCAGCGCGAATTGCAGACGCGCCTCGTGCAGAGCGAGAAGATGCGCGAGATCGGCGAGCTTGCCGCCGGCGTCGCGCACGATTTCAACAATCTGCTCACCGTCGTGATGCAGACCTGCTCGTACCTGCTGCGCCGCCACCCGGTGGGCGACGCCGATTATCCGATGCTGAAGGAGATTTCCGATCACGCCACCACGGCGAAGGAACTCTCCGAAATGCTGCGCGCCTATGCGCGTCAGCAGACATTCGCGCGCGAAGTGTTCGATGTCGGCGATTTCGTTGGCGCGCGCCAAGAGCTGATCCGCCGCATCATGGGTGCGTCGATCAATTTCGAACTGCGCCATGGCCGCGATCTGCCGATGGTGAAGGTCGACAAGACGCAGCTCGAACGCGTCATCGTCAATCTCGCCACCAATGCGCGCGACGCGATGACGCCGAACGGCGCCGGCATCGCGCGCGACGGCAAGCTCGTCATCCGCACCAGCGCCGTGACGGCGGAGCAGGCGCGCGCCTGGGGCCACAACCCGATCGAGGATGGCCAGTACGCACTGATCGAGGTGGAAGACACCGGCTCCGGCATCAAGCCGGAACACGCCGCGAAAATCTTCCGCCCGTATCATTCAACGAAGGAGCCTGGCAAAGGCACAGGCCTCGGCCTCGCCACAGCGTACGGCATCATCAAGCAATCGGGCGGCTACATCTTCTTCACGACGAAACTCGGCCACGGCACGACGTTCCGACTGTTCTTGCCTGCCTACACGCCGACGGCGGAAGAGGTGGCTGAGATCGAAGCTAAGGAGCGCGCTCTGATCGCGCCGCCGCCGAAGGACGTCGCCGGGCGCGGCAAAATCCTGTTCGTGGAAGATCAAGTCGCCGTGCGCCGCTCGATCGCCCGCAATCTCAAGGAATGCGGCTACGAGATCGAGGAAGCCGAAAACGGCGAAGAGGCGCTCGAAATCCTGCAAGCCAAACGCGGCGTGTTCGATCTCATCATCACCGACGTCTCGATGCCGATCATGACCGGCCCAGAGATGGTGCAAGCCGCCGGCGCCGACATGATCGGCCGCGCCAAAGTGCTGTTCCTGTCAGGCTACGCGCCGGAAAGCTTCAGCTCGATGCTGGAAGAATATCCGGTGCACTACATGAGCAAGCCGGTGACGATGGAGCAGCTCGTCGCGCGCGTGAAGGAGCTGCTGGTCGCGGCTTAGGTTCAGCGCAAAGCGCTGTCTGCTAGAAACAAAGACGCTTGGTAGCAGGCGAGCGCCAACGCACTGAGCCAGAGTAACGGTCGCGCGAAGCGCCTGTCGGCGAGCAACGGGTGGAAGGCGGCCAGCAAGGCGCAAGCGCCCCAACCTGGCATATAAAGGGCCGCCCAGATTGGGTTGCTCAGTTCAAAGACGTGTGCGTTCGAGAGGTATGCGGGAAACGTTTCACCAAATGCTTCCGCGCGTAGGACGCTGAGCGCGAACAGCGGAGATAGTGCCACGCCAAAGAAGACCGGCATGATGCGCGCGCGATGCTCCGGCGCAAGCGATCGAATGCCATAGGCCAACAGCGCAAGCGGGATCGCAAATTCGAAGTGATGCTGGCTTAGTAGCGAAAGAGCATCATTCGAGATCAATCGGCACGCCTAACGCTTCCGCCCGCGCCGTTCCGCCAGGATCACCAGCTTCTCGCTCGGCGGATAGACGACCACATCGCCGTTCGGCTGCGTGACGAGCACGACGCTGGGATCGAGTTTGATGTGGCCGGCCGGGCGGGAGAGGGCGGCGGTCTTCACGCGAAAGGAGGTCGCCGCTTCCAGCGTCGCGGGCGTGCCCCCGCCTGGCGGCGTCGATGCCGAGGACCAGCTCATGCTTTGTCGTCCGTCCCCCAAGTCCCGGCGAAATCCTTAACGCAAACCACGGCGCTCACAAGGCGGGGATATCTTCGGATGTTCCGCTTGTGTTCCTGGAACAAAGAGCGTACAAATGACTCGTTGGGTCGGCGGGCTGTTCCCGGGGCACGGACTCGACATAGTGGAGCTAGACCAATGGCCAAGCTGAAGCTTGTTGAGGCGGAAGTGGAAACGGACAAGCAGAAAGCTCTGACCGCGGCGCTCAAACAGATCGACCAAGCCTTCGGAAAAGGCTCGGTGATGCGCTTGGGCGAGAAGCCGGCCATGGAGATCGAAGCGGTCTCGACGGGCTCGCTCAGCCTCGACATCGCGCTCGGCATTGGCGGCCTGCCGAAAGGCCGCATCGTTGAAATTTATGGCCCGGAAAGCTCGGGCAAGACGACGCTCGCGCTGCACGTGATCGCCGAAGCGCAGAAGAACGGTGGTGTGTGCGCGTTCGTCGACGCCGAGCACGCGCTCGATCCGATTTACGCGAAGAAGCTGGGCGTCGATCTCGACGATCTGCTCGTCTCGCAACCTGACACCGGCGAACAAGCGCTCGAAATCACCGACACGCTCGTCCGCTCGGGCGCCATCGACGTGCTGATCGTGGACTCGGTCGCAGCCCTGACGCCGCGCGCGGAAATCGAAGGCGAGATGGGCGATCAATTGCCCGGCCTGCAGGCTCGCTTGATGAGCCAGGCGCTGCGCAAGTTGACGGGCTCGATCAACAAGTCGAAGACGCTCGTGATCTTCATCAACCAGATCCGCATGAAGATCGGCGTGATGTACGGCAACCCGGAAACCACGACGGGCGGCAACGCGCTGAAATTCTACGCCTCGGTTCGCTTGGACATTCGTCGCACCGGCCAGATCAAGGAACGCGACGAAGTCGTGGGCTCTGAAACCCGCGTGAAGGTAGTGAAAAACAAGGTCGCGCCGCCGTTCAAGCAAGTGAATTTCGACATCATCTACGGTGAGGGCATCTCCAAGACCGGCGAATTGATCGAACTCGGCGTGAAGGCCGGCGTGATCGATAAATCCGGCGCCTGGTACGCCTATGGTGGCCAAAAGATCGGTCAAGGCAAGGAAGCCGCGCGCCGGTTCTTGAAAGAGAACAAGGAAACCGCGATCGCCATCGAAGACGCCATTCGTGGTCAATCAAACGCGATGGCCGACGCGATGTACTCGCCGCCGGAAGGCGACGAAGACAAGGAATAGATTCCGGGAATAGGGGCTTAAGCTCCACTGAAACCGGCGGCGCTTTGGTTTGGAAAGCGCCGTCGTTCGCCGGCTGGTTCGGGGGCTGTCCGACCCGACCCCATGCCCTGGCTGGTCTCCGGCCGGCCGGCGAGTTCCTCTCTCAATGCGGAGACAAGCGATGGAAGCGCGCGTTTCCCTCATCACGCTCGGCGTTGCGGATTTGCGCCGCGCCCGCGCTTTCTACGAACAGCTTGGCTTCAAAGCGTCCGCCACGGGCGGTGGCGACGGCGTGGTGTTCTTCCAACTCGGGCCGCTCGCGCTGTCGTTGTTCCCGCGTGAGAACCTTGCGGCCGATGCAAAGCAATCCGCTGAGGGCAGCGGCTTTCGCGGCGTCACCCTCGCGCACAATGTCCGCACCCGCGAAGAGGTCGCTGAGATTATCGCCGAGGCGGTCGCCGCTGGTGGGCGTCTGGTCAAAGCCTCGGAGGAGGCGTTCTGGGGCGGCCAGTCCGGCTATTTCGCCGATCCTGACGGGCACCTCTGGGAGGTCGCCTGGAATCCGGTCTTCCCGCTCGGTGAGGACGGCGCGCTGACGCTCCCGCCCTGATCTTGGACCGCCGGCGCCCTCGCCGGCGTGGTGGGGGCAACCTGGGCTCGCGGACTTTGGGGAATAGCTCGCCGCAACCAGTTCGCCGGCGAGGCGCCGGCGGTCCAAGTGGCCCGCTTGGCGTTGTGCGCTGCACTACCTATACCAAGCCGGAACCTTCAGATTCCGGCTTAGGGCACATGCAAAGCGTCAACGACATCCGTCGGGAATTCCTCGATTTCTTCCGGTCGCGCGGTCACGAGACCCCGGCCTCCGCGCCGCTCGTGCCGCAGGACGATCCGACGCTCCTGTTCGTCAATGCCGGCATGGTGCCGTTCAAGAACTATTTCACCGGCGCCGCCAAGCCGCCGTTTCCGCGCGCGGCCACGTCGCAAAAGAGCGTGCGCGCTGGCGGCAAGCACAACGATCTCGACAATGTCGGCTACACGGCGCGGCACCTGACGTTCTTCGAGATGCTCGGGAACTTCTCGTTCGGCGATTATTTCAAGGAAGGCGCGATCGACGCCGCTTGGACTTTGATCACCAAGAATTACGGCCTCAAGAAAGATAAGCTCCTCGTCACTGTCTATCACGACGACGACGAAGCCGCTGACCTTTGGAAGAAGATCGCCGGCTTCTCGGACGACAAGATCATCCGCATCGATACCAACGATAATTTCTGGTCTATGGGCGACACGGGTCCGTGTGGTCCGTGCTCGGAAATCTTCATCGACCGCGGCGACCACATCTGGGGCGGCCCGCCTGGCTCTGCCGAACAGGACGGCGATCGCTTCCTCGAATTCTGGAACCTCGTGTTCATGCAATTCGAGCAATTCAACGATGGCCGCCCGCGCGAGAAATTGCCGAAGCCGTCGATCGACACCGGCATGGGCCTTGAGCGCATGGCCTGCGTGCTGCAGGGCGTCGACTCGGTGTTCGACACGGACCTGTTCCGCACTTTGATCGCCGCGTCCGAAGACCTCACGCAAACTAAAGCCGAAGGCGAGCGCAAGCCCAGCCATAACGTCATCGCTGACCATTTGCGCTCGTCGTGCTTCCTGATCGCCGACGGCGTGTCGCCGTCGAACGAAGGGCGCGGCTATGTGCTCCGTCGCATCATGCGCCGCGCCATGCGCCACGCGCACATCCTCGGCGCCAAAGAACCGCTCATGCACCGGCTCGCGCCGACGCTCATCGCCGAGATGGGCGAGGCGTACCCGGAACTGAAGCGCGCGCAGCCGGTGATCACCGCGCAGCTGCATGAAGAGGAAGAACGCTTCCGCCGCACGCTCGGCAATGGCTTGAAGCTGCTTGAGGACGAACTCGGCACGCTGAAGCAGGGCCAGAAGCTCGCCGGCGCGACGGCGTTCAAGCTCTACGACACGTTCGGCTTCCCGCTCGATCTCACGCAGGACATTCTACGCGGCCGCGGCCTCGAAGTGGATACTGACGCCTTCGATGCGGCGATGGAAAAGCAGCGCGAGAAGGGCCGCGAGAGTTGGACCGGCGCCGACGGCGGCGACAATCCGGCAATCTGGCACTCGATCCTCGAACGCACGCGCGGCAATGAATTCCTCGGCTACAGCGCCGAAGAGGGCGATGGCTCGGTGACGGCGATTGTCACTGGCGGCGCCGAGGCGCACGAGCTGCGCGAAGGCCAGCCCGGCGCGCTCGTGTTCGATCGCACGCCGTTTTACGCCGAAAGCGGTGGCCAAGCCGGCGATCACGGCCTCATTCGCTTCGCCAACGGCGCCGTGTTCGCGGTTGAAGACACGCACAAGCAAGCAGGCTCGCTGCACGTTCACATCGGCCGCCTGACCAAAGGCGCGATCAAGGTTGGCGACGAGGCCGCGCTTGAGATCGATCACACGCGCCGCGCACAAATCCGCTCGAACCATTCGGCGACGCACTTGCTGCACGCCGCGCTCCGCAGCGTGCTCGGCCCGCACGTCACGCAGAAGGGTTCGCTCGTGGAGGCGGATTATTTCCGCTTCGACTTTAGCCATGGCCAAGCACTGACCGCCGACGAGATCGGCCGCGTCGAGGATCAGGTGAACGCGGTGATCCGTCAGAACGCTGAAGGCGTGATCAAGGAAATGGCGCCGGCGAAAGCGATCGAAGAGGGCGCGTTGGCGCTGTTCGGTGAAAAGTACGGCGATAGCGTGCGCGTGTTGCGTCTGGGTGATGCGCTCGAAGCCGGCGGCAAAGCGTACTCGGTCGAACTTTGCGGCGGCACGCACGTTCGGCGCACGGGCGATATCGCCGTGTTCCAAGTGCTGTCCGAAAGCGGCGTCGCCGCCGGCATTCGCCGCATCGAGGGCGCGACCGGCGCCGCCGCGCTCGCGCATTTGAAGGCGCAAGCGGCGTTGGCGAAGGCTGTGTCGTCCAACCTCAAAGCCCCGCTGGAACTCGTGCCGGAGCGCGTCGCGCAATTGCAGGACGAGCGCCGCAAGCTTGAACGCGAATTGTCGGAGACGAAAAAGAAGCTCGCGCTCGCGGGCGGCGGCGGTGCGGCAGCGCCGGCGGGGCCGGAGCAGATCAAGGGCGTCGCCGTGCTCGCGCGCGTGCTTGAGGGCGTGCCGGCGAAGGATCTGCGCGGGCTTGTCGATGAAGGCAAGAAAGCGCTCGGTTCGGGCATCGTCGCATATGTCGGCGTCGATGACGGCAAGGCCGCGTTGGCGATCGGCGTGACGGATGACCTCAAAGGCAAGGTCAGCGCCGTTGATCTGGTGAAAGCTGGCGTGGCTGCTGTCGGCGGCCAAGGCGGCGGCGGACGGCCGGATATGGCGCAAGGCGGCGGCCCGAACGGCGCGAGCGCGCCTGAGGCGCTTGCGGCGATCCGTGCGGCGCTCGAAAGCGCGCTGGCGGCGTGATCCTCTATCGCGACGCAACGCCCGACGACGCGGAAGCGCTCGCCGCCTTCGCGCGCGCGAGTTTCATCGACACGTTCGGCCATCTCTATCCGCCACAAGACCTCACGGACTTTCTCGAAGCCAGCCACACGCCGGCGCTCTACGCGGGCTACGCGTACGATCCGAGCTTGCACCTGCGTGTCGCCACGCAGAACGGCGCGATCGTCGGCTACAGCAAGACGGGCGCGGTCGAGTTGCACGTCGATGATGCGGCGCGCTGCCGTGAGCTGCATCGGCTCTACGTCGATGTGAGCGTGAAGGGCGCGGGCGTCGCTAAGACGTTGATGGATGAGTTGCTTGCGTGGTCACGTGGCGAGGGCGCCGACGCGCTCTATCTCGGCGTTTGGGAAAACAATCATCGCGCTCAGGCGTTCTACAAACGCTACGGCTTTGAACACATCGGCGAGCACGATTTCATGGTCGGCCAAACGCGCGATCGCGATTTCATCTGGCGTCTTCAACTCTAAGGGTGCATCCATTCGCGTACGCGCGCGCATCGGATGGACATGAAGAAGGTCGCGATCTCAGCGCTGAAGTGCGTCAGCTTTCTGCTGGTCTGGGCGCTGCTGATGGCGGCGGTCACGATGCCGGCCATCTTCATCGGTGGTGAGAACTGGCCCGCCGATCTCGGCTGGCGCTTCTTCGTGGAGGCTGGCGGCGCGGTCGCCATTCTCGTCGCGCTCGTTTTCATGGCGCTGGTTGTCGACAAGCGGGGGCTTGGGACGATCGGCTTCTCGCCGTTGGTTGGTGCGGCGCCCGGATTGCTCGGCGGTACGCTTGGCGCGGCGATCTTTTTGCTGCCGGTTGGAATTCTCGTCGCGCTGGGCGCCGCGCGCTTCGCGCCGAATTGGAGCGCGTTCAGCGCCGAAGCTTTGGGCCTCGGACTTGCGCTGTGTGTGTTCAACGTCATCACGCAAGAGGTGCTCGCGCGCGGTTACATCTTCCAAGAGCTGTGGTCGAAATTCGGTGCATGGGTCGCGGGCGTTGTGACGACGCTCATGTTCCTCAGCTTGCACGCGCCGGCCTTGGCGCAGGGAACACAAGGTCTGATCGCCGCGGTTAACATCGCGCTGGCGAGCGCGATGATTTGCGTGGCGTTGGTGCGCACGCGCACGCTGTGGCTGCCGATTGGCATTCATCTCGGTTGGAACGGGCTGCAGGGACCAGTGCTCGGCATGAACGTCACCGGCGCCGAGATTGGCGTGGGCGGCTGGCGCGCGTTTGAAGTAAGCGGCGATGCGTTGCTGACGGGTGGCGCGCTTGGCGTTGAAGGCGGCGCGATCGGCTTGATCGGGCCGCTGCTCGGCTTGCTGATTGCGTTGATGTGGCCGCGTCGCGTTCCGTAGCCGGTAAGATATCGGAAACCAAATCAGCGGCTTTTAGACGGACCGAATCGTTTGGGGACGCGATGACGCAGAACGACGCCCTCGCGGCCTATCTAGGCCCGGAATTGTTTGCACGCCTCGAATGGGCGGTGCTGAACAACGAACAGCGTGACGCGATTCTATCCGTGTTCCGAGTCGGCATATGCGCCGGCGCGCAATCCGGCGCGGTCTCGACCATCGACACCGTGCTCGGCGACGGGCGCGTGGTGATCTGCGAGGACGGCTCACGCTGGGCCGCGCGCGAGGAGGACGACGCCGAATTGTTCGACGATTGGGGCGAGGGGGCGTTGGTGGCCATCCATCGCGGCCTCGTCTATCGCCTCGACCCCTATCAGGCGGCAGAGGTGGAGTTGCTCGAACTCTGAGATTAGCGTGGGCGGGAAGGAGACCTCCCCATGCATCCCGAATACGAGACTTTGCGCGTCGACATCGCCCATGGCGTGGCGACCATCACGCTCAACCGCCCTGAGCGAATGAACGCCTTCAACGTGCGGATGATGCACGAGATCATCGAGGCGTTTGACCGGACAGACGCGGACGACGAGGTGCGCGCGGTGATCGTGACCGGCGCGGGCAAGGCGTTCTGCGCCGGCGCGGACCTCGCCGGCGGCGGCGCGACATTCAATTACGCCGAGCACCAAGCCAAAGGCGGGCGCGACGTGCACCACGCCAAGCGCGATGGCGGCGGCCAGGTGGCGCTCCGGATCTATGAAAGCCTGAAGCCGGTGATCGGCGCGATCAATGGCGCGGCGGTCGGTGTGGGCGCGACCATGCTGACGGCGATGGACGTGCGCTTGGCTTCCGAGAACGCGCGCGTTGGCTTCGTGTTCGCGCGGCGCGGCATCGTGCCGGAGACCTGCTCGACCTATTTCCTGCCGCGTATCGTCGGCACCGCGACGACGCTCGAATGGTTCATGACTGGCCGCATCTTCAATGCGGCGGAGGCGAAGGAGCGGGGGCTGGTGCGCTCGGTCCACGCGCCGGACGATCTGCTGCCGGCGGCGCAAGCGCTGGCGCGCGAGATCGCCGACAACACCTCGCCGGTTTCGGTGGCGTTGGCGCGGCACATGGTGCTGGCGATGTGGGGCGCGAACCATCCGATGGACGCGCACCGGCTTGAGAGCGAGCTGATGGTGCTGCGCGGCGCGGCGGCCGATGCGGCGGAAGGCGTCACGTCCTTCCTGGAAAAGCGCCCGGCGCGTTTCCCGATGAAGGTGTCGAGCGACATGCCTTCGCACTTCCCGCCGAAGACGCCGCCGTTTGAAGAATAGCGACGCGCCGCGCTGGACAGATGGCGCGCGCATGACAACATAAACGTCACGCGCGCGAGCGCGGGCAGGTCAGTAGAGGAGGCCCCCATGGCCAAAGGTCAGATGCGCTCCAACAAGGAGAAGCGCAAACCGAAGAAGGACAAGGACGCTAAGAAGTCCCCCAGCGCCGGCGCCATCGGCACGGGCGGCAAGAAATAGCCAAAGAAAAGGGCCGCTGCGGTGAACGCAGCGGCCCAAATCTTATGCGGTGGCGCGAAGCTTAGAGTTCGCGGCCGATCGTGAACACCACGGCGCTGTCGTAGCTGGTCGGGCCGTAGGTGTAGCTTTCGATGTCCGAGCCCGCGTCGATGTCCGTGTCGTGATAGCGGAGGTCGAGGCTGAAGCCGTGCATCGCGTACGAGCCGCCGATGTTCCAGGTGTTGTAATCGTCTTCGCCGGCCAGGCCGAACGGACCATCCGGATCGTCGATCGACTGGTTGCCGAACGCGCCGGTGAATTCGAGCTGCTCGGACACCGCGAATGTGCCGTTCACTTCGAGATAGAGCGCGTTGCCGGTGTCGCCGTAGTTTTCCGGCGCGTAGTACACAGCGCCGCCGAGCGTGAGCTGTTCGGTGAGCGAGAAATCGCCGGCCGCTTTCAGTTCGATGTAATCGAACTCGGCCGCATCATCGTCAGCCCCCGGATAGAAATAGGCGATGCCGCCGAAATCCAGCGACAGCGGGCCGAAGCTCGGCGTCCAGCCGCCGTACACGTCGATTTCCGAGCCGCTGGAGAGGCTCGAGCCCCAAACGCCAGCGTAGAACATCTCGTCGCCGGAGTTCCAATCGAACCCGCCTTGGATCGCTGGGTCATTGCCCGAGAGCGACACGCCGCGGAACACGTAATCGGTCGTGAGCGCAACGTTCGCTGACACTTCAGCGTTCGCAACGCCGGCGGTCGCAATGGTCGCGCCCGCTGCGAGCGCGGCGCCGATGAGCTTCTTCATATTGTGCATCCTTATTGCCCGCGGGATTTCTCGCCGCGTTTCGAGCGGGAGAGTCGCTTCGGAAAGTCAACGACAGGTTAACGTTAACGCTTTGAACGGAATTTGAGGAAGCTCTGCAGTCACAGTGTGACTGAAACGTCACGTGGATAAAGTCGGCCCAAAACAAAACCGCCGGCCCGAAGGCCGGCGGGAGTTCGCATTTCCAACCCAAGTACCAAATCAGTGGCGCGCTATTGGCACGCCAAGCATTCCTCGTAATCGGTCTTTTCGGCCGGCATCGTCGGGCCCTCGGCGTCGGCTTTGACTTCTTCGCCGGCGAAACCTGCGCGCTGCACGCTCTTGGAGCGGCAATAATAGAGACTCTTCACGCCGCGCTCCCACGCCATCCAATGGAGCATGTGCAGATCCCACTTATCGACGTCGCCTGGCAGGAACACGTTCAGCGACTGCGATTGGCAGATATACGGCGTGCGGTCGGCGGCGAGTTCGATCACCCAGCGTTGGTCGATCTCGAACGCGGTCTTGAACACGCCTTTCTCGTCTTCGCTCAAGAAATCGAGGTGCTGCACCGAGCCTTCGTTCTTGAGGATCGAGCTCCAGACGCTCTCGGTGTTCATGCCTTTCTCATCGAGCAGCTTCTCGAGATAGGGGTTCTTCACCGCGAACGAGCCGGAGAGCGTCTTGTGCGTGTAGATGTTGGCCGGGATCGGCTCGATGCCGGCTGAGGTGCCGCCGCAGATGATCGAGATCGACGCCGTCGGCGCGATCGCGAGCTTGTGACTGAAGCGCGCCATCACGCCTTGTTCGGCTGCATCCGGGCAAGCGCCGCGCTCTTGCGCCAGCTTCACTGACGCCGCGTCCGCGCCGCGGCGCAGCGTCTTGAACATGCGGTTGTTCCAAACCTTCGCCATCGCCGATTCCATCGACACGTTCTGGCTTTGCAGGAAGGAGTGGAAGCCCATGAGCCCGAGGCCAACCGAACGCTCCCGATAAGCGGCGTACTTGGCGCGCTCCATTTCATCCGGCGCGCGTTGGATGAAATCTTCCAGCACGTTGTCGAGGAAGCGGAACACGTCCTCCAGGAACGTCTCGTGCTTTTCCCACTCGAGATAGGTCTCGGCGTTGACCGACGAGAGGCAGCACACGGCTGTGCGTTCGCGGCCGGTGTGATCCATGCCGGTGTGCAGCATGATTTCCGAGCAGAGGTTCGATTGGCGAACCTTGAGACCGAGATCACGCTGGTGCTTCGGCATCAGCTTGTTCACAGTGTCGGAGAAGATGATGTAGGGCTCGCCAGTTTGCAGGCGCAGTTCCAGCACCTTCTGCCAGAGCTTGCGCGCGTTCACGTGCTTCAGCGCTTCACCATTCTTCGGCGAGCGCAGCGCGAACGGCAGATCATCACGCACCGCGATCATGAATTCGTCGGTGATGTTGAGGCCGTGGTGGAGGTTGAGGCTCTTGCGGTTGAAATCGCCGGCCGGCTTCCGGATTTCGAGGAATTCCTCGATCTCTGGATGGTGGATGTCGAGATACACCGCCGCCGAACCGCGCCGCAGCGAACCCTGACTGATCGCGAGCGTGAGTGAATCCATCACGCG
>CAZZFE010000063.1:0-17926 GCA_964653495.1 uncultured Terricaulis sp. | reverse complement strand
GGCTTGGCGCACGCCGGCGCAATTCGCCGAGCAGATGCTCCGCGCCGCCGAACTCTCCGCCGCCATAGACGTCCGCCGTGTCGAGATGATCGATGCCGGACGTGCGCGCGGCTTCGAGCGCGGCGCGGGCGGCGTCGAAATCCTCCCGGCGATAGCGCCAGAAGCCGTAGGCGAGGCGGTGGCGATCGGCGGTGGCGAGGCCAAGCATGCGGCGGGTCCTGCTTTCGGGTTCAGAATACAAATGACAGCGCTGGACAATTCAGTCTAGAACGGCTGGGAGACGCCGGCAAAGGCGCGATTTGAGGGGAAACATGGACGGGACGGGCGTGATCGGGGCTGGCCGCGAGGGCGCTGGCGCATGAGCGCGTTCGCGAAACGCCTCGGCGCGTTGCGTGACGCGCACGCCAAGCTCACCGAAGCGCCGAACGCGCCGCATGGCTTGTCCAACGGCGTGCTCCAGCGCTGGCGCGATCCGATTTTGACAGCGGCGCACGTGCCGATCTCCTGGCGCTACGATCTCAACGAGCAAACCAACCCGTTCCTGATGGAGCGGCTCGGCGTCAACGCCGTGTTCAATGCTGGCGCGATTTTTCGTGACGGCAAACACCTGCTTGTCGCGCGCGTCGAGGGCGCGGACCGCAAATCGTTCTTCGCTGTGGCAGAAAGCACAAGCGGTGTTGATGGCTTCCGGTTCTGGGATCGGCCGCTGGCGATGCCGGAGACGGACACGCCAGACGGCAATATCTACGACATGCGTCTCACGGCGCACGAAGATGGTTGGATCTACGGCCTCTTCTGCACGGAGCGTAAAGACACAAGCCGCATGGCCGACACCGCCGCAGCGATCGCCCAATGCGGCATTGCGCGGACGAAAGATCTGCGCGCATGGGAGCGCTTGCCGGACCTCGTTACGCTGTCAGCGCAGCAGCGCAACGTCGTGCTGCATCCCGAGCTGATCGATGGAAAATACGCGTTTTACACGCGTCCGCAGGACGGCTTTGTCGATGTCGGCGGCGGTGGTGGGCTGGGTTGGGGGCTCGCGGAGGATATCCGCGCCGCGCGCATCGAGCGCGAAATCATCGTCGATCCGCGCGCATATCACACCATCAAAGAAGCCAAGAACGGCCAAGGGCCGCCGCCGCTGAAAACCGAGCACGGCTGGTTGCACCTGGCGCACGGCGTGCGCAACACCGCCGCAGGGCTGCGCTATGTGCTCTACGCGTTCATGACGTCGCTCGAGCGGCCATGGGAGATCAGGCATGCGCCCGGCGGATATTTCATGGCGCCGGAGGCGGATGAGCGCGTCGGCGATGTGTCGAACGTGCTGTTCTGCAATGGTTGGACGGTCAACGACGCGGGCGAGGTGTTCATCTACTACGCCTCCGCCGACACGCGCATGCACGTGGCGACGTCGAGCATCGCCCAGATCGTCGACTACGTGACCAACACGCCGCCGGATGGCGAGAACTCCGCCGGCAGCGTGAAGCAGCGCCTTGCGCTCATCGAACGCAACAACAAGCACGGAGGCGGCGCATGAAGGCGTGGCGCGCGATGATCGGGGCGATCGTACTCGCAGCGTGTGCTGCGCAAACGCCGTCACAGCCGGGCGTGATCCACCCAGAAGTCTGGCCGCGTGGGCAGAGCCCGATCGCCCGCGATCCGGCGACCGAAGCGCGCGTCGCGGCGCTGTTGGCGCAAATGAGTGTCGAGGAAAAGGTCGGGCAGGTCATCCAGGCCGACATGGCGTCAGTGACGCCGGAGGACGTGCGCCGCTATCGCTTGGGCTCGGTGCTCAACGGCGGCAATTCGGGGCCCAATGGCAATGACCGCGCGCTGGCGCCGGAATGGTTGGCGATCGCGGACGCCTACTACGACGCCTCGATGGACGCGCCGCCTGGACGGCCGGCGATCCCGATCATGTGGGGTTCGGACGCGGTTCACGGCAATTCCAACATCATCGGCGCTACTATTTTTCCGCACAATATCGGCCTCGGCGCGACGCGGAATCGCGAACTGTTGCGGCAGATCGGCGAAATCACCGCGCTTGAATTGCGCGTCGTCGGCGGTGATTGGACGTTTGCGCCGACGATTGCCGTGGTGCGCGACGATCGCTGGGGGCGGACGTACGAGGGCTATTCCGAGGAACCGGAGATCGTGCGCTCTTTCGCGAGCGCGATTGTCGAAGGCATCCAGGGGCGCCCCGGCGATCCGGATTTTCTGCGCGGCCCGCACGTGCTGGCGAGCGCGAAGCACTTCCTCGGCGATGGCGGCACTGATGGCGGCCGCGATCAGGGAGACAATCTCTATTCGGAACGCGAGTTCCGCGATCTGTTCGGCAGCGCCTACCCGCCGGCGATCGGCGCGGGCGTGCAGACGGTGATGACGTCGTACAATTCGTGGTTCGGCACGAAGAGCACCGGCAATCGCGCTTTGCTCAACGACGTGCTGATCGAGCGCTTCGGCTTCGATGGTTTCGTGATCGACGATTGGAACGCGCACGGGCAAGTGCCCGGTTGCACGGCTACGAGTTGCGCAGCGGCGTTCAATGCCGGCGTCGATATGTTCATGGCGCCGGAATCCTGGCGCGGGCTTTACGAGAACACGCTGGCGCAGGTGCGCAGCGGCGAAATCTCGATGGCGCGGCTTGATGAAGCTGTAGGCCGCATTCTGCGTGTGAAGATGCGTGCGGGCCTGTTCGAAGCTGGTCGGCCTTCGGCGCGCGCGCATGCCGGTGATTGGGGTCTGCTGGGAGCGGCGGCGCATCGCGCGGTGGCGCGGCAAGCGGTGCGGGAATCGTTGGTATTGCTGAAGAATGATGGCGGTTTGCTGCCGCTGCCCGCCAATCTCGATGTGCTCGTCGCTGGCGAGGGCGCTGATGATCTCGGCATGCAATCGGGCGGCTGGACGATTTCGTGGCAAGGCGACGGCAATGCGCGCGCCGATTTTCCAAACGGCGAAACGATTTTCGAAGCGATCCGCGCGCGTGTGCAGGCGGGCGGCGGCAGTGCGGTGTTGAGCCGCGATGGCGCGTTTACCGAACGGCCGGATGTGGCGATCGTGGTCTTCGGTGAGCAGCCCTACGCGGAGTTTCGCGGTGACGTCAGCACGCTCGATTATCAGCCGGACGACGCACGTGATTTGCGGCTGCTGCAATCTCTGCAGGCGCGCGGCGTGCCGGTGGTGAGCGTTTTTCTGTCAGGTCGGCCGATGTATGTGACGCCGGAGCTCAACGCGTCGAATGCGTTTGTGGCGGCGTGGCTGCCGGGCTCGGAGGGCGGCGGGCTCGCCGATGTTCTTTTCCGCGATGCAGATGGGCCTATCCTGCACGATTTCCGCGGCCAGCTCTCCTTCTCGTGGCCGCGCGCACCGGATCAGACGCCGCTGAACGTTGGCGATCGCGACTATGATCCGCTGTTCGCGTTCGGCTACGGCCTCACTTATGGGCGTCCGCGCGATATCGGACTGATCGCCGAGGCCGAGGCGAATGCGGAAGCGTCTGCGCGCGATGTGTATTTCGCCGGCGGACGCGTGCTGCAGGGGCTGAAGCTTTCGCTGATCGCGCCGGGCGGCGAGCAAACGGATGTCGGTGCGGCAACGCAAAGCTCGCCGGGCGGCGCGCTGACGCTATCGCGTGTCGATCGCGCACGGCAGGAAGATGCGTTGCTTGCGCGCTGGACGGGGCCGGCGCGGCTTTCGCTTAATGGCCGGCAACTCGATCTCACGCGGCAGGCGGCCAACGGCATGAGCATCATTCTGCAAGTGCGCGTAGATGCGGCGCCGACAGCGCCGGTGCTGATGGGGGTCGGCTGCGCGGGCGACGGCTGCCGAGGCGTCCGCGATGTCGGGCCGGCGCTTGCACGTGCACACGGGCGCGGCTGGACGAGATTGTCGCTGCCATTGTCCTGTCTCGCCGGCGCGCGGTTCGACTCGGTGCTGGAGCAAACGATCATCGAAAGCGCCGGCGCGCTGACCTTGGCGATCTCGGACGTGCGCATCGCCCGCGCCGAGGGGAATGCGGATTGCGGGGGCGCGCTGTTGGACTAGCGTCGCTTCAAACAAGAACAAGCGGGAGGAAAGCGTGACGGAGCAGAAAACCGGATCGGGCGGCGGGCTGGCGTTCGCCTATGTCACCACGCTTTTTTTCGCGTGGGGTTTCGTCACCTCGATCATTGACCCGCTGATCCCGTCCGTGCGCTCCGTGTTCACGCTGACCTTCGCGGAATCGATGCTGACGCAGTTTGCGTGGTTCATCGCTTACGGCGTGGTGTCGTTGCCGGCGGCGGCGTTGCTGGCGCGGCTTGGGTTTTCCAACTCCATCATCGTCGCGCTGGCGGTGATGGTGCTCGGTTGTCTGATTGTGCCGGTGGCGACGATCCTCGATCTATATCCGGGCGTGTTGCTGGCGCTGTTCGTGATCGCGTCTGGCGTGACGCTGCTGCAGGTGGCGGCCAACCCGCTGGTGGCGGTGCTGGGCAGGCCGGAGCGGTCGCATTTCCGGCTCACGTTCTCGCAGGCGTTCAATTCACTCGGCACGGTGCTTGGGCCGAACCTCGGCGCGCTGATCATGCTCACGGGCGGCGTATTTGGTGCGGGCGCGATCGCTGATCATGTCGCCAGCCGCGAAGAGACGCTGCGCAACATCGATTTCGCGTTCCTGGCGGTTGCGGCGTTCTTCGCGCTGCTGTGCCTGTTCATCTGGGCGGTGCGCAAGCGCATCAACGCCGCCGCGCCGCCAGCGCAGGCCGAGTTCAGCGCGCCGTGGCGCGCGTTCGGCTCAGGCTGGGCGCTGTTCGGAGCGATGGCGATCTTTCTCTATGTCGGCGCCGAGGTGGCGATCGGCAGTTTGATGATCAATTTCCTCGTTGACATCCGCTTCATCGACGTGATGCGCGACGCCGGCGTGATCGACACGCTGTCGGGCATGGGGCTCTTTCACGCGGAAGCGGAGGACGAGCGCATCGCCGGCCAGGCGCTTGGGCTCTTCTATTGGGGCGGCGCCATGGTAGGGCGCTTCATCGGCTCGTGGCTGCTGACGCGCGTACGCGCCGGCGCGTTGCTGACGATCGCTGCGTTTTGCGCCGGTGCGCTTTGTGTGCTGGTGACGCAAAGCGCGGGCGCTGCCGCGGGGGTCGCGGCGCTTTCTGTCGGCTTCTTCAACTCGATCATGTTCCCGACGATCTTCACGCTGACGATGGAGCGCTCAACAGCGCCCGCGCCGGCGACGTCAGGCTTGTTGTGCATGGCGATCGTGGGCGGAGCGGTGCTGCCGTATCTCGCGGGCCAGCTTGCGGACGCGAGCGGCTTGAGCGCCGGCTTCTGGATTCCTGTCGCTGGTTACGCGGGCATCGTTGTTTTCGCGGCCGCGGCGGCGCGCTGGAAGCCCGCGTGACGGGGCCGTTTCGTGTTTCGGGAGCCACTCGCCAATCAATCTTCGCGCGCAGGCCAATTTCCAATTGACAAGGCTGTCTTTTGTTAACAGTGTGCGGAAAGACAAATGACAACGCTGTCAAGAGCGGCGTTGATCGAACCGGAAAACGGTCGAGTTTGGGGAGGAAGTACTGTGGAAAAGACACGCTATGCTGCGTTGATGGCGGCCGTCTCGATGGTCGCTTTGGGGACCGGCGCCGCACAGGCGCAAGAGCCCGTCGATAACGAAGAGATCGTCGTCACCGGTTTCCGCGCTTCGCTCGCGGACGCGCTGACCACCAAGCGCGACTCCAACCTCATCATCGAATCCGTGACCGCCGAAGACATCGGCGAGTTCCCGGATCAGAACGTCGCGGAATCGCTGCAGCGCCTCCCGGGCGTGCAGATCGACCGTCAGAACGGCCAGGGCACCCGGGTCCGTATTCGCGGTCTCGATCAGAACGTCGTCGTGCTGAACGACGAGGGCTTCCTCAGCGGTTTCGAAGTGTTCCGTCTCGGCGAAGGCAACGAGACGCAGACCAACTCGCTCGAAGGCGTTCCCTCCGAACTGATCGGCGGCATCGACGTCTTCAAATCGCCGAGCGCGGACCTGCTTGAGGGCGGCCTGGGCGGCATCGTCAATCTGCGCACACGCCGCGCCAGCACGGTGGACGATTTCCTGCTGAGCGCGCAATTGCGCGGCAATCAGAGCGACGGCACCGACACCAACCCAACCGGCTCGATCGTCGGCGGCTGGCGCCTCAATGACCAGCTCGCGATCCTCGCCAGCGTGTCCTACGACCAAAGCGACAGCACCCATGACGCGCTGGGCGGCGACAATCGCGGCGGCTGGGAATTCCTTAATCAGCCGCTGAGCAATGCGACGACGCAGAATGTCTGGTCCCCGGAATATCGCTACGCGACGCTGCGGGATCAGGAGCGTGAACGCCTCGGCGCCTCGCTCAACGTGAATTTCCGCCCGACCGACTCGCTTGAGATCAATTTCGATTGGCTGCACTCCGACATCGAAATCCTCACCAGCGAAGCCTCGCTCAAATTCCCGTTCGCGACCGAAAATGGCGTCTACAACGCCGCCAATTTCAGCGCCGACAGCAACGGCGTGTTCTTGGGCGGTTCGCTGACGGCGGATTCGGCGGAAGGCATCTCGTTCGTCCAGAACGCGGAATCCTCGACCGACAATTTCCAAGTCAATGTCGAGTGGGACAATGGCGGCCCGCTCACTGGCCGGTTCGGCGTCTATTACTCGACGGCCGAGTATCAGAGCGTCAGTGGCAACAATGACGTCCGCTACACGCGCTACACGGTGCGCAACGGTACGCCCGCTGGCCTGGTGCCGAACCCGACGGCGCCGGCGCAACTGACATTCACCTATCTCAACGGCACGAACCCGACCTTCACGCCGGCGAACCCCGCCCAATTCACGACGCCGGCGATGGTGTTCGCGAAATCGCACTGGGTGTTCGCGGAGAACACCGAGCTTGAGAACACCTCGCTCCGCGCCGATTTCAACTGGGATCCGTCGTTCGGCGATGATGCGGGCCTCGAAATCCGCTTCGGCGTCCGCTGGGGCGAGCGCACGGTCGACAGCGAATTCGGCCGTTATCTCGCCGACTATTCGGGCCTCGGCGAAATCGACGCGACAGCGCTCGGTGTCGGCGATTGGACGCCTTACGGCTACTTCCAAGACGGCGCGATCGGCTTCAAGCATTGCGATCTGCAAGGCGCGGCGACGCCTGGCTTGCCGCCGGGTCTGCCGGTTTGCACGGGCCGCTTCGGCGACTCGCCGGCGATGATCCAGCCGTATCAAACCGCAGCCAGCAATCCTGGCCGGTTCGAGACGCTCACGGTTGGCGGCATCTCCGCGCTGTTCCAGAACCGCAGCCAGATGTCTGATCCGGTGTCGTGGATCCAAGGCCTCTATCCGAGCACGCCGTTCACGTTCTTCCAGGATCCGCTCAACACGTTCGTCGTCGAAGAGCGCACCAGCGTTGGCTACGTGGAAGCCGATGTCGGCGAACCGTCCGACAATTTCCACCTCAATGCTGGCGTCCGCTTCGTCTCGACGGAGCTGACGGTGAACTCGGCCGGCACGCCGCCATCGCCGACCTATTGGGGCACGGACTCGTGGAACGGCGTTCTGCGCAACCCGACGCCGATCGAAACCACCCGCGAATACGTCGACATTCTGCCGAGCGTGAACGCGGTGTTCGACATCACCGACCAGGATAAGGTCCGTGTTTCGGCCGCACGCGTTGTGGCGCGCCAGAACCTGTTCAACCTCGGCCAGGGCTCGCAGTTCAACTTCACCCGCGTCAACACGCCGGGCCCGGATTTGAACAAGTTCGAGTTCACGGGCGGCAACGGCGGCAACCCGGAGCTCGATCCGTTCCGCGCCAACCAGTTCGACATCACCTGGGAGCGCTATTTCGGTTCGCAGGGCCTGTTGTCGGCGGGGTTGTTCTACAAGAGCGTCGACTCGTTCATTCAGAACGACACCGTCTCGCGCTTCGTGGCGGATGAAACCTCTGACGGCGGCACGTTCGGCGGTTTCGCACAGCCGACCAACGGCGAAGGCGGCAAAATCCGCGGCGTTGAACTTGCGGCGCAATACGCGTTCGACAACGGCTTTGGCTTCACGGCCAACTACACCTACTCGAACTCGGAAACCGGCGCGTCGAACGATTTCGAGAGCAATCTGCCGATCCCGGGCGTTTCGGAGCACGCCTATAACGTCACCGGCTATTACGAGAACGGGCCGTTCGCGGGACGCCTCTCTTATGCGTGGCGTGACGATTACTTCGTCGGCAATTTCGGCTTCGCGACCTCGGTGCTCGGCCGCTACCAAAGCGCCTACGGCCAGCTTGACGGGCAATTGTCCTTCGACGTGACGCCGGCGTTCCAGCTGACCTTCGAAGCGATCAACCTCACCGAAGAAGAAACGGCGGAATATCTCCAGTTCGAGAACCTTCCGTTCCGCCATCTCTCAGGCGAACGCCGCTTCGTGTTCGGCGGCCGCTATCGCCTTGGCAACGAATAGGCTTCCGCTTCCCCTGGGCCCATCTGGGTGGGCCAGGCGCGCATAAACTGCACGGCCAGCTCCGCCGAGTTGGCCGTGCTTTTGTTTTTGTCCCGCTCATGTAGGACTTGGACCCCATGTCAGACTTGCTTCCGCGACGCATCGTGATCGTGGGCGGCGGCTCCGCCGGGTGGATGGCGGCGGCGGCGATCGCGCGTGTGCTTGGCAATGGGCGCTCAATCAGCTTGGTGGAGTCCGAGGAGATCGGCATCGTCGGCGTCGGCGAGGCGACCATTCCGCCGATCCGCAATTTCAACGCCATACTCGGCATCGAAGAACGCGATTTCATCCGCCACACCAAGGGCACCTACAAGCTCGGCATCGAGTTCCGAGACTGGACGCGGCTTGGACACCAATATTTCCATCCATTCGGCGTACATGGCGCAAACATCGACGCGCGTTACGTGCATCAATACTGGCTGAAGCTGCGCAGCCTCGGCGATGCAACGCCGCTTGAGGAATATTCGCTGTGCACGGTCGCAGCGATGATGGGGCGCATGTCGCTCGCGTCGCCCGATCCGGGCGCGGTGCTGTCCACCATGGGCTCGGCGTTTCATTTCGATGCTTCGCTCTATGCGGCCTATCTGCGCGCCTATGCGGAGCGGCTGGGCGTCACCCGCGTCGAAGGCAAGATCGTTCAGGTCGATCAGCGCGGCGAGGATGGCTTCATTGAAGCCGTGCGGCTGCAGAACGGGCAGCGTGTCGAGGGCGAGTTCTTTATCGATTGCTCGGGTTTCCGCGGGCTCTTGATCGAGCAGACGTTGAAGGCGGGCTACGAGGATTGGTCGCACTGGCTGCCGAATGATCGCGCCGTGGCCGTGCCGTGCGCCAGCGCCAAGGAGCTGACGCCCTACACGCGCTCGACGGCTGACAAAGCCGGCTGGCGCTGGCGCATTCCGCTGCAGCATCGCATCGGCAATGGCTATGTCTATTCCAGCGCCCACATCAGCGACGACGAAGCGACAGCGCAATTGCTGGCCAATCTCGATGGCGAACACCTGGCCGAGCCGCGAGTGCTGCGCTTCCTGGCGGGGCGGCGGAAGAATGTGTGGGTCAAGAATTGTCTCGCGCTGGGGCTGGCGAGCGGCTTCCTGGAGCCGCTTGAGTCCACGAGCATCCATCTCATTCAGGCTGGCATCACCAAGCTCCTTGATTTCTTCCCCGACCGCAGCTTCGATCCGGTGGACATCGCCGAGTACAATCGGCTGACCCAAACCGAGATCGAGAGCATCCGCGATTTCATCATCCTGCATTACAAGGCGACGTATCGTGACGACACGCGCTATTGGGATTATGTGCGGACGATGGACATCCCCGAGAGCCTACAGCGGCGCATGGACCTCTTCCGCGGCCGCGGCCGCGTGCCGCCGCGCGCGCTGGACCTCTTCACCGATACGAGCTGGATCGCCGTGCTTGTCGGCCAGGACGTGATGCCACGTG
Source organism: uncultured Terricaulis sp. (assembly GCA_964653495.1). Lineage (GTDB taxonomy): Bacteria > Pseudomonadota > Alphaproteobacteria > Caulobacterales > Aquidulcibacteraceae > Vitreimonas. The sequence goes on along the minus strand of CAZZFE010000063.1, from coordinate 7,983 downwards.
CTTATGAGCCATTGGTCGATGCGCACGACGTCGAGCAAGTGCGCATGCGCATGTCGAAGACGCGCGCCGCGATCCGGCAGGCGGCGGAAGCGATGCCAACGCATGAGCAATATATCGCGAGATTGCTGGCCTGATGGCGGACGGCGCGCCTTACGAACTCGTCTCGGCTGACATCGGCGGCACACACGCGCGCTTTGCGATTGCGCATGTTGAAGCTGGGCGCGTGGTGGAGTTGCGCGCTCAGGCGGTGCTGAAAGTGGCGCAATACGCCAGCCTCCAGACTGCGTGGGAGAGTTACGGTCAGCAGGTCGGAGCGCCATTGCCGCGTGCGGGCAGCATTGCGGTGGCTTGTCCGGTCGTCGGCGATCTGCTGCGGCTGACGAATAATCCTTGGACGCTACGGCGCAGCTTGCTGAAAGATCAGCTCGGCCTCGACGAGCTGCTCCTGCTCAACGATTTCGAAGCAGTGGGCCACGCAATCACCCAGGTCGGCCCCAGCGATCTCACGCACCTCTGCGGACCGAAGGTCGGCCTGCCGGAGACGGGCGTCGTCAGTGTCGTCGGGCCCGGCACCGGGCTTGGCGTCGCGCAAGTGATCCTGGAGCCTGGCCGCGCCAAGGTGATCGCCACCGAAGCTAGCCACATCAGCTTCGCGCCGCTCGACGCCATCGAGGACGCGATCCTCGCGCACCTGCGCCGCCAACATGCGCGCGTGTCGGCGGAGCGGGTCGTCTCCGGCCCAGGGCTTGCGATCATCTATGAAGCGCTGAGCGCGCTTGAGGGGCGGCCCGTCAATGCGACCGACGACAAGGCGCTCTGGGAAAGCGCGCTGAGTGGCGGGGACAGTCTGGCGTCAGCGGCGCTTGAGCGTTTCTGCCTCTGCCTTGGCGCGTTCGCGGGCGACATGGTGCTGGCGCATGGCGCCTCGGCGGTGGTGATGGCCGGCGGCCTTGGCCAGCGGCTCATCGGAACCTTGCCGAAATCCGGCTTCGCCGCGCGCTTCACCGCCAAGGGCCGGTTCGAGCGGATGCTGTCGAACGTGCCGGTGATGCAGCTCACTCATCCACAACCTGGGCTACTCGGCGCGGCGGCGGCGTTTGTTCGTCTCAGACACGAGTGAGCGATTGTCTAAGACGCCTTGCGGAAATCGCGCGCTTCTTCGATGCGGAAGCGGGCGACGCTTTTCGCTAGATTTGAGGCTTCCTCCGCCAACGTTTGGCTCGCGGCGGCCGATTGTTCCACCATCGCCGCGCTTTGCTGGGTGGCCTTGTCCATTTCGTCCACAGCGCCGTTGATTTGCTCCAAGCCGGAAGATTGCTGCGCGATCGCCTCAGCAATCTCCTGAACCAACCCGTCCACGTGCGTGACGCTGGCGGCGATGCGGGTCAGCGCCTCGCCGCTCTGGCTGACGAGGTTCACGCCGGCGCCGACCAGCGTGCCGGAATTGTCGATCAGACCCTTGATGTCATGGGCGGCGGTCGCGGAACGCTGCGCCAGTGCGCGAACCTCCATGGCAACAACGGCAAAGCCTTGCCCAGCCTCGCCCGCCCGCGCGGCTTCGACGCCTGCGTTGAGCGCAAGCAGATTGGTTTGGAAGGCGATCTCGTTGATCACGGACGTGATCTCGGCGATCTCTTTGGAGGATTTCTCGATCGCGCGCATCGCGTTGATGGCTTCGCCGACGATGGCACCGCCCTTGTCGGCGTCGCTGCGCGCGGCGCCCATGGTGTCAGCGACCTGACGGGCGCCGTCATTGGTGCGGCGGACATTGGCGGTGATCTCGTCAAGCGCGGCGGAGGTTTGCTCCAAGCTTGCCGCCTGGTTTTCGGTGCGCCGCGACATGTCGTCCGTGGCCTTGCTGATGTCGGCAGCGCCCGCACGCATCGCATGAACCATGCTGGCAAGGTCGCGCATCGTCTCGCAGAGCTGTTCGACAGCTGCGTTAAAGTCGCGGCGGAGCTTGTCGTAGGCGTCGGGAAAAGATGTGTTGATGCGCGCGGTCAAATCGCCGTTGGCAAGGCGTTCGAGCGCCTCGGCCAGGCGCGCGACGACGTCAGTCTGTTCGGCTTCGATCCGCTGTTGAAGCGTCGCGCGCTCGCGTGCGGCGTGCTGTTCAGCTTCGCGCGCCGCCGCCTCGGCGGCTTGAGCTTGCGAGGCTTGTGCGAGCGCGCTTTCAGCGCGGCCAAGCGTTTCCGCACTCAGTGCGAACATGGCGCTAATATTGTGGCTGACCCACATCAGCAGCGCTGCTTCGATGACGAGGATGACCGCGTGGACGACCACGCGCCAGAAATCGCCGCCGCCGGGAAACACAGCGGCGGGGATCAGAAAATTGAGCGTCAGGTGATGCACTGCCACGACGCCCGCGCCAGCCAGAATGGCGCGCCAGTCGCAAAAGATCGTCAGCAGCGCGAGCGCAGCGAAGTACGCCATGTGCATGTCGATCTGCCAAGCGTGGCCGTTATGCGCAGCCACCAACAGCGATACTTGCGCCATCAGCGCCGCCGATGCGCACAGGCGCCCAGTCAAGCCGCCCGGGCTTGCGCGCAGCACCAGCGCGGCGACAGCGGCGACGCACAGCGCGGCGATCGTAAGCGCCAACCACTGGCCGCCGACAACGAACGCGGCGCCGCCGGTGATGGGGGCGAACAGCCAGTTGAGCGCGTTGACCAGCTTCGCGCCGAATACACGTTGATCGGCGAGCGTCTTAAACATGGGTCGGGTCCGCTTGGGGGCCGCAGAGGCCGGTGAATACGGGATCAAGCAACAGGAGCGCGCCGGAGGCGTTCAGCCGCGCGGGCAGGCCGTCATCGTCGGCGACGACGATGACTACGTTGGGTGCGCCGCCAAAGGCCGCCACGACGCCGGCGTCACGCGCGGCGGCCAGGGATTGCGGCAGCGTCCACCAGGGCGGAAAGACCGCAGCTACCTCGCGTGGCGTTTGTGGGCCGGCGGAGATAGCAGTTGCGGTCGCCAAGCTGCCCAGCGCCAGTGCGGCGGCAGGCGTGCAGGCGAGCAGAGCGCTCAGGAATGCTCGACGACGTTTTCGCATGGCTCGGAATCCATGCTGGCGGCGGGTTAATGAGCGGTAGTCTGAGCTGTAACTCGCGGAGGTTGCGGTGCATCACTCGCGACGAGTCGCGAGATTGTGAGTTCATCCCATTTTGTCCGATGCCTTACGCCAGCATACCAAAAGCACCGCGGCACCTGGCCTCTTGTCCCCACAAGTTCTCGCGCTTTCATGGACTTGCACTGTAAGCGACCGTGACATCGCCACGTTGGAACATTACCGCGCCAAGGCAAAAGTGTGGCGCGCAAAACGAAATATTGATGCGAAGCCGCGCGCTCGCCATATCGCCGCCTCGCTCGAGTGGAAGATGGTTTCTGCGAGAGACGTGTTGGGGCTGACGCGAAGCGCGGGGCGAAAGTCCGCGCGCAACGAGAGCAGGAGTTGAGCGGCCTGTGATCGCAACTGAGGTGTGACCGGGAATGGATCACGATTTTTGCAATGCCGACGGCGCACGCCGGATCAAGCAGCGGATCGAGGAATATTGGCGTGAGCGCGGGTTCGACGTCGAAGTGAAGCTTGTGGATGCAGGCTTCGTCGCCGCGATGCGCTCGGCGCGCACGGATGTGCGCAGCGACATGGTCAATGGCTTTCCTTCCCGCCGCGGCGATGAGCCGGAGGGCCGTACGCGCCCTAGAACACGCGGCGCCATCGGCGTCGTGTAAGGTGACTGCTTAGCGTGCCGCCGTCAGAAGGCGGCGGCACGTCTGCGGCAGCTCCGAGAAGCGGTCGATGATGGCGTCCGCGCCCAGCCGCTCGCAGCTTTCTTCCTCACAATAGCCAAATCGCACCACCACGACCGGCGCACCTGCGGCGCGGGCCGTGCCGACGTCTGCTGCGGTGTCGCCGATCATGATCGAGCGGCGCACGTTGCCGCCCGCGCGCGTCACGGCGGCGCGATAATGATCAGGGTGCGGTTTGCGATGCTCGACGGCATCGGCGCCGACGATGACCGAAAAGCGCTCCGAGAGTTTCAGCTCATCCAGCAATTGCTGCGAGAGATCTGTGCGCTTGTTGGTGCACACGGCGAATTTCGCGCCCGTGGCGGCGAGCGTGTCGAGCGCGGCTTCAAGGCCCGGAAACGGCCGCGAGTCGCGGGCGATGTCGGCGCGATAGAACTCAACGAACGCTTTGGTGAGTTGGTCGAGCCGCTCGACCGAAAACTGCACGTTGGCGAGGCCCGCCGCGCGCTCAATCAGCACGCGCGCGCCTTGGCCCACCATCCGCCGCACGATTGAAAGCGGCACGCGCGGCAGGCCCTCGAGGTCCATGGTTTCGTTCAGCGCCCGAACCAAGTCCGGCGCTGTATCGATCAAGGTGCCGTCGAGGTCGAAAACGATGGTCGCGTCGGCGAATTCGCCGCTGGTCATAGGCTGCCCCAAAGGAAGATGGAGCCCCGCTCCATCGCATGGCCCAAGGCTTTGGGCTAAGACCAAGGCCGGATTCGGACAAGCTGGACGAGCAGGATAGGCAAATGAGCCGAGCGCGCGCGGCGATTATTTTGGCGGCGGGACAAGGCACGCGGATGAAATCCGACCTGCCGAAGGTGCTGCACGCTCTGGGCGGCCGGCCCATGGTGGATTGGGGCATGGCGCTGGCGTCAGGCCTGGGCTGTGAGCGCACTGTGGTAGTGACGGCGGCCAACGCGGAGGCGGTGCAGGCGCGGGTGCGGGCCGCGCACGGGGACGCAGGCGTCGCCGTGCAGGATCCGCCACGCGGCACTGGCGATGCGGCGCGTGCGGCGGCGGCCAATCTCGCGGGGTTCGAGGGAGATGTGGCGATCTATTTCGCCGACACGCCGCTCATCCGCTCCGAGACTTTGGCAAAGATGTTCGCGGCGCGCGAAGCGGGCGCGGCGATGGTGATGTTGGGCTTTCAGGCGAAGGACCCGACCGGCTACGGCCGCATCATCCTCGACGGCGCCGGCGGCTTCGTTCGCAATGTTGAGCACAAGGACGCGAGCGAAGAAGAGCGCCGCGTAACGTTGTGCAATTCAGGGGCGCTCGTCGGCGACGCCAAGACACTGTTCGAGCTTGTCGCGCAGCTGAAGGACGACAACGCGCAAAAGGAATTCTACCTCACCGACGTGCCAGGCCTGGCGCGCGCGGCGGGGATGAGGGTTGCGGTGGTTGAGGCGACCGAGGCCGAAGTGATGGGCGTGAACTCGCGCGCCCAACTGGCGGACGCCGAAGCCGCCTTCCAGAAACGCGCGCGATCGGCGGCGCTCGACGCTGGCGTGACCATGATCGATCCTGCCACGGTCTATTTCTCCTACGACACCGAGATCGCCCCGGACGTGATCATCGAGCCGAACGTGTTCTTCGGCCCCGGCGTGAAGATCGCGCGGGGCGCGCGGATCAAGGCGTTCAGCCATCTCGAAGGCGCAAGCGTTGGCGAAAGCGCGCAAGTGGGGCCGTCAGCGCGGCTGCGTCCGGGCACCCGGCTCGGGCCGAGTGTGAAGATCGGCAATTTCGTCGAGGTGAAAAACGCGACGTTCGGTGCGAATGCGCAGGCGAGCCACCTCACTTATGTGGGTGACGCCGAGGTTGGCGCGCGCGCGAACATCGGCTGCGGGACGATCACCTGCAATTACGATGGCTACGACAAGTACAAAACCGTGATCGGCGAGGACGCGTTCATCGGCTCCGACACGGCGCTGGTTGCGCCGGTGACCGTGGGCGCACGGGCGATGACGGGCTCCGGCTCGGTAATCACCAAGGACGTTCCGGCCGATGCGCTCGCAGTGGCGCGCGGCAAGCAGATGAACGTCGACAATTGGGCCAAGAGCTTCCGCGAGAGGAAGCTGGCCGAACGCGCCGCGCGCGGCGGCAAGCGCAAGGAAGTCGAATGACCGCCGATCTCGCCAAGTTCAACGCCGCCGCCGAAGCGCTGAAATACGTGAAAGACGGCATGGTGCTGGGCCTAGGCACCGGCTCCACCTCCGCGCATTTCGTTCGGCTATTGGGCGAACGCGTGCGGCAAGGTCTGCGCGTGACCGGCGTGCCGACCTCGGAAGCGACGCGGGTGCTGGCGGATTCCGTCGGCGTGCCGTTGGTGGATATCGGCAAGATCAGCAAGCTCGATCTCGATATCGACGGCGCGGACGAGGTGGATGGCGCGTTCCGGCTGATCAAAGGCGGCGGCGGCGCGCTGCTGCGCGAAAAGATCGTCGCCGCGGCCAGCGACAAGATGATTGTCATCGCTGATGAAACCAAAGGCGTGGAAGCGCTCGGCGCTTTTCCGCTGCCGGTTGAGGTGACACGGTTTGGCTTTGCGCTGACGGCGAAGCGGATTTCTGAAGCGTTGCGCGAGACCGGCTGCGAAGGTCACGAAGCGGCGCTGCGCGTCAGCGGCAAGGCCAACGAGCCGGTGATTACCGATGGCGGCAACTACATCATCGACGCGCACGCTTTGCGTATCGCTGACGCCGATGCGCTCGGGCCGCTGCTCAACGACATTCCAGGCGTGGTGGAGCATGGCCTGTTTCTCGGCCTCGCGAAAGTCGTGATCCTGGGTAAAGCGGTCGGCGTTGAAACGCGGACGCTCTAAGCGCGCGCGCGTGAGCCTTTGGCGGTCGAGGTCTTCGCTTTCGGCGTGACCTTGGCCTTGGCCACCTTCTTCGCTTTCGCGACAGTCTTGGTTTTCTTCGCCTTCTTCGCGGCCTTCTCCGGCTCGCATTTCGGGCAGCGGCAAATATCCTTCAGATATTCGTTGAAGTAGTTCTTGCCGTAATCGTAGTTCAGTTCTTCGCCCGGCTTGATGCGGCGGAGCGTGTGGATGTAGACGCGGCCCTTATAGATGTTGGGCTCGCAGTTCGGTTTGCAGCTGTGATTGATGTAGCGCGCGGTGTTCCAGCGCGGCGTGCCGTCGATGGTTTTGCGCGCATGCACCTCGAACAGATACTTGCTGCGGCTCTTCGCTTCCTGCTCCGCGGTGAGTTGAGGGCCTTTGTACTCGATGACGCACGCGCCCTTGGCGATCTCTTCTTCAGTGTAGAGGCCGAGCCCGGTTTTGGAGCGCTTCACCACCAGGTTGAAGTCGCCGGGATTGTAGCTCTTTCTGGCCATGAGAGATGTCGTCCCCGAATCGAGATTCTTGTGAAGGGGCTTCTTTCAGCCGCTCCGGGGCGCATCTGGCAAGCCTTGTAGTGTGAAAGAAGAACAAGACGGCGTTCGCTGCCGATGAGAACGGCTCGAGCCCGCCTCGGGCCTTACGCCGCGCCTTCCTCAAAAGCGGCGTTTGTCCGAGGCGGGCTCGTCACGAAGGAGGGATGCGCCTTCCTCGTGGACCTATGCCGCTCTTACGACCAGTAACGCGGCGCGTTGTAGTGATCGTAAGCGCGATCGCGGAACGCGGCGCCGTCATTGGCCACGAGCTGATCGATCGTGTCGGACGGGGCGGCCTTCAACTGATCTTCTGTCAGCGTGACGACGTAAGCATCGCCGCCGTCGCTGTAATCGAGCATTGACCACGGGATCGGATGGAATTTCTGACCCAGGCCGAGCGCGCCGCCAAAGCCGACGACCGCGAACATGATGTTGTTGGAGAGCTTATCGAGCACGAGATCTTCGATGTGGCCGATCTTGTTGCCGTTCGTGTCGCGTACGGACGAGCCGATGACGCGTTTTGCGGTGATGGCGGTGGTGTGTCCGGAAGGTGTGGGCATGTTGGGGCCTTTCGCTGGGGGCTATCGAAAAGCCGGCCGCGTTCGGAAAAACGCTAAGGCGCACCAAGCGTTAGCTGGGTTCGCCGCCGAGCATGAGGCCAACGGAGCGCGCGCGAGCGCGTTCCGGCTCAAATGCGCCAATGGCTGTTAAATCTGGGAAAGACGCGCGGATCGGGAATGCGCGTTAGGCAAGAAATGGTCGGAGTAGCAAGATTCGAACTTACGACCCCCACGTCCCGAACGTGGTGCT
>CAZZFE010000062.1:0-17996 GCA_964653495.1 uncultured Terricaulis sp. | reverse complement strand
TGGGCAGAATTTCTTCCGCGTCGTCGCCCGCCGCTTCATGCGGCTGACGTTCTCCTGGCCGACGAAGCAGCCCTTCTTGAAATCGACGCCGTTGAACTCTTCGAGCAAAGCTTCGAGCCCAAACACCTCGTCCGCCGCCGCATCGCGCGCGAGATCGGGCACGCCGAGCGCTAAGCGATGCGCATCGAACCAAGCCGCGCCGTCCGCGTTTTCGCCACGTGGCGCCAACGCGCGATAGCCAAGCGCCGGCAAACGCGGATCGGGCTTCGCGCCCTCGAAATGCGCATCGCACACCAGCACGCCGATTGCGGTGCTCACGTCTTCCAGCGTCACCTGCGCGCGCAATTTGTACATCGAGAGCCGCTTCAGCAGCGCTTCGCTGCGCGCCGGATCGACGTCCAGCACCAAGGCGTCGCCATCGGCCCAAACCAGCATGTCGGCGCTGATTTTGCCCTGTGGAGAAAGCAGCGCCGCGTACGCCACGCCGCCATCGGCGAGGCGCGTCAAATCCTGCGTCAGCAGATTGTCCAGAAACGGCTTTGCCTCCGGCCCGGAGACGCGGATCAGGCTGCGGTCGAGGCGGGCAGGTTGCATTCCCGTCACTTGGCCCGGCTCGCTGCTTCCCGCAAGCAGCGCGTTGACTTGGAATTTACCCGCCGCGCGCCTAACCCACGCCACCCATGGCGTCCGTCCTCTTCCTCGCCCCCGCCGATCTCGGCGAAGCCGTGCTCGCCACGGGCGCCCTTGCGCACGTGCTGCGCGAGGGGGATGTGTTGACAATTTCCGCAAGTCCCGAAGCGGCGGCGCTCTTCCGTGCCGCGCCGGCGACGCGCATTTGGCTGCCGCGCAAGGCGAGCGTGAGCTTCGCGCTTTTCGCGCGGCTACGCGGCGCTCGTTACGATGTGCTGATTGACGCCAACGGCGGCCTAGCGGGCCGTCTCGCGCCCGCGCGCCAGCATCTCGCATTGGAGCCGGGGCCAATCCTGCGTCATCGCAGCGAAGATTGGGCAGAAGCCGTCGGCGCTGATCGCGCGCTGGCGCCGGTGCTTTGGATCGACGATGCCGCGCGCCAAGCCGCCGCGGACGCAGCGCCTGGCCCTGGCCCGCTGCTCGCGCTCGCGCCCGCTGGCGCCAAGCGCGACAAGATCTGGCCAGTGGAGCGCTTCGCCGCTGTCGCGCGGCGCTTGGCGAGCGGGCCGCTCGCCGGCGCGCGCATCGTGTTCCTCGGCGCAGGCAGCCGTGACGCTGAAATCGCCCGCGCCATCAGCCAAAGCTTGGACGCTGACGGAATCGCCTCGATTGATCTCACCGGCACGCTGGATTTGCTCGCCGTCGCAGCACTCATGGAACGCGCGACGCTTTGCATCGGCAACGACAACGCGCTGACCCACATCGCCGCCGCCGCCGGCGCGCCGACGCTCACGCTCTTTGGCCCGACCGACGAGCGCGTCCGCGCGCCACGGGGCCCGCGTGCGCGTGGGTTACGTGGTCGCGCCCTGGAAGAAACGCTGGCGCTGAGCGGCGCGGAATCGTTGATGGATGATATCAGTGTTGACGCGGTGGAAGCGGCGGCGCTGGATTTGCTGCACGCCGGAGGCCTGAGATGAGTGCGTTTGATCTGATCGTCCGCGGCGGAACCATCGCCAATCATTCGGGCGAAGGCTTGGGCGATATCGGCGTGAAGTCCGGCCGCATCGCGGCAATCGGCGATCTCGCGACTGCCAGCGCCGGCCAGGTGATCGACGCGAAGGGGCTGCACGTGCTGCCCGGCGTGATCGACACGCAGGTGCATTTCCGCGAGCCGGGCAACACGCACAAGGAAGATTTAGAGACCGGCACCCGCGCCGCCGCGCTCGGCGGCGTCACTGCGGTGTTCGAAATGCCGAACACCGCGCCGCCGACGACGAATGTGGAAGCGCTCGCCGACAAGATCGCCCGCGCCAAAGGCCGCGCGCACGTCGATCACGCCTTCTACGCTGGCGCCTCGCCGGAAAATTTCGCGCAGCTGCCTGAACTTGAGCGCCAGCCCGGATGCTGCGGCGTGAAAACATTCATGGGCTCGTCCACCGGCACGTTGCTGGTGGGAGACGATGACGGGCTCGACAACGTGATGCGCCACATCACCCGGCGCGGCGCGTTCCACGCCGAGGACGAGCAACGCATGAACGAGCGCAAGGCGCTCACACGCGAAGGCGATTGGACCTCGCACCCCGAAGTCCGCGACGATCAAGCGGCGCTGCTGGCTGTGCAGCGTCTGGTGCGAAGCGCGCGCAAGTTCGGCAAGCGGGTGCACGTGCTGCATGTCTCGTCCGCGATCGAGATGGAATTCCTGGCGACCGCGAAGGACGTCGCGACAGTGGAAACGCTGCCGCAATTCCTCACCTTCGAAGGCCCGGGCATCTACGAGAAGCTCAAGGGCTTCGCGCAAATGAACCCGCCGATCCGCTACGCGAAGGATCGCGCCGCGCTCTGGTCACTCGGTATCGCCCAGGGCGTTGTCGATGTGCTCGGCACCGATCACGCGCCGCACACGCGCGAGGAAAAGGCGCAGCCCTATCCGAAGTCACCCTCCGGCATGCCGGGCGTGCAAACGCTGGTGCCGGTCATGCTCACGCATGTCGCCGAAGGCCGGCTCTCGCTGGCGCGCTTCATCGATCTCACCAGCGCCGGCCCGCAACGCGTGTTCGGCATCGCCAACAAAGGCCGCATCGCGCTCGGCTACGACGCGGACTTCACGCTGGTCGACCTCAAAGCCAAACGCACCATCCGCAACGAAGACCAAGCCACACGCTGCGGCTGGACCCCGTTCGACGGCTTCGAAGCGAAAGCCTGGGTGATGGGCACGATGATCCGCGGCCAAGAGATCATGCGCGACGGCGAGATGGTCACGCCAGGCGCCGGCGCGCCGATGCGGTTCTTGGAAGCGCTTTAAGAACCCTCTCCCCCGAGAGGGGGAGAGGGCAGGGTGAGGGGGCAGCGCAGGCGCTCGGAGTTTTCGCTCGCGCTTGTTCTGAAAACAGCGGCGCTCCACCCTCACCCCAACCCTCTCCCTCCCAAAGGAGGGAGAGGGAGTTAGCCCAACCGCGCTCGATACGGCGCAGCGTCCGCGTCCGTGAAACAACAAAACACCACGTGCATCCCGCCCGCACGCATCGCCGCCGCGCGCGCGTGATCGATGGCGACACCGCATGCCAGCTCGCGCGGCCAACCGAAATTGCCAGTGCCCAAACACGGAAACGCGATCGTGCTCAGCGCGTGCGCCGCCGCGAGATCGATGCAGCTCTCATAGCAACGCCCAAGTGCTGCGATCTTCTCCGCTTCATCGCCTGGCAGCACCCAGATCGGCGCGGCGGTGTGGATGATGTGGCGCGCCGGTGCGTCGAAGCCGGGCGTCACCACCGCGTCGCCATCGCCGATCGCCGCCATGGTTTCCGTGAGTTCCGTGAGCTTCGGCCCAGCCGCGCGCCGCAGCGCGCCATCGACACCCGTGCCCGGCAGCAGCTGGCGGTTCGCCGCGTTCACCACGGCGTCCACGGCGAGCGTCTCAATCCGGGCCACGCGAATGTCGAACCGCATGGGCGGAGTTTTACGCAAATTCACCCTGTTTGTCGCGACGGGATCGCGCGGGCCGCCCGTTTGAAGAACCAGGGACGACATTACCCAAGAGGGAAACATGAAGCGCAGCCAACATTTCGCGGCCATCGCCGCCATCGCGCTCAGCGCCTTGACCGTTTCGGCGTCATTCAGCGAAGCCGACGCACGCCGCAACCGTGGCGGCCAAGGCAGCGTCGCGCGCGAAGCCACTGTCACCGGCCAGAACGGGCGTCAGCGCACCACCAACCAGGAACGCACCTGGAACCGCCGCGAAGGCACGGCCACGCGCGACCGCACGACGACGTTCAACGACGGCTCGCAACGCACCGTGGAAAGCGAACGCCTCCGCACCGGCCCCGGCGAATACAGCGCCTCGCGCGAAGTGACGACGCGCAATGGCGAAACCCGCATCCAAACCGGCGATTTCACCGTCGACCGCACCGAAACCGGCCGCACCATCAATGGCGACATCAACACAACCAATCACGGCCAGATCGATTACACGCGCGACATCTCCCGCGATGGCGGCGTCCGCAGCGTGAATTCCTCGGCGACGTTCGAGGACGGCACGTCGATCAATCGCAGTTCGCAGGGTTCATGCGCCAATGGTGTGTGCAATTCGAGCGGCGCAGTGACGAACCGCCAGGGCCAAACCACCACCTGGGAGCAAACCCGCGCCCGCACCGATACCGGCGCCACGCTTTCGCGCGACACGACCTTCGCAGATGGCTCCACACGCTCCGTCGATGCCGAACGCGTCGGCAATGGCGACGGCACGGGCACGCTCTCGCGCACGGTCACGGGCCGCGACGGTGAAACCCGCAGCCAATCCGGAACGTATGAGGTTACGCGCACGCCCTAAGCGCAAAGTCACGGCGCGTCCCGCTCCCCCCGCGGCGTCGTGGAAAAGCGGCCCGGCAGCTCCCGCCGGGCCGCCCTTTTTTTGCCCGCCGCGCCGCGCCAGAATGGGGCATGGAGCGGATGCGCCTCTTCGAACGGCGGGCTCTCACCGCCGGCGAAATCCAAATCGGCAAACTGGTGTTTGGCGATGAGATCGATTGGCCACGCGTGCGCGTGTTCCAAGGGCCGTCGCTCGGCTTCGGCGCGATGGTGCCGCGCGGACGCACGATCGTGTTCTCGAAATGGCGCGCCGCCCGCGATTTCACCCGCACCAACGCCAACGAGCGCGGCTGGTTGGTACATGAGCTGACGCACCTCTGGCAGGCCGCGCGCGGCAAGGTGCTGGCGTTCTCGAAACTCAACGCGCTCGGTTCGAAAGCTTACGCATACAAACCGAAAGCAGGCGCTGCACTGCGCGCGTTCAATATCGAGCGCCAAGCGGAGATCGCCCGGCATTTGTATTTGGCGCGTATCGGCGAACCGGAAAACGGCGCGCCGGATCGGGATTGGTTGGAGCAGGTGTGGGCGACGCGCGCGCAGTAGTGGTTACATAAGCTCAGTCATTCCGGCCGGAGCCGCATAGCGGCGTAGAGCCGGAACCCAGGGCCACAAGCTCGTCGTTTGCCCTGGGTTCCGGATCGCGCTCCGCGCGTCCGGAATGACGGAGGTTTATAGTGCCAACCGAAGAGCGCTCCGCTATTGCGCCTCTTCATCCCCCAGCGTGAATTCCCCGTTGCGCACGCGGTCGGGCAGCGTGGCGCAGAAATCGGCGACAGCGTCCGCGCCGAAGCGATCGATCATATCGACCAGCGTCGCGTACAGACCCACGGAAGCCAGCACCTCAGGCTCGACGCCTTCGCCGAGCGCCTTGTCCCAAGCGTCGAGGATCAAATCCAAAGCACGCGCCTTTTGCGCGTCGGTGTCAGGGAAGCTCATGAGCTCAATCTCCGTAACGAGCGCTCAATCCCCCCGCCACGCGCAAGCCCCGCGCGCGTAGTTCCGCTTCTGCTTGCCGCGCCGGTTGCGTGCAATCGGCGAAGCGCGATTCTTCTTGGCGGTAGCCGCGGTTGAAGCCCTCGACCAGCGCATCGTGGTAGCGCGGCTCACGCGAGAGCACGCCGCGCATGTAATCGCGCCAGCGTTGATCGCGGCGGCCATCGCAGGTGATGCGCAAATAATGCGCCCCGCCCAGCACCTCGGCCAGTTCGCTCAATTGGCCGCGATACCATTCCTCGGTGCGCTGCGGCGTTTGCTGCTGTTGCTGCGCTTGCGGCTGCTGCGGCCGGCGCGTCTGCGCGACGGCCGGCGCGGCGAGCGCCAAGGCCAGGAGTGCGACAAGAGCCAAACGGGGCTTCATGGGTGCGAACTTACTCCGAAACGCGGCGGGAGTGTGGAACAGAGTTTCAGCCGGCGTTCACACGCGGCTTGCGCTGGCCCCAGGGGGCCGCTTGCTCCAATTCGTACGCCAATTCAAGCAGACGCCGTTCCTGGCCCTGCGCGGCGGCGAAATGGGCGCCGATCGGCATGCCGTTCGCCGCCCAGGAGAGCGGCACGCTCATCGCCGGGGCGCCGGCGGCGTTCTGGACGGGCGTGTAGCCGACATAGCGCACAACCTCGTCGAACGCTTCCATGCCGCGCGTCGGCGCGAGTTCCCCGATCGGCGGCGGCGTCCGCGCCAGCACCGGCGTCAGCAGCACGTCGCTGTCGGCGAAGAAGGCGGCATATTGCTGCTCGGCCGCGCGCAATTGCCCGATCGCCGGCCCCAAAGCCGGCTCGCCGCCGGCGGTGCGGAAATGTTCGGCAAGACCCAGCGTCAGCGGCTCAAACACCTGATCGAGCGTCGCGCCGCGCGGCAGGCGCGGGCGCACGCTGGCGACAACCTCCGCCGCGCTCGACGCCCACAGCAGCACGAACGCGTCGACGAAGCCTTGGCCGTCGAACGTCATGTGGCGCTCGCGCACCTCGTGGCCGAGCGAGCGGCAAAGCTGCGCCACGCTTTCGATCGCCGAGCGCACCTCGGGATCGGGCGCATTGCCCAGGAGATCGTTCATCGACAGCGCAATGCGCAGGCGGCGTTGGCTTGGGCCCGTCACCATGCCCACGGCCGGGAACGCCGCGCCCGCGCCGCTGGCTTCGGTCGCCGCGAACCATGCCGCACTGTCGCGCACGCTGCGGCTGACGCAGCCCGAGACGGAGATCGAGAACGGCTGCGGGCGCTCTTGCGACACGCTGCGCCCACGCGATGCCTTCAAGCCGAAGAGGCCGTTGCACGACGCCGGAATGCGGATCGAGCCGCCGCCATCGCTCGCATGCGCGATCGGCACAGCGCGTGACGCCACAGCAACCGCCGCGCCGCCGGAGGAGCCGCCGCAAGATTTGCTCGGATCCCAGGGGTTCAAAGTCGGCCCGCCGAGCAGCGGCTCGGTCGTCGCCGTGAGGCCGAACTCCGGCGTCGTCGATTTGCCGAACGGGTTGAGGCCGGCGCGCAGGATCGCGTCGGTGTAGGGCGGTTGGCCGGTGGGCACGAAATTCGCGAACGCGCGGCTGCCGTAGCGCGTCGGCACATTGGTCCAGGGCAGCAGATCCTTGATCAAAGTCGGCACGCCGGCGAACGGCCCGCTCAGCGGCTCGGCCGCGCGCGTGCGCGCGCGCTCGTACTGCTTCTCGATCACGAAATTCAGCTCGGGGTTCAGCCGCTCCGTCCGCGCGATCGCCGCGTCGAGCGCTTCAAGCGCCGTGATCTCGCGCGCGCGAATGCGGGCGGCAATGCCGGTGGCGTCGAGATCGCCCAATGCGTCGGAGGTATTCTCAACCGAAGCCGGCGGACCGCCCGTCGCCCCACTCGAGCACGCGCTCAACGCCGCAAGCCCCGCCACGCTGGCCGCAAGTTCCCGCCGTGAAAGTCCCATACGCGTCATCCCCCTTTTTATGGGCGCGGAGCCTTGCCCGGAGCAGGGTTTCGATCAAGGACAAAACATGAGCCGGATGCGGGCGGATTTGTTGATTGTGGCGCGGGGCTTGGCCGAGAGCCGCGCCAAGGCCGTGGAGGCGATCAATGCCGGCGGCGTGACGGCCAATGGCGCGGTGGTGAAGAAGGCGTCCGAGCAGATCGACGCTTTGGCTGAGCTTGTGGTGACGCCGCCGCATCCGTGGGTGTCGCGCGGCGGCGTGAAGTTGGCGCATGCGCTCGACGTGTTCGCGATCGATCCGTCGGGGCAAACTTGCCTCGATGTCGGCGCGTCAACCGGCGGCTTCACGCACGTGCTCATCTCGCGCGGCGCGGCGCGGGTTTACGCGGTGGACGTCGGCCAAGGCCAGCTGCACCCCTCGCTGCGCAACGACGCGCGCGTGATCTCGCTCGAACAAACCGACGCGCGCGCGCTCACCCGCGTGCTGATTCCCGAGGCGCCAACGCTCATCGTCTGCGACGTCAGCTTCATCGGCGCCGCCAAAGCGCTCGCGGTTCCGCTCTCACTGGCCGCGCCGCACGCCGATCTCATCACCCTCGTCAAACCCCAATTCGAAGCCGGCCCGCACAAAGTCGCGGTGCTCGACGAACCACTCGCCCGCGACGCCGCGCAAACCGCGATCGAAGCGCTCAATGGCCTCGAAGGCTTCACGCTCGTGAACGCGATCGACAGCCCGATCCGCGGCGGAGATGGGAATTTGGAGCGCTTGGCTCATTTCAAGCGCAGCTAGAGCATTGCCGCGCTATCTCGTGAAGCCAAACCAAAGCAACGCTGCGCCGACCGCCAGAAGGATGACGCCAGCCTGCTTTTTTGTCAGTGACATTGAAAGCTCCTGCGCTCGGCATTGCACTCTAGGTGCAAAACGCACCGTAGGCGAGCCATAGAGAAAGGGCTCCAGCTTTCGCCGGAGCCCCGAGGTGATCCACCGTACTTAGTTCAAGAACGGAGGGTGCAGATCATTGCTCGCGCCAGACGCCATCGCGCCCACGGCACATGGTGACTTCTTCGTAGTAGCGGCGGCCGCGACGGTCATAGCGCGCGACATCTTCGGTGCGGCATTGCTGGCGGCCATAATAGCCGCGGTCGTTGCCGCGATAGCCGCTCTCTTCGTACGGGCCGCCGTAGAGATCATCGTCGTTGCCGCGATAGTACGGATCGTCCTGCGGATATTGCTGCTGGCCGCCATAATAGGGATCGTACGAACCCTGCGCGACCTGCTGGTCGCAGCGCGAGTTCGAGCGGCCGATCATCGCGCCAGCGGTCGCGCCGACGACAGCGCCGAGCACCGAACCGTCGGTGCGGTGGCCGCGTGAGGCGGCCTGGCTGCCCAGCACCGCGCCGGCGATACCGCCGATCACGGCGCCCGCGGCGGTGTTGGAATTCCGGCGCTGCGAACAATATTGCTGCTGCTGGACGTGCTGCTCGTGATAAGCGCGCTGCTCGTAAGTCTGAGCCGCCGCCGGCGTCGCCAAAGCTGCAACCATCATGGCGCTCGCGAAGGCTAGAACTTGACCACGCATAGGAGTCTCCCGTTTGTCGGGAGGCAGAGAACCAAATCCCGCCTGAACGCAGCATGAAGCGCCAAAACCGCCTCGCCAGGGCCAGACCAGCCCAGGGCGGACGGGCCCACCCGCCCGCCGCCGAGGAGCGTGAGCTCCAGATCGCCAGCATCGGCGCGCGCGGTGATGCGGTAGCCGATGGCGCCAAGGGGCCGATCTACGCGCCGTTCGCACTGCCGGGCGAGCGCGTCCGTGCCCGCGTCACCGGTGAGCGCGCCGAGGTGCTGGAGGTGCTCGACGCGAGCCCCGAGCGCCGCCAAGCGCCGTGCCGGCATTTCGGCCGCTGCGGCGGCTGCCAGCTGCAGCATTGGGACGAGGCGGCGTACCTCAACTGGAAGCGCGAGCAGGTGATCGACGCGCTCGGCAAGCGCGGCATGGGCTGCGAGGTCGAAGCCACGATCCCAGCTTGGGGCGAAGGCCGCCGCCGCGCTGCGTTCCACGCTGGCCGCTTAGGCGGGCAGGTGAAGCTCGGTTTCGTCGAGCGCGGCGGCGCCAAGCTCACGCCGATCTCGATGTGCCCGGCGCTGACACCCGCGCTCGAAGCGATGCTGCCAAAGCTTGCGCCGATCGCGGAACTCTTCACGCCGCAGCGCGGCGAGATCACGCTGCAATGCTTGCAGACCGACGCCGGCGTCGATGTCGCGTTGAAAGGCGCGGGCCGGGCAGACGCATTGCATCGCGCTGGCTTGGAAGAGGCCGCCGCCCTCGCCGAAGCCGCCAACCTCGCCCGCCTCGCCATCGACGGCGACACGTTGATCGAACGCGCCAAGCCGTCGCTGCTTATGGGCAAGGCCCGCGTCTCGCCGCCGCCCGGCGCGTTCCTGCAGCCGACGGCGCAGGGCGAGGAAACGCTCGCGCGCCTCGTGCTCGAAGCGCTTGTCGGCGCCGAGCGTGTGATCGATCTTTTCTCCGGCATCGGCACATTTGCGCTGCGGCTGGCGGAGCAAGCTGAGGTCACGGCCGCCGAAGCGGACGCGGAAATGCTCAACGCGTTGAAAGCCGGCGCGGATAGCGCTGGCGGTGCGCTGAAGCAGGTGACGATCCTGCGTCGTGACTTGCTGCGCACGCCGATCGCCGCTTTGGAAATGAAGAAATTCGACGCCGCCGTGATCGACCCGCCGCGCTCAGGCGCGCGCTTGCAGGCCGAGCAGCTCGCCCGCGCGCCGGTGCGGAAGCTCGCTTACGTCTCGTGCGATCCGGCGAGCTTCGCGCGTGACGTAAAGGTGCTCAACGAGCACGGCTTCCACCTCGCCCGCGTGACGCCAGTCGATCAATTCCGCTGGAGCCCGCACGTCGAAATCGTCGGGGCGCTGGAGCGATGAAAGTCACTCTCTTGGACCACTTGGACCGCCGGCGTCCCCGCCGGCGTGCTTCGGATCGACGGAAAGAAGCCGGCGAGGACGCCGGCGGTCCAAGATCGGCGCTCCAAGAACCGTTCTGGAAAACCAAAACGCTCGAGCAGATGACCACCGCCGAGTGGGAAAGCCTCTGCGATGGCTGTGGCAAGTGCTGCGTGTTCACTTTGGAGGACGCCGACAACGGCCAACTCTATCGCACCGACGTCGCCTGTAAATTGCTCGATGGCAAGACCGGTCAATGCAGCAATTATCCGGACCGCAAAAAATACGTGCCCGATTGCGTGAAGCTCACGCCGAAGAAAGTGCCGAAGCTCGATTGGCTGCCGACCAGCTGCGCCTATCGCCTTGTCGCCAATGGCGAAGACCTCAAATGGTGGCACCCGCTTGTCTCGGGTGATCCAAGCACCGTGCACCTCGCCAACGCCTCCGTGCGCGGCAAGACCCGCCCGCAAGGCCGCATGAAAGAGCCCGGCCTGATGAAGCGCATCGTCGAATGGCCCACGCCGCTCGAAAAGCCGCCGAAGGGCTACAAGCGGAAGCGCTCAAAGAGCTAGGACGCTAAGCCCCGGAACGTCGGCGAAGTCTTTCTCATTCAACGTCACGAGCGTTGCGCGAATGGCGAGCGCTTGCGCTGCGATCATGCGATCAATGATTTTTGGCCGTGAGTACCCGATGGCGGCGACAATCGCGCCGTAGGCGCGTGCATCGCTTTCCGTAAAATCGAGAACGCGGATGGCCTTCACAAGCATGTCGACACGGTCGCGACGGACGCGCATCTTCGCTGGGTCGCGATAGACGCCGCCTTCAAGTTCAACGAGCGTCAACGCCGAGAAATATTGCGGTCCGCCCAGCGCCCGTACTTTGGCTTCGATGGCTTGGTCAGCGTCGCGAATTGGAATCGCGACGCTTGTGTCCAACACGAACGACACTAAAGGCCGTCCCGCTCAGGGAACTCTATCTTGTCGCGCTCTTGTACTTCGCCTGGCCCAGGCAGCTTGCGCAACGCGTCGAACATTTCGTCGAGAGACATTTTCTGCTTCTCGGCCGGATAGAGCGTCATCACGTCGCCAGAGCGCACGATCACAAGCTCCACACCCTCACCGAAGGCCATGTCCTTCGGGATGCGCACCGCTTCGCTGTTGCCGCTTTTGAACGTCCGGGTCTTAGTGCTGCTCATACAGCATGTATATACATGTATATACTAGCCGTCAAGGCGCTCTTGTTGACGCAACGATATCATGATATCATGGTGCATGGCTGATATCCTGATCCGCAAAGTGCCAGAGGAAACGAAGGAGCGGCTTCGGCTGCGCGCGGAACGACGCGGGCGCAGCTTGGAGGCAGACCTTCGGGACACGCTTGAGCGTCTGGCTGACGAGGAAGCCGAAAATCCGGACGCATCCGAGCCGTTTGGCGCGTGGCTGGTCGCTATCTCTCGTCCGGGCGCTGATTTGTCGGATGCGCTCGACATTCTGCGCTCAGCGCCGATCCGCAAAACCATCGAGTGATCCTTCTCGACACCAACGTGCTCTCTGAAGCGTTGAAGCCCGCGCCCGCGCAGAACGTCGTCACCTGGCTCAACCAGTGTTTCCACGAATGCGCTTTGTCGAGCGTCACCGTGTTCGAACTCAAAGCTGGCGTCGCCATGCTCGACCCCGGCCGTCGGCGCGACACGATCGAGAACGCAGTGACGCGGCTTGTTCGACGTTTCGCGACGCGGATTTATCCGTTTGACGCCGCCGCTGCGGAAGAGGCCGCGCGGCTATTGGCGATCGCACGAGCGGGCGACATGGCTCTACATCAAGTGCCCGCGAAGCTCGCCGATCTCCAGATCGCAGGCATTGCGGCGGCATATGGGCTTGAACTCGCCACGCGAAACACAGGCGATTTCGCCGGGCTCGGCATTGATTTGATCGACCCATGGGCGCCGTGACATCGCGGCGGTAGACCGCGCGCCAGCGCGCGCTACATTTCACCCATGAGCCTTAAGCGCGATCTTGGCCGTGCGCGGTACGCAGCTGCTCAAGGCGCGCGCGTCGCTTGGTATTTGAGCCAATATCTGCTGGCGCGGCGTATCTCCGGGCCGTTCGATCGCCCGGGCGAACCCAAGTTTCAGCCGCAAGCGCCCGAGGGCGATGAAGGGCGCATCCGACAGGCGTTCCTCAATCTCTTCGCGCTCGATCGCTTCAATATCGAAGCGGGGCTCTATCCCGCGCCGGACGAGCTGCGCATGGAGAAGGCGCTCTCGGCCGTACGCAATTCCGCGAACTTCTTTCGCGATCTGCCGAACGTCGATCGCCGACGGCTTGAGCGCGACGGCACGGAAATCCGCGAAGCCGCGAAGGGCGAGCGTTATCCCGCCTATTACCTGCAGAACTTCCACTACCAATCCGGCGGCTGGCTCTCGGAAGACAGCGCCAAGCTTTACGACACGCAGGTCGAAATCCTGTTCGGCGGCGCGGCGGACGCGATGCGGCGCATCGCGCTTGGCTCGCTGGCGCGCGCGATCAAAGGCGTTGATCAGCGGCGCGTGAAGCTGATCGACATGGCCTGCGGCAATGGCCGCTTCCTGGCGCAAATCCTCGACGCGTTTCCGCGCATGCCGGTGACGGGGCTCGATCTTTCGCCTTCCTATTGCGCCGAAGCGCGCACGCGGCTCGCGCCTTGGTCACAAGCTGAGATCGTCAATGGCGCGGTGGAGCAGGCGCCGTTCGAGGATGCGTCCTTCTATGCGGCGACATGCGTCTATCTCTATCACGAACTGCCGCCGCGCGTGCGGCGCGAGACGGCGCGCGAGATTGCGCGCGTGTTGAAGCCGGGCGGCGTGTTCGTGTTCGCGGATTCGATCCAAGCCGGCGACGCCGCCGATCTCGACCGCATGCTCGAATATTTCCCGATCGGCTTCCACGAACCGTTTTACGGCTCGTACCAGAAGGAAGATCTGATCGCGCTGTTCGCCGAAGCAGGGCTCGCACACGAGGAAACGCAGCTCGCGTTTCTGACGAAGGTGATGCGTTTCCGGAAAGCCGTGTGAGTACCGCCGGCTTCCAGCCGGCATTTTGGCGCTAATGCTTGATAGGTTGGAGC
Source organism: uncultured Terricaulis sp. (assembly GCA_964653495.1). Classification (GTDB taxonomy): domain Bacteria; phylum Pseudomonadota; class Alphaproteobacteria; order Caulobacterales; family Aquidulcibacteraceae; genus Vitreimonas. The sequence continues at coordinate 4,529 of CAZZFE010000062.1, read as the reverse complement.
GCGCGGCCTCCGGCCGCGCATGCGTCGCCGGAGGCGCCGCGCTCCCACTTTCAAAGAATTGCTCTCAAAGGACGGCTGGAAGCCGGCGGTACGCGGTACGTTAGAGCTCAACCACCGGCTTGAGCTTGGACGGGCGCGGGCCGTCGCTGACGATGTAGTCCGCCGGCTCGCCCTTTATCGTTTCGTTGGCGATCTCTTCGGCCAGCACCAATTGCAGCGTCGCCGGCGCATCGCCATCGGGGCCGCCGAGCAGATCATCGACGCCATACGTCGCCAGCGTGAGTTCCTGATCCAGCGCTTCCATCGGCGCGATCGCCATGATGTCGATCGTTTGCACGCGTGGCGTCGCGATCTCGCTTGCGCGTTCGATCGTCGCCGCGTGCGCTTCCGGCACAATGCGCGGCGCGCCCGGATTCCAATCCGGCCCGCCGGTGATCAGATAATCGATGCTGAACACGGTGACAGCCACCGTCACCGCGAGAGCAGCGGCGGCGCAGGCGTTCTTGCGATAGGCGGCATCGTTCTTCAGCCGCACGGCGGCGCTCACAACGCCACGCGCGCCGGCTTTCACGAAAGCGCCTGCGCGCTTCGCCAATGCGATCACCCGCTCCGTCATCGCCGGACCCCTCCGCGTTCGCCGGATAGCTGTAACGGCGATGATTCTACGCGCATCAGGCGACAAAATCCACTTGCGCGGGATGACAACGCGCTCATGCGGGCCCTTATTGAGTGCATGAGCCGCGCTTTTGTTAAGGAATTGGACGATGCGGGCGGCGACGAGCTGCCCGATCGCGTCATCTCTCCGCACCCGAATCTCGTGACGCCGGAAGGGCTTGCGGCGATCGAGGCTGAACTCGCGCGCCTGCACGAGGCTTCGCTCAAAGCCGGCGACGACCGTGCCGCGCGCGCCGCGATCGCGCGTGATGAGCGCTATTGGGTGGCCCGGCGCGCCAGCGCGCAGGTGATCGAGGCGCCCACAAAACCGGCAAATGTCCGCTTCGGCGTGACCATCACCATCGCCCGCGACGATGGCCGCGAGCAGGTTTTCCGCATCGTCGGCGAGGACGAAGCCGATCCCGAACGCGGCACGCTCTCGCACGTCTCCCCACTCGCCCGCGCTTTGATGGGCAAGGAGGTCGGCGATGTCGTGCGCGTCGGCGATAGCGAGATTGAAATCGTCGCTATCGCTTGAGCGTTATTGCGCCGCTGCCGGTTGGCGCAGTGCCGTCGCGAAATCGGTGAGGTCTTCGACGCTCCGCGCATAAGTCGGCGCGACGCGCGCATTGGCGCGCTGCTCGTACGCAAACGCAAAGCTCAAGAGCTTTGCTTCCGACCAACGCTCGCCAATGAACGACAAGCCCACCGGCAAGCCGCCAACCAGGCCCATCGGCACCGTCACGTGCGGATAGCCCGACACCGCCGGTAAGCCGCTCGAGCCGCCGCCGACGAAATGATCGCCATTGACGATGTCGATCGTCCAAGCCGGCCCCAGCGTCGGCGCGACGAGCGCGTCGACGCGATGCGTGCGCAGCAGGCCATCGATGATCGCGCCCGCCTGGCGCGGCGCACGCGCCACCGCCGTCACGTAAGCCGGATCAGCCGTGCCGCCCGTCGCCTGGGCGCGCTCGAAGATGTCCTGACCGAACAGCACCGTTTCCGCCGGCGTGTTCGAGTTGAACGCGATCACATCCGCCAAAGTGCGCGTCGTCACGCTCGTCGGCGTCGTCGCCAGATAGGCATCGAGATCGGTTTTCAGTTCCGAGAGCAGGATCGTGAACTCGTCATTGCCGAGCTGATCCATGCCGGCTGGCTCTTCGGTGATCTCGACGATCTCCGCGCCGGCCGCGCGCAATTGCGTCAGCGCCGCCTCGAAGCGTTCATCCACGCGATCGCTAAAGCCAGCCTGGAAGCGCAGCACGCCGATGCGACGCCCTTGCAGCGCCGTGGGGCTCAACGCGGCCACGTAATCCGCGCGCCGCGCATCGGCTTCCGCGGTTTGTGCGTCAGCCGGATCCGAGCCGGCGATCACGCTCAGCACCGCCGCCACGTCGGCGACGCTGCGGCCCATGGGCCCGGGCGTGTCCTGCGTGTGGCTGATCGGCACGACGTGCGTGCGCGACACGAGGCCCACGGTCGGCTTGATGCCGACGAGGCCATTGATGGACGACGGGCAGACGATCGAACCATCCGTCTCGGTGCCGATGGTGATCGCCGCCAAGCTGGCCGCCGCCGCCGAGCCTGAGCCCGAGGACGAACCGCAGGCGTTGCGGTCCAAAGCATACGGATTGCGCGTCAGACCGCCCGCGGCGCTCCAGCCGCTGATCGAATCTCCCGAGCGGATGTTCGCCCATTCCGACAAATTGGTTTTGCCGAGGATCACCGCGCCGGCTTCGCGCAAGCGCGCCACCAGCGGCGCATCGCGGCCGGTATTGTTGTTCGCCAGCGCCAGCGAGCCTGCCGTCGTCGGCCCGTCCGCCGTCTCGATATTGTCCTTCACCAGCACCGGCACGCCGTGCAGCGGCCCGCGCACATTGCCCGCCGCGCGTTCGGCATCGAGCGCGCGTGCTTGCTCAAGCGCGTTCGGGTTGAGCGAGAGGACGCTGTTCAGAGTTGGCCCTGCGTCGTCGTATTCGGCGATCCGCGCGAGGTAGGCCTGCACCAGCTGTTCGCTGGTCACCGCGCCGGAACTCATGTCCGCCTGCAGCTGGGCGATCGATTTCTCCGCCACATCATAGCTGGGCGCGGGCGGCGTGCAGGCCGCGAGCGCGAACACGGCCAAAGCCGCCAACATCGAACGCATGAAAAATCCCCCTCCGATCTCCACCGGAGGGGGATTTGTCCGCGCTTAGCGGGAACTTGTCGATGGGTCAGCGACCAAAACTAGTAGACGCCTTCGTCCTTGATTTTCGCTTCTGCGATCTCAGCCGGCGCCCGCTCATAATCGGCATAGCTCTCAAGCGCCTGGGCGTTGGCGTTTTCAGCCGCGGCGTAGACATCCTCGGTTTCGAGCGCGGCCATTTCGTACGAATCCGGCATATCCGCGCTTTGCAGCGACACCATCCGTGCATCGTTAGCGTCACCATCCAAATCTTCGCGCGCCCAGGTCTGCTCCCAGGCCTCGAGCGGCGCGTTGTTCTCGAACGACGAAGGCTGCGCCTGTGTCCAGCCAGCTTCGACGTAAGTCGGACGCTCGTTCAGAGGCGAGAACGCGAAATGGTAGCCATAGTCCGGCGAGCGAACGCTGGGGTTGTTCTCATCGGCGAAGCCAAAGCCGCCGGTGAGCATGAAAGCCGTACCGGCCATGGCCGCGCTGAACACGAAGCTGAACGCGCCGGCGGCGACCAAAGCGCGTTGCATAAGAGGGCGTTCTTCGAGCATCTCGCGGCTCCCAATCATTTGATAGCGCGTTAACGGAACGGCCCGCCTAGATGTTCCGTCCGTGACAGGAACCGTAATTTCCTGGGGGCGTTAGGGGCTCATGACGGACAAAGAGAAGTTCGCCGCAGCGCGGGCGCGCGCCTACGAGCTGGCGGATACGGGGCGGTATGAGGATTGGGCCGGTCTGAGCGCCGCCTTGTTGGCCGAAGAGATCAGCGAACGCTTCGTCAAAAGCCTGGGCGCGGATTCCTTCACGCAAACCATGCTGCGCAACCGCATCATCCAGGCGAAGGATCGCTACTAGCGCGTACCGCCGGCTGCCGGCATTCTGGCGCGAATGCCTGATAAGTTGGAGCGCGGACCTTCAGGTCCGCATGCGCGCCTGAAGGCGCGCGCTCCAACCTGCAAACGCTTGTGCTTGATCGGACGATGCCGGCTGGAAGCCGGCGGTACGCTACCGCCCCGTTTGCCCGCGATGGCGCAATTTCGCGTCCGCCAGCACGCACGCCACCATCGCTTCGGCCACCGGCGCCGCACGAATGCCGACACACGGATCGTGACGTCCGGTGGTCGACACATCCACATTCGCGCCGCTGCGATCGACGCTTTGGCGCGGCGTGAGGATTGAACTCGTCGGCTTGATCGCAATGCGCGCGATGATGGTTTGGCCGGTGGAGATGCCGCCTAGCACGCCGCCGGCATTGTTCGAGAGGAAGCTCGGCCCGTCATTGCCCGCGCGCATTTCGTCAGCGTTCTCGATTCCGGTGAGCGCGGCGGACGCGAAGCCCGCGCCGATCTCGACGCCCTTCACCGCATTGATGCTCATCAAAGCGCCCGCAAGCTCCGCATCGAGTTTGCCGTAGATCGGCGCGCCCCAGCCGGCGGGCACGCCTTCGGCGTGCACCTCAACGATGGCGCCGAGCGAATTGCCATCCTTGCGCGTTGCGTCGAGCAAAGCTTCCCATTGTTTCGCCGTTTCCGCGTCAGGGCACCAGAACGGATTGTTCTCCGTCTCGTCCCAATTCCAGCGCGCGCGATCGATGGCGAGCTTGCCGATCTGCACGACCGCGCCGCGAATGACGATATCTTCGCCCAGCACGCGGCGCGCCACAGCACCCGCCGCCACACGCGCCGCCGTCTCGCGCGCGGAC
>CAZZFE010000061.1:0-18254 GCA_964653495.1 uncultured Terricaulis sp. | reverse complement strand
CGCTCATCTCCCCCTCCTCTTGAGAGGAGGGGGTTGGGGGGTGGGGTGAACCTCGGCGCTTAAGGGTTCGCGCACCACGACATCACAAACGTGCAAGCAGCAGAGCATCACCCCCCCTGCCCCCTCCTTTCAAGAGGAGGGGGTTCTTTTTCACGCCGGCAGCGCAGGCAGCTTTTCGGCGCGCGCTTGATCGAGATAGCGCACCGCCACTGGCTTCAACGCTGCGTCCAGTTCGATCAGCAACGGATTGCCAGTCGGGATTTCGACGCCGACGATCTGATCGTCCGGCACCGCGAAGAGATGCTTCACGATCGCCCGCAGCGAATTGCCGTGCGCGGCGATGATGAGGTTCTTGCCGGCCTTCAGATCAGGCGCGACGGCGTCGTTCCAGTACGGCAGTACGCGCTCAAGCGTGAGCTTCAGCGATTCCGTCTGCGGCAAGTTCGGCACGCCGGCATAGCGGCGGTCCTTGCTGAAATCGAACTCGCCACCCGGCGCAAGCGGCGGCGGCGGCGTATCGTAAGAGCGGCGCCAGATTTTCACTTGCTCCTCGCCGTGCTTGGCGGCGGTCTCGGCTTTATCGAGGCCCGTCAGCGCGCCGTAATGGCGCTCGTTGAGCCGCCAATTGCGCTCCACCGGCAGCCAGGCAAGGCCAGCGCTTTCGAGCGCGAGATTGCCGGTGCGGATCGCGCGGGTCTGCACCGAGGTGTAGAGCTTGTCGAACGGCACGCCGGCTTCCGCCAAAAACTTGCCGCCGGAGCGGGCCTGCGCCTCGCCCTCGGCGGTGAGATCGACGTCCACCCAGCCGGTGAAGCGGTTTTCGAGGTTCCACTGGCTTTGGCCGTGGCGAAGCAGAGCGAGATAAGGCATGCGCCCTGCTTCGCGAGCCGGCCCGATGGCGTCAAGCGCCGGCTACGCCGCAGGCGAAGCCCGCGCCGGCAAGAAGCGGCTATTGCGAAGCAAAGCCGCGCTGATCAGCGACACGACCAAGCCGACGGGGAAGATCTCGATGAAGGTCAGCGGCATCCGGAACAGCGGGTTGCGGTATTGCTCCGAGAAATGTGCGATCTCGGCAGCCTTCTGCTGCAGCACGGCCTCCGAGGCGCCGCCAGCGCGGGCTTCGTTCAGAAGCGCCGTGCTGTAATCCTCGATAAAGGCGAAGTCCGTCGCGGCCAGCACGATCTCCCAGCCGATGACGTAAACCACGCCGGCCACCGCGCTGATGCCGAGCCCCATCAAGAACGCCGGCAGGAATTTGATGATGCCGCCGCCGACTTTGTCGCGATGGTTTTTCACCGCCACGAACACCAGGCTGAGCGCAACCAGCATGATCGAGTAGCCGACGATCTGAGAGCTGGAGCTGACCTCGTGGCCCTGGAACACGATGAAGCTGAACAGCGGCGCGGCGGTGAGAATGCCGGCGATAAGTCCGTAGATGGAAATGGTGCGAAGCATGTGGCCTCCCTCAAGTGCAACACGCGTGACCACCGCCTGATGCGGCCTGCCCGGACAATCGCCCGAAAGGGTGATTCCGCTGAAATCGCCCGAAAAATCCCGCCCAAAAATTCTACGGGATCAGGCCGAGCTCGCGGGCCTTGAGGATCGCCTCGGTGCGGCGCGCGGCTTCGAGCTTCTCGAACAGCCGGGCCACGTGCGTCTTCACGGTGTTGCCGGAAACGTTGAGCTTGGCGGCGATTTCCTTGTTGGAGCGGCCAGCCGCCAGCAGCCCCAAAACCTCATATTCGCGCTCGGTTATTCCGAGCGAGGTTTGCGCGGCGATGTTCGGCTCGAACGGCGCGGCCGGTTGGGTGCGAAACAATCGCGCGCCGACCCAAACGCCAAGCCCCAGGAACGCCATGGCGATCAGCGCAACATACAGCTCGCCCGCATGGGTGCGCGCCCAGAGCTGGTAGTCGAGCCATTGCAGCGCCACCGCAGCTGCCGCGAGCGCCAGGCCGTAGAACAGGACCGTCCGTGTCATTGGCGGGCAATTTAGGCGCGCCGGGCCCGGCCGCGCTACCGCCCTCAGCGCTGGCGGAGAGCCAGCGGCCCGGCTAGAGACGGCGCATGCGCCATTGGCTGTTTCACCCGCTCCTGTTTCACCCGCTGGCGGCCATTCTCGCGGTCCTGGTGATGGCGGTGTCGATCCAGCCACAGAAATGGCCGCGGCCCGCGGCGCCGGTGTCCGGCGAAATCACCGAGGGCGCTCTGGTGCTGGAGCGCGAGGCCTTCAACAGCCCTTCGGGCGCTGCCGGCCAGGACTTCACCGTCGTCCGCGACTTCTGGGGCGCGCCGCAGACGTTGAAGATCGCCGTCCGCCCCGGCCAGCCGGAGCCGACGCCGGCGGAACAAGGCGTGCGCATCGAACTGACGCCCGCGGCCGCTGAAATCATTGGCGAACGGCCGGTGCGGGTCGAGGTGAGCTACAACCCGCTCCCCGTGAACCCAGCCAGCGCGCTCGCCGTCAGCTTGCAGGGCATCGCGCCGGCGGAATGGGTGAGCCAGCCGATCGAGCCGCTGGCGGGCGTCGCCACCTTCACCCTCCCCGCCTCGACGGCGGTGAACGCGATCGGCCTCCGGGCCATCACGACGGGCGAGGACCAATCCTACGGCGTGGAGATCACCCGCATCCGCATCGTTCCCCAGACTCCGTAAACAGGCACAATAAGCAGGGGAGCTAGCCGCCGCTGGCTGCCTTGGCCGCGTACGGACAATTGAATTTTCCGGCCATTTCGCCCACACACCCCGCTTCCCTCCCGCCGACCAAAAGAGCCCGCCCATGCTGCCTGCGCCGCGCGCAAGTCTCGCCGCCAATTCTTTGGACTTCGAGACGTTCCCGCTGGTGAAGCCGACGGGCTTCCGCGAGTACGATGCGCGCTGGTGGTTTGGCGTACCGGGCAATCCGAAGGCGCCGGAACTGAACGTGCTGGGCGTGCAGGCGCTGGGCTTGGGCCTTGGCACTTTGGTGGGTGAAATGGGCGTCGCCCCGCGCATCGTCGTCGGCCACGATTTCCGCTTCTATTCGCAATCGATCAAGCAAGCGCTGACGCTGGGCCTGCTGCAAGCCGGCATGGAAGTGCACGACATCGGCCTCGCACTTTCGCCGGTGGCGTACTTCGCGCAATTCGCGCTCGACATTCCGTGCGTGGCGATGGTGACGGCCTCGCACAACGAGAATGGCTGGACCGGCGTGAAGATGGGCGCGAACAAGCCGCTCACGTTCGGCCCGGAAGAGATGGGCAAGCTCCGTGACATCGTGCTTGGCGGCAAGTTCAAGCCGGCGCCGGGCGGCAGCTACATCCGCGTTGACGACATGCGCGCACGCTATCTCGATGACGTGTCGGGCCGCGTGAAGCTCAATCGCAAGATCAAAGTGGTCGCCGCGTGCGGCAACGGCACCGCTGGCGCGTTCGCGCCGGAAGCGCTGCGCCGCATGGGTGCGGAGGTGATCGACCTCCACAACGATCTCGATTGGACGTTCCCGCACTACAACGCCAATCCCGAAGACGCTGAGATGCTGCACGACATGGCGCATGCCGTGAAACAACACGGCGCGGATCTCGCGCTCGGCTTCGATGGCGACGGCGATCGCTGCGGCGTTGTTGATGACGAGGGCGAGGAAATTTTCGCCGACAAAATCGGCCTCATCCTGGCGCGCGATCTCTCAGCGCAGCACGCCAACACAACCTTCGTGGTCGATGTGAAATCGACCGGGCTTTACGCGGTCGATCCGGTGCTGAAGGCCAATGGCGCGAAGGTCGATTATTGGAAAACCGGCCATTCCTACATCAAGCGCCGCACGACCGAGCTTTTGGCCCTCGCCGGCTTTGAAAAGTCCGGCCACTTCTTCTTCCGCGAGCCGTACGGCTATGGCTATGACGACGGCATCGTCGCCGCCGCTGCAGTGCTCTCAATGCTCGACCGCAATCCGGGCAAGAAGCTCTCGGACCTCAAGAAGGCGCTGCCGGTTTCGTACACGTCGCTGACGATGAGCCCGCACTGCGACGACGAGAAGAAGTACGGCATCGTCGATCAGATCGTCGCCGACTATAAAAAGCTCGCCGCCGACAACGGCAAAATCCTCGGCCGCTCCATCCGCGACGTGAACACCGTCAACGGCGCACGCGTGACGCTTGAAGACGGCTCATGGGTGCTGGTGCGCGCCTCGTCGAACAAGCCCGAATTGGTGGTGGTTGTCGAAAGCATGAAGAGCGACGACGACATGCGCGCGCTGTTCCGCGAAGAAGCCAAGCCCCGCCTTGCCCGCTTCGCGGAAGTCGGCGCCTACAATCAGGAGATCTGAGTCCCATGCGCGTTACGATGATTGGCACGGGCTATGTGGGCCTCGTTTCCGGCGCGTGCTTCGCCGATTTCGGCCACACGGTGACGTGCGTCGACAAGGACGCCGGCAAGATCGCGCGCCTGCAGAAGGGCGAAATCCCGATCTTCGAACCGGGCCTCGATGAGCTGGTGAAAGATAACGTCGAACAAGGCCGCTTGTTCTTCACCACCGATCCGCAGCAAGCGATCCGCGACGCCGACGCCGTGTTCATCGCCGTCGGCACGCCGTCGCGCCGCGGCGACGGGCATGCGGACCTCTCCTACGTCTACGCCGCCGCCGAAGAGATCGCCGGCTTGATGGACGGCTACACCGTGGTCGTCACCAAATCGACGGTGCCGGTCGGCACCGGCGACGAGGTTGAGGCGATCATCAAGAAGGCGCGGCCGGACGCGCAATTCGCCGTGGTGTCGAACCCGGAATTCCTGCGCGAAGGAGCGGCGATCAACGATTTCAAGCGCCCGGACCGCGTCGTCGTCGGTACAGACGATGAGCGTGCGCGCGAACTGATGCGCGAGCTCTATCGCCCGCTCTCGCTCAACGAAACGCCGATGGTGTTCACCGCGCGGCGCACGTCGGAGCTGATCAAGTACGCCGGCAACGGCTTCCTGGCGATGAAGATCACCTTTATCAACGAGATCGCCGATCTTTGCGAAGCCGTCGGCGCCAACGTGCAAGAGGTCGCCAAAGGCATCGGCCTCGACAACCGCATCGGCCGCAAATTCCTGAACGCCGGCCCCGGCTATGGCGGCTCGTGCTTCCCGAAGGACACGCTGGCGCTGATGAAAACCGCCCGCGATTCCGGCGCGCCGATCGAGCTGATCGAAACCACCGTGCGCGTGAACTCGGCGCGCAAGCAGAAGATGGCGCAGAAGGTTATCGACGCGCTCGACGGCAATCTGAAGGGCAAGACCATCGCCGTGCTCGGCCTCACCTTCAAGCCGAACACCGATGACATGCGCGACGCACCCGCGCTCGACATCGTGCCGACGCTGCAAGCCGAAGGCGCGCGCATCCGCGCCTTCGATCCCGAAGGCATGAACGAAGCCAAGCACATGCTGAAGGACGTGCAATTCGCCACCGGCCCGTACGATTGCGTGCAAGGCGCGGACGCCGTCGTGATCATCACCGAATGGGATCAGTTCCGCGCGCTCGATTTGGCACGCGTGAAGGATTCGCTGAAGACGCCCGTGGTAGTGGACCTCCGCAACATCTACCGACCGGAAGAGATGAAAGCGAAGGGCTTCAACTACGTAAGCGTCGGGCGGCCTTAAGCGATCGGGGGGATGAATGACTGCTGGTCGTGGACTACAAATATTTGGTGGACTGATCGCGTTTGCCGGCGCTGGCTCGATGATGGGCGGCGTTGCAGATGGAACAACGTTTTTTGGCAATGCAGCCGCTGTGGTGATAGGCCTGCTGCTCTTTGCCTGGGGTAGCCAAATTCACAACAAGAAGCGATAGCTCGTGCCCCTCCGCAAGTTCTCCGAGATCGTGAAGCTTGCCGAGAAACATCACGGCAAGGCTGGGCTGAAAGCGAAGCTCGCGGACCGGAACGACAGCAAGCTCGGCGTCAAAACGCAGAAGGACGACCGCTGGCTTGCGTCCATGTCGCAAGCCGTGTTCTCCGCCGGCTTTTCGTGGGACGTGATCGAGAAGAAGTGGCCGGGATTTGAAGAAGCGTTCGAGCGCTTCGATCCGCACCGCGTCGCCTTCTACGCTGACCGCGACATCGCCCGCCTGCTGAAAGATTCGCGCATCGTCCGCAACGGCGCGAAAATTCAAGCCACCATCGCCAATGCGCGCTTCGTAATCGACACCGCTAAGGAGCACGGCTCGTTCACGAAATTTCTGAAGGCGTGGCCCGCGGCTGATCAGATCGGGCTGATGGAGCATTTCAAGAAGCACGCCTCGCATCTCGGCCCATCGGCGACGATGTATTTCCTGCGCTTCAATGGCTGGGACAGCTTCATCCTCTCGCCGGACGTGACCAAGGCGCTGATCCGCGAAAAGGTTGTCGCCAAAGCGCCGACCTCGAGGGCCGACATGAAAGCCGTGCAGGCCGCGTTCAACACCTGGACAGAGCAAAGCGGCCTGCCGCAACGCGATGTCAGCCGCATCCTCTCCTACAGCGTCGGGCCGAGCTGAGACCCATGCTCGCCCTTGATGGGCGAGCTGTCACGCGAAGCGTGACTGAGTGGGTGACAGCACAATTTTTAGGGATTCGAGCCGCCACCCACTCCGTCCGCGAACTGCGTTCGCGGCCACCTCGCCCATCAAGGGCGAGGATGAGGTGCATAAAATTGCTGCAGCGCCGCGTGCGCTTGCCCTTGAACGGGTCTACAAACCCCGCCCATGACCTATGCCGCCATCACCGGCTGGGGCGCCGCGATGCCCCCTTCCGTGCTCACCAATTCCGACCTCTCCACCTTCATCGACACCAACGACGAATGGATCACCTCCCGCACCGGCATGAAGGAGCGCCGCGTGAGCCATGTCAGCGGCATCGACATGGCGATCATCGCCAGCCAGCGCGCGCTCGCCTGCGCCGGGCTTGAGGGCAAGGACATCGATCTCATCGTCTATGGCTCGTGCAGCCATGACGAGCAGGTGCCGAACGCCTCGTCCGGCGTGCAAGCGGCGATCGGCGCGAAGAACGCGGCGTCCATGGACGTGAACACCGCCTGCACCAGCTTCCTCTATTCGCTCTCCACCGCGACAGCGATGATCCGCACCGGCGTCGTGAAGCGCGCATTGGTGATCGGCGTGGAGATCATCTCGCCGTTCATGGATTGGGAGAACCGCAACGTCTCGGTGCTGTTCGGCGATGGCTGCGCGGCGGTTGTCGTCGAAGCGACGGACAAGCAGGAAGGCGTGCTGGGCGAACAGCTTGGCTGCCTCGCCGACGTGCGCCACACATTGCGCGTGCGCGGCATGGGCACGGCGTATTGCAATCAAGACGTCACCGCCGGCGTGACCGCCTGGGATTTCGACGGCCAGGAAATTTTCCGCCACGCCGTGCAAGGCATGGTGCAGGCCAGCGCCGCGGTGATGAAGAAATGCGGCGTGACGCCGGACGACATCGACCTCGTCGTCCCGCACCAGGCCAATCTGCGCATTATCGACGCCGTCGTTTCGCGTTCCGGCATTCCTGCCGACAAAGTGATGCTCACCGTACAGCGCTACGGGAATATGAGCGCCGCGACCGTGCCCGTGGCGTTGACGGAAGCGGTTGAAGAAGGCCGCGTGAAGCCCGGCGCTTTGATCCTGATGCCGGCGTTCGGCGCGGGGCTCACCGTGTGCGCGCACATCGTCCGCTGGGGCGATCGCGTGACGCCGCTCAGCGTCAGCGACGCCGCGTTCCCGCCGGTGAAGCAAAGCGCACTGGAAATGGTCAACGCCATCCGCGCGAAGAAAGCGACCGCCGTGGAGCGCTCGCTGCCAGGCCTGCGCTCACCGAAGCTGGTGGAGACAAAGCCCGCCGGCTAGCGCGCCAAGCGAAGCATGAGCTCCGCAGCTTCAGCCAGCAGCTTGCGTTCGCTGGCGCTCGCAGCTTCGAGCTTGCCGCGCAGCACCTCCAGCCGGCGCCGCCTGCCCTCCAGCATCAACGCGCGGCCCTTCGCCGTCACCTCGATCTTCAGCCCGCGCGCGTCCGCCGCGTCCGCGCGCTTAGTGGCGAGGCCTTCGGCTTCGAGGTCCGCCACGAGTTTCGACATGGTCGGCTTGCTCACCTGCTCCGCGCGCGCGAGCGCGGTGAGGCTTTGCGGGCCGCCGAACACCAGCACGGAAAGCGCCGAAAGCCGTGGCGCGGAAAGGCCTGTTTCCTCGTCGGCCACGCGCACGGCGCGCAGCAGCCGGATCGACGCGGAATGCAGCCGCTCAGCGACATCGAGCGCGCTGCTCCCACGCCCTTGCCTGCCCTTCGCCGCACTTTCCTTGGCCATGGCTCATTTTTCGGTTGATTTAGTTAGTTCGTCAAACTAATTATTGAGCCGGACCCGAAAGGAGGCTCCCATGAATGCGCCGCCGCTTCCGCTGATTTCCGGCATCGCTCAGATCGCGCTGTCGAGTGACGATCCGGGCAAGCTTGTCGCCTGGTATCGCGACGTGCTGGGCCTGCCGGTGCTGTTCGAGGCCAGAGGTATGACCTTCTTCCAGTCCGGCGCGACGCGGCTGATGATCCACGCGGCGATCGAAGGCCATCCCGCCGGCGGCCCCGGCACGACGCTCTATTTCGAGCCGCGCGATTGGAGCGCCGCCGAAGCCGCGCTCGAAGAACGCGGCGTGAAATTCACGCACAAAGCCGAGGTGGTTCAGCGCGCCGAAGGCCGCGAACTGGCTTTGCGTGCGTTCAAGGACCCGGAAGGCCATTCGCTCGCGCTCATGGGCTGGCGGGCGGCTTAAACAATATGGACCGCCGGCGTCCTCGCCGGCATGCGCCAAACTTTCAGAATGTAGAGCCGGCCGGCGGGACGCCGGCGGTCCATATTAGTCTTTCTTCGACAGCCGCGCCCGCAAGCCCGCGACGCTCACTTGATCGACGACGCCGGCGTGGAACACGCGCGTCGCCAGCGCCAGCACGACGATCAGCGCCAGCAGCATTAGCCCGCCCATGCCGGCGATCTCGATCCAATCGAGCCCAGCCGGGGCCCGCACCAACAATAGGAACGGCGTGAACAAAGGAAACCAGCTGGCGGTTTCGATCAGAGGCGCGTTCGGATTGTCGAGCGCCGGGGCGATCAGCATCATCGGCAACGCCAAAACCAGCGCGACAGGGCCGAGCAAAGTCTGCGCCTCCTGGATTGACTCGCAGAGAGAGCCCAGCGCCAGGAAAATCGCGCCGTACATGAGATAACCGGCGAGGAAGCCTATCCCAAACGCCGCGAGCAGGCGCGGCTCCAGGAACGCCGCCGCGATCTGGCCGACGAAAGTCTCGCCAGATTGCGTGACGGCCGCACTGAGCAGCGAGCCGCCGATGAGCCCCCAGAACAGAAACAAGGTCGCACTGACAGCGGCGACGCCGAGCAGCTTGCCGATCAGGATTTCGAGCGGCGTGACGCTGGTGAGGATGGTGTCGAGGATCTTGTTGGATTTCTCCTCGATCACGCCGGTGAGCAGCATGTTCGCGGTCGAGAACACGACGCTCCAGAGGATGAAAGAAAGCGCCAGCGCCGCGTAGAACGGCGCTCGCTGGCGGAGCGTTACCTCACCCGAGCCGGTAGCCGCCGGGCGCGGATCAAACTGGACAACGCGCGGGCTGAAATCCTCCAGCCGATCCGCTTCCAGCGGATCAAGCCCCTGCGCCGCCAATGCCTCGCGCCGCATTGCCAAACGCATCGCCAGGCGCGTGACTTGCGACGGCTCCTCGTGGCTGAGGTTGACGCTCCAATATTCGATCACCGGGGCGTCCGCTTCGCGGCGGATGCGCACGACGCCGTAAAGCTCCTGCCCGTCAGACAGCATCTGCGCGCGCGTGAGGTACGGCTTGAGCGCCTCGATGTCTTGCGATGGCGGATCGACGATCAGGTAGCGCGGCGACGGGATCGGGAAGGCTTGCAGTGCACGCGGGGCGCGTTGCGCCACCACGTTGCGCGCAGCTTCAATGCCAGCCGCGCGTGTCGCCGCGGCGTCGAAGGCGGCGAGCACCTCATCGCGAACAGCCGGCGCTGTCGCGCTGACGTAAGCTTCGATCTCTGTGCGCGCGTCCTCGCGCGAGCGGCCGAGGAAAGCGCCGCGCACCAAAGTCGCGTCTTCGGCGCGCTCGGCGATGATCGCGATCACGCGCGGCGGCTCAGCGCGGGCAAGCAGCACCGGCGCGAAGATCACGGCTGCGATCAGCAGTGGCGCGGTGATCAGCGAGAGCCAAAAACCCCAAGCGCCGACATAAGCGAGATAGTCACGGCGTGCGACCAGCAAAATCGGGTGCATTAGCGATGCTCCCCCGCCGCTTGCGCGCCCACGAGCGCAACGAACGCTTCGTGCAAACTCGCACGCGCCGGCTCAAAGAGCGACAACGGCGCACCGGCCTCCACGCACGCCGCGAGCAAGCGCCGCGAGCCGTCGCGTCCCTCTAGATCAGCGCGCCAGCGTTTGGCGCCGTGTTCTTCGCGCTCGAACGCGATGCGAAAGCCCTTCGGCGCGAGCGCGGCCGCGAGATCAAACGCGCCATCGGTTTCGAGAATGGCGACGCTTGGCGCCAGCGCCAAAGCTTCGTTCACTGTGCCTTCAAACGCGCTCTTGCCGCCGGCGATCAGCAGGATGCGATCACACAGGCGTTCGGCGTGCTCCATGATGTGCGTCGAGAAAATCACTGTGCGCCCAGCAGCTGCTTCGGCGCGGATCGTGTCTTCAAGCGAGCGTTGGTTTACGGGATCGAGGCCGGAGAACGGCTCATCAAAAATGATCAGCTCCGGCTCGTGCGCGATAGCGGCGAGCACTTGGACTTTCTGCGCCATGCCTTTGGAAAACGTCTTGATCTTCTTGCGCCGCACCTTGCCCAGGCCATGCGCTTCAAGCAGCGCGTCGGCGCGCTTGTAGGCTTTAGACGCCGGCATGCCTTTGAGCCGCGCCAGATAAGCAATCGCGCCGCGCGCGCTCATGTTGCGGTAAAGCCCGCGCTCTTCGGGCAGGTACCCGACCCGCTTCAGCACGCTGCGCGTCACTGGCCCGCCAAACATGGAAATCTGCCCGGCGCTCGGCTTCAGCACGCCCACCAGCATGCGCAGCGTCGAGGATTTGCCCGCGCCATTCGGGCCGAGCACGCCGTAAATGGAGCCCTTCGGCGCCTTGAATGAGAGATTGCTCACGGCCTGGCGCGCGCCGTAGCGCTTCGCAAGCCCTTCTGCTTCCAGCGCCGCTTCCATGCGCCGCGAACATTGCCGGGCGCGCGCGTAAGATCAAGCGGCGCCGGTCGCTTGACATAAGCGTGAACGGCGCGGCCCGTCGCTTCGCCCTTGCCGGGTGCGCCTGACAGGCGCTATTTCGAGCCCAACAAACCAAGGAGCCGACATGCGCGTACTTTTCTCCGCCCTGGCGATGTTCGCCGTCGCCTGCGCGACGCCCGCCGCTACGCAAGCGCAACCGCAGCAAGCCGCCGCTCAGTCCACGACCTACACGCTCGATGGCGCACACACGCAAGTCGCGTTCTCGATCGATCGCTTCGGCTTCAATCACGTGCTCGGCCGCTTCGACACGATCACGGGCAGCGTGAACATTGATCAGGCCAATCCTGAGCGCAGCTCGGTGACGGCGACGATTCAAACCGCCAGCGTCTCCTCCGGCAATGCGACGCGCGACGAGCATCTGCGCGAACCGCGCTGGCTCAACGCCGCGCAATTTCCGACGATGGAATATCGCTCCACGTCCGTGCGCCGCACCGGCGAGAACACCGCTGAGGTGACGGGCAATCTGACACTGCACGGCGTCACCGCGCCGGTGACGCTCAATGTCACGCTCAACAAGATCGGCCCGAGCGGCAACGGCACGCCGTCAGCTGGCTTCACCGCGACGGGTACGCTCTTGCGCTCGACCTTTGGCATGACCACGGGCGCAAACGTGATCGGCGACGAAGTGCGCATCACCATTGAAGCGCTCGGCACGGCGCCAACGTCGCCGGCGAACTGAGATGGCGCATTGGCTGATCAAGTCGGAACCGGACACGTGGTCGTGGGAGCAGCACGTCAAAAAGGGCGCCGATGCCTGGACGGGCGTGCGCAACCATCAAGCCAAGGCGCACCTGAAAGCGATGAAAAAGGGCGACCGCGTCTTCTTCTATCATTCCGGCGAAGGCAAAGAGATCGTCGGCGTCAGTGAGGTGGTGAAGGAAGCCTATCCGGACGCGACCGACAAAACCGGCGCGTTCGTCTGCGTTGACGTTAAGGCAGTGGCGCCGGTGAAAACGCCGGTGACGCTGGCGGCGATCAAGGCCGAGAAAAAGCTGGCGGACATGGTGCTGGTGAAGAACTCGCGCTTGTCCGTGCAGCCGGTGACGGACGCCGAATGGGCGCTTGTCTCGAAGATGGCGGGCGTGAAATAGTTGAGGCATGAGCCTCGATCCCAAGCTGTTCAACGACGACGCAATCCCCGCCGACACGCGCTCCATCAACGACGCGATCATCGCCGCCATGGCCAAGACGCCGGATTGGTGGGTCGTCGGCGTGGAGAAGGTGCGCGCCGCGCGCGAAAGCGGCAACGGGCCGTTTCCTGCCGCGCCGAAATCCGATCGTGCGCGCTGGATCGAGATCGATGGGCCTGCCGGCAAGATCAAACTCCGCGCCGTTGCGCCGGAGAAATCGCGCGGCGTGTACCTGCACATTCACGGCGGCGGCCACGTGCTGGGCGCGGCGGATCAGCAGGATCGCTTGCTGGAACACATCGCTGACAGCACGCAGCTCACGGCGCTGAGCGTTGAATATCGGCTGGCGCCGGAGAATCCCTTCCCCGCCGGGCCGGATGATTGCGAAGCGGCGGCGCTGTGGGCGTCCAAGCACCTCAGCGATTTCGGCGGCGCCAAGTTCGCCATCGGCGGCGAGAGCGCCGGTGCGCATCTTTCGGCGCTGACGATCCTGCGTCTGCGCGACAAGCATGGCATTGCGCCATTCCACGCTGCCAATCTCGTGTTCGGCGTGTTCGATCTCGGCATGACGCCGAGCGCGCGGCAGTTCGGCGATGAGCGGCTGATCCTGCGCACGATCGACATCGAACAATTCGGTGAAGCGTTCCTGCCGGGCGTGAGCCGCGAGGAACGCCGCGACCCGAAATATTCGCCGCTCTACGCCGATCTACGCGGGCTGTGCCCAGCGCTGTTCACCATCGGCACGCGCGACGCGTTATTGGACGATAGCTTGTTCATGCACGCGCGCTGGGTAGCGGCGGGCAATGCAGGCGAACTGGCTGTGTATCCGGGCGCGTGCCACGGCTTCGTCGCGTTCCCGTGCGCGCAGACATTTGCGTCGCTGAAGCAGCAGGCGGAATTCTTGAACGCGGCTTTGGCTTGAACTCCGTCGCTCCTCTCCCCCGAGGGGGAGAGGTTGGGTGAGGGGGCAGCGCGGTCAAACGGTTCAAGGCGCAAACGCAAAAATCAGCGCTCCACCCTCACCCTGCCCTCTCCCTCCCAAAGGAGGGAGAGGGTTCCAGTTCACGGATGCTTCTTCGCCATGATCTTCCAGCCATTGGCGACGATCTTGCGCAGCACGCCTTCGTCCACGTCGGCGAGCTTGTTGATGTAAAGGCAGCTGCGGCCGGTCTTGTGTTTTCCGAGCTGCTTCATCAGCGGCTCTTTCTCGTATCCATCCATCACGTAGAGCACGAGATTGGCTTTGCGCGGGCTGAAGCCGAGACGCGGCCATGGGCCGGTGGGTGATTGATACTCGCCGTAGCCGACGATCGACGGGCCCCACATCGCCGGCTTTTCGCCGGTGATCTCGCGCAACATCTTGTCGACCGTCTTGGCGTCCTTGCGGCGAGTTTCGTCTTCGACGGCGGCGATAAATTGCGCGACGGAGGCTTTGGTCTTCTGCGTTTTCGGCTCGGCCATGGCTTAGTTCCTCAGTGCGTCGAGCGCGCGGCAGAAGGCGCCCGGCGCATTGCCTTGATCGCACGCCATGCCACCCATGGCGAAGATGAAAATGATGAGGCCGACGAGCGGAAAGATCACGCCGATGGCGCGGGTGATGAACATCGAAGCCGGAAACGATGATTTTTCGCGCGCGATTGGCGCGGATTGTGGCGGTGCGTCGTCCTCCTCTTCGTCATCGTCCGCGGCGCCACGCGTGCCGACATGGATGTTGACGTTTTCCATCGTCACGCCCTGCAGCTTGATGCCAGGCGCTTCGAAATGCGTGGGGCGCGGCGCGAACGGGATCGGCTCACTGCGTACGATCGCCTGCACGACGCCGAGGAAATGCTGAAGCCGCGGATCGTCAGCGCCGCCGCTCCACGCCGCGAGGTCAGCGTATTGCGTTTCACCGAAGCCCAGCGGCGGCGACACCAGATCGAGCCGCACCGGCGCGAGGATCTTGCGCGCCTGGCCGTGCGTCGCCTCCTCCATCACCCACGAGCCCTGCTCGTGATCGACGCTGTCGTTCGTCCACACCGCAACAACGCACTTCGCCGCCGCCAGCTGCTTGGCGATTTCCGCGCGCCACGACGTCGAAGGCTGAATGCCCTCGTCCCACCAGACGTCGAGGCCGGTAGCGCGAATGTGCTCCACCAACGGCCGCACGCGATCTGCGTCAGACTTTTTGTATGAGATGAAAACGTCGGCCATAGCGCTCCCCCGAATGACGCGTTCTTAGCGGAGCAGCGAGAACCGGGAACCTGAATTACTTGTCAGGGTATCGAAGCGGTAGCGCCTGTATTTTGCTCACCAGCCAAGCGCAGATCGCGCCCACAAACCCCGCGAGCACAAATGCAGCCAGCTCCCAGACGAAGGCGTATGGCAGGACAAGTAGGAGCGCTAGCGCCGCGGCAGCGCCCAGCGCCATTCCCATCCAGACGTCGCGCGCCGCCTTAGGGATCAGCGCGTGCACTAGGCCCGCTAGAGCGCCCGCGACTCCACCCGCCACAAGCAGATAGAAAAACGACAGGACTCTCTCCAGCGCGCGTGGTGGAGCGCCCGACATTGGCTCCGGAGCGAACTCCCAGCTCAGCCAATCGAGCCCAACTGCGCCGAGCGCAAACGCCAGCCCGAAGATCGCCGCACTCAGAACCAGAGAAGCAATTAGCGCGAACAGCCTGCCCAACACTTCTTGCCCTCTCGCGCCCTACAGCCCCTTCACGATCTCGTCCGTCATCTTCTTCGCGTCGCCGAACAGCATCATGGTGTTGTCGCGGAAGAAGAGTTCGTTTTCGACGCCGGCATAGCCTGAGCCCATGCCGCGCTTGATGAACAGCACGGTCTTGGCTTTCTCGACGTCCAAGATCGGCATGCCGAAGATCGGGCTTTTTGGATCGGTTTTCGCCGACGGATTGGTCACGTCGTTGGCGCCGATGACGTAGGCGACATCGGCTTGGCTGAACTCGTTGTTGATGTCTTCGAGTTCGAACACTTCATCGTACGGCACGTTGGCTTCGGCGAGCAGCACGTTCATGTGGCCCGGCATACGGCCAGCGACGGGATGGATGGCGTACTTCACGTCGACGCCTTCCTTCTTCAGCATGTCGGCGAGTTCGCGCACGCTGTGCTGCGCTTGCGCGACCGCCATGCCGTAGCCCGGCACGATGATCACTTTGCTGGCATTCTTCATGATGAAAGCCGCGTCGTCGGCGCTGCCCTGCTTCACCGGCCGCGTTTCCTTCGCGCCGCCAACAGCCGCGCCATCCGCTGCGCCGAAGCCGCCGAGGATGACGCTGATGAAGCTCCGGTTCATGCCTTTGCACATGATGTAGCTGAGGATCGCGCCGGACGAGCCGACGAGCGCGCCGGTGATGATCAAAGCCACGTTCTCAAGCGTGAAGCCCAGCGCCGCCGCGGCCCAACCGGAGTACGAATTGAGCATCGACACGACGACCGGCATGTCCGCGCCGCCGATCGGGATGATGAGCGTGACGCCGATCAGCAGCGAGAGGCCGACGATCGCCCAGAAATGCCATTTGGTGACGCCGCCATCCTGCACCATCGTCACGATCAGCAACGCGATGCCGGCGGCGATCAGGATGTTCACGAGGTGCCGCGCCGGCAGAATGATCGGCGCGCCGCTCATATTGCCGTTGAGCTTCGCGAAGGCGATCACCGAACCCGTGAACGTGATCGCGCCGATCGCCGCGCCGAGCGAAAGCTCGATGAGCGATTGCATGTGGATGTGTTCGCCCTCGGCGATGCCGAAGCTCTCCGGCGCGTAGAACGCCGCGCACGCAACCGCCACCGCGGCCAAGCCCACGAGCGAGTGGAACGCCGCCACCAGCTGCGGCATCGCCGTCATCTTGATCGAGCGCGCGATCACCGCGCCGACGCCGCCGCCAATCACCACCGCCGCGAGGATCAGGCCGATCGTCGTGCCGTCGAGTTCAACAGAAAGCAGCGTCGTGCCGATGGCGATCGCCATGCCGAGCATGCCGTAATTGTTGCCCTGACGGCTCGTCTCCGGGCTCGACAGGCCGCGCAGCGCCAGAATGAACAGCACCCCGGACACGAGGTACAAAACCGCAGCAAGATCGGCGTTCATGAGAGCCCCTATTCCCTATCTTATCTCTGCCTGCGCCAGCGCGACCAACCCGAGAGGATGGTGAGCGCCGGGGCGGCGAAAAACACAATGGCGGCGAGCCAAACGGGCCAGTCGCGAATTTCGGTGGCGTCGAGAAACGCCAAAAGATTGCCGACGATCGGCACGAAGGCGAGGAAGAAGCCGACGAACGCCGACGGCCACGCGCTCCAGCCCAAAGTGTGCTGGATCCATTCACTCACGAACGTGATCTGCAGCAAGCAGAGCGCCACCCACACGAGTGCGATCAAACAGCCGACGCCAACGATGCGCTGCGCGCTCACTTGGAAGCGGCGCATCTCCTCGCGCGCGCGCACCCGATCGAACGTCTGGGCGCTCGGCGCATAGGCTTCTTCTTCGTTGAGATTGGCGCGGGCGCGGGTGACGGCTTGACGGAGATCGTCGTCGTTGACGGCGCCCTCTTCGCCAGCGTTGAGCACATCCGCTTCAAACGCTTCGACCGCCACCTGCAGCCCGACGATCGCACGCGGACGCGCGGCGCCGACACGCCAGGCTTCGAGAAACCGACGCATGAACGCCTCGGCCGAGAGCCGGCCGTCGAGATAGGCGTCAAGAAGGGCGCGCCAGTCGGCTGGCGTCATCGGCTCACTTCTTCTCTTTTTTCTTGTACATGGCGAGCATGCGCTGAGTGACGAGGAAGCCGCCGAAGATGTTCACGGCCGCAAGCCCCGCAGCCAACGCGCCGGCGCCCTTGGCGACCCAGCCGCCATCGACCAAAGCGCTTGCAGCAGCGGCGATCAAAGCGCCGACGATGATCACCGACGAAATCGCGTTCGTGACGGCCATGAGCGGCGTGTGCAGAGCCGGCGTCACCGACCACACGACGTAATAGCCGACGAAAATCGCCAGCACGAAAATGGCCAAGTAGAAGATAAACGGATCAACGGCTTCCATCTGTCGCCCTCTCAGATGACTTCGTAGGTGGCGTCGGCGCGGCGCACGAGGCCGGCGGCGTCCATTTCATGCACCTCCGCGGCGCGTTCGCCGCGATGGTTCTTGTAGATCAAGGTATGCCCGCGCGCGCCGACGCAGAGGCCTTCGGGCACGAACTGAAGATGCGGCGCACGCTCAAGCGCCTTCTCAAAATAGATGCGCAGCAAATCCTTGCCGTAGATCACGCCGTCCGGCGCGAAGCCGAGCGCGGCGATGTAGGGCGAAGAGAATTCGACGTCGTCCGAATACAGCGCCAGGATCGCGTCAATGTCGTGCGCGTTCCACGCTGCGTAATAGCGGCGGGCGAATTCGGCGTCGTTCATCGCACCATCCATCCCTCCCCGCGCGCGGGGAGGGTGTCATCGCAAAGCGATGACGGGTGGGGAGAACACACCGCAGCCATGAGAGCAATCGCCCCACCCGTCGCTTCGCGACACCCTCCCCTCGCGGGGAGGGATGATGGTCGAGCAAGCCGCACTAAGCCGCACTCTTCGGCGCGAAGTGCGGGTGCACCAGCGCGCCGTCTTTGGTGAGCATGGCGCCTTGGATGATTTCGTCGTCCCAGTGCGGGGCGAAGGCTTTGCTGTCCTTGTCGGTCAGCAGCGGCAGCAGCGCGAGCAGGTTCTTGGCGTAGAGCGAGGACGCATCCGACGCGAGGCGCGCCGGCAGATTGGTGAAGCCCATGATCTTCACGCCGCCATCGGTGACGAGTTCGTCCGGCTTCGAGAGCGGGCAATTGCCGCCCTGCGCCACCGCGAGAT
>CAZZFE010000060.1:0-18800 GCA_964653495.1 uncultured Terricaulis sp. | reverse complement strand
AGCGCATCGGGCCGAAGCTCTAGCGCCATGAAGGCCGGACCCGAGAACGGAGCTTCCAGCGATTCGGTTAAAGACGCCGAGAAGCCGAACTGCGGATAATAGTCCGGATGGCCAAGCACAATGATCGCCGGCAGGCCCATTTCAGCGCAGGCGGCGTTGCCGGCGTGGATCAAGGCCTTGCCAATCCCGGCTCGTTGAAACGCCGGAAGGACGGAAACCGGGGCGAGGGCGGCGGCGTCGATCGTTCCGTTATCGCGCTCGATTTTCAGCGGCGAGTAGAGTATGTGGCCTTGCAGCGCGATGTCGCTCGCAGCCACCAACTCCACCAGCACATCGCCATCCGCGCGCAATTGCTCCACAAGATTCGCTTCATCGTCGCCGCCGAAGGCGTGGCGGAGGATGGCGCGGATCGCGGGATAATCCTTGCTGACAGCGTTCCTGATCATGGCGCGTGTATGGACCGCCGGCGCCTCGCCGGCCAGCGCCGCCGCATGCCGGCGAGGGCGCCGGCGGTCCATATTAAGTTGGCGTCCACAGCACGTCATTGATGTGCCGCGCGCCGGTCGCCAGCATCACCAGCCGATCGAACCCCATCGCCACGCCGCTTGCCGGCGGCATGTGCGCGAGTGCGGCGAGGAAATCTTCATCCAACGGCCAGCGTTTGCCGTAGCGCTTTTCCTTCTCGTCCATCGCTTCGATCAAGCGGCGGCGCTGCTCCACTGTATCAGTTAGCTCCTGAAACCCGTTCGCCAACTCAACGCCGCAGGCATACAATTCAAATCGCAGCGCCACGCTCGCATCGTGCGGCGCAGGCTCAGCCAAGGCGGCTTCCGAGATTGGATATTCCGTCAGCAGTGTAAGATGATCGAGGCCGAGATTGGGCTCAATCGCGATGATGTCGCGCGAAAACGCGTCGCGCGCGTCTTGGACCGCCGGCGCCTCGCCGGCCAGCGCCGGTGCATGCCGGCGAGGCGCCGGCGGTCCAAGAAATCGAGCGAACGCATCGCGCACGGTGATGTGTTCAGCCGAAGCAAACGGATCGCAACTCTTGTCGCGCCAGCGCAAGGCATCCGCCTGCGCCGTCCGTGCAGCCACACGCGCGATCTCCACGCAATCATCCATGATCGCCTCGTACGGAGCACCCGCGCGGTACCATTCGATCATCGTGAACTCGGGCGCGTGCAGTGGCCCGGTCTCGCCCTTGCGCCAGCACTTGCCGAGATAGAAGAGGCGCTGCTCGCCCGCCGCGAGCAGTTTCTTCATCGCGAACTCGGGGCTCGTGTGCAGGTAGCGGCCGTCGACCTCGAAGGCGTCGATATGCGTCTCCGCGCCTGGCGAAGGCGCGACGATGTTTGGCTCAGCTTCGGTAAAGCCCTGCGCCCAGAACCATTCCCGCACCGCACGCAGGATGGCGGCCCGCTGTTGCAGGAAGCCCTGCCGATCCTGGTGGCGGGCCTTGTCCCAGAAGGGCGAGGGGCCGCTCATTTCTGCATTCCGGTCGGCAAAACGCGCCGAAACGCCCCAGCCCCCGGCTTGGCCCGAACCACAAACCCAGCTAAAGACACGCCCAATTCCGGTCCTTTCGGTCTAGAGACAGCGCCCCCGGCGATCCGGCGGCAAGTGAGGTTTACGTGGTTAAAGTCATCGCCAGCGACGTTCGCAAGGGCAACGTGCTCGAGCACGAGGACGGCAAGCTCTACGTCGTGATGAGCCACGAGACGTTCCGTCCCGGCAAGGGCACGCCGACGACCACCATCGTCATGCGCCGCATCATCGACGGCGTGAAGACGACCGCCGTGTACAAAACCTCGGATGGCCTGGAAAAAGCGTTCGTCGAGCAGGTGAAGCACCAATTCCTGTTCGATGACGGCGACGCTGGCCTGGTGTTCATGAACCCGGAAACCTACGACCAGGTCACGCTGACGCGCGACATGGTCGGCGACGCCGAGGCGTATCTGCAGCCGGAAATGATCGTCGATCTGACAATGTATGAAGGCCAGGCGCTGTCGATCGAATTGCCGCCGCGCGTGACGCTCGAAATCGTCGAGACGGAGCCGGTGGTGAAAGGCCAGACAGCGTCGTCGTCCTACAAGCCGGCGAAGCTCTCGAACGGCGTTAAGACCATGGTGCCGCCGCACATCGAAGCCGGCACGCGCGTGGTTGTTTCCACCGACGACGGCTCCTACGTCGAACGCGCCAAGGATTGATCACGGAGGCGCGTCATGTCTGAGGGCTTTATCGTCCGCAGACTTGTGCCCGGCGATCTCGCGCAATTCCGCAAGCTGAACGCCATGTTCGGCGTCGCGTTCGAGGATGCGGACGCCTATGGCGGTGCGCCGCCGAGCGATATCTATCTCGAAGGTCTGCTCACGAAGGAACACATCGTCCCGCTTGTCGCTCTTGAGGGCGATGAGGTTGTTGGCGGCCTTGTCGCGTACGAACTTGAGAAATTCGAGCAGCAGCGTCGCGAGGTTTACATCTACGATCTCGCCGTTTCTGACGCGCATCGCCGTCGCGGCGTGGCGACCGCCTTGATCAATCATTTGCGCCAAATTTCCGCCGAGCGCGGCGCGCATGTGATTTTCGTGCAGGCCGATTACGGCGACGATCCGGCGATCGCGCTCTACACCAAGCTCGGTACGCGCGAGGACGTGATGCATTTCGATATCAGCGTGAAGGACGACGAGTGAGCTTCATTCCGACACGCCGTGGCGCTTTGCTGGGCGGGCTCGCCATCGCCGCTTGCGCGCAGACCACGCCTGCGTCCGAGCCGCCATTTCCACCGCCAGCCGATCCGCGCATCGCCGCGATCGAAGCGCGCCTCGGCGCCCGTATTGGCGTCGGGGCGCTGAACACCGGCACCGGCGCACGGATTGGCCATCGCATCCAAGAGCGCTTCGCCATGGCGTCGACGTTCAAATGGCTGCTCGCCGCCCAGATGCTGCAAATGGCCGAGCACATGCCGGAATTTCTGCAGCAACGCATTCTCTACGGCGAGGGCGATCTGCTCGACTACGCGCCGACCGCTCGCGCCAATCTTGCGCGCGGCTGGATGACAGTTGAAGAATGCTGCGAAGCCATCGTCGTCGTCAGCGATAACACCGCAGCAAACCTGTTGCTTGTCGGTGCAAGTGGTCCTGCGGGCTTCACGCACTTTCTCCGCTCAAACGCCGATAGCGCCACGCGTCTCGATCGCACCGAACCGACGCTCAACGAAAACGCGCCCGGCGACGAGCGCGACACAACAACGCCGGACGCCATGACGCGTTCGCTGCGCAACGTGCTGGTGGAAGAGCGCGTTCTCAATTCCGCCTCGCGCGAGAAGCTGATCGGCTGGATGATCGCCAGCAGGACTGGCCTTCAACGCCTGCGCGCTGGCCTGCCGAGCGATTGGCGCGTCGGCGACAAAACCGGCTCCGGCGCGCGCGGCTCGATCAACGATGTCGCCATCGCCTGGCCGCCCGGCAAAGCGCCGATACTGATTGCCTGCTATATGAGCGATGGCGACGCCGACACCGCGACGCGTAGCGCAGCCCACGCCGAGATCGCCCGTATCATCGCAGCAGATTGGGGCTGACACATGCCGAAGCGTTTTCCCGTCGTCATCTTCCACAACCCGAAATGCACGACGTCGACCAACGTGCTCGATCTCATCACCCGCGCCGGTCACAAGCCGGTGGTGGTGGAGTATCTCAAAACTGGCTGGACCGAAGCGCAGCTGCACACGCTGTTCGCCGCCGCCAATCTCACGCCGCGCGAAGCTTTGCGCGGCAAGGCGAAGGAAGCCGAAGAGCTCGGCTTGCTCGGTCCGAAAGTGACCGACGCGAAGGTGTTCGCGGCGATGCTGAAGCATCCGGTGCTGGTCGAGCGGCCGTTTGTCGTCACGCCGAAGGGCGTGCGCTTGTGTAGGCCGTCCGAGAGCGTGAACGCTTTGCTCTGAGGATTCGCGCGAATGCTTGATAAGCTGGAGCGCGCGGCCTCCGGCCGCGCATGCGTCGCCGGAGGCGACGCGCTCCAACCTTCAACCACCCGCGCCCTAACGACTCCGCGCCGCGAAGATCGCGCCGATGCGATCCGGCGTGCCAGGGATGCGCTCCAGATGCGGGTGCCGCAGGCCATCGTGATAATCGAGCGCGATGGTGCGATATTGATCGCCGTTCTTCAGCAGCAAGCGGATCGGGTCGGGGCTGTCTTCCGCGGCACTGATGGCGCGGCGTAGCGCATCGGTGCTGAACGCCAGATCGTTCACCGCGACGACCTGCGTGCCAATTGTGACGCCCTGATTGAACGCCGGGCTATCCCATTGCACGCCGCTGACATTGCCGCTTTCGCCGAAGCTCAAGCCGATCGAGTACATGAACTCGGAGCTCTTCGAATAACCTTCGTCGTCGCGTTGCCACGGATTGCGCTCTTCGCGGAACACCAGGCGATAGCCGCCGCGTTCGATGCCATCGAGCGGCGGCTCCGTGCCTTGGCGCTCGATGCGATCGCGCAGGAATGTCGCCCAATCGTAGGGCATCACGCCGTTGAGGCCGGCGACGACATCGTCGAACGTGAATGTCAGCGGCTCGCGCCATTGCCCATCGTTCACGCCATAGAAAGCGCGGGCGAAATCATCGAGCGAGCGGCGATTGCCGGTGCGTTCGCGGATCAGCGTATCCGCATCGAGCCACACGAGCAGGCCTTCGGAATAATAATCCTCATTCCGCTGCCAGCTGCGCCACGGCGCGGGCCGACGTGCGCTCAGCACCGGATCGTAGCCCGTATCCTCAACCGAACGCCAAGCGCGGCCGACGCGATATTCGTACGCCGCCGCCGTCACCGCGAGCGCGTCGATCGCTTGCTGCCGCGACCACAAGCCGGAGCGCGCCGTCAGCACGTGGCCCCAATATTGGTCCGCGCCCTCATAAGCCCACAGCAACGTGCCGCGCATCGGCACGTCGTAGTTCGGCGTCCAAAGGTCGGCTGGGCGGCGATACTTGCCGATCCAGGAATGCGTCAGCTCATGCGGCAGCAAATCGCGTTCTGCTGTAGCGCGATCCCATTCCGTGAAATAGCTCGCCGGCACGCCATTTTCGCTTGAGCGCTGATGCTCGATGCCAATGCCGCCCATGCGGTCGGACAGCGCGAACAGGAAATCGTAATGGTCGTAGTGGCGGCCGCCGAACAGGCGATAAGCTTGCTGCACCAGATTGCGGTGCGGCCGCAGCTGTTCCTCGCTCGCTTCCAGGAAGCGCGCATCGTCGGCGACGATGTTCAGATGAAACGGCGTGCGCGACCCCGGATCGAGATCGATGCGGCGGAAATAGCGGCCGGCGAACATCGGCGAATCCACCAGATGATCGAGCGCCACTTCGCCGAAGCGCGTCGTTTGTCCTTGTGTCTCGGCGCCATCGAGCGCGGTGGCCAATTGCCAGCCTTCCGGCAAGCGCACGCTCGGGCGGAAGGTGATTTGCGAAGCGTAGTGCCCAGACGGATAGAGCAGCATGCTCTCCCATTGCAGGTTCAGCATTTCGCGCGTCATGGTGATGCGGCCCTGCGCCGTCGCGGTGGGGGACACATATTGCTGACGCGTTTCGATCTCGCGCACGCCCGCCGGCACCTCGACGTGAAACGCATAGACATTGATCGGATCGCGCCGCCACGGCAGCACTTGACCATTGGCGCGGATCTCGACGCCGGCGAACAGGTTCAGCTGCCCACGCGGCGCGTGCTTGCCCGGCAACCATTGCGGATAGAGCAGAGTGAGCCGTCCGGCCTGGGCCACGGGAATGGTCTGCCGCGCAGTGAAAATCCCGCGCTGCACGTCGGTGGCGTCGACCTCGAGCGTGATCACACCCGGATAAGCGACGTTCTGCGGCGCGGCGATCGCCGGCGGAAACGGAATGCTCTGCGGCTCCGCGCTCGCCCCGGTGAGGCTAACAAATGCAAAAGCCGTCGCGAGCGCTGCTGAGCGCAAGAAATGCCGCATGCTGATCCCCAAGTCTTGGCCCGCATAAACAAACCAGCCGCGCTCCCGGTCAACCGCGGCGCGACCAACCGCCTCGCATTGAAGGCGTGCTGCGGAACGACTAAGCTCCGCGCATGTCGGTTCCCCGCTTTGGGGAGCAAGAGGGAACGCGGTGCAAATCCGCGGCTGCGCCCGCAGCTGTAAGCGGCGAGCTTCGTCCAAGGCCACTGCCCCGGATTAAATCCGGGGCGGGAAGGCGGACGACGCAACGACCCGCGAGCCAGAAGACCTGCCGACACGAATGCCTTGGGTCCGGGATGGGGCCGTCGGAGGTGGATGTGCGTTGGTTGTCGTGCGCGCTTGGCGCGCTTGTTCTGGTTGCGAGTCCGGCTAGTGCGGAGCCGCGCCGCATCGTCAGCCTCGATTATTGCGCCGATCAATTTGTGCTCGCCTTGGCTGATCGCGAGCAGATCGCCGCGCTCTCCCGTGGCGCGCAACGAGACGATTCCTATTTTCGCGATCGCGCGCGCGGCATTCGCCAAACGCGCGGCGCGCTGGAAGAGGTGCTCGCGCTTCAGCCCGATCTCATCGTCCGCAATTGGGGCGGACCGTGGGATGCGGAGCAAGTCTATGGCCGCTTCGATGTGCCGGTGCTGCAAGTTGGCGACACACCGGACTTTGCTGCGGCGCGCACCGATCTGCTCGACGCCGCGCAAATTCTTGGCCATCCCGAGCGCGGACAAGCGCTCGCGCGTGATCTCGATGCGCGGCTCTCGCGTCTTGCAGCCGGCGCACCTCGGAGCCGTCCGCCGGTCATGTATCTCTCCGCCGGCGGCGCCGTTGCTGGGCGCGGCACGATGCTTGACGCGATGATCTCCGCCGCTGGCGGGCGCAACGTGCGCAGCGAGGAAAGCTGGCAAGTGATGCCGCTGGAGCGGATGGTGGAGACGCCACCCGCGCTTATCGCGCTTGGCTTTTTCGAGCATCAACGCACCGG
Source organism: uncultured Terricaulis sp. (assembly GCA_964653495.1). Lineage (GTDB taxonomy): Bacteria > Pseudomonadota > Alphaproteobacteria > Caulobacterales > Aquidulcibacteraceae > Vitreimonas. The sequence continues at coordinate 11,853 of CAZZFE010000060.1, read as the reverse complement.
CATGAACGCCTGGCTGCCTGGCCGGCACGTCGCCGTGCAACGCGCACTCGCCAACGCACGCACCGTAAACCTGCCGCTTGCATCGATCTCCTGCGAAGCCTGGACCGCGATCGACGCTGCCGAAGCCATCGGCGCCGCGCTGCGAGAAGCGCCATGAGCTTGCGTGTTTGGCTTCCACTGATCGCGCTCAGTGCGATGATGATCGTCGCCGCATTGTGGCTTGGCCCGGTGCCGCTTGCCGATCCGTTCGCGAGCGACCTGCGCACACACACGATCGTCTGGGAAATCCGCTTTCCACGCGCGCTCACAGCATGGATTGTAGGCGCAGCACTTGGGCTTGCCGGCGCTGCGTTGCAAGGCCTGTTGCGCAACCCGCTCGCGGATTCTGGCGTGCTTGGGCTTTCGGGTTTCGCCGCGCTCGGCGCGGTGCTGGCGTTTGCGTTCGGCTTGAACGCACTCGCAGCCGCTGCCGCCGTCGGCTTTGCGCTCGCCGCTGCGCTCGCGGTGACATCGCTCGCCGCCGCCGCGCGCGGCCCGGCGAGTTTGGTGTTGATCGGCGTTGGTCTTTCAAGCTTCGCCGGCGGACTGATCGCGCTGACGCTGAACCTCGCGCCAAATCCCGGCGCGCTGTCCGATCTCGTAAACTGGACACTCGGCTCTGTCGAAGGCCGTTCGTTGCAGGATGCGGCGCTCGCTGGCGGTTTGCTGATTGTCGGCGCAACGTTGATCCTCTTCGCCGCACGCGGCCTACAAGCTTTGACGCTCGGCGAAGAAGCCGCCGCCGCGATCGGCGCGAACCTCACGCTGACACGCGGCCTCGTCGTGCTCGGCGCGGCGTGCTGCGCTGGCGGCGCAACGGCGGTGGCGGGCGTGATCGGCTTCGTCGGCATCGCCGCGCCGCATCTCGTGCGCGTGATCGCCGGCCACGATCCGGCGCGCTTGTTGTTGCCGAGCGCGCTTGCTGGCGGGGCAATCCTTGTTGGCGCCGACTTGCTCGTGCGCGTGCTGCCAACGGATACCGAACTCAAGCTCGGCGTCGCAGCGTCACTCATCGGCGGTCCGGTGTTCGCGTTCATCGCCGCACGCCTCGCGGCGCGAGGAGGCGAGGCATGAGCGCGCTTCTTGAGATCAACGCGGCCCGCGTGGCGCTGGGCGGACGCACTGTGCTCGATGGCGTCTCTCTAACAATCTCGCGCGGCGAAGTTGTGGCGCTGCTCGGCCCCAATGGCGCGGGCAAAACCACGTTGCTGCGATCCGCGCTTGGCCTGGCGAAACTTGCTGAAGGCAGTGTGCGCCTCGGCGATAGCGATCCCGCCACGCTTTCCGTTCGCGATCGCGCTCTGCGCGCCGCGTATCTGCCACAACGCCCGCAATCGATCTGGCCGGTCAGCGTGAAGCGTCTCGTGGCGCTTGGCCGCTACGCTTACGGCGCCGCGCCCGATCGTCTGGCTGCGCGTGACCAGGCCGCCGTCGATACGGCTATCAGCGCCTGCCATCTCGAAGCGCTGCGCATGCGCCGCATGGACGAAATCTCCGGCGGCGAAAAAATGCGGGCGCATCTGGCGCGCGCGCTCGCACAACAAGCGCCGCTGCTTGTGCTAGATGAACCAACAGCCGGTCTCGATCCGGCGCAATCACTCGCTGCGGCGGACATTGTGCGAGGCCATGCGTCAAACGGCGCGGTGCTGTTCACCACGCACGACATCAGCCTCGCAGCGCGCGCTGCCGATCGCGTTGTGTTGCTGCATGAAGGCCGCGTGCTTGCGGAAGGCGCGCCGGAAACAGCGTTGACGCCGGACGTGTTGCTGAAAGCGTACGGCAGAACAGGGCGGCTTGAGCGCGTCGGCGGTTCGTTTGTCGCGATCTTTGACTAGAGCTTGAACGCGCCGCCCTGGATTTGCGCGTAGAGCTCCGGCGTCACGCGCACATAAGCGTGCTGCTCCGGGTGATCAAACCACACCTCGTGCTCGCACTTGCCCGGATCGAAGCCTTCGCGCACGAGATCGACCTTGCGATACTTGAACGTGCCCGTTGTTTCGATCGCCGGCTGCATGCGGATGAACAGCGGACGTGCATAGCTCGGCAGCTCGCGCGCGAGAAAGTCGCGCAAGCCATCAAGCTTGAACTCCGGCCCCGGCGTGATCGCCGCCATGCCGGCGCGGCCGTCGATGTGATCGATTTTCACGCCATAGACGTTGATCTCGTCGGCGCCCGGATAGCGCGAGATCATTTCGGCGACCTCGGTCGTTGAAACGTTTTCGCCCTTCCAGCGGAAGGTGTCGCCGATGCGATCGACGAAATAGAAATAGCCGTCCTCATCCTCGCGCATCAAATCGCCGGTGCGGAACCAGGCATCGCCGAGCGCGAACGCGTCGCGCAGAATTTTGCGCTCCGACGCGGCTTTGTCGGCGTAGCCTGAATAGCCGCCGCGTGCGTCGTCCTTGATGAGGCCGATGGCTTCGCCGACTTCGCCAACCGCGCACGGCTGGCACAAGCCCTCCGGCCCACGGATCGGCTGCTCGGCATCGACATCGAAGCGCACAAGCCGCACTTGGAAATTGCCGCGCAGATAGTGCGGCACACGTCCAACAGCGCCGGGCTTGCCGTCAAAATTGAACAGCGAGACGTTGCCTTCGGTGGAGCCGTAAAATTCCAAGATGCGCGGTACGTTGAAGCGCTCTTGAAACTCGGTCCACACCTCAGGCCGCAAGCCATTGCCGAAGCCAAGCCGCAAACGATGCGCGCGTTCCTTCGGATGCGGCGGCTGGTTCACGAGATAGCGGCACAGTTCGCCGATATAGACGAACATCGTGCAATCATTGTCGGCGACATCGTCCCAGAAATGCGACGCGGAAAATTTCCGCCGCAACACGAACGTGCCGCCATTCAGCAGCGCCGCGCCCACCGAGCACATGCCGCCGGTCGAGTGATAAAGCGGCAGCGGGCAATAGATTCGGTCCGTTGCGTTCGAGCCCGTCGAGCCGGCGAAGCCGCGCATGTAGAGCTGCGCGCGCGTGTGGGCGATCTTGGCCGCCTTCGGCATGCCAGTCGTGCCGGAGGTGTAGATGTAAAGCGCCGTTTCCCGCGCGCGAATGCCAGCGCGCACGCCGCGCGACGGCCGTTCCGGCGGCAGCTTTGGTTCTCTCAGATCAAGCGCGCGGCGATTGTCGCTAAGCTCGCCCTCTGCGTCGATCACCCAGAGCGTCAGCGGCCGCGCGAGGCCGGCGCGGATCGTTTCAAACGCTTCGAGGCTCTCCGTATCCGTGAGGACGTGATCGGCGTTCGAGATCGAGAGGCAATGCGCGAGCGCGGCGCCGGTGAGATTGTTGTTGATCAGAGCTGCCGCGACGCCACGTTTCGTCAGCCCGAGCCATGCTGGAATGTATTCAGCCCGGTTCGGCATTAGCAGCGCGACCGTGTCGCCGTGCTTCAGACCTTGCGCTTCGGCCCAGGCCGCGAAGCGGTTCGCGAGCGCATCGAGTTGACGATAGGTGAGGCGCTGGCCTTCGAAGATCAGCGCTGTGTGCTCGGCGTATTTATCCGCCGCTGCTTCCCAATCGTCACAGATCAGCCAATCCGATTCCGGATCGATGCCACGCACGCGCGCCAGCGTGCGCGCCAGCGCGGTGAAAAATCTGAATTCTCGGCTGATCCGCTCCCAGAGGCTCATGGCCTATGAACTTAGGGAGCGTCGCGTTAACGGACCATGGCTTCAGCGCCACAAATCAGCGGCGTCTGCGCGCCAAATCCGCTTCCGCGGCAATGTGCCCGAAGCTTGCCCAATCCGGCGCCGCATCGATGCGGGCGAGACGCTCCCGCGCATCGCGCGTGCGGCCTTGGATCTGCGCTTGCGCCGCCAAGCCGTAACCGACGCTGGTTGAGCCGGGATTTGCGCCGCTGCCGGCCTCTGCGTCGAGCGCGGCGCAATCGCCTTCGCCCTTGAAGCAGAGCGCGAGCCGGAAATAGCCGCCGTTTTCGATCACGTTCCAATCGACGCGCACCGGCGCGAGTGCTAGCGCCGCAGCGTCGCGATCACCAGCGCGGGCGAGCGAGAGGTAGAGCCAATAGCGGCTTGCTGCGGCGGAGTCCGCGTTTGCCGAAAGCGCCACAGCGCCGGCGAACACGCGCGCGGCGGCGTCGAAATCGCCTTTGAGATAATGCGCGAGCGCGAGGTGATAGGCGATGTTGCCCTTGAGCGTGGACGTGGGCACGCCGGATGCGTTCGGCATGCCGTCTGGCTCAACCTCATCCGGCCGCGCCGCCATCAATGCTTCGGCGCGTTGCAGAGCGGCAATCGCGTCATCGATGCGGCGGATGCTGATATAGCGATGGCCGGCGTGACGGGGAAAGCGTGCGTCGTTCGGATGCCGCGCCGCGCCGGCTTCGAATGCGGCGATGGCGTCGCGATAGCGGCCGAGATAGCCGAGGCGGCGGCCAACCCAGATCGCAGCGTCCGCGTCGTTCGGGTTGGCGGCGAGTGCGGCTTGCGCTTCCGCGAGCAGGCGCTCTTGCGTCGCCAGAGCGTCGCCGCTCAATTCCAAGCGCGCGAGCGGTTGGCCGCTGAAGCTGGTTGCTTCGATCTCTTGTGCTGATACCGGCGCGGCGATCGCCATGAACGCCAAAAATCCAAATGCAATCGCTGCGCGCATCGATGTCTCCCTCACGCCGCAAGCTTAGGCGGCGCATGCGAGCGCATCAATCCGTGCGTTCCCATTCCGGCTCGCACGTCTCCCAATGCGCGCGCAAACGATCGCGCCATTCCGCTTCGCCGCCGTGCGATACGCCTTCGAGCGTGAGCCGGAAATCCGCGTAGCCCGGATGGTTCGGCTGATAGAAGCGCGCTTCCAGCACGTGGCCTTCATCCGCATCGAGCCAGAGCGTTCCATGCAACGCGCCGCGCAATTCGTAGCGCAAAGCGCGCTGACCGTAACGGACGTCGTCGCCGACAAAGCCCGCATTGATCTCGCCCATCGGTCGGAACAGATCAGTGACGCCTTCCTCGGGCCACGCCAGCGCCGCCCAGAGATTGAAGCTTGCACGCGGCGCGGGTTTGCCGGCCATGCGGGCGTTGAGATCGGCGAGATCGAAATCGTAGAGGATCCAGTTCGTGCCGCCGAGCGGAATGCGCTGTTCTAGATTCATCGCCGGAATGCGCGCATGGATCACGCCATCGCGCACATCGAGCCAGGCGAATTGCTCCTGTGTGCCATCTTGCGCGACGCGCCCGCCGACAAGCTCCGTCGCTTGCATCGTCGCTGGATCAAACGTCGCCGTCACGAACGCGGCGTTGCCGCAGCGCTCCACCGATTTGTACACCTCCACATGCGTCGCATCCGGGCGATAGACCCAAACATTCTCCGGCAACGCCCCATCGCGGTTCGAGCGCAGATAATGCAGGATCGTCGGCGCAGCTTGCGGCGCTGGCGCTGTAGCGCAGGCGCTGAGCGCGGCGAGGAGGGCGGCTTGGACTGTTCTCATGGCCTTGAGATGCAGCGCTGACGGCATTGGATGCGCACTGGCGCTTCGACGCTTGGCCCTCTCAATTGAGGCAAACTCGCCCAATGGTTGAACTTCCTCCCCGACTGCGCCAATCTGGTTGTTACTGGAGGTTGTTGGGAGGGCGGGCTGATGTTGAGCTTGAGAGTTTGGACGGTCGCCATCGCGGCGATGTGCGCTTCTGGGTGTGCGAGCCTGCGCGAAGTGCCGCCGCCGGCGGCGCTGGTTTCGCCCGGTTGTCGCGTCGAAAGCGACGATCTTCAACGGCGGTCACTTTGCGCGGTGGTGACACGGATCGAGTCGCAGTCCGAGGCGTATCGGACCCATTACGTGACGGCGTCCCGCACGCGCGCAGGGGTGCAAGGCGTGACAATCGCTTCCGCGATCGCGGGCGCCGGCTTTGTGGCGTTTGACGCGCACCTCGACAACGTCAAGGCGGCCGGCTTGCTCACGGGCGCTGGCACGCTCATCAACAATGGTCTCAGCCTCAACACGCGTGTCGATATTTTGCGCGATGGCGTAGCGTCTATGAGTTGCTACGCCGGCATCGGCAACACGTTCATCGACGCATATTCCGAACGCGAAGGGGAGTCATTTGTCGGTCGGTTTGACCAAGTAATTCAGGCGCTAGGCGGACATCTCGTCGCTGGCCGTGCTGCGCTCGCGGATGCAGCGAGCCAGACTGGAGCGGACTTTACCACCGCGCGCGCACGGCTGAATGAAGCCTTGACGGCGGGCGACGCTGTCTACACCGAGCTCATGAAAGCGCGCCGCGCGTTTCATCGCATCCCAGCGTCGTTGGACGCGGGCTGGCGTGAAGCCGATGGATTGTTGGCGGCGCGGCTGGTTGGCATCCGCCCGGATCTTGCCGCTTTGGTGCGCCAAGCGCAGGAACTGAGCCAGAGCCTGACCGCCGCGTCAACACCGCCGGCGACGCCGGCCCCTGCCACCAATGCGGCGCGCGGCAACGTCCGAGCCGATCGCCTGGCTGCAATCCAACAGGCGGCGAGCAACATTCTTGCCGATGTAGGCGACGCGCGCGCGCTCGATACCGAGCATTATGTGACGGCCTTCGAGCAATTGGCTTCGTGCAAAGCCATGGCGGCTGCGTAGGCCGTGGCTCAGGGCGCGAAGACCGCAAAGCGCAAGCCCGTGCGACCGCCCGAGCCGCCTGCAGTGTGCTGCGCGTCAGCGCCCAAGACGCCGCAGCTCGTTGACGCGCAGCGCGCGGCGAGCGTTGCCCTCACGAGCGCGCTGTGGAGTAGCGGCGAGACTGTGCGCTTCATGTTCATGGAGGGCGTCACCTCATGGCGCGGCACGGCGGCGCAGAAAGCCGCCGTCGAAGCGGCTTTCGCGGCGTGGAGCGCGACGGGGCTTGCGCTTACCTTGCAGAAGGTGACATCCGCCGGGGACGCGCAAATCCGCATCACCTTCGACACCGGCGATCCGCTGCAATGTTGGTCGTGCTTTGGCACAGAGGCGACGAAGCGGCGCAAGAACGAACGCACGATGAATTTCTCGCGCACGCTCTCGGATCAAGAGGGGCAGAACATCGTTCTGCACGAAGTCGGCCATGCGCTCGGCTTTCGCCATGCGCACCAGAACCCGACGCGCGGCATCGTTTGGGCCGAGCAGAAAGTTGTCTCGCACTTTCAGCGCCGCAACGGCTGGGACGCGACCGAGACACGGAAGCAGGTACTTACGCCGTATCCGCGAGGCGATTTTGACGATCGGCCGTGGGATCCAGATTCGGTGATGAATTACGAGTTTCCCGCGGGTTTGATCAGCGAGCCAACGAAATACCGCACGCAGCCGCTGCCGCTGCGCACGACGCTTTCGGCTGGCGACATTGCGCTGGCGCAGAAACTCTACCAGCGCGCCCGCGTTGGCCGAGCGTTGCAGACCGTCCTCGCGCCATTCCAATCCGTGCGGCTCGATCTTGCGTCGGAGGAGGAAGAAGCGTTCGCCTTCCTGCCGGACGAGACACGCAAATACACGTTCACGACCCTGGGTGAACTAGATGTGTCGTTGCGGCTGTTCGAGCAAACCGCCAACGGCGCGGATCTCATCGCCGGCGCCGACGATGGCGGGCTCGATGAGAACGTAAAGCTCGAACTGCGGCTTATCAGCGGGCGCAAATATTCGCTGCACGTGCGAGCGCTTTACGCGCAGACGCCAGGCTATGGCGCGATTGTCGTGCACTAGTTCGGTGCGTCGCCTTCGGGGTAGATGCCGGCGAGGTCCATCAGCCAGCGGCCGGGGGGATTGAGGGCGGCGAGGAAAGCCCGCGCGTGCTGCTCGGCGATTTCCTGCGACGGAAACGCGTCCGGCCCGGCTTGAATGCCAGGCGCCACCCAGCCGAGCCGGCCGAGATTGATCACGCGATAGACATGGTAATAGTTCCGCCAGCGTTTCGCCGGCGGTGTCTGCGTCGTGGGTTTCGCCAGAACGTCGAGCATCAGTCTCAACATGGGCTGTTCGACAGCAAATGTCAGCGCGCCGGCGCGCCAAACACCTGCGTAAACGTAACAATCGTTCGCTCAGGCGAACCGGGAATAGCCGCGAACGAATAAGGATGGCCGAAAAAGTCCGCGATGTTTGGCCCAAGCGTTCCGAAAGCCAGCGATGGCCCAGCCGGGCCAGGTTTGGTTTCAGCGCCAGTCACGTCATCCATGCTCACGGAGACGCCCGCGGCGCTTATGGCGCGAATGACAAGCTGACGGCGCGTTGTCTCCGTGCTTGGCGGCGTTTCTTCGATAGAGGGCTCAGGCCCGCGCCACGAACGGCCAGTCAACCGCGAAAGCGTCGGCGTGTATTCCTCATACCTGAATTGCTGTTCCGGCGGCGGCGGTGGCCGGCCCAACGTGGCGAGCATGTCCATCGCCGACATTCCGGCAATGCAGATGGCGTTCTCAGTCTCGCTGATCGTGCACCAGAGCGCACCAGCATTGATCACGCGTGGCGTGCCGTTTCCCATCGCAATGTAGCGATTGGCGTAGGCGCGCAATCGCGTCTGCGCCGTCAATGTGAGTGTGCCGTGTCGTGGGTCGGAGATTGTGATGTCTGAGGTCAGGCGCCCGAAGCGTGACGGCGTAAGGTCGACCTCCGCAATCACGCCACCGACACCATGTTCGCCGGGAAAAAATCGCGGCTGCGAGCCTTCGACTGGTATGCCGCCGGCGTTGAACCAGAGATCAGGTTGGCGGGGCTCGTATCGCGGATTGCCTGATTGCTGTGCTTGCGCCGGCGCAGCGAAGGCGGCGCATAGAAGCGCAAGTGTGAGCAACTGTCTCATCAATCGAAAGTTTCACGGTCCGCGAGTGATGTCTATCTCGCCTTGAGAGCGTGTGGGCGCGCCAAGGCGCCCACCCGCGAAGGCAGGATGGGGTAAGTCACATTGCACAGGCGGGAATATTACCCGCTTTCGAAGCGCTCGCGTGAGCTGCGCGTCTCGATGCTGAGCAGCGCGAAATGGTCGATCAGGTTTGGCAGGTTGGGCGGATGGCGCGTGAGCGCCGCCGCGCGCGCGGGCGCTGCGTGGAGGCGGCGCGCGAGGCGCTTGGCGTAGGGCTCGGGATTGTTGAACGCGCGCAGCATCGCCTCGGCGCGCTCCGCGAGCGGCCAGGCGGAGTAAAGCCTCGGACCGCCGGCTTCCAGCCGGCCTGGTGTTTGATACGCCGCGCTGCGTGCGGGCTTACGCAGTTTGCCGGCTGGAAGCCGGCGGTCCGAAGAAACGAAGCACCGGAAACTCACGCGCCAGGTTTCAGGCTGATCGTCCTCGAACGCCATCAGCTTGCGCACGCGTGGGCGCGGCGCGCGTTTGCGGGGCGGCGGCACGCGCGGCAGGTGCGAGGCTTCGATCAACAACAGATGCCGCACCATCGCCTCGCCCGCGCGCAACCAGCCGAGCAACAGATCGCGCTGCTTGGCGGTGAAGACGCTCTGCGCCGCGATCGCCTCGGGCGCGCCGAACAGATTGAAGATCGTCACGATCAAAGCGCGCGCGGCTTCCCAGAGCGAACGCGGGGCGTGTGTGACAGGGGATGAATTTCGCATGTGGCCGCGAGTGTACGGCCGCTGGCGGAGGGGGCGGATAGATTTTGGGGGAGGTTAGGGAGATCAGGGGGTTGGGAGTGGTGGGGTGTGGGATAGGAGAGGCTATCGCCGAGAGAATCTTCACTGCTTCGCGAGCGAGTGCGAGAATTCCGAGAGCATTTTCGCACGAGTTTTTCGAAATTTTGTGTAGTCATCATCGGCGAAGTCAGCAGGGATCAGATTGGAGGCGAGAGTAACCTCCTTGTTGGTTGTGATGAGGTCAACATACTCACTCGGTGCCTTCTTGCTGATCTTCTTGTTGTCACCCGATGAGATAAAGCAAAAGTTGGTCAAACAGTTGATCTGCTTGTCGTTCACCGAAGCGTCGGACAGATATTTGCGTGGGTAGATATGGTGAAATTCTTTGCGGTTTAGTAATTGCAAGACGGCGTTCAAGTCGACGTTGTTGCCATTCAACAGACTGCGTGGCGAGTTTTGCGCCAGCATCGCAATGAAAATCTTTGAGTTTACCGAGCCAACCGCAAACCTGTTTTGCTCAAAAAACTCCGGTGGCAGCGCCGCGATCGGCACGATCTCGTGATTCTCGTTCGACCTGAGTTTGATCATCCCATCGATATCGGCCGTGTGCGCACGTCCAACGCCAGACGAATAGCGTCGGTTGAAGCTGGCTCGCCAGAACCAACGCCGAAGTTCTGCTGATTGTTTTGGTGATGGATGGTATGCGGTGCCATCAGCTTTCGCGAAGAATCGTGACAGCGGCACGAGCATAGCGGGGTATGGCACCGCACTCAGCGACGGGAGCTTGAGTTCGCCCCTGACAAAATCGATGGCGCCAGTAATGCCGGTTCGAATTTCCTCGTAGCGCTGACGTACCGTCGGACCCTTCAGGGATACGATTGTCTTTAGTTGTGCATCACCGGCCACGATTGCTGCGCAGCACTTCATAAAAAGATTTGTGTCTTCTGCGAGATCGCCAAAGCCGAATGGCTCGATCTCGTCTTGCAGTTCGGCGAGCGAATCCTTGAGGTCGAATTCCGTGCTCCAGGTCCAGGCCGAGAGTAGCTGGAACGCGTCAAGTCGAACGCCGGTGCGGTTGATTCGTTCGAAGATCAGCGCGATTTCCTCGTGTTGTTCGCGCTCTACCAACTCGTACGGAATCTGTATTTCTTTGAAGCGCGACTGCACATCTATCGCCTTCAGCTTGTGCTCTTCCTTAAAACCCTCAATCGATTTGTAGAAGTTCTTGTCGTCGAAGACGCGGTTCAATGGGAAATGCCGTGTCGGATCAACATTTGCATCGTCTAGGGCGAGGAAGCTGCTGTCCCACTGATCGCCGCTCGTTTCCAAGTCGAAGTAGATGTCGAGCCACTCGTACTTATTTGTCGTTTCCATCTTTAGGTCGGTCTGAAAGACGGAAAAGATCGATGTTATCCTCTGTTGACCGTCTAAGACGTACTGGATCGGCCAATCTTTCTTGGGCTCGGGGAGGGCGAAAGGGCCGAGTTCCTTTTCCTTCTCAAGTTTCTCTCGCGTCTGCCACAGCAGCAAATTGCCGATGGGGAAATCGCGATATAGACTATCCATCAAGAACGCCACGGCATCCGGCTTCCACACGAATCCGCGTTGAAATGCCGGAACGCGGATCACTCCATCGATCACGTGGTCGATGAGTTTGCGAATCGAATAGCTCGCCATGCCTCAGGGCTCCAGAACCCAGCTCTGGAGGATCACGGCTAACTAGCTTCTGTCAATCCGCCCAGCCCGGTTGGACGATTGCGCTGCCCCTCACCCTGCCCTCTCCCGCACTGCGGGAGAGGGTTCTTGAGTGAACTCAGTCGATCGCCACACGTTTCTCGCCGGTCGGATGCACGTAAATCTCGCTGCCGACTTCTTTGAACTTCGCGCTCATTTCTTCCATGCCGCGCTCGGCTTCTTCTTTTTTCGCGGCGTAGTCGCGCACGTCTTGCGTGATCTTCATGGAGCAGAATTTTGGTCCGCACATGCTGCAGAAGTGCGCGGTTTTGTGCGCGTCTTTGGGCATGGTTTCGTCGTGGTAGGCGCGGGCGGTGTCGGGGTCGAGGCCGAGATTGAATTGGTCTTCCCAGCGAAACTCGAAGCGCGCGCGGGAGAGCGCGTCGTCGCGCGTGCGTGAATAGGGATGGCCCTTCGCCAGATCGGCGGCGTGGGCGGCGAGTTTGTAGGTGATGACGCCGGTTTTGACGTCGTCGCGATCGGGCAGGCCGAGGTGCTCCTTCGGCGTGACGTAGCAGAGCATCGCCGTGCCGAACCAGCCGATCATCG
>CAZZFE010000059.1:14711-18832 GCA_964653495.1 uncultured Terricaulis sp. | reverse complement strand
CTGCCGGTGATGGTGATCTTTTCTGTGGCAGCGCCGGCGGCGACCGCGGCGGGCGCCCCGTCGATGCACGCGATCTGGCAACACGCCGGCGCGTTGGCTACATGTCGCAGGGCTTTTCGCTCTACGGCGAATTGACCGTGCAGCAGAACCTCGATCTTCACGCCAAGCTCTTCGGCCTGGAAGACGATAAGGGCGCACAGCGTATTGCCGCGCTCAAGGAGCAATTCGGTCTCAACCCCCATGCAAGCGCCATTGCAGGCGCATTGCCGCTCGGCGTGCGCCAACGTCTGTCGCTCGCGATCGCGATTTTGCACGAGCCGGAAGTGCTTATCCTCGACGAGCCGACCTCCGGTGTCGATCCGGCCGCGCGCGAGGCGTTCTGGCAAGAAATCGAGAGGCTCGCCCGCGACAAAGAAGTCACGATCTTTATCTCGACGCATTTCATGAGCGAAGCCGAACGGTGCGACCGCGTCGCCTTCATGCATGCGGGCCGGGTCATCGCCGAAGGCGCGCCCGACGCATTGCGGCTAAGCCAGAACGCGGCGACGTTGGAAGACGCCTTCGTCCGCTACATGCAGATCGGCGGCGCCGGCGAGCCGCCGGCGCACGCCCTTTCTGCGCTCATCACCGGGGTCAGCGACAAACCGGCAAAGCAAATGCCGCGCCTCTTGGCCGTGGCGCGGCGCGAAATTCTCGAAATGCTGCGCGAACCGGTGCGCTTTGCGATGGCGCTCGCTGGCACGCTCGTCTTGGCCTTGGCCTTCGGTTATGGCATTTCCTTCAACGTTGAGGACGTTTCGCTTGCGGTCATTGACCGCGACCGCACCCCAGCGAGCCGCGCCTACGTCGAGGAATTTGCCTCCTCGCCTTATTTTGAACTGAGAGCAGCGCTCAACGACGACCGCGCCGTCGAACAGGCGTTGCGCAGCAACAGGGCGACGCTCGTTCTCGACATTCCCCCGGGCTTTGGGCGCGCGCTTGCCTCCGGACGGGCGCCCCCGATTGGCGCCTGGGTCGATGGCGCCATGCCGTTTCGGGCCGAGACTGTGTCCGGCTATGCGCTCGCCCTGCATCAGCGCGCCATCGCGGCGGCGGCCGGCGGCAGAGCGCCTCTCTCCGCCGCCTATGAGTTGGAGCCGCGCTTTCTCTACAATCAGGCGTTCCGCAGCTTCAACGCCGTGGTGCCGATTATGATCGGCATTCTGCTCGCGATGATCCCGTCCATCCTCACTTCACTTGCCGTGGTGCGCGAAAAGGAGTTGGGATCGATCACCAACTTCTATGTGACGCCAATCTCACGCACTGAGTTTTTGCTCGGCAAGCAATTGCCCTATATCGCGCTGGGCTTCGTCAATTTCCTGTTGCTCGTCGCGCTGGCGATCGTGCTCTTCGGCCTCAGCATCAAGGGCAGTCTGATCGCGCTATTGCTCGCCGGACTTTTCTACGTAGCCGCCACCAGCGCCGTCGGCTTTGTCTCCTCGGCGCTGACCCGCTCGCAGACCGCGGCCGTATTCGGCACCGCCATCGTCATCATGGTGCCGGCGGTCGAATTCTCAGGGCTGATGCAGCCGCTCGCCAGTCTAGAGCCGGTGGATCGGGCCATCGGCGCGCTTTTTCCGACCTCGCACTTTAACCAGATCAGCACCGGCGTTTTCGCCAAGGGCCGCGGCTTTTTCGATCTCGCGAGCGAGCTCGCGGTGCTCGCGCTCTTCTGGCTCGTTTTGTTGGCGATTTCCATTGCGCTTCTACGCAAGCAGGAGCGCTGAGATGAATTGGCGCATCGTCCTTGCTCTGGCGCTGAAGGAATTGCGCAGCCTCGCCCGCGACCGTTTCCTGCTCGGGTTTGTCATCTACGCCTTCACCGCTTCGATTTATGTGCAAGCCACCGGCAATGCGCAGGATATCCGCAACGCCAGCATCGTCATCGCCGATGAAGACGGCTCCGAATTGTCGCGCCGCATCGCGGGCATGTTGCCTCAGCAGCACTTTCGCCAACCCGTCATGGTCACGCCCGGCGAACTCAGCGCTCTGCTGGAATCCGGCGAGGCGACATTTGCGCTCGATATCCCGCCCCGGTTCGAGGCCGAATTGCTCGCCGGGCGAAGCCCCAGCATCCAACTCCTGATCGACGCCACCGCCATTTCGCAGGCGGGCCTCGGCGCCTCTCATATCGCCGCCAGCCTCAACCAGGAGGTCGCCGACTTCTTGCGCACGCGCGCGCGCCCGCCGCCCCGCGCCCCGCCTTTTGAATTGCGCGCCGCCTTCAATCAGGGGCTGGTCAGCACCTGGTTCACCGGCGTGGTCGAACTCCTCGACACCACGACAATGCTTGCCATCCTGCTCGCCGGCGCGGCCATTGTGCGCGAGCGCGAGCACGGCACGCTTGAGCACTTGCTGGCCATGCCGGTGCGCCCCGTTGAGATCATGACGGCCAAGACCCTTGCCAACGGCGCCGTTATTTTGGCGCTCGCGGGACTTGCACTCGTATTCGTCGTTGAAGGCCTGCTCGGCCTTGAACCGGCAGGCTCGGTACCGCTCTTTCTCTTGGGCGTTGCAAGCTATCTCTTCTTTGCCGGCAGCTTCGGCATTTTCCTCGGCACAATTTCGCGCTCTATGCCGCAATTGGCGCTGATCTTCATATTGGTGGTGTTGCCGATGAACCTCTTGTCGGGCGGCAACACCCCACTTGAAAGCATGCCTACCTGGCTCCAGACGGTGATGCAGGCCTCGCCATCGACACACTATGTGGCCATGACGCAGGCGATCCTGATACGCGGCGCTGATCTTTCGATCGTGTGGCCCCACTTTGCCGGCACGCTCGGCATTGGCGCGCTTTTCTTCGCCTTCAGTCTCTTCCGCTTCCGCCGCTTCCTCGCCTCCCAAGGGTAATCGCAGGCCCTATGCCGGCGCAACCAGACGCGGGGGCGTATCGGCGCCTTTGCGGAAGATCATCCATACGAGATAAGACGACATGATCGCTCCACCCATGCAGAAGACGGAAATATAGGCGTAAGAGAAGAAGAAATAGGTGATGGCAAGCACAAGCGTCACCAGCGCGCCGAAGACACGCGCCGCGCGATCGCTCGAAACAATGAGCGGCATGATGATGAACACGAGATAGAGTAGATAGGTTGCTTCGCGCGTCATCAGCGCGTCGAGCAATTGGGTGTCGCCATAGCTGATGGCGTTCGCGAGGAAGGTCGTCGTCAGCCAGCCCTCATGGGTAAAGTACGGGATATATTGAACCCCACCCAACATCGCGCCGCCGACGGCGAAGGCGATATAGAGCGGACGACGGCGCAGGGGTTCTAGGAAATAAACCGAGACCGGCACCCAGACCGGCCAAGCAATCCAGGAAAAGAACATGTAGGCGAGCGAGAAACGCTCGACCCAAGCCGCGTCGTCGCCGCCGCCAGCGATCCAAACCATGCCTTCCATCGCCTGCTGAAGTCCAAACAACAATGGAAGCGCACAGAGCGGCGCATATTTGGGCGCGACCTTTGCCGCTCGAACCACTGCGAGCCCGCCCAGCGGAATCAACAGGGCGGCGGCGGTGAAACTTGCTTCGGCTGAAAAGCACATGATGTTCTACCTCGCCAGCATCGAAGCCGCGCGCGCGTCGTTGTCAAGGCGCGGCGCCAAATGCGCGCGGCTGCGCCCACTTCGTGCATATTATTTCGAGGGGCGAAGGCGGCGCGTGCGTATGAGCTTTTAGACCCTCATCACGCGAGAGCCGCCCATGAGCGATACCGCAGCCCCACCCGCACAAGCACCTCAAGCTTCACCGCGCCCTGGCGGCCGGCTCATCTTTATGGTCGTCGGCGCATTGATGATCGCCTTCGGCGTCGCCGCCGCCTTCGCGCCGATGCTCGCCACATTCGCCGCAAGCGTATGGTTCGGCGCGGCGATGCTCGCGGCCGGCGTCTCCGGCTTGGCGCTTTTAATCGTTGATTGGCGCGCCAAGGGCTTTGCGTGGCGCTTGCTCTGGTCGGTGGTCGCGATCCTCGGCGGAATCTGTTTGCTTCTACATCCCTGGCCGGGGGCGCTCGCACTCACCGTGATACTGGGCGCGGCGCTTATCGCACAAGGAGCGATCGCGATTGGACACGCCCTGGCGCATC
>CAZZFE010000059.1:0-14701 GCA_964653495.1 uncultured Terricaulis sp. | reverse complement strand
ATAACTACACAAGCAATAACACTCTATAAAAACACAACGATCTAACGATATAGGACACGCCCTGGCGCATCGCACGCACACATCGTGTCCGTGGGGACGCATGGCCTTGGGCGGCGTACTCGCGATCGTTCTGGGCGGCTTGCTTATTTGGGCGCTTCCGCACTCAGGCATGATCGCGCCTGGCGTCTTCTTGGCGATCAATCTTATCAGCTTTGGACTTTCTCTCTTTGCAGCGGCGCCCGCGCGTCCGGCGCCATGAGGCTCGATCGAGCCCCGCGCAACTGCGTGCGCCGCCGGTTCATCGCAGCGTTCGTGCTGATGGCTCTTACGGCCTGCGCGCCCGCGCCGCGGCATGAGACTATGTTCGTCCAGACCGCTGATGGGGTCACGGCATATCTGGGGGTTGCCCCCAGCGCGCTGATCGCAACGCACGCGCCAAGTCACGCGGAGCGGCGCATGCATGCGGGCGAGGGCGGCGGCAACGCACATGTCATGATCGCGCTGTTTGACGCAAACACCGGCGCACGCATCGAAGATGCGGCGGTCGAAGCGACCTTGCGCGGCGAACGCCACCGCGGTGCGCGCCGGCTGCGGCTTGAGCCCATGCGCATTGAAGGCGCCCTCGCCTATGGCGGCTTCACGACACTTGCGCGCGACCGCTATCATTTGAGCATCGAGGCGCGCCGTCCCGATCAGCCAGTGGCGCGCCTGAACTTTGTCTATGACGCCGCCGCGCTGCCCTTGCCCGACTGATGCACAAAGAACTTGCTGCGGGCGAGCAGGTCAGGAACACGCGCAAAGAGGAGCGACCGTGACGCGGATCTGCGAAGAAGAGAGTGCGCTGGGCGAGACCGCGCATGCCCTCAACCGGTCATGCCTCTGCCAAACGCTTGACGAGACCGCGCTTAGATCGGCGCTAGAGCGCGAGCTTGATGGCGACGCGCTGCTGGGCGATCGCCCCCACCTCTTCTCCAACGTCGCGGTGTTTGTCTCGCGTTCCGAAATCGAGACCATGGGCGAGGTCGTCGCCGCGATCGAAAGTTTGACGCGCCGCCCCGCCTATATCGCCGCGGCTCTGGCCTGGGCGCCTCCTATAGCGCGCCACGATTACGGGCCCCGCGGGGTGCTTATGGGCTATGACTTCCATCTCGGTGCGACGGGGCCCGCACTGATCGAGGTCAACACCAATGCGGGCGGCGCTTTTCTGAACGCGGCGCTGGCGCGCGCGCAGCGTGTCTGTTGTGAGGAAGCGCGAATCGCGCCGGCGCCGGCCGAACAATTCGAAGACGCGTTCCTCGCCATGATCGAGGCGGAATGGCGCGCGCAGGGTCGCGCAGGCAGCCCTGCTTCTGTCGCGATCGTTGACGATGATCCTAGCGCGCAATTCCTTTACCCGGAATTCCTGCTCGCGGCGCGCGGGCTCGAAAGCCGCGGCGTCGAATGCATCGTGACTGATGCACGCGACCTTAAGTTCTCGGATGGGCGTCTCAGCGTCGAGGGCCAAGAGATCGATCTTGTTTACAACCGGCTGGTCGATTTTTCGTTGTCGGAAGCCGCGCATGCGCCGTTGCGCGCGGCTTATGAATCGGGCGCGACCGTGGTGACGCCCGATCCGCACGCGCATGCGCTTTTCGCCGACAAGCGCAATCTCACACTGATGAGCGATAACGCTTTGCTCCGCGCGTGGAACGTGCCTGAAGCGGACATCGCAGCGCTCGCGGCGATCCCAAGGACTCGCCGCGTGACGCCAGAAAGCGCGCCGGGGCTCTGGGCCGAACGCAAGCATTGGTTTTTCAAGCCGGCCCACGGTTATGGTAGCAAGGCGGCTTATCGCGGCGAGAAGCTCACGCAGCGCGTCTGGGCCGAGATTATCGCCGGCGACTATGTCGCGCAAACCTTTGCCCCGCCAGGAACACGTGCGATTGTGTTCGACGGCGCGCGCCAAGACCGCAAAGTCGATGTGCGGCTCTATACCTACGACGCCAAGATCGTGCTGGCGGCGGCCCGTCTCTATCAGGGCCAGACCACTAACTTGCGCACGCCTGGCGGGGGTTTTGCGCCCGTCTTTGTGATCTAGGCCGCTACAGGCAAAGCGACGAAGACCAAACCGCAACGCAGGGCGCGCACATCTCGGCCGGCTTCACTTCGCGTCCTTTACGGCAAACGATTTCCATCAGGGCGTGAACGGCCCGCCCGCGTATAGCCAGGTGAGTCCGGCGTCCATTTCGGGCAAGTCCTCGCCCCGTGGCCGCCAAGGAGGCGCCTCATGATCAAGTATCACCCGCTCCCCTATCTGCCGACGATGTTCGGCGCATGCATGCTGTTTATGACCATCTATCTCGCGTGCCTTGCGATCTGGACCTTCATGCCGGAGCTTCCCACGCACGCGCTGCTCTCGACTATCTTTCCCCAATTTGAGCTGCTCACTTTGCCCAGCTTCTTCTACGGGCTCATCGCCAGCGCCCTTTATGGCTGGTTCGTCGCCATCGTCTTCGTGTTCTTCTATAATCTTTGGGGCGCTATTGCCCGTCTCGTGGTCGGCGGCAAGGACGCGCAGGAGAATGCGAGGGCTGGCGCGCGCTGACACGCCGCGCGAGCGAGGCCTTGTACAACGCCAGCTTGCGACGTGCGGTTAGCGGCGGGCGCCGGCCAGGTGCAACAGCCGGTGACCTTCCATCCTTCCGGCGCGAAGGGACAAAGATGAAGTTCGCTGTGTTCGAAACTGAGCAGTGGGAACATGACGCATGCCTGCGCCTTAGTCCCGCTTATGAAGTGAGTTGCGTGCGAGACACTCTCGATGAAGCGTCCGCTCGCCTCCATGCCAAGGCCGACATCATCTCATCGTTCGTCTATTCGCAGCTCGACGCGAGCGTGCTGGCGCATTTTGCGCAGCTCCGGCTCATCGCCACGCGCTCGACCGGTTATGACCATATCGACCTTGGCTATTGTCAAAGCCGGGGCATTATCGTCTGCAACGTACCAGGCTACGGCGACACGAGCGTGGCCGAACACGTGTTTGCGCTGTTACTAGGACTTGCGCGCAAGATCGCCGACGCCGCCGAGCGCACCCGGCGCGGCCGCTTCGATCAGGCCGGTCTTCGTGGCTTCGAACTGAAGGGTAGGACAATCGCCGTCATTGGCGCCGGGCGCATCGGCATGCGCGTAATTGAAATCGCGCGGGGCTTTTCCATGGATGTCATCGCGGTCGATGAGCGCCACGACGACCAGGCGGCGCAGCGTCTTGGCTTTCGGTACGCTTCCCTCGATGGGGCGCTTGGCCAAGCTGACATCATCACTTTGCATGTTCCGGCAACGCCGGAAACGCGGCGTCTTATCTCCGAGCGGGAATTTGCGCTGATGAAGCCAGGCGCGGTGCTCATCAACACCGCCAGAGGCTCGGTGGTCGATGCGGAGGCGCTGGTGCGCGCGCTCGCCGGGGGGCGCCTCGCGGGCGCTGGCCTCGACGTCATGGCGCAGGAGGCCCAGCTACGCGACGAAGCCCAGATATTTCGCGCTGGCGCCGGAACCAACGCCGACCTTAGAGCCTTCGCCGCTAATCACGCATTGCTGGGTTTTGCCAACGTGTTGGTGACGCCGCACTATGCCTACAATACGACCGAGGCGCTCGCCCGCATCATCGATACGACGCTGGCCAACATTGAGGCGTTTGCGCGAGGAGCGCCTCAGAACGTCGTCGTCGCGCCTTGACCTCGAACCCGGCGCTCGCGAACGCCCGCCCGCTTGCATCCGCGTCTTCTCGAATTATCACCTCCCAGGAGGGCGCGGCATAGGCGCAACGCCCGTACCGTCCAGATGCGTCCCACCCCGCATGCGACCAGAGCGCTCTCGCCGGGAAGAGCTGCGTCCACGCGCGGGTGCAGGCAAGCAGGGCTGATGAAACGCGGACAAGGCTCCAGGGGCGATCCGATCCGCTGCGTATCAAGAAATAAGGAGCGGCAAGTCCCGCCGCTCTCACAATGATGTCGGTCATGGATTGGCTAGCCAGCAATTGGGCGTGGATTATCCTGATCATCGCCTTCTTCGCCCTTCACCTGTTTGGACATCGCCATGGCGGGCATCGCCACGGCCGTCGCATCACCCAACACGCCGACGAGACGCCGGACGCGCACGCTGATCACGGCGGCCAACCGACATCGGACGCCGATCGCAGGCGCGGCTGCTAATCAGGCGCCATCGCTCCATTGCAGCGCGTGGCGGTTACGAAGGACGACTAACAGAGGAGCAACCCGCATGTCGCACTCACACGACGAGCGCTTCCCCGCTGCGCCAGCAGCACGCGCCGACATGTCGATCGATCTTGGGCTTCGCCGCTTTATGCTGGGCGTCTACAATAAGGTGGCGCTCGGACTTACACTGTCGGGGGCGCTTGCTTACACAACAAGCATGATCGCGCCTGTGCGCGATACCTTGTTTCGGGTGACACCCGAAGGCTCTTTCGCCGGCTACACGCCGATTGGCCTTGCTGTCGTTTTCGCGCCGCTTGTCGTGCTCCTGGGCGCCATGTTCGTCATGCGCCGCCCGAACGCCAGCGGCGCGAGCTTCATATATTGGACGGTCGCGGCTCTCATCGGGGCGTCGTTGGGGGTGCTCGGACTTGTGTACACCGGCGCCTCGCTGGTCTCGACTTTCCTGATCACGGCCACGGCGTTCGGCGCCCTTTCGCTGCTCGGCTACACCACGCGGATGGACATGTCGGGCTTCGGGAGCTTCCTGCTTGTCGGCCTCGTTGGACTGATCATCGCAACCTTTGTCCAGATGTTCTGGAATCCGCCCGGCTTCTCGTTCGTCGTCAGCGCGGCAGGCGTCCTCATCTTCGCCGGCCTCATCGCCTATGACACCCAGCGGCTCAAGAACACCTATTACCAACTGGGCGGCGACGAGGCCGCTTTGGGCGCCGCCACTACTTACGGCGCGCTCAGCCTCTATCTCGACTTCATCAATCTCTTCCAATTCCTGCTCGCCTTCTTGGGCGAGCGACGGAGCTAGCCTCGCTGAACCAATCGATGCACTACAAGCGGGATCGCGGCGCTCGTAGTCTTCTCGCCCGACAACTCGCGCCGAGCCAGGCCTCGCCGCACCGGCGAAAGAGAATGGCTAGGGAACGCCCACCTTCGGTTCAAGCGTCGGCTCCGGGGATCGTCGAGCCTCACGCGTATAGTTTGGTGGGTCCGCGCTTCGTCCCCGGCCGATCAGCGCGTTGTGGGCTCGCCGCCGGGGCTAGGAGTTGACGACAAATGTCATTGCGGGCGCCTCGTCACAACGAACCTCGAAAAGGCGGAGCAGGCTCTCAAACCTCCTGGTTCATGCTCTTTTTTGCGTCAGCAGCATTCTGGTTTGTGCGCTATCTCATCGTCGCGCTCCTGATTTTCGCATTGCTCGGCGCGCTTGCTCACTATGCCATCGTCGAACACGGCGTGCATCTGATGGTGGTGTTGTCGTTGCTGATAGTCGCAGCGCTCCTCTTGGGCGTTTATCCTTTGTGGCGGCGCTCGCGATGAGTGCGGTTGCGAGGACGAGCGGTCGCCAAGATCCAACTGCACCGCAGGCTCGCCTGCGCCCGGTCTCATCGGTCTCGCGCGTCACGCGGCGTTCTCCTGCAGCACGCGAAGGATGACGGGCATGACAAATCGCATCACAGACGCGGCGCACATGCTTGTTGGCAATGGCTGTGGCCACAAGGCGAGGCGCGAAGAAAGGATCAACGAAGCTCTGGACCAATCCTTCCCTGCCAGCGATCCGCCCGCTTTTCGCCCAGTCAACGGCGCAACACGAAGCCTCCAAAGAGGCCTGCGGTTGCAGCGCGAAGCCGTGAGAACCTGTAGGTCACACTCGACTGCACCGGGGCCACTAGGGCGGCGTGCGTATAATCAGGATCAACATCGCGCCAAGGGAGATGACGGGCATGCATATATTGAGTTCAGGAGCGGTGCTGGCTCTGGCGCTTAGCCTCGGCGGCTGCGCCGGCATGGGCCATGGCATGCATGGCGCCCATCACGATGGCATGATGGGCGCCATGTCGGGAGAGCATGGTCAAGCGAACTGTCCAGGCGCCCAGCAAAGCGAACATGCGCCAGCGCCTGCGCCCTCCGGACAAGCACAGGGCGAGCATCAGCACGCCGATCCGGGGCCAGCGCAATGCCCGCCAGTTGCCGCCGACCCGCATCAACATGGCGAGACGCCGCAGCCGAACTGACGCCTGCGGGTGAGCTCCATGCGACAGCGGACGCGTGCTCATGTGCGCTGAGACGACAAGCGGCGGCGTGTGTGCGCCAAGGCTTGCGTGCAGGCCTCACTCATTCTCGCATCTCGTCGAGAGCATCGCAGTGCTTGCCGAGGACGCCAGCATTGGCGAACCGACAAGCGTGAGCGTTGCCGACATAATGGCGGTGATCGGCCGGCGCTCCTATGGCCCATTGCTCCTGGTGCTCGGACTATTCTCCATTTCTCCAGCCACCATATTGCCAGGCATGACGTCGGCTGCGGCGCTGGTGACGCTGGCGGTGTCTCTACAACTGGCCTTCGGGTCATCGCATCTTTGGCTGCCAGGCATGCTCTTGCGCCTGCGCATCGCTCGATCGTCCATCAAAGCGGCGACCAGTGACGGCTTGCGCAAGTGGGCGCGTCGGCTCGACCGTGTGCTTCAGCCCCGTCTTGTCTTTCTGTCCGAGACGCCGTTCGCGAACGCAGCGGGGCTCTTGTGCGCGCTCGCGGCGATCGCGACCTTTCCGTTGAGCTTAATTCCTTTGGCGCCGCTGATCCCCGGGCTTGCCATCACCGTTTTGGGTCTTGGGCTTTTTGCGCGCGACGGTTTCCTCCTTATTCTGAGCGGCGTCCTCATCGTGGCGGCAATTGGCGCGGCGCTAGCCGCCGCGTTGCCCGTGTGAGTTCGAGACGTTGCGTCCAAGTAAACTGTGGAGACGCCGGTCACGCGGGCGCCAGCAGCGCCGCTACGCTAATGGCGTTCGAAGCATGCGGCACGGTGTCTGTCGAAACGACGCGCTCGCACAGGCTCAAGAGCTCGGCGTAGGATTGATCGGCAAAAAGCGCATGCACGGCGACACAAACCGGCTTGACCATGCCAGCTGCGCTCAACTTGCGCGCGGTCTCGATCATGGTGCGCCCCGAGGAGACGATGTCGTCGACAAGAACCGCTCGCCTGGCGCGTAGAGCGGACAGATCCGGCAGGTCAATGCTCACGTCACGGTCGCCGCGGCGAGTTTTGTTCGAGACGATGTGCGGCGCACCGGCCCGCCCGGCGACCGCAGCAACCCATTGCTCGCTCTCCGCATCTGGCCCCACCACGAGAGGGTCGCTCACATTGTCCTTGATCCAGTCGGCAAGGAGCGGCGCTGCATGCTCTACGCGCGTGGCGATAGTGAATATTTCGCCCAAATTGCGGCGGCGATGCAGATGCGGATCGATAGTGATGAGCCCGTCAAACGATCGCGACAAAAGCCGAGCGAAATGCACCGAGGAAATCGCCTCGCCGTCCTTGAACCTTTTGTCCTGGCGCATGTAGGCTAAATAAGGCGCGATGAGATTGACGCGCGCCGCGCCCATCTCGCGCGCAGTTTCGGCGGCGAAGATAACGCTCAGAAACTGCTCGTCCGGCCGCGCTAGCGTGCAGACAATCTCAACCTCGCGGCCCTCGACCGCCGAGAGAAGCCGAACATAGGCTTCGCCATCGGGAAAGCGGCGCGTCTCGATCGCGCCGAATTCGGCGCCGGCCGAGAGAGCAAGCGCACGGGCGATGGTCTCGTTTCCGGGCATGGGGAGGTAAAGGCGCGTCACGTTCAAGCCTCGATTTCGAATATGTCTGGGTTGGCCGCCGCATAGTCGAGCGCATAGGCGAGTTGCCCAGGCGCCTGGGCGTGCACGGTCACAAGCGGGGCCCCGGCGACGACGCCATCACCTAACCGCACATGCAACACAATTCCGGCGGCGGGATCGTCGGGCGCGCCCGCGAGCTTAGCGAGGCGGGAGATCTTGCGATTGTTGATGTTGGTGAGAATGCCCGAACGGGCCGCCGCCCATGGGCGCGTGAGCGGCGCGCTCGGAGGCGTCCGCATGCCGCCCTGCGCTTCGCAGATGGCTTGAAACTTCGCCCAAGCGCGCCCGTCGTCGAGCGCACCGCGCGCCAACGCATACCCTTGTCCGTCAGGCGCCGTTCCTGAAAGCTCAAGCACCGCGCCCGCGATCGCGAGCGCCCGCTCGCGCAAGTCTGTTGGCGCATCGGCAGCGCCGACAAGCACGGCGAGCACGTCCTTGGCTTCGAGCGCCGGCCCGATGCCGCGTCCAACGGGCTGCGCGCCATCGCTCAATACAAAGCGTGTCTTAAGACCAAACGCCTCGGCGACGGCGGTCAGGTGCGCGCTCAGATCGCGCGCCGCCTCCGGCGTGCGGATCTTCGCTGTGAGCCCCACAGGCAGATCGAGCACGACGTGACTGGCGCCCGCGGCGATTTTTTTGGACAGGACCGAGGCGATGAGCTGACCTTCGGTGTCGATATCAAGCGCGCGCTCGATGCGGATGAGCACGTCATCGGCTGGCGAGAGGCGCACGGCGCCGCCCCAGGCGATGCAGCCACCTTCGGCCTCGACGACGCGGCGCATGGCGGCAATATCGAGATCGACGGGCGCCAAGGTCTCCATTGTGTCGGCCGTGCCCGACGGCGAGGTGATCGCGCGCGAAGAGGTCTTGGGCATGAGGAGCCCCAAGCTCGCGACGATAGCGACCACGATTGGCGTGGTGCGATTGCCAGGTAGGCCGCCCACGCAATGTTTGTCGACCACCATCGCCGAAGGCCAGGAGAGACGCTCGCCCACTTCCACCATGGCGCGCGTGAGCGAGGTGATTTCATCGAGATCGAGCGGAAAGGCCGAGCACGCGGCGATAAACGTGGCGAGATGAATGTCGACATAGCGACCACCGGCGATGTCGCCGATGATAGAGCGGAACGCGCGCTGATCGAGGCGGCCGCCATACATGCGCCGTCGCACGTCAGCAAGCGAGTCAAGCGGCGGCGCATGACTGACGGCTATGTGTTCGCCATCGGCTACGACCAGGCGTTTCCACGCCGCCTCGGACAACCCCGCTTCATCGACAGTCAGCCAATCGTTCTCGACCTGGTAGAGCGTTGCGATCACGCGCCGATCACCAGCGGTCAAGAGCACGCGAGCGCGCGCGGACAGCCCTTCGGACTTGCAGACGTGACAATCGGTGCGCATCAGAACGATCGCATCGTCTTGCGAGAGAAGCTTGAGGCGCTTGGCCACAAGATGCGAAGCGTGTTCGCCCTCCCTGGTCGTTGGCGCGGCGCTCATGCGAGTTCATACCTGCGCTGATCATCGACAACCGCCGCGTCCCAGCCGAGTTCGCGCTCGATGCGCACGCGCAGCGCATCGGAAGCGTCCGGCTCGCCGTGCACTATGAAGGTGCGGCGCGGCGGCTTTTCAAAGCCGCGGAGCCAGCGGATGATCTCGCCGGCGTCGGCGTGGGCTGAGAGTTCAGGCAGGTTGGCGATTTCAGCCCGGATCGGAATCCATTGGCCAAACATCTTGATCTCGGTTTCACCAGCAAGCAGACGGGCGCCTCGCGTGCCGACGGCCTGATAGCCGGCAAACAGGATCGTATTCTTGGCCTCGGGCCCGAACGCCTTGATGTGGTGCAAGACGCGCCCGCCGGTCGCCATGCCGCTGCCTGCAATGACGATCTTGGGCATCGGATTTGACACAATGGCCTTTGAGTCTTCGACATCGCGCACATAGGTGGCGATCGCGCAGGATTGCTCGCAGGTCTCGGCTGAAAAGCGATGGTCGTCTAAATGGCCGCATAGGAGTTCGGTCGCATTGATCGCCATCGGACTGTCGAGAAAGATCGGCACGGACTGGATGCGTCCTGCGCGCTTCAGCATCCACAGGTGATAAAGGAGAACTTGAGTGCGCCCGACGGCGAACGCGGGAATGACGACGGTGCCGCCGCGGCGCACTGTCCGCTCCACGACCGCGCCCAAGGCTTCCATCGGATCGTTTTTGGGATGGATACGATCGCCATAGGTCGATTCAACGACCACATAATCGGCCGCGTTCACCGGCGCGGGATCAGGCATGAACACGTCATCATAGCGTCCCAAATCGCCGGAAAATATGATTCCGCGGCCTTGCCAATTGAATTCGACCGTGGCCGCGCCGAGGATATGGCCTGCACGGCGCAGCTCTATCTTGGCGCCGCCCTCAACACTCGTTTCCGTCTCGAAGGCGATGGGCTTCAGCTGCTTCAGTGCGCGCTCGGCGTCGCGCACAGTGTAAAGCGGCAGTGCGGGCTTATGCTTTGTGTGGCCTCTACGGTTGGCGTATTCGGCATCGTTCTCGGCTATTCTGGCGCTATCCTTCAACAGGATGTCGCAGAGATCGGCCGTCGCGGAGGAGCAATAGACCGGCCCCCTAAAGCCGTCGCGCACGAGCTTCGGGAGATAGCCGCTGTGGTCCAAGTGCGCATGCGTCAGCACCACCGCATCGATCGACTCCGGCGGGATCGCGAGCGGCGCCCAATTGCGCTCGCGCAGGACCTTAAGCCCCTGGAACATGCCGCAATCCACCAGAATGCGCCGGCCGTCCGCCTCCAAGAGGTGCTTTGAACCGGTGACCGTTCCCGCAGCGCCTAGGCTCGTTAAAGTCAGAGTCATATCGTTGGCTTCTTTCTACTGAGGTGCAACGCGTAGAACATTGGGATCGCCGCGTCCGTCGAGTGCGGTCAGTTCGACCTCCGACAAGAACGCCTCGCGACCACAGCCGAGGATTCGAGCTGCGGCCTCAAGCGCATGCGCCCAGGTCGAGCGATTGGCGAACAGCATGCCGAATACGTCGAGCGTGCCGCCCCGATTGATGAAGCCAAGCGCGCTGGTGCGTGACGGTCCGGCGTCGAGCCGGCGCAAAGCCCCAAGCATAGGCTCTGGGCGAGTATGGGTGAGAAAAACGCGCGGCGTCTCCTCCGGGAAGAAATGTCTGCTCTGCGCCTCGCTCGCGGCATAGGCCGTTTCGATCTCGTCGCGCCCGGCGCGGAAGCGGCCAGGCTCCAAAAGCGCGGTGACGCATGCCGAACGGCCACGCGCCATCAAGCGTTCGCTCGCACGTAGGGCTTCCGCAGTTTGATAGGCGCCAATCGCGACGAATTGGAGGTCAGCCTCTCTAGGGTCGCCGAGGAGAAGTGCTGCGCCATCCGCAACGGCTTGTTGGGCGCGCGCCCCGCTGAGCAAGCGAGCCACAGCGCGCTTCGGCGTCACGAGGCACGCGATTTGACCATGCGAGGCGTAGACGCTTCGAAGCGAGGCCGCCGCGGAATTGGCGTCGATCGGAAACAGCACGCGCGCGGTGTCCGCCATTTCGCCCAGAAGCGCCTCGGGCAAGGTCGGATCCTGGTGCGATTGTTCGTTCTTGGCGTTCTCCCAGGTGTGGGACGTGGCGATAAGCGCCACCGACAGCCAGCGCGGCGGCGCGCCGATCTCACGTTGACGGCGGGCAAAGATGATGTCTTGGCGCAGCGCCCCCAGCATTTTCATGGCGAAGGCTTCGTAGCTCACGGCGAGATTGAGCCCGCCTTTATTGCCGAGCGCCGCGCCAATGACTGCTTCCTCATTGAGCGCGGTAATGACGGCGCCGTCCACCGCTTCGGGTGCGCCCGGCTCGGGCGCATTCACGCGGTGGCGCAACAAATCGAGCGTTGCACCCATGTGATTGCTTTTCAACTCGTCAGGGTTGCCGACACGCACGCGTAGATCCGGATTGGCTTTGACGATCTCAACGAAAAGTGCGTCGAGCGCCTCCATGGCGCAACTTGCACCCCCTTCGGGGGCCCAAGCCGGCTCAGGCAAAACCGGCGGCGGGACAGATCGCGTTGCCAGCGGATGCCGGCTTTCGCGCGGCCGCTGTTGCGCATCGTGGACAACAAACGCCTGCGCCGCCGCATCGAGTTCAGCTTTCGGCACAAAGAGCGCGCGCGCGCCCTCATTAAATTGCCGCTGCGCCTCGGCGTCGGCGCGAGGATTTCCGGCAAGCGGCAGATTGTGCGCGCGATTTGTGCCCGCCCCCGGAAAGCCATAGCCCTTGACGCAGCGCGCGATCACATAGGGAAGCCGGGCTGGATAGGTCCGTTCCGACATAGATGTGAAATGCATGAGCGCGGATTCGGCTTCGATGATGGCGGCGGCGTAGGCAAGCGGATCGTGACCGTCGATGATGATGGGATCAAAACCGCTTAGCCGCAGATGCTGAGCGAGCCACTCAGCGCCTCCCTCCTGGCCGATTTCGGTGCGCTGCTCGATGCGCCTGCCATTGAGGATCATGACGGGCACGACAAAGCCGCTATCTTCGGCGCGCCACCAGCGCGGCGACCAGTCGGAGCCACGCTGTTCTTCGAACGCTCCGTCGCTCAAGAACGCAACCAAGCGCTCTCCGGGCAAGGGCATATGGACGTATTGGGTTTCGGCAAAACCCAGATAGCCGCCTTCGGAGACGCCGCCAGCAGTGTGCGGATTGACGTGACTTCCGAGCGGCGCCGCTGGGCGCCCTTCTGGCGTCAATGCATAAGAATAAAAGTCGGCCGCGAGCCGCGAGAGACCAGCTTCGCTGCGCCCGTAGCGCCCCTGTTGGGCGGGAGATAGATCCTCCAAGAGCGCGTTCACCGCTTCGATCGCGGCAACGCAATGGCCCTGCCCCAACACCCAGGCGCGCGTCTGCCCGGTGAGCGCGTTGGCAAGATGGAACCCGACAAAGGCGATGGCTGCGTTGAGCGAGCCGCCCATATGGCCTTCGGGCGCTGCCTTAAAAGCGTCCGCGGCCAAGTCTGCGCCGCTTAGATCGACGCGCGTGGCGTAACTCATGTGCGCCACGGTCCACATTGCGGCGCTGGCGAGACGGTCAGCAGCCGCGCACAAGGCAAGCGCGCTGTCGCGATCGGCCAGCGCCCCGTCCATCCAGTGGCGTGCGACAAGGTTTTCGATTTTCGCGACGGTCGGAGGCTGGTGGCGAATAACGCCATACCCCTCCCGCCACGATTCGACGGCTGGTGCTGACACGACAATGATCCGCTTGGGGCCGGCGCGCGCCCTTCTTCTCGCCATCAACCAATACGCACCCCAAGGCACGCGCCCTGACAAATGGGCTGGGTCCAATTAGCTCAACGCAGCGCGGGTCTCACCCGCGATAACGGCTTCCTCGTCAGCGGCGCGCACCTCGATGATGATTTGTGCGCCGTCGCGCGAAATCACGCCAGCGCCCGCCTCGTTACGCCCCTTGTCGAGGTCCACCCCCATAAAGCTCAGGCCCTCGCATATCGCCGCGCGCACGCGCGGCGCGTTCTCGCCAATACCACCTGTAAACACCACCCGGTCGACGCCGCCCAGAACGCCCGCAAGACCCGCAAGCCAACGCCGACCTGTCTGGCAGAAGAGCTCCACCGCTTCCGCGGCGCGGGGGTCTGGCGAAACCAACAATTCGGCCATATCTGCGCTCACGCCCGAAAGGCCGAGCAATCCTGATCGGCGATTGAGAAGATCCTCGACGTCCTCAAGAGAGCGGCCGGCGCGCAGCAGGTGCAGCACAACGCCCGGGTCGATGTCTCCGCTCCGCGTCGCCATCGGCAAGCCCGAAACAGTTGAGAACCCCATTGATGTCTCGATGCTGCGTCCGCCCTTAATCGCGGTCATTGAAGCGCCGGCGCCCAGGTGCGCGACCACGATGCGCTCGCGGCCGGTATCGACGCCCTCGCCCTGCAACGCTGTCAGGATCGAAACAATCGACAACCCATGAAAACCGAACCGGCGGACGCCCGCGGCGAAGAACTCGCGCGGCAGCGCCATCATCGCCGCCGCCTTGGGCAGACTGGCGTGGAAGGCGGTGTCGAAGCAGGCGACGTGCGGGCGGGCGGGCCAGCGCGCCCGGGCCGCGGCGACGCCCGCAAGGTTGGCGCCTTGGTGCAAGGGGGCCATGGCGGCGAAGTCCAAAAGCCTCGCCTCGACCCGGGCCCCAAGCAGAGTGGGCGCCACAAAGTCGACGCCGCCATGGACCACACGGTGGCCAATGGCGTTAGGCGCAATCGGCGGCAAGGCGCTGAAAAGCGCCTCAAGCGCCTCGCCATGATCGCCGGCGCGCGATGGTTCAATCGTTTTCATTTTGCCCGCGCGCCCGATTGTGAGTTGCGGGTCCTCGCGCCCAATGCCGCTGAAATGGGCGCGCCACACGACATCGGCTTCAAAGCAAGCCACGCGCACGCTCGATGAGCCGCAATTGATTGTAAGAATGGGACCCATCTTCAAGGCCGCCTCAAGCGTGCGATTTGTCCCATGCCTTCAGGGCCAAAGCTAGCGCTGCGGCGTCGCGCGGCGCGCCATCTCGCTTGCAAGCAATTCGCGCGCCCGATGCACGCGATACTCGAGCGACTTGACTGAGCAGCCGAGCGTTGTACTAGCGGCCGCTTGCGATAGACCGTCGACGGCTGTCAGCATTAGCGCCTCGCGGAGATGTTCGGGCAAGGTCGCCAGCGCCTGGCGCAGTATGCGCACTTCTTCGCGGCTTATCGTCTCCGCCTCGGGCGAGGGCCGCTCGTCGGCGACGCGCAGGTCGTCTCCATCAGGACACTGGCCCCAGAAGGCTCGGCGGGTCGCGGCGCGCCGCGCTGCATCCCG
>CAZZFE010000058.1:0-22185 GCA_964653495.1 uncultured Terricaulis sp. | reverse complement strand
CATTACGAACGCGCGGATTTCAGCAGCATCGCGCCTGTCGAAGGCGTGGTGAGCGGCGCGATCGCGGCGCTCGGCGGCGTCGATATTCTCGTCAACAATGCCGGCACGATCCGCCGCGCCGATTCCGTCGATTTCAGCGAAGCTGATTGGGACGCGGTGATGAACGTCAACATCAAGTCGGCGTTCTTTCTCGCGCAAGCCGCTGGCCGGCACATGATCGCCAAGGGTGGCGGCAAGATCATCAACATCGCGTCGATGCTGTCGTTTCAGGGCGGCATTCGTGTGCCATCCTACACCGCAAGCAAAAGCGCGATCGCTGGCGTGACGCGTTTGCTTGCGAACGAATGGGCCGCGAAGGGCGTCAACGTTAACGCCATCGCGCCCGGCTACATGGTGACGGACAACACCGAAGCGCTACGCGCGGATGAGACTCGCAATCGCGATATTCTCGCGCGCATTCCCGCGGCGCGCTGGGGCGAAGCGAGCGATCTCGCAGGTGCAGCAGTGTTTCTCGCATCGCGCGCGTCCGACTACGTGCATGGCGCGATTATTCCCGTCGATGGCGGCTGGCTCGCGCGCTAAGCGCGAATCTGCGGATTCACAGCCACACTTCACGCGCCGCGAACCCACGATTTTCGCCAGCTGCGACAGTTTCGCTTGTCATCCCTGTCTTCGCTGTTATGGTCCGTCGTTGTCACCGGTGTCATACGAAGTAGTGACACCGGTGTCATAAGAGATCCGATCCCGGCGAGGCTTGCCAATCAAGCCCGCCAGGGGGAAGGCGGACCGGGAGGAAGGCATGTCGCGGACAGGGAAGTCGAACCACAGGAAAACTATGTCCCTCGGGATCTCGCTCGCGGCTATCGCGACGGGTCTGATGGGCGGCACGGCGGTCGCGCAAGAAGCGGACACGACGGCGCAGGAAGAGGAAATCGTCGTCACTGGTTTCCGCCGCTCGCTGGCGCAAGCCATCGACATCAAACGCACCGAAGTCGGCGCGGTTGACGCGATCGTTGCCGAAGACATCGCCGACTTCCCGGACGCGAACCTCTCTGAATCGATCCAGCGCATTCCGGGCGTGTCGATCACGCGCAGCGCCGGCGAAGGCCGCAACATTTCGGTGCGCGGCCTAGGGCCCCAATTCACGCGCGTCCGCATCAACGGCATGGAAGCCATGTCGGCTGTCGGTTCGACCGACGCCGAAGGCGGCACCAATCGCTCGCGCGGTTTCGACTTCAACATCTTCGCGTCCGAATTGTTCAACAACATCACGGTCCGCAAGACGTCGGCGGCGGAAACCGAGGAAGGCTCGCTCGGCGCGACCATCGATCTGCGTACGGCGCGTCCGTTCGACTATCGCGACTTCACGCTAGCGATTTCCGGTCAAACTGCTTACGGCGACGCAGGCGAATCCTGGGATCCGCGCGTCGCGATCCTCGCCTCTAACACCTGGCTGGATGGCTCGCTCGGCGCGCTCGTTTCGGTGGCCTATTCCGAGCGCCAGCTGCTTGAAGAGGGCGCCAGCACCGTGCGTTGGCAACGCAGTGGCGCGCCATCGACGTGCGTCACCGGCGCTGGTCCGAATTTTGGTTTGGGCGGCGCCTGCTTCGGCAACGTGCTGGGCCAAACAGAGGATACGCCGGCCGTGTCTCGTGGCGACTTCGATGCTGTGAACGGGGCGTTCCATCCGCGCATCCCGCGCTATGACATCTACGAGAACGACAGCCAGCGCCTGGGCGCGACTGTCGCGCTGCAATGGCGCCCGACCGACCGCACCACGGCGTCGTTTGACATGCTCTACGCCGAGCACAATGCAACGCGTTCGGAAGCGTTCCTGGAATCGCCGGTGTTCTCAACCAACGGCGCCTCCGCGATCAACGCGGTCGATGTGCTCGACTACGAAGTCCAAGGCGGCACGCTCGTCTATGGTCTCTTCAACGATGTCGATATCCGCTCCGAGCTGCGTCAGGATCAACTCGACACGATCTTCCGCCAGTATTCGCTGCTGGTGGAGCATGACTTCACCGACAGCCTGCGCGCTTCGGTCTTCGTCGGCAGCTCCGAAGCCGACCACGACAATCCGATTCAAACGACCTTGCTCTGGGATCGTAACGACGTTGACGGGTATTCCTACGACTTCCGTGGCAACAATCGTTTGCCGTTGATCACCTACGGCGGCCTCAACGTAGCCGATCCCGCAGTGTGGTCGCTTTCGCAGATTCGTCTGCGTCCGCAATTCGTGACGAACACGTTCGAAACCGCGTACGGCGACATAGAATACGACGTCTCGGACGCGTTCACCGTGCGCGCGGGCTTGAATTGGAAGCAGTATGAGTTCGACTCGATCGAACTGCGCCGCTCCAATGGAACCAATTCGAACATAGAAGGTGTTCGCCCGGCGTTCACGACCGCAACGCCGACGTCGAACTACGCGCGTCTCGTCACGATTGACGGCTCCGGGCTCAACCTGCCCGCCGGCCTCACGCGCAGTTGGGTCGTGCCGGATATCGACGCGGCGGCGGCGCTTTGGGGGCTCTACGACACCTCGATCTTCCAACTTGGTATCGAGCCGTCTTTGGGCAACAACGCGACCATCGAAGAAGAAGACAATGGTTGGTACGTGCAGGGCGATCTCGATACCGACATCGCCGGCATGCGCCTGCGCGGCAATCTTGGTGTCCGCTACGTCGAAACCAACCAGACCGCATCTGGCTACACCTATAGCGGCGGCGCGGTGCGTCAGACAGTGAACCGCAGCTACGACGACACGCTGCCGGCTCTGAACTTGGCGTTTGAGCCGATGGATGATTTCCTCATCCGCTTCGGCGCGGCGAAGGTGATGACACGCCCGAACCTCGGCAACCTCAACCCGGGCGCCGTGGTGTCGGTCTCAGGCAACAACAAGACGGTGACCGCGGGCAATCCGGACCTCGAGCCGTTCCGGGCCACGACGTACGACCTTTCATTCGAATGGTACTTCCAGGAAGAAGGCCTGTTGTCGGTTGCGTTCTTCTACAAGGACATCGACAGCTTCGTGCAGACGGTGCGCAGCACCGGCGTGTTCACCGGCAATTCGCTCGGCCTGCCTGACAGCGTCGCGATATCGGCTTGTGCCAGCGCGCCCCCGGGAACGTGCAGCCCGTCGGATACAGATTGGCAGTATAGCTTGCCGCGCAACACGCCCGGCGGCCCGCTCGAAGGGTACGAAGTCAGCTTGCAGCTGCCGTTCTTCTTTTTCGATGGCTTCCTCTCGAACTTCGGCATCCTGGCGAACTACACGAACGTCTCGTCCGACATCGACTACGTCGGCGTCACGGGCGCAGTGGTCGCTACGGCGCCGCTCACGGGGCTTTCGGAAGAAGCCTGGAACGCGACGTTCTACTACGAAGACGAGCGCCTCTCGGCGCGGGTCTCCGGCGCCTATCGCAGCGACTACATCACGACGATCCCTGGCCGTAACGAGCACATCTCGGAGAGCACGGCGTCGACGTTCAACGTCGACTTCTCAAGCTCATACCAACTCGTCGAAGGCCTGCGTCTCACGTTCGAAGGGCTCAATCTCAGCGACGAAGTGAACGATCAGTTCCTGTCGCCGGACGATCGCTTGTCCTTCTATCACCATTACGGCCGCACCTTCATGGCGGGCTTCCGTTACACGTACTAGGGTTCCTCCCAGTACAGTTTGAAGGGCGTCAGCGCTGTCGGCTGGCGCCCTTCTTTTTTTGGAGACGGCAATGGTGACGTTGACGCGACGCGCAGCGCTTGCGGTCGGCATCTGCTTGGTCGCCGCGACGCCGGCTTTCGCTCAAGCGGCGGCGTTCGACGCTAGCGTCGGCGCGGACGCGCCAGGCGCGCGGCGTTTCGCCAGCGTTGCCGAAGCTATCGCCGCAGCGCCCGGCGATCGCCCATTCCGCATTCTGATCGGCGCAGGCGTACATCGCGAGAAGCTCGTCATCGATCGCGCCAACGTGCATCTCATCGGCGAAGGCCCGCAAAGCGTGCTGAGCTATGACGCCGCCGCCGGCATGGCGCGGCCAGGCGGACAGGCGTGGGGCACGTGGGGGTGTGCCAGCCTCATCATCCGCGCGCCGGATTTCTCAGCGCGCAATCTCACCATCGAGAACGCCTTTGACTACATCGCCGATCTTGCCTCGCCGCAATTCGAGCGCATCGGCTCGAACGGCGCGCAGGCAGTGGCGTTGATGTTGGACGATGGTTCGGATCGCGCGCTGTTTGAGAACGTGCGCATTATCGGCCACCAAGACACGCTCTTCACCAATGCTGGCCGCGTGCTGTTCCGCGATTCCTTCATCAGCGGCAGCGTCGATTTCATCTTCGGCGCCAGCGCTGCGTATTTCGAGCGTTGCGATCTGCAATCGCGCTATCGGCCACTGATGCAGCGCAATCATGGCTGGGTCGCTGTACCGAGTACGTTGCGCACGCAAAAATACGGCCTCGTCTTCAGTCGCTGCCGGCTTACGCGCGAAGCGCAAGTGCCGCCGGCGTCGGTAGCGCTTGGCCGGCCATGGCGGCCGGCGCGGCAATTCGCGGACGGGTGCTACGGCGATCCCGATGTGCTCGGCATGGCCGCTTTCCTCGAATGCTGGATGGACGATCACATCTCCGCCGATGGCTGGGACGAGATGGGCTATCCGAACCGCGAGGGCGTGCGCGTGTTTTTGCAGCCGAGCGAGGCGCGCTTTGGCGAATATGCGAGCGAAGGGCCGGGCGCTTTCATCAATCGCCGCCGGCCGCAATTGCGCCGAAGCGCGGCGCGCGCGATAAGCCGAGACGCGGTGCTGGGCGACTGGCGTCCGTGAAGGAGATGCTCGTGCGCGCTGACGGCCAGGTCGTTTGTTTCGGTGAGTTGCTGATCCGGCTATCCGCGCCTGGCGCCGAATTGGTGCTGCAGACGCCGCGCTTGGAAACGGCGTTCGGCGGCGCGGAAGCGAACGTCGCCGTCGGCCTCGCGCGGCTCGGGCATGACGTGCGCATGCTCAGCGTCGTGCCGGACAATCCGCTAGGCCTCGCGGCGCGTGATGAGCTCGCGCGCTACGGCGTTGACGCGAGTGGCGTGCGTGTCGCGCCGGGGCGCATGGGTTTGTATTTCCTGACGCCAGGCGTCGGCCCGCGTGCGGCCGAGATCACCTATGATCGCGCGCACTCCGCGTTCGCCGAGTTCGCGCTCGATACGATCGACTGGAATGCCGCCCTCGCTGGCGCTGGCTGGCTGCACGTCTCCGGCGTCACCGCGGCGCTCGGGCCGAAGGCGGCGCAATCGGTGCTGAACGCAGCGAGGGCCGCGCGCGCCGCAGGCGTCACCGTGTCTTTCGATTGCAATTACCGCGCAAAGCTCTGGGAAGCTTGGCGCGGCGATGGACCGAAGCTGCTCGGCGAGGTCCTCGCCGAAGCCGATCTCGTGTTCGGTGACCATCGCGACATCGGCCTCATCCTCGGCAAGAGCTTCGCGCCTGGCCGGGAAGCCGCCGACGCTGCTTTTGCCGCGTTCCCGCGCTTGCAGCGCCTCGCCGCCACGCAGCGCACGCAGCACAGCGCTTCGCACCACGATATCGCCGCTTCAATGTTCGCGCGCGATGCGCAATGGAGCGCGCCGGCGTGCAGCCTTTCGCAAATCGTTGACCGCATTGGCTCGGGCGACGCGTTCGCCGCTGGCTTGATCCACGGCTTGCGTCGCGGGAAGGGCGACGAGCTCGCGCTGAAGCTTGGCCTCGCCGCAGGCTGCCTGAAGCACGTGACGCCCGGCGATTTCGGCCTCGCACGCGAGGCCGATCTCGACGCGGTTCTCGCCGGCGACCTCGCGGTGCGGCGCTAGCGCCACACCGCCGGCAGCGCCAGAGACAGTGCTGGCACGTAGGTCACCAAGAGCAGCACGAGCAAAGCCGCGAGATAGAACGGCCAGATCGATTTCATCGCCTCCGCGACTGAGATGCGCCCGATCGCCGACCCCACGAACAGCACCGACCCGATCGGCGGCGTGATCAATCCAATGCCGCCAGCCAGCACCATGATCACCCCGAAATGCAGCGGCTCGATGCCGTAGGCACGCGCGACCGGCAGGAAGATCGGCGTGACGATGATGATCTTCGGAGCGAGATCGAGGAACGTGCCCATGATCAAGAGCGCGATCACCATCAGCAGCAGCGCGACGTTCTTGTCGCTGGTGAGCCCGTTCAGCGTCTCGACCACCCAGCCCGGGATTTCGAGATAGGCGATCAGCCAACCGAAGGCGCCGGCCGCCCCAATCACGAACAGCACTGTCGCTGAAGCGCGCGCTGCGTGTGCGGCGGCGCCGGCGAAATCCTTCCAGCTCATGCTGCGATAGATGATGAACGTCACCGCGACCGCGTAGAGCACGGCGATGGCGGAGCTTTCGACCGCGGTGAAGATGCCGGCGCGGATGCCGCCGAAGATCACGAAGATCATCAGCAGGCCGGGAATCGCCGCAACCAGTCGCGAGAGGATCGCGCGGAAACCCGGAAACGCTTCCGTCGGATAGCCGCGCACGCGCGCGATCCAGTAGGCCGCGCCCATCACGCCCAGCGCGAGCATCAGCGCCGGGACGATGCCAGCCGCGAACAGGTCAGCGATCGAAACACCGCCGCCGGCGACAGCGGAGAACAGGATCAGATTGTGCGAGGGCGGCAGCAGCAGCGCCACGAGCGCCGCGGAGATGGTGACGTCTACCGCGTAGTCCTTGCTGAAGCCGCGCTTGGCCATTTGCGGGATCATGGTCGGACCGATGGCGGAGACGTCCGCCAGCGCTGAACCAGAGACGCCGCCAAACATCGTCGACGCAACGACGCTCACTTGGCCCAAGCCGCCGCGCAAATGCCCGACAAGCGCGGACGCGAGCGCGATCAAGCGGTCCGAAATACCGCCGCGCATCATCAATTCGCCGGTGAAGATGAAGAGCGGGATCGCCAGCAGCGACACCTTGTTGAAGCCGGCGGACACTTGCTGAACCACCACGATTGGCGGCAGCCCGAGCGCCAGCACGGCGGCGAGCGCCGACACCGAGAGCGCGAACGCGATCGGCACGCCGAGGATCAACAGGATGGCGAAAACGCCGAAGAGAAGGGCGATTTCCATCGGTCAGGCCTCCTGCGCCACGGGCGCTGCGTGGGGATCAGGCGGGTCGCCGAACAACAGGCGCTCAAGCGCGAACAAAGCGATCAACGCGCCGCCACCACAGACGCCGATATTGGAAACGCCCTCCGGCAATGGCGCACCGGCCATCGGCACGTCCCAAGAATCGACGATGAGAAAATAGCCAAATCCCGCGAGCGCGATGCCGAAGATGAGCGCGATGATGCGGCCAAGCGCTTTCAGCGCGGCGCGGATCGGCTTGGGCGAGCTTTCAACGAGTGTCGGAAACGCGAAATGCGCCTCCGCGCGGACGGCGATCGCCGCGCCGAACAACGCCGCGACGCCCATGAGCGTCATCGACACCGGTTCGGTCCACGCGGGCGAAGAGTTCAGCACGTAGCGCCCGAACACTTGCCACGCGAGCACGCCGACCAGCACCACGAGCGACGTCGCGGCGATGAACGCGGTCAGCCGCGCGAGTACGTCGAAAACGGCTTTGAGCCCAGCCATCGTCTTCCCCCGGATTATTCGTGTGCGTCGATGCGCGCGACGGTGGCGGCGATCGCTTCGTCGGCCAGATAGCGGCGCTTCATCGGCTCGACAGAACGCCGGAAGGCGGGAATGTCGGCCTCATTGAAATGAATGCCCGCGTCGAGCACCGTCTGGCGCGCGGTCGCCTGCTTCTCGTCCCACAGCGCGCGCATGATCGGCACGGATTCACGCGCTTTCGCGAGCAATAGTTCTTTGTCGGACGAGGAGAGCGCATCGAAGCGCGCCTTCGACATCAACAACGCTTCTGGCGCCCCGCAATGATCGGTCTGCGACCAATAGGTCGCGACCTCGTATTGGCGGGTGGATTGGAACGTCGCCCAATTGTTTTCCGCCGCGTCGATCAGGTGCGTTTGCAGGCCCGTGAACACCTCGCCGAATGGAATCGGCGTCGCGTTCGCGCCCATGGCGTCGAGCATCTCGATGAAAATGTCGGCGCGCGGCACGCGCACTTTGAGGTCGCGCATCTGCGACGGCGCCTCGATCGGATGGCGCGCATTGTACATCGAGCGAAAACCGGAATCGTAAAACGCCAAGCCCACCAAACCACGACGCTCGAACGACGCGAGAATATCGCGGCCGATATCGCCATCGCAGACGCGGCGCATATGGCCTTCGTCGCGGAACACGTAGGGCAGCGCCAAAGGCTGCGTCGCCGGGAACATGTTGTTGACCGCGCCCAGATAGACGCGGGCGATATCGAGCACGCCGAAGCGCGCGAGGTTGACGGTGTCGGTCTCGGTGCCCAGCTGGCCCGACGGATATTGGCGAAAGCGAATGCGGCCGTCGGTTTCGCGGGCGATCTCGTCGCCCATCCATTTCACGGCTTCGACAGTCGGATAATCGCGTGGATGCACATCAACGGCCGTCATCACTTCGCCGCCATTGGCTGCGAGTGCAACGCCACCGCAGGCTGCGGCAGCCGCGCCGCCGGCCAGCAGGGTGCGCCGCCCAATCGCGGTCGAGCCGCGCGCGTCGCGCTGGTTGCTTCTCATCCTTCCTCCCGTTGCGCCGATTTTTTCTTTAATTTTGGCGCTGTTTTTAGGCTCAGGCTACATGCGCGCCCGCATGCGGCCGGGCTTCGACCATCTGGCACGCAATCGCGCCATGAACACCAAAATCGCAGCGTGACGATTGCCCCGCGCGGATCAGATGCACGCCCGTTGTTGCACCCGTCGAGATGAATTGCCCGCGCGTCAGCGGCCGCCCGCGCTTGGCGGCGTTTTCCAGCATGAACGCAAGCGCCGCGAACGGCCCGCCCGGGATGCTCGCCGCTGAGCCTTTGCCGACTGAGGCGCCTTCGATGAAGGTTTCGGCGTTCAGCGCGTCCCACGCGATGTCGCGCCAGTTCGCGATCGGCTCGCCCAGCACCAGCCCGGCATTGTTGCCAAAATCCGAGGCCGTCACCGCGGGGCCGTGATCGTTGATCGCCGCGAAAGGGCTGCCGGCGAGTTCAACGCCGATGTGGCACGCATCCGCGTATTCGGCGGCTTCTTCCGCGCTCCAGGCAAGTTTCCCTGCTGGCGCGTCCTTGCCGATGCGCAGCACGAACTCGGCCTCGACAGCTGCGAAGCCGCCATTGATCGCCGGCAGATCGACCGGCCCGCCGTTGGCGAAGATGATTTGGCGGCGGAAGATGGGGCCGGCGATGCGCTCGGCGCCGAAGCGCGCGCGATGCGGCGGCTGAATCAGGCCGATTTTCCAGCCGGCGACGTGATCGTCCCATTGATCGATCGCCGCGTCCTGCACGGCGTACGCAGCGGCGAGATCGCCCGGCATTTCACCCGGATATTGCGCCAGCGCACGCGCTTCTTTGCGCGCCTCAACGAAGCGGGCCGCCAGCAGCGCCGGGTCTTCCGGTTTGGAACGCGTGTTGGTCACGTGAGGCCGCGCCTTCTGTTGTTAGCGCTCCCGGGCCTCCCAAGACCCTTGCGGCGGAGCGTGTCTTGGCCTCTATTGAGACCATTAGGTAACCGGTGTCAATTTGAAACGGCAACCGGGCTAGGGCGAACAACAGACGCCCAAAAGGGGAGCGACGCGATGAACCGGTTTGGATTGGCGCTGGCGGGCCTTTTGGCGCTGGCTTTCACCCCAATGTCGGCGGCGCAGCAGGCGCCAAGCGCTCCGGTTGCAGCGCCGTTGGCGTTTCCAGGCGCCGTTGGTTGGGCCGCCACCACGCCGGGCGGGCGCGGCGGGCAAGTGTTGCGGGTGACGAACCTCAACAGCGAAGGGCCGGGCTCGTTCCGCGAAGCACTCAACACGCGCGGCCCGCGCATCATCGTGTTCGAGGTCGGCGGGGCGATTGATCTCAACCGGCAGACACTGCGGCTCACCGAGCCGTTCGTCACCATCGCCGGCCAAACCGCGCCGTCGCCCGGCATCACCTTCATTCGCGGCGGCATGGATATCGCCACGCATGACGTGGTCATCCAGCACATCCGCATTCGCCCAGGCTCAGCCGGCCAAGCGCGCGGCAGTGGCTGGGATGAAGACGCGATCTCCACGCAGAGCGCCTATAACGTCATCGTCGATCATTGCTCGCTGACTTGGGCGACGGACGAGAACCTCTCCGCTTCCGGCCCGCGCTTCACCGGCTCAACGCCGGCGGAATGGCGCGCCGGCACGTCGCACCGCATCACCTTCTCGCACAATTTGCTCGCGGAGGGCCTCGCGGATTCCACGCACGCCAAGTTCGAGCATTCCAAAGGTTCGCTGATCCACGACAACGTCAGCGACATTCTGATCTATGCAAATCTCTACGCGCACAATTACGAGCGCAGCCCGATGTTCAAGGGCGGCGTCCACGGCGCGATCATTAACAATCTGATCTACGATCCAGGCCCGCGCGCGCTGCACTACAATCTGATGGCGGAAGAATGGGGCGCGCAGCCGTTTCAGAACGGGCAAATGGTGGCGGTGGGCAACGTGATGCGCGCTGGCCCGTCAACGCCGTCGCCATTGGCGTTTTTGATGATCGGCGGCTACGGCGACCTCGAATATTTCGGCCGGGACAACATCGCCGTCGATCGCATTGGCGAGCCGATCCCGATGTTCGGCCGCTACACCACGTCGAACGCGCGCATCATCCAATTGCGCCGCGCGCCGTTCTGGCCGGGCGATCTCTCGGCTATGCCGGCGGTCGACGTACAGCGTTACGTGCTTTCAAACGCCGGCGCGCGGCCGTGGGATCGTGATGGCCACGA
Organism: uncultured Terricaulis sp.; assembly: GCA_964653495.1. Classification (GTDB taxonomy): domain Bacteria; phylum Pseudomonadota; class Alphaproteobacteria; order Caulobacterales; family Aquidulcibacteraceae; genus Vitreimonas. The sequence goes on along the minus strand of CAZZFE010000058.1, from coordinate 11,326 downwards.
CGTGCGCGTGATCGCCAATGTCGCTGAAGGCCGGGGCGAGATCATCAACGACCAGGATCGCGTCGGCGGCTACCCGCATCCTGCGCCAACGCGCCGCGCGTTCAATCCAGACGATTGGAATCTCGACGACATGAGCCCGCGCAACGCCAATGCGCTCGACAGCGGCGCCCGCGCACGCGGGACCTAATCGAGTGCAGCGGCGATCTGAGAAATCAGCCCGCGCGGCGTGATCGGCTTGGTCACGTAGCCATCGGCGCCGGCTTCCTTGGCTTCGGCGACGTGGTCGGCGTCGGCGCTGCACATCAGGATCGGCGCGCGCGGGCGGCCGCTCGCTTGCTCTTCGGCGCGGATTGCACGCACCGCGTCGATACCGCTCATGCCCGGCATGCGCATATCCATCAGCACCACACCAAACGTCTCGCGCGCGCACGCGGCGACGGCCTTCGCGCCATTGTCGACGACAATGACCTCGCAGCCAGCGCGCGCCAGGATCGCCTGCATCACCATCTGATTGCCCGCCACGTCGTCAGCGACGAGCACTTTCAGTGCTTTGCCCTCAAGCGGGGCGTAGGCGGGGCGTGACACGGCGGTCATGGCCGCGCAGGGTCGCTATCATTTGCTAATGGCCGGTCAAATTTGGCGCGGCGGAAGCGGAATGAAATCGGAAGTACGCTTTATGTAGGCCTCATAGTCGGGCCGCGTGCGCTTTAGGTGCGGCTCGAGCGTCGGCGCGCCGCTGACGCGGGTGAGCAGGAACGTCAGCAGCAGCGGGCCGATGATGCTCCAGGCGCCAAGCCCGGTCTCAGCTGCGACGAGGTACATGCCCCACCACGCGCAAGCGTCGCCGAAATGGTTCGGGTGCCGCGAATAGCGCCAGAGGCCGCGATCCATCACCTTGCCGGCGTTAGCTGCGTCGGCCTTGAACGCGCTCAACTGCGCGTCAGCGATCGCTTCGAACGCGATGCCGACCAACGCAAGCGCAATGCCCGCCCAGCCCAGCGCGCCAATCTCGCGCGGCTCACCCACCATCCCGAGCTGCACCGGCAGTGCGACGATGAATTGCAGCGGCATCTGCATGAGAAACACCAGGATCAGGGATGCGGTCGCATAGTTCCAGCCGCGCTTCTTCTCCGCGCCCGCTATCATCTTTTCATAGCGCCGATCGCGCCCATGCGCGCGCCAACGGAAGAAGAGATAGGTTCCCAGCCGCAATCCCCACGCGCTGGCCAGCAATGCAAGCGCCCAAGCGTGCGGGGACGGCGCAACTTGCGCGAACGTCAGCCAAGCCAGCACGACGATCCCGAATGCCCACCATGAATCCACGAAGCTCGGATCCTTGATCGGCAGGCTCGCAAGCCAAAGGAGCACGAACAGCCCCAGCGAGACCGCGGCGTTCGTCAGCAGGATTTGCGCGATTGCGTCCATGCCGCCTTTGTCGCAGGCGTACGCCTCAGGCTCAAGCCACGGCCGGCTCGGCGGCGCCTTCTTCCTTGTCCTTCGGAGCCAGCAGCAGATACATCGCCGGCGTCACGATCCGCGCCACAAGCGTGGAACTTACCAAGCCGCCGATCAGCACCATGGCGATGGGTGAGAACAACGGGGAATCTTCCAGCAGCAATGGCGTCATGCCGCCGATGGCGGTCGCGCTCGTCAGCAGCACCGGCAAGAAGCGCACCTCGCCAGCGCGTTCGATGGCGTCGCGCAAGCTGGCGCCGCGCGCGCGCAGCTGGTTGGCGAATTCGACGAGCAGGATCGAGTTTTTGATCTCGATGCCGATCAAAGCGATGAACCCGATGATCGCCGTGAACGAGAGCGATTCGCCGCCGAGGAAGAGCGCGATCAAGCCGCCCATGATGCCGAACGGGATCACGAAGGCGACGACGCCGGTCACCGCGAAGGTGCCGAACTCCAGCAGCAACACCGCGAGCACGCCAAAGATCGCCACCATGATCGCGGGTCCGAGGCCGCTGAAGCTGCGCTCCGAGGCTTCAGCCTCGCCGCCGAACGAGATCGAATAGCCCGGCGGCATGCGCAGGGCCTCAAGCTGCTCGGCCACGTCGTTCGTCACTTCGCTGATCAGATAGCCGGTTTGCGTGTAGGCGCTCACTGTGGCGGTGCGTTGGCGTTGGAAACGATCAATCGAGGCTGGCCCGCTCTCCAAGCGCGGCTGCGAAATTTCCGCGAGCGGCAGCGCGCCGCCTTGGCCGTTCCACACATAGAGGCCGTCGAGCGCGGAGATCGGCATCGCATCGTCGCGCGGCGCGCGCAGCACCACCGGGAACGCGTCGCCCGCCGGATCGCGGAATTGCGACACGGGCGCGCCGGCGACCGCGATGCGCAAGGTCTGATCGATTGCGCCAGCTGGCACGCCACGTAGGGCCGCTTCGGAATCGTTGATGTTGAGATCGAGATCGAGCAGGCGCTGCGCCATCGGGTTGGCGATGTCGCGCGTGCCGGGTGTTTCGCGCAGGATGCGCTCAACTTCGGCGGCGATTTCACCAATCGCCGCGAGATCAGCGCCGGAAATACGCACCGCGATCGGCGCTTCAATCGGCGGGCCGTTGGTAAAGCGGCGCAGATTGATGCGCGCACCGGGATAGGCCGCAAGATCGGCGCGAATTTGCTCGATCTTCTCCATGCCCTCGGTGCGATGCCACTCGCGGAAGCGCGCGTAGATCTGGCCTTGGTTGGAGAGCTGCTCCGGCGGAATCTCGTTGTAATAGATCTGCGGATTGCCGCGCCCGGTATTGGCGAAGCGCCACTCGATGTCGGGATGCTGCGAGAGCACGCGATCGACGAACAGCACCGCGCGATCGGTTTCGCTCACCGCCGTGCCTTGCGGCGTCTCAACGTCGACCAGGAAATACGGGCTGTCGTTCTCCGGGAACAGGCTGAAGCCAAGCTTCGGCACGAGGCCAAGCGACAACACAAACGCCGCCAAGCCAATGGCGACCGTCTTGCGTGGATGCATCAACGCAAAGTGCAACGCCGGGCGATAGATGGCGTGGATCGCGTTCATCACGCCGTCGAGCAGGGCGTTGGAATGCCCAGAATTGCTGCGCGGCAGCAGGCGGCTCGCCAGGAACGGGATGATCGTCAGCGACACGATCAGCGATGCCGTGATCGTCGCCACTACCGCGACCGGCAGCGAGCGCACGAATGCGCCGGCGCCTTCCGGCAACGCCATGATCGGTACGAACGCCAGCAGCAAAGTCGCGGTACAGCCGATGACGGCGATATTGATCTCCGACACCCCGGCGATAGCCGCCTCGCGCGGCTTTAGGCCCTGCCGCAAATGTCGGGCGATATTTTCGGTGACGACGATGCTGTCATCTACGAGTAGGCCAAGCGCCAGCACGAAGCCGGCGATCGAAAGCTGGTTCAGCGAATAGCCCAGCGCATGCAGCGCCACGACGCCCATCGCCAGCGACAACGGGATCGACACCATCACCACGATCGACGCGCGGAAGCCGAGCGGCAGCAGTGTCAACAGCACCATGAACACGGCGATGGCGAAATCGCGTCCGAGATTGCCGAGCCGATGGTTCACGGTTTCGGATTGATCGAATGCGCGATGCAGAACGATGTTGCTGGGCAGCGTGCCCTCGAACGCGTCGATCCGCGCGCGAATGCCTTCGAGCACCGGGAAGACGTTTTCACCCAACCGCGCCCGTGCGCTCACGAACACGGCGCGCTGGCCATTGAAGCGCGTTACGTGCGGGCGCTCGTCATTGGCCCATTCGACCGTGGCGACATCGCCGACGCGCACGATCGAGCCGCCCTCGGCGCGCAGCGCCGTGTTGCGGATTTCATCGAGGCTGTTGAACGAACCCGACGCTTGCAGATTGAACCGCCGCCCGCCGGCTTCAACCGCGCCGATCGGCGTATCCTGGCCTTCGCGCTGTAGCGCATCTGCGACCGCCGTCAGCGGCAAGCGATACGCCGCGAGCCGTCCGAGATCAGCGCTGACGCGCACCTCCGCCGGCGGCGCGCCCCAGACATCGGCCTGTTGCACGCCCGGCGCGCGCTCAATCGCGTCGCGCAGCGCTTTCGCGTACGCCTCCATCTGCCGGAACGATGCGTCTTCGCTGGTGAGCGCGACTTGCACGACGCTCGATTGCGCTGGGTTGAAGCGGCGATAGCGGATGTCGACCACGCCTTCAGGCAAGGTCGGCCGCACGACGTTCACTTCGCGGATCACTTCGCCGAATTTTTCTTCCGGATCGACGCCCCATTCGAACTCGACCGAAACAACAGCAAGGCCGGCGCGCGAGGAGGATTGGATGTCCTGAACGTCCTCGATGCCGTTGATCGCGTTTTCGAGCGGAATAGCGACGAGCCGTTCCATCTGCTCGGCATCCGCGCCCGGCATGATCACGGCGACCGATGCGCCGGGAAATTCGGTGATCGGGTCTTCGGACTTGGGGATGGCGCTCACGGCGCCGACGCCCAATGCGATCAGCAGGAAAAAGAGGATCGCGGTGAATTGCCAGCGATCAACGAAGAAGCGTGTGATCGCTTGCATGTGAGATCAGGCGCCCGCTTCGGCGATGCGCACAGGCTCGCCATCCCGCACATAGGCCGCGCCGGAGGAGACGACGCGATCGCCAGGCACAAGGCCTTCGATCACGAGCACGCCCTCCTGCGTGACGCCAGCCGTGCGCACAGCGCGGCGCCGCGCGATGTTCTCGGCGTCGACGACGAACACCACGCCTTGGTCGGCGCGTGCGTCGAGCAGGGCGAGCGTTGGCACCAGAATCGTGGAGGCTGTCGTTCCGCCCGCAGCCGCGGCGGCGATCTCAACCGAGGCCACCATGCCACTCCGCGCATCACCAGGTGATGCAATTTCGATCTCGACCTCGAACGCGCCGGTGCTGTCATTGCCCTTGGCGCCGATGCGCGAGACGCGGCCCGTCAGCGCTGATGCGCCCAATTCATTAATCGTCACCCGCGCCGCGTCACCCACGCGAATGCGCGCGGCTTGCGACGACGCGACCGGGGTACGCACGACGATGCCAGAACCGACTTCGCCAAGCGCCAGTACCGGGCTGCCGGCGGCGACGGTTTGCGATTGCTCGGCGCGTCGGCGGAGGATCACGCCATCGGCCGGCGCGCTCAGCACGGAAGAATCCCGCGCGCGCTCAACCGCGAGCCGCGCATCATCGAGCCGCGCTTGGCTGACGAAGCCGCGATCAAACAATTCCTGCGTCCGCGCCAGATCGCGCTCTGCATTGGCGCGCGCGAGCGCGGCTTCGTCGGCGTTCGAGCCGACGCTGGTGCGCCGCAAAGTTGCAAGGCGCTGGCCGCGGCGAACACGATCGCCGGCGTCCACGCTGATCGAGGACACGACGCCCGGCGCGTTGAACGCCAATTCCGTCTCGCGCTTGTAGCCGACCATGCCGCTCGCCCGGATCGCGCCAGCGGCGGAAAGTGGCGCGGCCTCAGCCACCTGCACCAAAGGACCGGGGGCTTGGGCCGGTTCGGCGCTGTCAGACGCGCCACATGCCGCCAGCGCAAACGCTGACGTAGCCAAAATGGCAACCGAAACAATGCGATAGGTTCGCAGACCGCCCATGCAATGAACGATATCTGATTTATTCAGCGCTCACAAGGGTTAACTTGCGATAAGTTCTCAATTTGCCGTGGCCGGCTTCTCAGGCTCGGCGATCGGCTCGAACCCGTCAGCCTTCGCGAGGTCCGGGAAGAGCCGCATCCACCAGACAGACGCCATCACCGCCGCCACCCCGCCGACGGTCACCGCCAGCACCGGCCCGAATATCCGCGCCATCAAACCAGCTTCGAAATCGCCGAACTCGTTCGACGCGGAGATGAACACGAAGCTCACGGCCGCGACGCGGCCCCGCATCGCGTCCGGCGTGTTGAGCTGGATGAGGCTGGTGCGGACATAGACCGATATCATGTCCACGCCGCCAGCGATCGCGAGCGCCGCCGCTGTGAGCCACAGCCATTGCGATAGTCCGAACACGATTGTCGCCAGCCCAAACGCGATCGTCGCGCCAAACATCCATTTGCCAACATTGCGCCGGAGCGGCGCGACGGCGAGGATCAGCGCCACGAACGCCGCGCCCGCGCCCATCGCCGAGCGCAGAATGCCAAGCTCGCCTGGGCCGGCATGGAGAATGTCGCGCGCGAAAACGGGCAGCAGCGCCACAGCGCCGGCGAGCAGCACGACAACAAGATCAAGCGAAATCGCGCCGAGCACGATCTTGTTGTCGCGCACGAAGCTAAGTCCGTCGATGATCATGCGCGCCGTGCGTGGATCGTCGACGGGCGGCTGGCGTGGGGTTTGCGTGATCGACAAAAGGGCCAGCGGAATGAGAAATAGGCCTGCGGCGACCGCATAGGGGATCGCGGCGCTGAGTCCATAAAGAAGGCCGCCAATCGCCGGGCCGATAATTGCACCGCCCTGGTAACCCAGCGACCCCCAGGCGATTGCTTGCGGCAATTCCTCCCGTGGCACGAGCATCGGCGCAAGCGCAGTGTTCGCGGGCGGCAGGAAGGCGTTGATCGCCCCCGCGCCGATCGACGCGGCGACCGCAACCGGGATTAGAGAATCCGCGTTCAGTCCGGTCGAGAAGATAAGCGCTCCAGCGATCAGCGCCCGCGCGCCATAGCAAATAACAAGGATAAATTTGCGATCGTAGCGATCCACGATGCTGCCGCCGATGAGCGACAGCAGAAACACTGGCAAAAATTGCGCGAGGCCCATCAGCCCCAGCAGGAACGCGGACTCCGCCACGCTCTGCCCGTGTTCGCGGGCGCTGTCGTAGACCTGCCAGCCGATCGCCGTGAGCTGGATCTGCATGCCGAGCGTGGCGAGCACGCGGCCCGTCCAGAAGCGCAAAAACGCTTGGTGGCGAAAGATCGCGAGAGAGGGAACGCGCAGCATGCGGGGAGAGGCGGGACTTTGGCGCGCCCGCGCGCGAGTCGCAATGCAGCACTTTGGGCGCCTGACATAGAGATTTGCTTTGACGCAGGGGGCGGCGCGCCCTAATGCGCGCGCCTTTGGAGGATTCCCGACCTTGGCCACGCGCTACGTCGCCGAAAAGCCGGAACACGCCGAGGCGATCGAGCTTGTGCTCGACCGCGCCTTCGGCCCTGGCCGTTTCGCCAAGGTGAGCGAGCGCGTGCGTGAACGTGGCGCGGTGTTCGAGGCGGCTTTGTCGCGCGTCGCGTTGGACGATGCGGGCGAGGTGATTGGCGTCTGCCGCATCTGGACCGTGCGCGCCGGTGCGCCGGTGTTTTTCCTCGGACCGCTGGCTGTCGATCCTGGCGCCCAGCACGGCGGCCTCGGCGCTGAGCTGACGCGCCAATGCGTCGAAGCTTGTCGCGCGGCGCGCGCGGCTGGTGGCATCGTGCTGGTGGGCGCGGAGCAATTCTTCCGGCCGCTCGGCTTTGCGAAAATTCCCGGGGGCCGCTTGGCGATGCCGGGGCCGACGGATCCGAACCGCTTCTTGTGGATGCCGCTGCGCCCGCACGGACTCGATCAAGTGCAAGGCGAGATCGGGCCGCTTTAAGCGCTCTCGCGCCGCCAGCCCCACATCAGCAGCGCCGTTCCAATCAACGCCCACACCCAGCCTGGCCCAAGCGGCGAAGCCGCCGCCGCGCGCACGACGTAAGCGCCATTGCGCTCGATGCCGAGCCAATCGCTGCCTTCGGGGCGCGCCCCTCGTTCGACACGGCGAACGTCCGGCAGATTGCGGCCGTCTTCGCCGGTCATGAACACGCCGCCGCGGCTCGCTTGCACGAACGGCCGCAGGATTTCATCCGTCGCCGCGAGCGCTTGCGCTTCGCGCGGATTGAGCGGTCCAACCGCCGCCCATGCGCGCAAGCGGCCGCTGCGCGCTTCGAACAAGCCTTGCTCGTCGGTCTCGACAACGCCTCGCCACACGCCGGGCGAGGCTTGCTCCAAGCGAACCGAACTGCGTTCGCCGCTCGGCGCGGTGAGATCGACAGCGTCCGGCGCATTGCCCAACGTGCTGCGCTCGATCTCCAAACCTTGCGGCGTGGCGTCGAGCGTCAGGCGTTCGTCCTCAAGCTCCGGCTCCTGCATCAGCCAATGCGCCAGCCGTCGCAACAATTCGCCGTGCGGGCCGCCGCCATCATAACCGCGCGCCCAAAGCCAGGGTTGGTCCGACCACAATTGCGCGACACGCCCGCGTCCCGCGCGATCAAGCACAAGCAGCGGACGACCGTCGGCGCCCTGCAACACGGTTTGCCCGCCGCTGGCGCGCGCTTCGATCTGGCGCGTCCAGCGCCCCCACGCTTGCGGATTCGGCAGCCCACGCACGACAGGATGGCGCGCGCCGAGCGTGGTTGGCTGCGGGCGATAAGTGCGGTTGATCACGGCGCCTGTTGGCTGCGAGGGCAAGATGCCGGCAAGCGTCGTGCGGAACACGCCGTCTTCGCCAGCTTCGGCGTCGCCCGCCGTGATCAGCAACGCACCGCCTTCTTCGACGCGGCGGACGATGTTCGAATAATAATACGGCGGCAGCAGATTTCCGCGCCGGCGATAGCGATCGAAGATGATGAGATCGAACTCGCCGAGGCGGCGTTCGAACAATTCTTCCGTCGGAAACGGAATGAGCGAAAGCTCATGCACCGGCGTGAAATCCTGCTTGTCTGGCGGACGCAGGATCGCGAAATGCACCAAATCGACGGCGGGATCGGATTTCAGCAGATTGCGCCACACGCGCGCGCCGGGATGCGGCTCACCTGTCACCAACAGCACGCGCAAACGATCGCGCACGCCATTCGCGGCGAAGGCGGTGCGGTTGTTTGCGAGCGTGATCTCTTGCTGGCCGCGATCAGCCTCGACGATCACCATGTTGCGCCCGCGCTTCGGCAGGCGGACATCGACGCTGAACTCGCGATTGGCGCGGGCGATGGTTTCGCCCGCCGGCGCGCCGTCGATCGTCACGCGCACGCGTACCTGGGCGCTGGCGACCGGATCGGTGACGCGACCAGTGATGCGCATGCGCTCGCCGACAATGCCGAACGTCGGCGTGGAGATCAGCTCAAGCCGCCGATCGCCGCGATTGGGATCGCCGACGACGAGCAGGTGCACCGGGCCAAGATCAGCGAAGCGGCGCGGATCGTCTGGTGGATCGGAGGCTTGCCCGTCGCTGATCACGACAACACCGCCGATACGGTCGCGGCCGACATCGCTCAGCGCATCCTCGATCACGGACGCGATCAAAGTGCCATCCGGCCCGCCACGCGCTTCACGCACGCGCACGTCTAGGCCTTGTTCCTGTGCGAGCTGTTGGGCGACGCGATCGCCTGCCGCGCGCGCCGCGTCGCGACGCCCAGCAAGGCCCAGGCTCTCGCTTTGATCTACGACGATCAGCGCCACATCCTCGGCAGGCTCGCGCGCTTCGCGCACGATCTGCGGCTGCATCAGGCCGATGAAGATCAGCACCAGCCCAAGCGCGCGCACGATCGGCGCGCCGCCCCCACGCCAGAGGTACATCGCCCACGACAGCACCGCGAGCACGCCAAGCACGATCAGCCACGCCAGCGGAAGGGCCGGGTCAAAGCCGATGCGGCTCGCGCCGATCATTGTTCGCCCATCCGCTCAAGCAGCGCCGGCACGTGCACTTGATCGGCTTTGTAATTGCCGGTGAGCGCCACCATCACGAGGTTCACGCCAAACCGCAGCGATAGCTCGCGCTGGCGCGCATCGAGTTGCGCCGAGCCGGACCAGGCCGCCGCCCAATCGCCATTGCCTACGAACAACGCCGCGACGCCATCGCGCGAGGACGCGGCGCTCGTCGCCTCAGCCCACAAGCGCGGTGATTGCGCGCGGCCAGGGAAGGAGCGCAGCAGGTAGAACGCGCGCGCGACGACGTGCTCGCTCGTCACCGGTTCAAGCGGCGGCGCGTCGACACCTTGCAGCATGATCGCCGCCGGCCGCTGCGCGGATTGTCCGCGGCCTGCGTCGCGCGTGTCCACGAGCAGCAGGCCGCCGATTGCGAGATAGCGATCGACGTTTGCGAGCGCGGCGTCGGAGAGCTGGCGCGGGCTTGAAGGCGCGGGCCAGTAAAGGAACGGGTAGGGCGAAAGATCATCGCGTGCGAGATCGACGCCCACCGGCGCGCCGGGCTCGACAGAGGTGCGGTTGATCAGAACGTCAGTGAGTTCCTGCAAGCCCGCCGCTGACGTGCGGTCAACGCTCGCATCCCCGGTGCGGACGTAGGCGAGACGCAATGTTTGCGTTGGATCACCGCCCGATTGCGCGTGCGCGTCGGTGACGCTTCCGAGCGCCAACACAGCCACGAGCGTCGCCGCTGCGCTGCGGCGTGCAAAGCGCGGCAGGCGGCCCAGCAGGAACAGCGCGATGAATAAATCGATCGCCAGCATGAGCGCGGCGATGCCGAAGAAATAGCCGGCCAGAGGTCGCTCGATCGAGGTGCTGAGGCCCGCGCGTGAAACGCCTGTCGGGATTTGCAATGGCGAGAGCGCTTCATCCGGTTGCGCTGCGTCGATCGCGGCAGACACACCGGCGCGCTCGTACAAGCCCGGTGGTGTTTGCGGCGACGGCCGCGCCAGCGCGAACGCCTCCGACGCCACGGGCTCCGCATCGGGCGGCGCGTCGCCGAGCGAGCCGTAGCCATCGAGCACGCGCGTCGCGCGGAACGGGCCGCCGGTGACCTCGCGCTCGCCCGCGCCATCGGCGCGGCCCGCGAACGCGAGTGTGCGGCGGAGCATCTCCACGTAAAGGCCGGAGAGCGGAATGTCGGACCACGCCGGCCCCGCGCTCACGTGAAAGAGCACAATGAGCCCGCGCCCATGCGCCTTCGCGGTGACGAGCGGCGAATTGTCGGCGAGTGTCGCCCACACGCGCGCGGACTCAAGTGACATCGGCTCAGCCAGCACTTGTTGGCGCACTACGGCGTCAGCAGGAATGGCGAGCCCGGAGAAGGGTGAGTCCGACGGGAACGCGGCGATGCCGAGCGGCGTCTCCCACGCTAGCGCGCCGCCGAGCGTGCGTGAGCCCGGACGCAAGCGCACCGGCAGCAGATCGTCCGCGTCGTTCGCAAGCCGCGGCCCCGCGAAGCGCAGCAGCAAGCCGCCTTCATCGAGCCAATTCTCAAGCGCGGTGCGATCGCCAGGCGCGATGCGGCCGGCGTCCGGCAGCACAAGCGCTTGCGCGCGCGCGTCAATCAACGTGCCGAGCTCGCCGCGCTGCAGGCTCGCATAAGGTTGCAGCGCGCGTTCGACGTAGAATTGTTCCGTTGTCAGCGTGCCCGTTCCGCTTACGCCGACAACGCCAACGAATGGCCGCCCAGCGCCCGCCGGCAAC
>CAZZFE010000057.1:0-23173 GCA_964653495.1 uncultured Terricaulis sp. | reverse complement strand
ATAGCGAACGCCGTTTTCCTTCGCCAGCCGCGAGAGGCTGCGGTCCAATTGCGCGGACGCGAAATTGGAGAGCGCTGGCGATGTGGCCGCGCCCTGCGGCAAGCCGTTCTTGTGCGTGCAGAGCTGCGCGAACACGGACGCGGCGGCGGGGCCGAGCTTGAATGGCGCCGCCATGAAAAGCCCGCGCACGCGGCCGAAATTCACGCTTGGAAAGAAGCCTTCGAGATCGACGTTCAGCACATAACGCTGGCCGACATGGATTTGCGCGTTGGAAAGAATGCTGCGATCTTTGATGAAGCCATGCGCTGCCGGGTGCGCGGCATAGAGTTCGTTCAGCACCGGCGCGAGCTTTTCTTGGAGTTCGCGGATCAGGCCATTCGGCGAATGGATTTGGCGCATGCCGCCGGTGCGCTTCGGAATCTCAAACGCGCGATAACGCTGCTCCTCCGGCGCTTTGTAGAGCGCGTAGCTGAGCTTACCGATGCCGATGCCGAAATAGCGCGCCGCGTCGTGCGCGGTGAGCACGGGCTGCCCGTTCGGGAGCCGCAAGCCTTCTGCTTCGTCGAAAGAAGGCATCCTGCCCCTCGTACCTTACGATACCCGCCCGTAGGGCTGGGTATAAAGACAGACATTGTTTGTTCTGCCGCAGGATCGACAGCAGACGTAGAAGGACAGGATGCTTGGGGTGATGAAGCGTGGCGGGGCGCAGTGAGTCAATGCGTGTTCGCTGTCCTGTCCACGCTTTCACGATAGCGTCGCGACTCACCCATTCCCGGGGCGTCGCGCAGCGACGAGCCCGGGACCCATAAACACAAACACCAACAAGCGGGCGCCACCGTACTAGCACGCACCTACAACGTGCTGGGGTTATGGGTCCCGGACTGAACGCTACGCGTTCATCCGGGAATGGGTGTTGAGCCTAAAGCCCCAACACCATCTTCGCGATGATGTTGCGTTGGATCTCGTTCGACCCGCCGTAGATCGAAGCCTTGCGCCAGTTGAAATAGATCGGCGCGGCGTGGTGGGCGTAGTCGGGCCCGATCGGGAATTCGTTGCCGCCATCTTGCGGGAAATCGCGGAAATATGGCTGCGCGTAATTGCCGACGGCTTCAAGCGTCAGCTCCGTCAAGCGTTGCTGGATTTCCGTGCCGCGAATTTTCAGCAATGAGCTTTCCGGACCCGGGCCTTTGCCCGCTTGCTCGCGCGCGAGCGTGCGGAGTTCGGTCATCTCCAGCGTCGAGAGATCGATCTCAAGCTGCGCGAGCTTGCGCTGGAAATCTTCGTCCTCGATGAGCGGCTTGCCATCATCGCTGAGCTCGCCCTTGGCGATCGATTTCAGCTTTTCAACATTGCGCTTCGAGCGGGCGACGCCGGCGATGCCGGCGCGTTCGTGCGCGAGCAGGAATTTCGCGCAGGTCCAGCCCTTGTTCTCTTCGTAGATCCGCTGATCGACGGGCACTTTGACGTTGTCGAGGAACACGTCGTTCACTTCGTAGCCGCCATCGAGCAGCTTGATCGGCCGCACGCTCACGCCCGGCGATTTCATATCGATGAGCAAGAACGAGATGCCCTCTTGCGCCTTCGCGTTCGGATCGGTGCGGACGAGGAAGAAACCCCAATCGGCATGCTGGCCAAGCGTCGTCCACGTCTTCTGGCCGTTGACGATGTAATGATCGCCTTCGCGCACGGCTTTTGTTTTCAGCGATGCGAGATCGGAGCCCGCGCCCGGTTCGCTATAGCCTTGGCACCACCACACTTCGCCAGAGAGAATGCCCGGCAGATAGCGTTGCTTCTGCTCCGGCGTACCGAACGTGTAGATCACAGGGCCAACCATCGAGACGCCGAACGGCAGCGGCGGAATCGTTTCCGCGCGCGCGTTCTCTTCAAGCCAGATGTAACGCTGTGTCGCGGTCCAACCGGTGCCGCCATATTCCTTCGGCCACGCTGGCGCGCTCCAGCCTTTCTTGCCGAGGATTTTGTGCCAGGCGAGGAATTGCTCTTTGGTGAGATCTTCACGCAGACCGAAGCCCTTCAGCTCCGGCGGATAATTCTGTTCGATGAACGCACGCACTTCGTCGCGAAACGCGAGCTCTTCCGGCGAGAAATCGAGATTCATGAGCAAGCCCTGTACGGCGCAAGCGCGCGCCGCTTGGGGCTACTTATAGAGCGCCGCGACCGCCGATCAAATCGGCGTCGGGAATGCGGCGGGTGACGTTACGGCGCCGTTGCGGCTCGTTGCGCGAGGAAACCACGGGCGCGGTTTCGCGGCGCGGCGTCGCCAATGGCGCGATGGTTGTGGTGGCGCTTGAAGACGCACTGCCGCCTCGTGACGCGCGGGCTTCTTCCTGCACCGGAAACACGGCCGAGGTATCGACGCGTTGGTTCGCGGTGCGCTGCGTATCGTCAACTTCGCAAGCAATGGTGGTCTCGGCGGCATGGGCGGTCGACGCCATCGCCACGCTGATGAGGCCCGCATAAATCCAGAGCTTCATGATCCGTCCCTCCCGAGGGGCCGCCAGCGGCGACCCCGGACACTCTCACTCTACTGGCCTCACACTGCGGAGGCGGCTTCCCCAGAGGCCATATCGGCCCCGCAAGCCGCAGCCCGCTCCGCGTTCAGCATAGACGCTTCGCCAGCATTTGCACGGGCGATCGCCAACACTTCTGCGCGAGCAGCAGCTGTCATTTGAGCCGGCTGGCTGCGCGCTTCCAGGTTCAAGAGCAGCCGCTGGGCGCTCAAATCGGCCTCCGGATGGGCTGCCTGCTCGATTGCGGTGCAGCGCACGGCGGCGACGAATTCCTGGCCCGACATGGTCGGACCGAACGCATTGGCCGCAAACGGCGTCACCGCAGCAGCGATGACACTGGTGGCGATCAAGGCGAAACGCATGGCAAACCCTCCAAAACTCCCCGGCGGCGACCCCCGTGGTCGGCGCCTGCTTGCCTATCTGCTGGATGCGGCGGTTAAGCCCGTTGGATGCACCCGCTGTGATAGATCAGCGTTGATATCGAAATACGATATGGCGCATCGAAAGTCAATGCGTTTTTATCGAAAAACGATATTTCTCGTCTTGGGCCAGTTTGCAGGTGCGAAATCATGGGCTTAGTTGGCTCAGATGAGCATCGCGCCGGTTTCCACGCCCTGTCAGAAGGTCTGCATCGTCAGCGGCCAGACGAGCAGCTGCGTCGCCTGTGGGCGGACGCTGAAGGAGATCGCCGCCTGGGGCCGCATGGACGAAGCCGAGCGCAAAGCGATCATGGCGGAGCTCCCAGCGCGCCTGGCGGCCATGCCCACGCCCGCCGCCTAGAACGCCTCGCGCAACATGTTCACGGCTGTGATGGCCAGGAACACCGCGAACAGCCGCTTTAGCGTTTGCTGCGGCAGCCGATGCGCCAGACGCGCGCCAATCGGCGCGGTGATCGCCGTGAGCGCGGCGAGCACGAAGAAGCCAGGCAGGCTCACGAACCCAGCGGAGAAGTCCGGCAGCCCTTCGCGCCCCCAGCCAGCGATCACGTAGCCAAGCGCCGCCGGCAATGCGATCGCCGCGCCGAAGCCCGAGGCCGTCGCCACCGCTTGGTGCATCGGCCGGCCGCAGAGCGTCATCACCGTCACGCCAAACGCGCCGCCGCCAATGCCCATCATCGCCGAAAGCAAACCGATGCCGCCGGCGATCAAAGCACGCATCGCGCCTGTCGGCAGATCAGGCGCAATGCGCCAGTTCGGATTGCCGAGCCCCATCTGCGCCGCGACCAGCAACAGCCCGCCGCCAAACACCACGAGCAGCACGTCCGTGTTCGAAAGCCCCGCCAACGCCGCGCCGATCAGCGCGCCGCCGGTGATCCACGGCGCCCAGCCGCGCAGCACCGCGAAATCCACCGCGCCGGCTTTCGCGTGCGTCGAGAGCGAGCGCCAGGACGTCGAGATGATGGTGGAGAGCGAGGTGCCGATGGCGAGGTGCATGCGCACCGCTTCGTCGACGCCGAGATAGGTGAACACGACATAGAGCGCCGGCACGATCACCACGCCGCCGCCAACGCCGAACAAACCACCAATAAAACCGGCAAAAAGGCCAGCTGCGATCAGCCCGACGATGAACGGCAAAAGCTCCGCGCTCATGCGGCCCGCGCCGGCGCGCGCGCGATTTCCGCCAGCGCGTCACGCACAACTTCAATTCCAGCGCCAGGACGTGTGGCGCGTTCTGAAAGCACGCGCCGCCACAAGCGCCCGCCCGGCTGTGCGTGGAAAAGACCGAGCATGTGGCGCGTCATGGCGTGCAGGTGCACGCCTTCCTGCAACCGCGCTTCGATGTAGGGGATGTGCGCTTCCACCGCCGCTTCGCGGCTCGTGACCGTCGGCGCTGCGCCGTACACGCGCTGATCGACCTCAAGCAAAGTCGCTGGCGTCTGATACGCGGCGCGGCCAAGCATTACGCCGTCGAAGCCCTCGCCTTCGCTCAGCGCGTGATCCAAATCGCGCAAACCGCCATTGAGCACGATCGCCAGATCGGGCCGCGCGCGCTTCAGCTCGCGCACGAGATCGTAGTCTAACGGCGGGATTTCGCGGTTCTCTTTCGGCGAAAGCCCTTTGAGCCACGCTTTGCGCGCGTGAACGATAAACGTGCCGCAGCCTTCGGCGGACGCACGCTCGACCAGCTCGAACAGCGCCTCGCGCGGCTCCTGCTCATCGACGCCGATGCGGCACTTGATCGTCACTGGCACATCCGGCGCAGCATTGCGCATTGCGCTCCACAACTCCGCGACCAAAGCCGGCTCGCGCATCAGGCACGCGCCGAAGCGGCCCGATTGCACGCGGTCCGACGGGCAACCGACATTGAGGTTGATCTCATCATAGCCGCGCGCCGCGGCGATCTTCGCGGCTTCCGCAAGCTTCTCAGGCTCGCTGCCGCCAAGCTGAATCGCGACCGGATGCTCCATCTCGGAAAAGCCGATCAGCCGCTCGCGGTCGCCATGGATGATGGCGTCAGCGGTGACCATTTCCGTGTAGAGCCGCGCCCGGCGCGTCAGCACACGGTGAAACGCCCGGCAATGCCGGTCGGTCCAATCCATGAGCGGAGCCACGGAAAATTTGTGGTCGGGCGTGGTCATCGAAGCGCGTGATGTGCGTGCCTTTGGCCGCCCCGGCAAGGGCAAAGTCCTTGCCGGTGTGCGCTTCCTCAGAACACGCCTGCAGCCCTTATTCGGGGACGATCAGGTATTTCTCGCCAGTGCGCTTGGCGTTGTAGGCGGCGAGCACCGCGGGATCGAGCGCCTGCGCCAGCGTGATGCGGTGGCTGTAATGGCTCTTGAACGTGGTGGTGAGTTCATCGACCACGCGCTTGCGCATGCGGCCCACGACCGCGGGCCCGGCCTTAGCCATGAACGGCGTCAGCAGGAAGCCCCCCAACGCCCATGCGAAACCGAAATTGCGCGTGAGCGTCGTCGGCCCAACGTCGAGGCCGCCATAGATGTAGACTTGCTTGAATGTGTCCGAGCCGTAGCGGCTGTACGTCTTCATCCGCTTCACCGCCGCCGCTTCGATCGCAGTGAGGATCTGGCCGGCGAGCTTGCCGCCGCCGATCGCGTCAAAGCCGAGCGTCGCTCCGGTTTCCGTCAACGCCGCGACCAAATCGTCCATGAACGTCTCGGTCGAGGAATCGAGCACATATTTCGCGCCAAGCTCGCGCAGGATCGCGACCTGCGCCGGGCTGCGGACGATGTTGACCAGCGGAATGCCGTCAGCCGCGCAGATCTTTACGAGCATCTGGCCGAGGTTCGACGCAGCCGCCGTGTGCACCAGAGCCGTGTGGCCTTCAGCGCGCATCACTTCGGTGAAGGCGAGTGAGGTCAACGGATTGACGAAGCACGATGCCCCGTCCGCCGGATCGGTGCCCGCCGGCAAAGGCATGCACGAGGCCGCCGGCAAGCAGCGATATTGCGCGTACATGGCGCCGCCGATCAGCGCGACGGTCTTGCCCATCAGCGCCTGCGCCTCCGGCGAAGCGCCTGCTTTCACAACCACGCCGCAGCCCTCATTGCCAATCGGCATCGCCTCGCCGATGCGGGGCGCCATGAAGCGCAAGCCGACGGGCGGAACGTCCGCGCTGATCAATGGCAGGCCGTCGCGCTGCGAGGCGCGCACGGTGCGCGTGTCAGCGGCGCCGACCAGCAGGCCGAGATCGGATGGGTTGATCGGCGTCGCCAGCACCTTCACCAGCACTTCGTGATCTTTCGGCTGCGGCATCGGCAGGCGCGCCAGCGAAATCTCAAGCTCCCCGTTCTCTTTCACGAGCGACAACATGGTCAGATTGGTTGCGGGCAAATCGGTCATGGCGGGGGCTCCAGAAATCGCTCGGCTGCGATAGCTAATTGAGGACTATGGCGGCGACAATACAAGCACTCTGGGCGTTCCGCCGCGTCAGGTTTTGTGCCACAGGGACGCATGCAAATCGACGTTTCCACCGGCCTTGAGGCCGAAACCAAGCGCCTCCTCGCAGCCCTCGGCGTCAAGCATGCGGACGGCCCGCTCGTGGCCGCCTCGCCGATCAATGGCGAGACCATCGCGCGCGTGGCGATCGCCAGCACGCATGACGCGCATGAGGCCGTCACCCGCGCACACGCCGCGTATCTCAAATGGCGCGACATCCCCGCGCCGAAGCGCGGCGAGTTGGTGCGCGTGTTCGGCCAGGTGCTGCGCGAGAACAAGGCGGCGCTGGCGAAGCTGGTGACGATCGAGGTCGGCAAGATCGAGAGCGAAGCGCTCGGCGAAGTGCAGGAGATGATCGACATCTGCGATTTCGCGGTCGGCCTCTCGCGTCAGCTCTACGGCCTCACCATCGCCAGCGAACGGCCTTCGCATCGGATGATGGAGACGTGGCATCCGCTCGGCGTCGTTGGCGTGATCACGGCGTTCAATTTTCCGGTTGCCGTCTGGGCATGGAACGCGGCTTTGGCGCTGGTGTGCGGGAATGCCGTGGTGTGGAAGCCCTCGGAAAAAGCCCCGCTCTGCGCGCTGGCGACGACGGCGCTGTTCCAGCGCGCCGCCGCGCAGTTCGGGGAAGCGCCAGAGGGATTGTGCGAATTGGTGATCGGTGAGCGCGCCATTGGCGAAGCGTTGGTGGATGATGCACGCGTCGCGCTCGTCTCGGCCACCGGCTCAACGCAGATGGGCCGCACCGTCGGCCAGCGCGTTGCGGCGCGGTTCGGGCGCTCGCTGTTGGAGCTCGGCGGCAACAACGCCGCGATTATAGCGCCAAGCGCCAATCTCGATCTGGCGATCCGTGGCGTCGCCTTCGCGGCGATGGGCACTGCTGGCCAACGCTGCACCACCTTGCGGCGTACGTTCGTGCATCGCTCGATCTATGACGCGTTCATCGGCCGGCTGAAGCGAGCATATGAGAGCGTCCGCGTTGGCGATCCATTGGCCGCGAGCACGCTTGTCGGGCCGCTGATCGACGCCGACGCCTTCGCGCGCATGCAGGCGGCTTTGCAGCAATGCGAGAACGTTGTCGGCGGCGCCCGCGTCGAAGCGCGCGGCGCGGCGGAGGCGTTCTACGTGCGCCCGGCGCTCGTGGAAGCGCCATCGCAAGCAGGGCCGGTGCTGAAAGAGACTTTCGCACCGATCCTCTACGTCATGGTCTATGACGACCTCGACGAAGCCATCGCCCTCAACAACGCGGCGACGCACGGCCTCTCCTCCTCGATCTTCACCAACGATCTGCGCGAGGCCGAGCGTTTCACCAGCGCCGCTGGCTCCGATTGCGGCATCGCCAACGTCAACATCGGCCCTTCCGGTGCGGAAATCGGCGGTGCGTTCGGCGGCGAGAAGGAGACCGGCGGTGGACGCGAGAGCGGCTCGGATTCCTGGCGCGCCTACATGCGCCGCGCCACCAACACCATCAATTACGGCCATTCCTTGCCGCTGGCGCAGGGCGTGAGCTTCGATCTGGACTAGCCAGCGCAGAGCGCGCGCGCGACACTGGCGGCGATTGGAGCGAAGCCATGGTGTACATTCTCGGCGGCTGGCAAAGCGATTACGCCGACAATTGGTCCCGCCGCGGCTGGGAGATTGGCGACGCGTTCGCGGCAACTTTGCACGCGGGGCTTCAAGCCGCGAAGCTCGATGCGGAAGATATCGAGACGGGCCACGTCGCCAATTTCGCTGGCGAGCTGTTCGCGGGCCAAGGCTTGCTGGGCGGCTTCTTCGCGATGGCTGAGCCGAAGCTCGATGGCCTGCCAACTATGCGTCACGAAGCGGCGTGCGCATCCGGGAGCGTGGCGATCCTCTCAGCCATGGCCGAGATCGAAGCCGGCCGCTACGACCTCGCTTGCGTGCTGGGCATTGAGCAGATGCGCAATGTCGGCGGCGCGGAAGCCGCACAGAAGCTGGGCTCGGCGGCCTGGGCGGGGCATGAATACACAGAGACGCCGTTCGCCTGGCCACGTGCGTTCAGCGATCTCAACGAAGAATACGATCGCCGTTACGGTATCGACTATCGCCACCTCATGCGCATCTCGGAGATCAATTTCTCCAACGCCAAGCGCAATCCCAACGCCCAATCACGCAAATGGGCCTTCACCGCCGAAAGCTTCAGCGAAAACGATGAAGCCAACCCTGTCGTCGAAGGCCGCACGCGCAAGATGGATTGCGGCCAGATCACGGACGGCAGCGCCATCCTCTTCCTCGCCTCACCGAAGCGCGCGGCGGAGCACGCGAAGGCGCGCGGCATTTCGCTCGACTCGCTGCCGCGCATCAAAGGCTGGGGCCATCGCTCGGCGCCAATCGCTTACGACGCAAAAGTGCGGGCGAGCGCTTCGAGCGCCTACGTGTTCCCGCAAGTGCGTGGCGCGATCGAGGATGCGCGGCGGCGCGCGGGCGTGAATGATCTCTCGCAGATCGACGCCGTCGAGACGCACGATTGCTTCGCCATGACTGAATACATGGCCATCGATCACCTCGGCCTCACCGCGCCCGGCGAAAGCTGGAAAGCCATCGAGGGCGACGATATCGCCATCGGCGGTAAGCTGCCGATCAACCCATCCGGCGGCCTCATCGGCCTCGGCCATCCTGTCGGCGCGACTGGCGTGCGCATGGCGCTCGACGCGGCGCGGCAGGTGGCAGGCGATGCCGGCGATTACCAAGTGCGCGGCGCGCGCAATGTGCAGACTTTGAATATCGGTGGCTCGACGACGACCACTGTCAGCCTGATTGTTGGTGTTTGAATGAGCGACATTCCGGAAAGCGCGCGCGAAGAGCTGCTCTCGCTACGCGGTAGCATCGACAATATCGACGCGGCGCTGGTTCATTTGCTGGCGGAGCGTTTCAAGTGCACGCAACGCGTCGGCAAGCTAAAAGCCACCAGCGGCATGCCAAGCGCCGATCCCGCGCGCGAGGCTGAGCAGATTGCGCGCTTACGGGGGCTCGCCCAAGACGCCAAACTCGATCCGGATTTCGCGGAAAAGTTCCTGACCTTCATCGTGACGGAGGTGATCCGCCATCATGAGACGCACAAAGCCAACCACTCAGGCTGAAACCGGGAACGTCGGGATCATCTCGGCGATGCGGCCTTCGTCGTACATGGCGATGTCGCCGAATTGCAGGAACAAAGCTTCGCTCTGCGTCGGCCGGAAGAACACGTAATCATCCACCGCAAGCGCGACGCGACGCGAACCGGTGAGCAGCTCCTGATTGCTCGAGCGGCCAAAGATGTCGCTGTACTCCAGCCCCGGCGGCGACACAGGCCGCGCCAGCCAATGGCCGCCATAGATGAAGAACGCCCGCTCGCTGTTCGGATCGTAGAACGAGAACACGCCCGCGAGGCCTTCAAGCGCCGGCAGATGCGTGCGGTCGAGCGCTTTGATCACCGGCGTGGCGATGAAGCAGGCGGGCTCGTGGTGCGCGAGCGTGTCGATGTCGAAATCCATCGGCTTCACGAACGCCGAACCGATCGCGACTTCGTTGCCAGCAGTGCCTTCCGCGTGCAGCTTGTACGTGGGGCTTCCCGCGGTGTTGAGCGTCAGTGTCTCGGCGGCGACGCCAAGCTTTTCCGTGAGCACGGAAACGGCGGCACTGTATTTGCGCTGCACGCTGCGGAACGCGCCGGCGGAATCCGGCACTTTCGGCACGTGCGGGTCATAACCCATCAGGCCGGCGATCTGCACCAGCGGCTCGGCGCGGGCGATATCGACAGCCGCCGCAAGCGCCTCGGCGTTGACGAAGCCGCCACGGTGCAGGCCGACATCAACCTCAAAACTCACGCGCAAAGGCGCGTTGGCAGCGCGCGCGGCTTCGATGTAAGCCCCAAGCCGCTCCAGCGTATCGATCAGCCATTGCGGCAATGTTGCAGGCGGCCCGCCAGCGCGTGCGGCGGCTATGAACGGCGCGGCCTCGCGGATCGGCAGCGGCTTGCCCAGCAGGATATCCGCCGCTGGATGCTGCTCGATCATGTGGCGCAGCATGGCGCCGTTAAACACCATGAAGCGGTTCGTGCCGAGGCGCTGCGCGATTGGATCGATCAAGCCGAACGCGGGCAGCGATTTCACCACAACACGCACCGGCAGCGCGCTTGGCGCCAAAGTGTTGATGGCGGCGTCCACGTTCGCGAACATGCGGCGGCGATCGACGACAAGCGTCGGCCGCGACAAGCCCGCCTCGCCCAAGGCGCGCGAGAGCGCTTGGAAATACACATCGTGAGCGCCGCCACGATCGGGTTTGCGCAAGCCGAACACCGCCGCCGCCGTAACAGCTGCGCCGGCGCCGATCAACAAGCCGCGCCGATCGGGCTTTGTCTTTGCGTCAGGCGGGCTCATCGAGGAACACCTTGCGCAAATGATCATTCAGCATGCGCCCCTCCGGATCGATCTCCCGCCGCAGCGCCGCCGCCTCGCTCCAACGCGGGTAGAGCACCGCGAAATCGCGTTCGCCCAGCGAATGCAGCTTGCCCCAATGCGGGCGGCCGTCATGGGCGCGGAAGATCGGCTCGATCAGGTCGAACAGGAATTGATAATCGTCCTTGTAGTAAGCGTGCACGGCGATCGAGCCACTGTCGCGACCGTGGAAGGGCGAGAGCCACGCGTCGTCCGCGCGGATGGTGCGCGCTTCGATCGGGAAGAACACATCGCCACGATGTTGTTCGATCACGTCCATGATCTCACGCAACGCCGGAATCTGCGCTTCGAGCGGCAGATGATATTCCATCTCGTTGAAGCGCACCGGGCGTTCGTTGGAGAGAAGCTTCCAGCCCTCGTCCACCCATTCGGTCGGCTGCTGATCCGCGAACGCGGCTTGCGCCGCTGCGCGACGCAGCGCCGGCACATAGCCCAACGTGTCGCGCAGCATCTTGAGCGACATCAGCGCGTCCGTATCCTCATCCGCACTGCGCGGCGAAACCGGTCGATCGGTCGGATCGACGGAGATGATGGCCGCGTAGCCAGTGAACGGTACGGCGTAGAATTCGATGTTGCGGTGCTGCGCCTGCAGTTGCGGCCAAGCTTCCATCGTCTCTTCGAGATCAGCGACCCATTGGCGCTTCAGCACGCGCGTCAGCGGTGCATTCTGCAATTCGATCTGCGTCAGCACGCCGAAGGCGCCGAGCCCCACGCGCGCGGCGCTGAAGAGCTCCGCATTGCGATCCGGCGCGCACTCGACAATCTCGCCGTCAGGCCGGGCGATGCGGAAGCGCGTGATCTGGCCATGCAACGCCGTGAAATCGCGCCCGGTGCCGTGCGTGCCGGTGGCGACGCCGCCGGCGAGCGATTGCTTGTTAATGTCCGGCAGGTTCGGCATTTCCTGGCCGATCGCGGAAAGCGCGGGGCCAAGCGCGGCGAGGCGCGTGCCGGCCCAGATGGTGGCGCGATTGTTCGCCGTGTCGTGCGAAACAACGCCGCTCATCGAGTCGAGCGAGAGCAGCGCGCCGTCCGTTGTCGCAAGGCCGGTGAAGGAATGGCCTGAGCCCACAGGCCGGATCGGCGCGGCGGCGCTGCGTAGCATCGCGCTGAGTTCATCCTCGCTCGTCGGCGCCAAGCGCTCCGACGGATACGCATGCTCGATGCCGGACCAATTGCGCCAGAGCAGATCGCCATCGGCGTTCTGCGCGGGCGGCGAAGCAGGCTCGCGATCGCGCCAGGCGCGATAGCCCACAGCGCCCGCGACGCCCGCGCCAAGCACGCCGGCGCCGGTGAGCAGTGTACGCCGCGAAACCATTAGTGCGGGTCCTCGCGCCCGGCCATGAAGGCGATCAGATTGCGATAATCGTCAGCGGTGCAGCTGAAGCAAAGGCCTCCAGGCGGCATCGCTTGAAAGCCGCTGATCGTGTGATCGACGAGGGTATCCATGCCCTGCTCCCAGCGCGGATCCCAAGCGGCGCGATCGTGCGTGAGCGGCGCGCCGGCGTCGCGCGAGGTGTGGCAGGTTTTGCAGGAGGCCGCGTAGAGCGTGGCGAGCCGCGTGTCGGAGGGCGTCGCGGCGATCGCGCTGGCGAGAACTTCTTCGGCCGAAGCCGATTGCGGCGCCGTCTGCCCGCATGAAGCGAGAGCCAACGCCAAGACGAGAATCATTGCGCGCACGAAGCTCTCCCGACTGGACAAGTCGTAGCGCTTGCGGAATTATAGTCAAGACTATCTTTTGGAGCATAGCCGCGTGGCCAAGCGGGCCCGAAAAGCCGAACCGATCCAAGCGCGCGCTTTGGCGACGCGTGAGCTGCTGCTTGAAACGACCGCGGAATTGCTGGGAGAGATTGGCGTCGAGCGCTTGTCGTCCAACCTGATCTGCGCGCGCGCCGGGCTGACGCCGCCGGCCTTCTATCGCTACTTCAAGAACAAGTACGCGGCACTCGCCGAACTCGGCGAAGGGCTGATGAATGCGCAGAACGCGGCGATGGCGCCATTGCTGGACGCCGGCGCGGCAAGCGAGGCCGAGCTACAGGCGCTGATCCTCGAGACGATCGACGTGACCAATGAATATCCCGGCGGTCCGTGGGTGTTGCGCGTGTTGCGTGCGGTGCCGGCGCTGCAGCACATCCGCTTGCAATCACATCAGCGGGTCGCCGAGGCAATCGCCGCGGCGGCAATGCCGGCGCGTGCGTCGCGCGCAATTCGTGCGCGCCTGGCGCTGCAGGCGCGGCTGCTTGTCGATATGGGGTACGCCGCCATCGAACTCGCGTTCGACGAGCCGGAACTCGACGAAGACGAACTCGCCGCCTCGGCCGCTAAAGCGCTGGCCAAGCTGGTCGCGGAAATGACGCGCACCGCCTAAGCAGTGCGCGTCTTCATTTCCGTCAGTACGCGTTGTGCGTACGCGCGACTCACCGGCACCTCGTCGCCGCTGTCGAGCACCGCCAGCAAGCGCCCGTTGGCGTCGCGCTGGACGGCCTTGAGCCGCTTCCAGTTCACGAACGCCGAGCGGTGCACGCGCAGCATCACTTCCGGATCGAGCCGCTCTTCAAGGTGAGACATCGTCTCACGATAGAGCAGCGTCCGCCCTTCCCAGAAGAGCCGCACATAATCCCGTTCCGCCTCGATGCGTTCGACATCGACGACCGGCACGCGCAGGAAGCGGCCGCGTTCGCGGATCCAGAATTCCTTCTCGAAGCGCGGGCCTTCGCGATCGCGCGCTTCCTTGCGGAGTGCATCGAGCACGGAGGCCAGTTCTTCGGCGCGGCGGCCAGCGCTTTGCGCGGCGCGCCGTTCGCGCGCCCGCATCAGCGCCGAAGCGAGCCGTTCGAACTCGACGGGCTTCAGAAGATAATCCACCGCTGACGTCTCGAACGCCTTCAAAGCATAAGAGTCGAAAGCAGTGACGAAGATGACGGTCGGACCGCCGGATTCCTCGATCGCTTCGGCGACGGCAAAGCCATCGGCCAAAGGCATCTTGATATCCAACAGCACGACGTCAGGGCGCAGTTCGCGCATAGCGTCGATCGCCTGCACGCCGTCATTGGCGGCGCCGACAATCTCAACATCAGGGATCGCCTGCAGCGCGAGCCTCAAGCGCCGAAGCGCCAAGGGCTCGTCGTCAGCTAAGAGTAGGCGCAAGGGTTCGGCCGACACGTTCCTCCTCCAAGGGTAACCAGATCTCCACGTGGCAGCCATTCGGCTGCTTATTGCGCGCGATTAGGCCAGCGCGTTGGCCGTAGATGAGCTCAAGCCGCTCGCGTATGTTCGCGAGACCGACGCCTTGTCGTCCGCTCGCGTTCGCCGCCGGCAGGCCGGGCCCATCGTCCTCGATCGCGATCCGCAACGCCCCGTCCTCACGCCAAGCGGAGACGTCGATGCGCCCGCCCTCTTTGCGCGGCGAGATCGCGTATTTGATCGCGTTTTCAAGAATTGGCTGCAGGATCAAGCTCGGCAGCCGCACATTCTCCAGCCCCGGCTGGATGTTGAACGTGACGGTGAGCTTGTCCTCGAAACGTGTCTGCTCGATTTCGAGATATTTCCGCTGCGCTTCGATCTCGTCGGAGAGCTTCGCGAGTTCAGTCGGCTGGCGATCGAGCGAATAGCGCAGGAAGCCGGCGAGCCTGAGCAGCATGCTCTCGGCGTGCGCGTTGCGGTTCTCGAGCACGAGCGTGGAGATGGCGTTCAACGTGTTGAACAGGAAATGCGGGTTGATCTGGTAGTGCAGCATCCGCACTTGCGCGTCGTAAGCGAGCGCCTGCGCACGCACGACCGCGCGCGCCTGCGCCACCGTCTGGAAATGATAGCCCAGCAGCGCCTGCATCAGGCCCCAAAGCAGAAGCGCCCAGCCGAACTGGAAGAGGTAGATCACGAACGGATACGGCTCGGGCGTCACGCCGCCCAGGAGCCGCGGCCAATAATGCTCGCCGAACTGCGTGAGCGGCGCCAGCGCCAACGCGCCAAGCACCAAAGCCAGATTCCGCGCACGGTCGGACTTGTCTGCCTTCCAGCCAGCGACCGCAATCAGCAGGATCGCCGTAAGCACGGCGTAGCTCGCCACGGCGGCGGCGCGGTTGGCCATGTAAGGGAAATCGCCGACATCCTCGGGCGGATCAGCGGCCGCGGCGGCGGTGCGGATCACGAAATACGCCGCCCAGAAAGCGACGTGTGCGCCCCACCGGACCAAGCCCGGATGCCCTGCAGTGCTCGTCGGTGCGCCTACGTCTGGTATGGCGCTGCTCCTCTGCGCGCGTCCCGTCCACGCGGGCCAGACCCTAGCGAAATCGAAGCGGCCCCGCAGGGCGTCCGTCGCAGTTGCGCGCGGGCTCGTCGCATAGGAACGGCGGTTCGCCGCTTTGGTGTGTGGCCGTGGACCCTATGCGTAGCGTGGCTTACCGCTTCGCTGGCGCAAGCTCGAACGCGTATTCGTGGAACACATCTTCGAGAGGCCGGAAGGCCAATTGAGCTTGTTTTCCAACAATTGCTAGCTTGCCGGCGAGGCCCGGCTTTGGCCGCTTCAGCATCGGCCAGCGCAGCGCCTTCATCTCGAGCCCCGCCCGCCAGGCGAGCTCGTGCATGTTCGAGATCGAGACCCAGCGCGTGTGCTCCAAATTCGCCATCACGTAGCGCGTGCCGCGCTGAGCGCGGTGCTGGCGGAAGCGCGGCGCGAACGGATTGGGCGTCGTGAACAGCATCACGCCATCGGGCTTCAGGTGCCGCTTGGCGAAGTTGAGGAGCCCGACCGGATCGTTCACGTGCTCGATCACATCGCCGCAGAACACGCGGTCGAAACGCTCGCCGAGGTCCATGTCGGAGGTGGCGTCAGCGCAACGAAAGTCGAAGCCCTTCGCGTTATAGTGCTTGCAGAGTTCCGGGTTGATCTCGACCGCCACGGCCTTCTTGGCGACGCGCTTGATGCGATTGTGCTCCCAACCCTCCTCCGAGAAGAAGGCGATGTCGTGCTCGCCGGCGCCGATGTCGAGCACCTCCTGGCCGCGGCAGAAATTGTCGATCATCTCGACGCGCGAGATCGCTTCGACGCTGGTGATGTCGCGGAAGAACGCGTCCATCTTCGCGGTGGCTTCGCGGTTGGTCGGATCGGTGGAAATGCCGCGCCAATCAAGCATGTCGTCCGTCCCGCCACTTGCGCGTTTGATTGAGTTCAGCTTTGAGCGCCGCCCAGAAGGGCTCGGCGCCGTAGCGCGCATGGAGCGCGGCGCGGCCCTTCTCGGCTTTGGCCCGGAGAGCGTCAAGATCGGCGAGCGCGGCTTCGATGGCCTCCGCCAGAGCCGGCGCGTCGCCGATCGGAAACAGCGCGCCGTAAGCGCCGTCCGCCAACGCGGCGCGGTTGCCAGCGTTGTCGGCGGCGATGATCGGCGCGCCATGGTCGAGCGCTTCCTGCAGCAGATAGGGCAGCCCTTCCCAGTTCGACGGCAGCACCAAGATGTCGTTGCGATGGAACGCGGCGAATGGGGCGGAGAGCCAGCCTGCGAACTCCGCTTGGACGCCGGCGCTTGCGAGTGCGGCGCGCATTTCCGGCTCGAGGTCGCCTGCGCCGATAAAGCGGAGCTGCGGCCGCGTTTTGAGCGTGGAGACCGCACGGATCAAAGTCAGCGGATCCTTGGTGGGGATGAAGCGCGCGACGAAGTTGAGGCGCGGCGCACCATCCATCGACGGCGGGGCGCTCGGCGTCACGACATACGGATTGCCGAGCTGCGCCACGCGCGCGCCTGGTAGTGCGGCGCTGGCGAGTTCGGTTTGTTCGCCGTTCAGCGTCACGATCAAATCCGCGCCGCGTTTGCGCTTGAATTTGTCGGAGTGGCAGGGCGTTGCGAACAGTCCGTTGGGGAACAGCCTCTTGAGTGCGCCGAGCGCCAGATCGCTGTGAACCAGCACGAGCATCGGCTCAGCGCCGGCGCGGCGGAGGATGTGCGCACGCAGGTCGCCGAGCGCGAACGGCGCCGCGCCGAGCGGCGAGGTGAGCAGCGCGGGCGCGTCGATGACGTCGACGCCTTCGGCGCGCAGCGTGTCGATCGAGGGACCGCGGAACAATACGGCCGAGCGCACGCCAACGGCGCGAAACATGCGTTCATAATGCGCGACGGCGGTGGCGATGCCGCCCCGCCCTTTCACCACCGCGACTTGAAGAACGAACATGATCTCAGCCGTTTAGCATGACCTCGCGGGCGTTTGCTGCGGCGAAGCTGCAGGCTTCGTGACCAAAGCTTGACGCGGGCGCCGGAGACAGCCATATGAGCCGCCTCGCGCCGTTACCGGCGGCGCGGAGATCGAAGCGCGAGTGCCGCGGGATGGAGCAGCCCGGTAGCTCGTCAGGCTCATAACCTGAAGGTCGTAGGTTCAAATCCTACTCCCGCACCCAAAAAAGCGCGCTTGGATCCGAAAGGCTCCGCTGGAAACGGCGGAGCCTTTTTTCTTGGGCCCCGGATCGCGCGCTGCGCGTCCGGGGTCTCCGCTTCGCTCCGAGTTCAAATCCTACTCCCGAATCCAGAAGCAAAACGCCCCGTAGCTCGCGCTGCGGGGCGTTTTCGCGTTTGGCTTCCCTCTCCGTCAGCTGAGCTCGGCACAAAAGAAATGGGGCGGACCTTTCGGTCCGCCCCAGAACTTTGCGTTTCCGCCTTCGCTTAGAAGCGAGCTTGGAAGCCGACCACCCACTCGCGGCCGATACCGCCGTCGAACTGGTTGGTGAGGCCGTAGACGCCGCGCGGCTCGTCCGTGTCCGTCAGGTTGTTGACGACCAGGCGGAGCGTGAACGCATCGGTGATGTCGTACGCGGCTTGATAGTTGAAGTAGCTGAAGTCGTCGGCGACGAACGACAGCGTCTGTTCCGGACGCAGGTTCTTGGCCGTCGAGATGTTCGAAACCGTCGACGGGTTCCAGAACCATTGCAGCGTGTGGTCGAACGGACCGATCCGGTGACGGAAGTCCGTACGGACTTCGTATTCCGGCTGACCCGTGCCCGGGTGTTCGCCGACCTGACGGTCCGCAAGCACCGAGAACGCGCTGTCGGCGTACACGTCGTAGCGCTGGTTGTGGAACACGCTCGAGCGCAGGAACATGTCGCCCCAGCCTTCCATGAAGCCGCCCATGAACGGAACTTCGGAGAGCGAGAAGTTATACCGCACTTCGAGGTTCACGCCGCGGAAGTTGCGGCCGCCGAGGTTGATGTTGTTGAACGACGCCATCGTGGATTCGAAGGCCACGTTGGTGATCGCCGGCGTACCACCCAACACGCCCGCGAAGGACGCATTGCCCGTGAGCGGGTTGACGCCGCCCGGGATGATGTAGTTGCCGCCGCCGCCATCGACGCCGAACAGGAACTGGTCGCAGGCATTGATGCCGCCGACCGGCGCGCTCGGGAACGTCGCGGAGTCGTAGCAGATGCCCATGAACGCGCCGTTCGAGCCGTTGCCGCCGTACGGACCGACAAGGCCGATTTCGTTGATCATGTCGACGGCGAAGAAGTCCGCCGCGATGACCAAGCGAGGCGCCCAGCTCGGCTCATAGGTGAGGCCGTAGGTGTAGGCGTTGCCTTCTTCGTTCGCCAGGAACGGGTTGCCCTGGGCGACCGCCGAACGGGTCTGAGCCGAACGGCCGGCGTTGTTGAACGACGCCAGGAAGTGATCGGCGCCCGCTTGGGTGACGATCGGGTTGCCTGCGCCGTCCGGGTTGCCGGCGCCGCCGACGATACCGAGAGCCGGGTTAAGCACCGAAGCGCGGCAGTTGGCCAGACGCGCCGTCGGGTTCGAGCCGCCCGCGATGTTTTCAACCGTGCACGGGTGGTAGGTGTTGTTCGGCGTCGTGAACGCGATGGTGAACGGACCGACCAGTTCGACCAGCGATGCCGAGCGAACCGTACGGCTGCGCGCACCGCGGATCGTGAGATCCTCGAACGGCTTCCAGTTGACGCTGTAGTTGAAGGTATCGTCCTCGGTGCCGTCACCCGTGAAGAGCGCCGTATCCGAGTCCTGTTCGCGTTCGACGATGCGGAACGCGTACTGGAATTCCAACGATTCCATCAGCGGGAAGTTGAAGCCTTCGCCGAAGATCGGGATCAGGACTTCGTAACCGTACTCGTTGAACATCAGTTCGCCGTTGCCGCGGCCCTGGAGAGCCGTACGGCCGGTGCCGAACGCGAGGCCGCGAACCGG
This sequence comes from uncultured Terricaulis sp., assembly GCA_964653495.1. Lineage (GTDB taxonomy): Bacteria > Pseudomonadota > Alphaproteobacteria > Caulobacterales > Aquidulcibacteraceae > Vitreimonas. The sequence goes on along the minus strand of CAZZFE010000057.1, from coordinate 4,118 downwards.
CTCGAACTCGGCTTGTTCACGACGATACTCGTAGTTCAGGCCGAGGCTGACCGCGCCCGCCGGCAAGCGGAAGATTTCGCCGCCGATCGACGCCGAATAAGCCTCCTGCGTGTTGAGCGAGTGCGTGGACGCATCGACTTGGATGTATTGACGCGCAGCAGCGCTGCTGGCGCCGTCGCCAAACAGGTTCAGCGGCACGCAATTCTGAACTTGCTCGACCGTCGGCGTGAGGCCGAAGGCGTTCAGGATCGAAGCGCCACCCGGGTTGGCCTGGGTGATCGGCTGCGGCGCGTAGCCGAGCGAGTTCAGGTAGGTCTGACGGCACATCGGGCCAAGCGGGCCGGCGCCATCCGGGTCGATCACGTCGGTTGCGAGGTTGAACTCGATATCGCCGACGTCAACGCGGTTGTTCCATGCTTCCGATCGGCCATAAATCGCCGCCACATCCCAGTAGAAGTCACGATCGAAGACCGAGAAATCACCTTCCAGGATTTGCGCGACGCGATAGGTCTCGACGTCCGTCGTCGACTCGAGGCCGTCGCCGCCGAAGATATCCGACAGAGCGCGGCCCATATAGAGCACGCGTTGCGCGCCGTTCGGAGCGATCTCGGTGCGGGCGCCGTCCGGGTCATAGCCGGTCGGCAGGTTCATACCTTGCGCGACGAGGCTGTTGATCATCGCAACGTTAGCAGCGCCGAAGTACGGGTTCTGGTCGATGAAGATCGGAACCGCGAGCGTGCCGGCTTGGGCGTTGCCGCCTGCCGCGTTGGTCGACGGGCCTTGAATCTGCGAGAACGTCGCGTCCGTGTACAGCACCTCGGTGCGCGTACGCAGCCAATCGGTGATCTCGTAATTGCCCATCAGCGAGAACGAAGCGCGCTCCGTGCCCGCTTGCACTTGGCTGAAGCCCAGTGCGAACGGATCGTAGCCTTCGCCTTCGAACACTTGGCTGAATTGAGCCTGCAGCGGCGCGACGATGTTGCCGACGTTGTAGTCAACCAGCTGGCCCGATGCGTTGAATTGCAGCGGAACAGCGTAGCGCGGGAACAACGCGGCTTGAGCCGCGGTGACGCCCGGAACCAGCGTGGAATCCAGGGTCGGCAGCCAGCCGTTCACGGCGCCGGTGCCGAGCGAGCCGAACGTACCCATGAACAGGTTCGGGTCAAGACCCGGGTTCGCCGCGAGATACTCGTACGGCGTCAGGCGGTTACGTTGCAGCAGGTTCAACGCGAGAGTGCGGCGTTGAGCGATCGTCATGCTGGCGATCTGCGGCGCCGTCACGCCAAACGACGTGAGGATCGGATCCGGGTTGGCGGTCTGGCCAGCCGTCAGCGCGCTTGGCGCGAACGACGCGAAGCCGAGCGGATCGAGCGTGGTGACGATGCCCGAGCGCGCCATCGTGGTGTTGATGACGCCAGCCGGAACCAGCGAAGTCGTCGTGCCGACGCCGCCGGAATAATTCTGACCGGTCGTCAGAACGCCGTTGATGTTAAGGACCGAGTTCGCGAGCGAGAACGGGCCGAGATAGGTGCTGGGGACACCGTTCGAGCCAGACGCCGTGAACGCGCCGGCGATCGTGCCGCCGCCGACGAGCGTCGTGACAGCCGAGTTGATGTCGAACGCGGCCGTGTTGCGCGTGCCGGAGTCGAGCTGGTTGGTGGCCAGCGAACCGCCATAGAGCTGCGCCGTGTCGGTGCTCGACACGATGATGTCTTGGTCGAAATAGTCAGCCGAAACCGTGATGTTCAGACGGTCGTTGAGCAGGTTGAAGCCCGCAAGACCGCTGACGCGATAGGAATTGCCTTCGCCGATTTCCGGGAACGACGCTTGAGCACGAATGTCGAAGCCTTCGTAATCATCCTTGGTGATGATGTTGACGACGCCGGCCACGGCGTCAGCGCCGTAGATCGCGCCGCCCGTACCGGCCAGAACTTCAACGCGGTCGATAACCTGCGGGTTGATCATCGAGAGGTCGACTTGCGCGCCCGAAGCGTTGCCCGGGACGAACACCGAACCTTGGTTGCCGGCGACGACGCGGCGGCCGTTGAGCAGCGTCAGCGTGCGCTGCGTGCCGAGGTCGAGGACGTCAGGGAACGCGAACGAGTCGCCGTTCTGAACTTGCGTGCCACGGTTGTTCACGCCGATGCCGATCAGCGGAATGTCTTCGAGCGCGTCGATCGTGTTCGACACCTGCGCCGAGTCCATCTGTTGCGAGCCGACTTGGAACGTCGGGTTCGGGCTTTCGAACGTTTCGCGACGCAGACGCGAACCGGTAACGACGATCACGTCGCCTTCTTCGGCCGTCGGGGCGTCTTGCGCGAACGCCGGGGTGACAACACCACCGATGCCCAACGTAAGAATGGTCGCACCCAGCAACCCAAGCTTATCCTTTACATTCATCACCCATTCTCCCGCCGAACAGCTTGAACGCTGTGAGCCTGATCCATTTTTTCTTGGAAAGTGTGCTGGCCGACTTGGCGAAAGGCCCCCCGGACGATTGTCCCCTGAGCCGCACGTCCCCGTCGCCTACCGAGCGCCCTCTCCGCTTCAGTCCTTTAGACCGTACGAGCTAAAGAGGTGGACAGGGGTGGGTCAATGCGCGCGTCCACCATTCGGGCCGCTTTATGTCGAGTTGGCGCCGGGCTGTGGCGTAAGTGTTACGCCTTGTGTCACGAGTGAGCGGGTGCAGCATCAACGCGACGTGAGCCGCGCGAAAAACTGACCGCGCATTGCGAGATTAAGGGTGAGTTGTGCCCACGCTTGCGACGAATGGCGCCGGAATGAGCCTCGAATTTGCGCGGGAGCGAGGGTCCGACCGTTCGGTCGATTCGTAGGCGCCTTGCACGCTTGGACGACGCCAAATGTGGCGCCGCACGGGCAAAATCAGCCAGCGGAATCCGAACGTGCAAACGCTGCCGCGGAAGCGGCCGTGCAGCATTTGGTATCGTGAGGAGGAGCGTGTTTGAGGGTTCGGGATCTGGATATTCGCGCGCGCCGTGCAGACCCGGCAGCGACCTACTCTCCCATGCCTTGAGACATAGTACCATCGGCCCTGGGGGACTTAACTACCGAGTTCGGGATGGGATCGGGTGGGGAACCCCCGGCATAGCCGCCAGGTCGGCGCGACGCGCGCGATCAGGCATCAGAAATCAGAAGCTCAGAAGTCAGAAGCGTCGTTCTGATTTCTGGGTTCTGGTTTCTCAAACCTGTTTGGGAAGACATCAGTTTGATTATTTGCAGCGCATTCAGGCGACGCAGTCGTCGCCATGCATGAACGTTCGATCGTTCAAGCCAATCGAGCTATTAGTACCAGTCAGCTTCAACCCTCGCGGGTCTTCCACACCTGGCCTATCAACGTAGTAGTCTTCTACGGCTCTCAAGGGAAACCTAGTTTTGAGGGGGGTTTCACGCTTAGATGCTTTCAGCGTTTATCCCGTCCGCACTTAGCTACCCAGCTGCGCTCCTGGCGGAACGACTGGTGCACCAGAGGTGCGTTCATCCCGGTCCTCTCGTACTAGGGACAAATCCTCTCAAGTTTCCAACACGCACGGTAGATAGGGACCAAACTGTCTCACGACGTTCTGAACCCAGCTCACGTACCACTTTAAATGGCGAACAGCCATACCCTTGGGACCTGCTCCAGCCCCAGGATGTGATGAGCCGACATCGAGGTGCCAAACCGCCCCGTCGCTATGGACGCTTGGGGGCGATCAGCCTGTTATCCCCGGAGTACCTTTTATCCGTTGAGCGATGACCCTCCACATACGGGATCACCGGATCACTATGACCGACTTTCGTCTCTGCTCGACCCGTCAGTCTCGCAGTCAGGCAAGCTTATGCCATTGCACTCAACAGCCGATGTCCGACCGGCTTGAGCTTACCATCGCGCGCCTCCGTTACTCTTTGGGAGGCGACCGCCCCAGTCAAACTGCCCGCCACGCTGGGTCCCGAGCCCGGATAACGGGCTGCGGTTAGACGTCACCGAAAATTAGGGTGGTATTTCACCGGTGGCTCCCCTCGAGCTGGCGCCCAAGGTTCAAAGCCTCCCACCTATTCTACACAAACCGTCGATAACGCCACAGCGAAGCTGCAGTAAAGGTTCACAGGGTCTTTCCGTC
>CAZZFE010000056.1:0-23184 GCA_964653495.1 uncultured Terricaulis sp. | reverse complement strand
TCGTGATCCCAGGAATGGAAGGTGATGTCGCCGCCATCGCGCGCGACGGCCGGGCGCACGCGCGCTTCGATGATCTCTTTCAGCTCTTTCACGATGTCGGCGGCTTCGCCTTCATAGACGATGTCCGCCTCATCGCTCACATCCACCGCCGCGCCGGCTTCGGCGAGCACCGGGCGGCCGGTGGTGAAATGATCCATGATCGCGGCGAGCACGTGCGGCTTCAGGTGCGGCCACTCGATCGCCTCGGCCTTCGTGACGGTGACGAAATCGCCGCCGAGATAGACGCGCTCGACCCCATCCACCGCGAACAGGGCTTCCGCCAGCGGCGACGCATGCGCGGCGTGCGGGTCCTGAAAGTCACGGCTGCCCGAGCCCAGCACGTCGCGGCCGGGAAGGAATTTCAGCGTCCGCGGGTTCGGCGTCGATTCTGTCTGGATAAACATGAGGCTGAGGTGGGGCTTTTAACGTTGGCGATCAAGTTGCGGGCGGACTTGTGGGGTCGAGCGCGGCGCCGACGGAGACGGCCAAAGCGCGCACCTCGTCCTTGGTCAGCGCGCCCGGCACCACCAGGACCGGCACCGGCCGGTTGCCGAGCCCGGCGCTCTTGGCCAAAGCCGACACCAGCGGCCCCGGCCCGCCCGGGCCAGCGGCGGCGGCGAGCACCACCAGCTTGATCGAATGGTCCTCGTCCAAGAGCTTGCGGATTTCCGGCCGCAGATCGCCTTCGCGCAGTACGGGCTCGAGCGTGACGCCGCACTCCGCCCAAGCTTCAGCAGCGAAGCGCTGGGCGAGGCTTTCGGCGCCCGCCTGCGCCTGGCGCCGCATTTCTTCGCTGATCGAGGCCCACGGCGCGGGGTCCGCCGGCTCGATCACGCGCAGCATGACCAGCCGCCAGCCGGCGCTCTTCGTTAACAGCGACGCATAGGTGAGCGCGTCGGGAAATTCCTCGCTCTCGTCGGCGATGACGAGGCAGGCGAAATTTTTCGCGTCACTCATGCGGCGGTAATTTCGCTCAAAGCGCGAAGCTTCTCAAGCTTTCCACAAACCGACCACGTCGCGCACCTCAGCCATGATCGGTTGGGCGATCGCCGCGGCGCGTTCGGCGCCGTCCTTTAGCACGGCGTCCACCGTGCCCGGATCAGCGTTGAGGCGGCGCATTTCGCTGGCGATCGGCGAAAGCTGGGCGACCAGCAAATCGGCAAGCGCCGGCTTGAACACGCCGAAGCCTTTGCCGCCGAATTCGCCAAGCACATCATCCACGCTTCGTCCGGATGCGGCCGAATAGATGCCGACGAGGTTCTCGACCTCGGCGCGGCCCTTCAAGCCTTCGGCGCTTCCCGGCAGCGGCTCGGAATCCGTCGTCGCCTTCTTGATCTTCTGGGTGATCGTGTCGGCGTCATCGGTCAGATTGATGCGCGTCATGTCCGAGGGATCGGACTTCGACATCTTCTTCGACCCCTCGCGCAGAGACATCACGCGCGCACCGGCGCCGAGGATCACCGGTTCCGGCAGCGGGAAGAAGTTCGGGACCTCATGGTCGTTGTTGAACTTCTGGGCGATGTCGCGTGACAGTTCTAGGTGCTGCTTCTGGTCTTCGCCGACCGGCACGTGCGTCGCTTTGTAAAGCAGAATGTCCGCCGCCTGCAGCACCGGATAATCGAACAAGCCGACCGACGAACGCTGCGCGTCCTTGCCGGCTTTGTCCTTGAACTGCGTCATACGCTCGACCCAGCCCATGCGGGCGACGCAATTGAAGATCCACGCGAGCTCGGTGTGCTCGCGCACCGCCGATTGCACGAAGATGATCGCGCGCTTGGGATCAACGCCGGCCGCCATGTAGGCGGCGGCGACTTCGCGGCAGCGGCTGACGAGGTTTTTCGGATCGGGGCCAGTGGTGATCGCGTGCAGATCGACGATGCAATAAATGCTCTCGTAGCGATCCTGTAGGCTCACCCAATTCTTCAGCGCGCCGAGATAATTGCCGAGATGAAGCCCGTTCGTGGGCTGCATGCCGGAAAACACGCGGGTTGGGCCCTTGTAGGCGGGCGGGACGGCGTCGGTCATCGGAAACTCCAGAACATGAGGGGGCGCGGCGGCGCGCGCATGGGTCGTGGCCGTCGGATCAGGCCCGCCATCGTCCCTTGTTGAGATCGCTCATGTTCATGAGCCGCTTCCTATCAGCCGTCCAAGCCCGGCGGCAAGCCGGCGCCCCCGCCCGCGGGTCCAGGTTGGCGGCGGAAAGCAGCGCGGACCTCGGAAAAAGTCACCGCGCGCACCAGGAAGGCGAGCACGAAATAGAACGTACCGCCGCCGAGGATGACGATGGCGATCAGCAGCTCTTTCGAGCCAAGCTGCGCTTCGAGGTAAGCGCGGTTCGCCTGCGCCGACCACATCACCGCGAACAGGATCGCTGACGCCAGCAAGATGCGGAACAGCCGGCCCATGCCTTGCGGCGTCGGCCTGTAGGCGTCGCTCTTCATCAAAGCGCGGATCATCAGCAGCACATTGATCCACGCCGCGACGGAGGTGGCGATGGCGAGCCCCGGGAAGCCGTGGACGCCAAGCTGCCGCAAGCCAAAGAACAGCGCCGCACCGAGCACGACATTGACGATCATCGACGTGATCGCAAAGCGCATCGGCGCCTGAGTATCCTCACGCGCGAAGAAAGCCGGCGCGTAAATCTTCGCGAGCACGAACGCCGGCACGCCCCAGCCATAATGGAACAAGGCCGCGCCAACATTCGCCGCGTCTTCCGCCGTGAAGGCGCCGCGCGAGAACATGCCTTCGATCAGAAAGCTCGGGATGGCTAGCAACGCCGCCGCCGCCGGCAATGTGAACGCCATCGATAGCGCCACCGCTTCATCGAGCGCGCCACGCGCGCCAGGCCCATCGCCTTCCTGCACCAGACGCGACAGGCGCGGCAGCATGGCGACGCCAACGGCGATGCCGATCAGGCCGAGCGGCAATTGATAAAGCCGATCCGCAACGTTGAGATAGGTGATCGCGCCTTCCTCGAAAGAAGCAAGCGCCTGGCTCACCAGCACATTGATCTGCAGCGCCCCACCCGCCAGCGCGCCCGGCACCGCGAGCGCGACGAGGCGCTTCACGCCGGCTGTAATGCGCGGCGCGCGGATGCCGGCATGCGCGCCGGCGCGCGCCGCTCCGAACCACACCCAAAGCGCTTGCAGCACACCCGAAACACTCACCGCAATCGCCGCGGCGTAGGACGCCGTGCGTGCATCGTCGCGGAACGGAAACACCGCGAGCAGCAAGCACAGATTCAACAGGATCGGCGCCGCCGCCGCGACGAAGAATTTGCCGCGCGCGTTGAGCACGCCGGAGAACAACGTCGCCGCCGTCATGCAGACGAGATACGGCATGGTGATCTGCGTCAGCGTCGTCGCGAGATTGAACGTGTCGGGATCGTCGACGTAGCCGACGAACAGCACGCGATTGATCCATGGCATCGCCAGCACCGCGAGCGCGCTCAACAAGCCGGTGATGACGAGCAGCACCGAAAGCGCTTCGCTCGCCAACCGGTCAGCCGCCTCCTGCCCTTCGGCGGCGAGCGTCTTCGAATACACAGGCACGAACGCCTGGCTGAACGCGCCTTCGGCGAACAGGCGCCGGAACAGGTTCGGAAAACGCAACGCCGCGAAGAACGCGTCGGCGATCGGCCCCGCGCCCAAGGCCGCCGCCATGATCAGATCGCGCGCGAACCCGAGCACGCGGGACACCAAGGTCAGGCCGCCGATCACGGCGGTATTGCGTGCAAGACTCACGTGATTCCCCGGCTGAGGCCTCGGGTGTTAGCGCGCTGTCGATGCACGCGCCACCGCCAAGGGCTGCCGCGCGGGATCGGCGGGCGCGGCGGGCTCGGCGGCGCCGAGAACCGCGACCAGGCCGTCATGCACAGCCTTGATCCGCGGCCCGTCGCGGAGCTGGCCGCCTTCGGACTGGACGTAAAACACGTCCGACGCGCGGGCGCCGTGGGAATCGATGTGGGCGGTGACGATGTCGAGCCCCGCGTCAGCCATCACGCGCGCGAGTTCGGCCAAGAGGCCGTGACGGTCACGGCCGGAGGCTTCGATCACTGTCGAGTGCATCGCCACTTCGTTGTCGATGCGCACCCACGGATCGATCGCGAACGCCGCGGCGCGGCGCGAGGCAGGCTTCGGCGCTGGCGGCGCGTGATCGCGTTGCGTCGCGTCGGCGACGCGGGAGACAAGCGTCGCCAGCGTGTCCGGATGTTCGAGACCGAAAGGCTTCATGTCCGAGGTCTGGATCGAGAACACGTCGAACGCCGCGCCGTCTTTCGTTGTGTGCACACGCGCGTCGGCAATGTCGGCGCCGCAGCCGGAAATCGCGGCGGCGAGGCTCGCGAACAGGCCGGGGCGATCTTGGCAATAGATCAGCACATCGGTGACGCCCTGCACCGGGCGGAAGCGCGTCGCCACGTGCGCGACATCGCCCGCCTTGCGGCCGGCGATCACCTCGCGCGCATGCCAAGCGAGCGCGGACGCATCATGGTTTAGCCAATAGGCGTCATCGAACGAGTGCAGCCATTCCTCGATCCAATCGATCTTGCCGACATCCTGCAGCAATTGCGTCTTCGCATCGGCGGCGAGCACAGCGAGGTGCTCGCGCACGCCCTCCTCATCGGAGCGGCCGCCATGCAACGTCGCTTCGGTGAGGCGATAAAGATCGCGGAGCAATTGGCCCTTCCAATTGTTCCACACGCCAGGGCCGACAGCGCGAATGTCCGCCACCGTCAGCACCAGCAGCAAACGCAAGCGCTCAACCGAGCCGACGATCTCAGTGAATTGCGCCACCGTGCGCGGATCGGCGATGTCGCGCTTCTGGGCGAAATCGCTCATCACCAGATGATGGCCGACGAGCCAACCGACGAGATCAACCTCATCCGCCGGCAAGCCCAAACGCTCGCACGCGGCGCGCGCTGAGATCTCGCCTTCGATCTGCTGATCGCCTTCGCCCTTGCCGGTGTCGTGCAGCAGCATCGCCAGATATAACGCGCGGCGATTGATGATCTTCGGAAAGATGTCGGTCGCGAGCGGATGCTGTTCCTTGTGCACGCCGCGCTCGATTTCCGAGATCGCATCGACAGCACGCAATGTGTGCTCGTCCACCGTGAAATGGTGGTACATGTTGAACTGCATCTGCGCCACGATGCGGCCAAACTCCGGCACAAAACGCCCGAGCACGCCGGCGTCGTTCATCAGCCGCAGCGTCGCCGCTGGATTGTGCTTCGACGTCGCGACTTCGAGAAACGCATCGCGCGCCGCGGCGTTGTGGCGGACGCCCGGCGTGATTTCCTTGGCGCGCTTGGCGGCTTCGCCGAACGCGGCGGGATGCACGTCGAGATCGTTTGCATCAGCGATCTGAAACAGGCGGATGAGGTTCACCGGATCGTCGAGCACCTCCGGCGAGGTAACGTCCACGCGCCCGCCTTCCATGCGGAAGCCCGGCGACGCCAGCGGCAATTGCTTTTGCCCGCCGCCGAACAGACGTTGCAGCCCCTGCGGCGCACGCTTGGCTTGGTCCGCCTCCAGCTTCGCGCACAACGTCCGCGTCAGCGCGCCGACCTCGCGCGCCACCAGGAAATAGCGGCGCATGAAGCGCTCAACCGACGTGTTGTTGGTGCGCGCCGAATAGCCGAGGCGCTTGGCGAGCTCCGGCTGAAGATCGAAGGTTAGCTTCTCTTCGCCGCGCCCGGTGATGAAATGCAGATGGCAGCGCACGCTCCACAAAAACTCGAGCGCCCGCAGGAAGCGGTGTGTCTCCGCCGGCGTAAATACGCCGTGGGTAATGTAGTCGCGCTGGCGGTCGTAGCCGTAGCGATGCGCGGCCATCCAGAACAAGGTGTGCAGATCGCGCAGGCCGCCTTTGCCCTCTTTGATGTTGGGCTCAACCATGTAGCGCGAGGCGCCGGCCCGGAGGTGGCGTTCGTCACGCTCGCGCAGTTTCTCGGCGATGAAGGCGGCGTGATTGTTGGCCGCGACCTCCTTGCGGAAGCGATTGACCAATTCCTGTTGCAGCGACGCGTCGCCAGCGACGAGGTGTTGCTCCAGCAACGAGGTCTGGAAGGTGAAATCCTCTTTCGCGAACTTCAGCGATTCATTGATGGTGCGCGAGGAATGCCCGACCTTCAGGCCAAGGTCCCAGAGCATGTAGAGCATGTACTCGGTCACGCTCTCGGCGAACGGCGTCTGTTTGTAAGCGCGCAGGAACAACAGATCGAGGTCGGACGAGGGCGCGAGCTGACCCCGCCCGTAGCCGCCGACGGCGACCACGGCGAAGCGCTCGCCCTCGGTGGGGTTTCTTGCGCGGAAGACGTGGGTGGTCGTGTAGTCGTAGAGCGCCGCCACCACTTCGTCGGCGACCTTGGCCAGCAGCCGCGATACGGCCAGGCCATTCTCCCCCGCTTCGAGCCGTTCCTTGGCGATCATGCGCCCGCGAAACAAAGCGCCGTGCAGCAACGTGCGTACGCGATTGCGCGCGTTGTCGCCCTCGCTCAAGGCGGCCGCCGTCAGCTGCGCGCGCAGCCGGACGCCGTCGACAACGTGTTCAATTCTTGCGGGTTTTAGGAGGGCCGGCATGTCAGCTGTTCAGGCAAGCACGCACAAGGATTGGGCGACACATGTTTGTTCACATAACTTCTTCGTAAATTCGCATCCGCAAACTTGCCTCATTTCGCGAGCAAAGCCAAAGTCTGCTCGGATGGGCTGTGTGGGCATGTTGCGCTGGGTGCGCGAAGCCTCCATATCCGATGCGAAATGGAGACCGCTTAAATGCGCAGCCGTAGCGGCCGTACGATCAAGGTCACCCCTGTCGATGAGGACACTCACCAGGTGCAAGACCATCCCGACCGCGGGCGCATCGAAGCGCTTATGGACCAAAACCTGTTCCGCATGCACGTCCGCCGCGAGCGGTCGTCGGCCTATTGGTTTGCGGCGACCCTCTGGGGCGTGAGCGGTCTGGTCCTCGGCGCCCTGCTTGGCGGCTTCATGATGTTCCAGGCCTATGTCGGCCTGACGGATCCTGTGCGCGACACCCTCGTGCAAGGCCAGGCGATCCAGGCGGCGCAGGACAGCGTCAACAGCCGCGATCCGATCGTCAGCCGCGACACCCCGCCTCAACCGAACCAATAGTCGGTTATTCCTGCTCTGAGGCGATCTGCTTGAGCTGATACATGAGCTCGAGCGCGTCTTTGGGCGAGAGAGTGTCCGGATTCATTTTCGCCACAGCCGCTTCCAGCGGCGACGGTGCGTTCTCCTCCACCACCTGCGCGAACAGCGGCAGATCATCGACGATCTCAACCCGCGTTGAGCCGCCATTGGCTTCGAGCCGCGCCAGCACCGCACGCGCCCGTTCCACCGCCGGCTTCGGCAGGCCCGCAAGCTTCGCCACCTGGATGCCGTAGGAGCGGTCCGCCGCACCTGGCGACACCTCGTGCAGGAAGACGAGATCGCCCTTCCATTCCTTCGCGCGCAGATGCGCATTGGCGCCGGCTTCGAGCTTATCGGCGAGCCGCGTGAGTTCGTGATAGTGCGTGGCGAAGACGGCGCGACATTTGTTAGCTTCGTGCAGATGCTCCGCGACCGCCCAAGCGATGGCGAGGCCGTCGAACGTCGCCGTGCCGCGGCCGATTTCATCGAGCACGACCAGCGCGCGCGGGCCGGCCTGATGCAGGATCGCGGCGGTCTCGACCATCTCGGTCATGAACGTCGAACGTCCACGCGCGAGATCGTCGGAGGCGCCGACGCGCGCGAACACCCGATCGACGATGCCGAGCCGCAGCTTCTTCGCCGGCACGTAGGAGCCCGCTTGCGCGAGCACCGCGAGCAAAGCGATCTGGCGCAGATACGTGCTCTTACCGGCCATGTTCGGGCCAGTGACGACCATCAGGCGCGGGCCAGACTTGCCCTCCGCATCGAGCCGGCAATCGTTCGGCGTGAAGCCATTGCCCTCGCGGCGCACACCCTCTTCGACCACAGGATGACGCCCGCCTTCGGCAAGCAGCGCCGTGGTTTCATCGATCTCGGGCCGCGTGGCGCGCGTCTCTTCCGCCCAGTGCGCGAGCCCCGCGGCGACATCGAGCGACGCCAGCGCATCGGCGGCAGCGCGGATGGCGCTTTCGTTCGCGGCGGCGGTCGCGGCGAATTCCTTGAACAAAGCCGTCTCACGCGACAGCGCCGCGTCGCCGGCGCGGGCGATCTTGGCGTCGAGTTCGACAAGCTCGTTGGTTGTGAACTTCACCGAACCGGCATTGGTTTGCCGGTGAATGAAACTGGCGTTCAGCGGCGGGCGCATGAGCGCTTCAGCCTGCTTCGAGGTCGCGTCGATATGATAGCCGAGTTGGTTGTTGTGCTTCAGCTTCAAGCCGGCGATGCCGGTTTCTTCCGCGTAGCGCGTTTGCAAAGCGGCGATGACGCGGCGGCTGTCGTCGCGCAACGCACGGCTTTCTTCGAGCGCTGCGTCGAAGCCCTGGGCGATGAAGCCGCCGTCACGCGTCAGCAGCGGCAGTTCCGGCGCCAGCGCGCGCTCCAGAGTTTGCGCGAGGCTCGCAAGCGGCGGATGCGACGCCAACGTCAGCGCCGCGCACGCGCGTTCGATCTCCGCCGGCGCTTCAACGCCCAGTCCCAAGCACCGCGCGGCGGCGCGATCGCCCGCCATCAAACCATCGCGCAACGCCGCCAAATCGCGCGGCCCGCCACGGCCAAGCGCAAGCCGTGTCAGCGCACGCGCGAGATCGCCAGCGGCTTTTAGCTCGTGGCGCACGCCGGCGCGGCGGTCTGCGGCGTCGAGGAAGAAGGTCACCGCATCGAGCCGCGCGGCGATCGCCTTAGGATCAGTGAGCGGACGCGCGATACGCTCCGCCAACAGCCGCCCGCCGGGCGCGGAGACTGTGCGATCCACTGTCGCCAGCAGTGAACCGTCACGTCCGCCACGCACGGAGCGCTCTATTTCAAGCGCCGCGCGGGTCGCGGCGTCGATCGCCATAAACGCGCGTTCCGGCGCGCGACGCGGCGGCGCGAGCCGCGGAGCAGCGCCGGCTTGGGTGAGTTCTACATAGTCGAGAACGAGGCCCATGGCCGAGAGCTCGGCTTGGGTGAAATCGCCGAACGCATCGAGCGCAGCGACTTGGAACGCTTCCTTGATGCGCCGCTGCGCAGCTTTCGCGTCCGCCTTCACGTTCGGGCGCAGCGTCATCGCCGCGCCGCTGACACGCGCGGCTTCACGCAATGCGTTGGAATCCGCTTCGGTGACGATCAGCTCCGCCGGCGCAAGCGCCGCCAGTTCTTCCTCGACGTCCGCCGCCTTCAGCGCGCGCGCTTCGAACGCACCGGTTGAAACGTCCGCCCATGCAATCGCCGCCGATTCGCCTGCTATCACACACGCCGCCAAACGATTGGCGGCGCGCGCGTCGAGCAGGCCCTCTTCCGTCAGCGTGCCCGGCGTAACCACGCGCACGACACCGCGCGCGACGATCGATTTCGAGCCGCGCTTCTTGGCTTCGGACGGATCCTCAAGCTGCTCGCACACCGCGACCTTGAAGCCAGCGCGGATCAGCTTCGCGAGATAACCCTCAGCCTGGTGCCACGGCACGCCGGCCATCGGGATCGGTTCGCCGCCGTGTTGGCCACGCTTCGTCAGCGTGATGCCGAGCGCGCCTGCGGCCTTCTCCGCATCCTCGAAAAACAGCTCATAGAAATCGCCCATGCGGAAGAACACGAGCGCTTCGGGATGCTCGGCCTTCGCGGCGAGGTACTGCGCCATAAAGGGCGAGGCGCGCACCGGCGCTTGCTGCGCCTCTGGAGTGGAGCTGGAATCGGCCACGCGCCCCTATACCGAAATGTCGCTCCGACTTCCATTGACGGGCCAGGGCCCAAGACTAGGGTGGCGCCTCAAAATTCCGCCAGGAACGCCCCGACTAGATGTCCGACACGAAAAAGACCTTTACCGACGCCGAAGCGCTCGATTTCCACCGCCTGCCGACGCCAGGCAAAATCTCGATCACGCCGACCAAGCCGATGGCGACGCAGCGCGATCTCTCGCTCGCCTATTCGCCTGGAGTGGCCGTGCCGGTGAAGGCGATCGCGGAGGATGTGGACCGCGCCTACGATTATACCTCTAAGGGCAACCTCGTCGCGGTGATCTCCAACGGCACGGCGATCCTCGGCCTCGGCAATCTTGGCGCGATGGCGTCGAAGCCGGTGATGGAGGGCAAGAGCGTCCTGTTCAAACGCTTCGCCGATGTGGACTCGATCGACATCGAGGTGACGACGCAAGACGTCGAAGAATTTATCACCACCGTCCGCAATATCGGCCCGACCTTTGGCGGCATCAATCTTGAGGACATCAAGAGCCCGGAATGCTTCGTCATCGAGAGCCGTCTGCGTGACGAACTCGACATTCCGGTGTTTCACGACGACCAACACGGCACCGCGATCATCGCTGCTGCTGGCCTGCTCAATGCATGCGAGCTGACCGGCCGTTCGCTGAAAGAGGTGAAAGTCGTCGTCAACGGCGCGGGCGCGGCAGGCCTCTCCTGCATCGGCCTCATCAAGCAACTCGGCGTGCCGCACGACAACGTCATCGTCTGCGACTCCAAGGGCGTGGTCTACAAAGGCCGCACGCAGAGCATGGATCAGTTCAAGACGGCGCATGCCGTCGAGACCAAAGCACGCACGTTGGCCGAGGCGCTCAAGGGCGCGGACGTGTTCATGGGCCTTTCCGTCGCCGGCGCGATGACGAAGGACATGGTCAAGTCGATGGCCAAGAATCCGATCATCTTCGCCATGGCCAATCCCGATCCCGAGATCACGCCGGAGGACGTGCATGCGGTGCGCAAGGACGCGATCGTCGCAACGGGTCGGTCGGACTACCCGAACCAGGTCAACAACGTCCTCGGCTTCCCTTACATCTTCCGCGGCGCGCTCGATGTGCGGGCGCGTACGATCAATGAAGAGATGAAGGTCGCCGCTGCGCGCGCGCTGGCCGATCTCGCAAAGGCGGACGTGCCGGATGAAGTGGCGGCGGCCTATCATGGCCAGCGGCTCAAATTCGGGCCGGAATATATCATTCCCACCCCGTTCGATCCGCGGCTGATTTCGCATATCCCGCCGTTCGTCGCCAAGGCGGCGATGGACACGGGCGTCGCGCGCAAGCCAATCGCCGACATGGCGGCGTACAAGGCAAGCCTGGCGCAACGCCTCGACCCAACGGCGGCGACGATCCAGCGCGTGCAAAACGCCGTGCGCAACGCGCCGAAGAAAATCGTGTTCGCGGAAGGCGAAGAGCGTTCGGTGATCCGCGCGGCCTATGCGTTCCAGGAGCAAGGCCTCGGCGAAGCGATCCTGATCGGCCGCGAAGAAGAGGTGATGCGCAACATGGCCGCGCTTGGCGTGCCGGAAAGCGCGAACCTGAAGATCGTCAACGCGCGGCTCTCGAACCACAATCCGCTCTACACGGATTATCTCTACAAGCGCCAACAACGCTTCGGCTTCCTGCAACGCGACGCGCAACGCCTGGTGAACCAGGACCGCAACGTGTTCGGCGCTTGCATGGTCGCGCTTGGCCACGCCGACGGCATGGTCACGGGCGTGACGCGCAATTACGCGACCGCGATGGAAGACATCCGCCGCGTGATTGATCCGGTGCGCGGCGAGCGCGTGATGGGCATGTCGATCGTGCTCTCCCGGGGGCGCATGCTGTTCATCGCCGACACGGCTGTGGCGGAATTTCCAACCGCCGAAGAGCTGGCGCAGATCACCATTCAAGCCGCGGCAATGGCGCGCAAATTCGGCGCGACGCCGCGCGTGGCGTTGGTGGCGCACTCGACGTTCGGCAATCCGAAGCTCGAACGCTCGGACCGCATCCGCGAAGC
Organism: uncultured Terricaulis sp.; assembly: GCA_964653495.1. Lineage (GTDB taxonomy): Bacteria > Pseudomonadota > Alphaproteobacteria > Caulobacterales > Aquidulcibacteraceae > Vitreimonas. The sequence goes on along the minus strand of CAZZFE010000056.1, from coordinate 11,276 downwards.
CGTGTCGATCCTCGATCGCCGCGAAGAAATCGATTTCGAGTACGACGGCGACATGAACCCGGATGTCGCGCTGCATCCGGACATTCACGGCCTCTACCCATTCTCGCGCCTCACCGAGCCGGCGAACGTGCTGGTGATGCCGGCGCTGCATTCGGCGTCGATCTCATCGAGCCTGCTGACAAGCGTCGGCGGCGCGACAGTGATCGGCCCGGTGCTGACCGGCCTTGCCTGCCCGATCCAGATCGCCTCGCTCGGCGCGACGGTGTCGGACATCGTGACGTTCGCGGCTTTGGCGGCGTTCCAGGCCGAGGACAAGCGCTAGGCGGGCGCGCGTTCTAGCGCCGTCGCTGGCGTGCGGCCTTGGCGCCACCACTCAAGCATCGCCAGCGCCACGGCGATCAAACCGATCCACGCCGCGAAGATGAAGACGTCCGCGAAGCGATCCGCTTGCGCCTCGACGCCCTGATCCTTCACGGCGTCGACGTATGAGCCAATGCGCGGACGGAAGATCACGCCAACAAGCAGCGCAAGCGATGACAGCAACGCATATTGCACTGCCGCGTAGCTCTTGTTGACGATGGACGACAGCCATACGAGGTGCACCGCGCTCGCAAGGCCGCCGGCGAGATTTTCGATGGCGATCACCGCCGTTAGACGATTGAGCCCGTCGCCCAGATTCACATCGGCGAACACAGTCGCGCCGCCCGCTGATTCAACGAGGCCGACAAAGCCGCGCAGCGCCCAATCGAACACGCCGCCAAGACCGGTGCTTGTCAGAAAGCCATCGATCCATCGCCCGCCATGCGCGAGATCCGCGTAGAGCAAGTTCGTGGCCGCTGCGACGATGCCGCCAAAGATCAGCGCCGCCATACGCCCGATCCAGGCCACCAACACACCGCCGAGCGCGATGCCCGCCATCGTCATCACCACGCCAACCATCTTCGAGGCGACAGCGACGTCCGAGTTCGAGTGCTGCAAAATGCCGATATAAAAGGGCTGCGCGAACGACCCCCAAATCGAGTCGGCGATGCGATAGGTCATCGCCAACGCCAACACTGGCAGCGCCCAGAGCCAATAGCGGCGCACGAAATCCGCCAGTGGCGCGAGCACGCGCTCGAACAGGATGTCGGCGAAAGCTTTCGAGCCTGAGACCCCTTCCAGCGCGCCGGGCTTGGTCGCAAGCCAGAAAGAAATCGCCAACGGCGCGCCGATCGTCACCAGCAGAATCCACGGCGTCGCCGCGTCGCGGAACGCGGCCGCGCTCGCGCCAGGATTGGCCAAAGTGTAGAACATGAAGCCAATCAACGCCGCGCCGGAAAGCGCCCAGCCAAGTGCAACTGGAAATGCGGCAGCGCGGCGGAGCTTCTGCGTTTCCGGATCGAGCGCGGCAGCACTCACCGGCGCGCGCGGCGCGACGATCGGCTCCGGCGCGGCCAACGTCGCGCCGATCGCAAACGCCATCAGCACCGACATCAAGGTCCAGATCGCCGGCCAGCCAGCGGCCGCATCACCCGGCTGCGCCCAGATGTCCGCGAGCAGCAAAGCGACGGCGCCGGCGAGGATCGCAGCCAAGCGATAGCCGAGCTGATACTGCACAGTGATCGCGTCGAGCTGCTTGCCGTTCTCGGCGGTTTCAATCCGCCATGCGTCAACAACGATGTCCTGACTTGCGGACGCGAACGCCGCGAACACGGCAAAACCGGCGAAGGCGAGCAAGTTCACCGTCGGGTCGAACAACGTCATGCCGAACAAGCATGCGGCGATGGCGAGTTGGCACAGCGCGATCCACGCGCGCCGGCGACCGATCGTATTGGCGAACGGCGGCACCAGCCAATCGAAGGCAGGCGACCAGATGAACTTGAACGCATAGAGCAGGCCGATCCACGACAGCGCGCCGATCGTGCCAAAGCCGACCTCGGCGTTGGTCAACCACACCGCCATCGAGCCGACCAAAAGCGAGTACGGCAAACCGCAGCCAAACCCGAGGGCGGCGGCGATCCACAAGACGTGGCGACGAGGTTTCTCAGCTGTCGCGACAGCGGCTTGGTCGGTCATGTCGCCTCCTCCGGAGAGACTATTTCCCGGCGAACGTGGCGGGGTTCGGGCGGACGGTAAAGCGCGCAGCGACGGCAAGCAGCCGCTCGGCGTCGATCGGCTTGGTGATGAACTCGTCCATTCCGGCTTTGAGGGCGCGGGCGCGGTCTTCCTCGCCGGCGTCGGCGGTGAGCGCCACGATCGGCGTCTTGGCGATAGCGCCGCCAAGGGCGCGGATGCGCTTAGCGGCCTCGAGCCCATCGAGACGCGGCATGCGCACGTCGAGCAGCATCAGATCATAGGGCGCGGCGGCCGCGGCCTGCACCGCCTCTTCGCCATCGTGCACGACATCGACCACGCAGCCCTGCCGCGTCAGCAAAGCCCGCGCGAGCATGGCGTTGATCGGGTTGTCTTCCGCCAGCAGCACGCGAAGGCCGGTGAGAATTTGCGCTGACGGCTCGGGCGCCGCTGCGGCCGTTACGGCGCTCGCTTCGCTCAAGCCCAGCGCGATGCGAATGCGTTCCGCCAGCGCGCGGCGACGGAGCGGCTTCAGTGCGTAATGGTGCAAGCCCGCGGCGCGGCAGCGTTCGATGGCGTCGCGGTTCTCTTGCGCGATGATGGCGATCACAGCGCGCGCTTGTTGCTGCAAGCCGGCGATCTCTTCGCCGTCCGGCTCGCCCCGCCAATCGTAGAGGATGACGTCCGGCTTATCCTCGCGCGCGACCGCGAGCCCGCCATAAGAGGTCACCAGCCCGCGCAAAGCCTGCGACAGAATCTGCGCCTCGCTGACGATAGCGACGCGCACGCCTTGCAGCGCAATCGGCGCGTCGTTTGACGCCGCCGGCTGTAGCGGCAGCTCGACCCAGAAGCTTGAGCCTTGATCGACACGGCTGGTGAGCCCAACCTCGCCGCCCATCGCTGTGGCAAGACGTTTCACGATCGCCAAGCCCAGGCCCGCACCGCCATATCGGCGCGCGATGCCTTCGTCGGCTTGTGAGAATTCTTCGAAGATTAGCTTCTGCTTGTCGGCAGAGATACCTGGGCCCGTATCACGCACCGTGAAGCGCAAGCGGCCTTCGCCGCGCGGCGCGAGATCAAGCAACACGCCGCCGCCTGCCGTGAACTTCACCGCATTACCAGCGAGGTTGAACAAGATCTGCCGCACGCGGCCATCATCGCCAATCACGCGCCCAGGCGTATCGGCGCGGACGTTGACGGCGATATCGAGCCCCTTCTCGTACGCCTTCGGCGACAAGAGCTCGGCCACATCCTGCATCACCGCTTCAGGATCGAACGGGGCGTGCTCAAGCTGAATGCGGCCAGCTTCGAGGCGCGAATAATCGAGGATCTCGGTGATGAGATCGAGCAGGTGCTCGCCGGACTGGCGGATCGCGTCGAGATAGGAACGCTGCGCCGGTTCGAGCTTAGAAAGCCCGAGCAACCCCGTCATGCCGAGCACGCCATTGAGGGGCGTGCGCAATTCGTGCGTGAGCGTGGCGAACAGTGTGGTCTTCGCGCGAAGCGATTCCTCGGCGGCTTGAGTGAGGCGTGTAACGTCGTGCGCGATCACGAAACGCGCCCCATCGGGCAACACGCGATCGATCCACTCGAACGTGCGTCCGTCCGGCGCGCGCGCATCGAAGCGGCGCTCGCCATTCGTGAAAGCCGGCGGCTGCGCGCGGCCCCACGGCGCGCGGTTGGGGCCAATCCAGTGGCGGAATGTTTCGCGGAAGGCCGCATTGGCGCGCAGCAACGCGCCGTCCGCCGCGAGGATCGCGGCCGGATCAGGCAAGGCTTCGAACGCGTCGAAGCCAAACGAAGCGGCGGGCTGGCCCATGGATGGATCAAGCGCCGGCGCGGTTAGTGGGCGGTTAAGAAACTCTGGCGATCGCCCCGCCTTGCTCAGCGCCGGCCCAATGGCGGCGGAGGCTCAGCGCTTCGGCGACATGGATGCGCTTGACCGCCACCTCGCCATCGAGATCGGCGATCGAGCGGGCGACCTTGATGGTGCGATGGTACGCGCGGGCGGAGAGCGACAGTGTCTCGGCGGCCTTGCTCAACAGCGCCGCGCCTGGCGCATCGGGCGCGGCGATCTTTTCGAGCGCATCCAGATCAAGCCGCGAATTGAGCCCCGCGCCGCGCTCATTCTGCGCGCCGCGCGCGTGCAGCACACGATTGGCGGCTTCCGCCGTACCTTCGATCGGCGGCGGCAGAGAGAGGTCCGCAGCGGTGACCGGCGGCACGTCGAGCTGAATATCGATGCGATCCAAAAGCGGGCCGGAGAGCCGCGCTTGATATTCGATCGCGCAGCGCGGCCCGCGGCGGCACGCGCCAGTTCCCGGCCCGCCGCCGCAGCGGCACGGATTCATCGCCGCCGCGAGCAAGATGTGCGCGGGGTACGTTACGTGATGGTTTGCGCGGGCGATCATCACCGAGCCGTTCTCCAACGGCTGACGCAAAGCATCGAGCGCTTGCGGGCTGAACTCAGGCAACTCATCCAGAAACAGCACGCCTTGATGCGCGAGCGAGATTTCGCCGGGTTTTGCACGCAAACCGCCGCCGACAAGCGCCGCCATGGAAGCGGAATGGTGCGGTGCGCGGAACGGACGCGTGCGCGTGAGCTGGCCGCGCTCCAACAAGCCCGCCACCGAATGCAGCATCGAAACTTCGAGCAATTCCTCGCTCGAAAGCGGCGGCAGCAAACCCGGCAAGCGTTGCGCCAGCATGGATTTGCCCGCGCCCGGCGGGCCGACAAACAGAATATTGTGACCGCCCGCCGCGGCGATCTCCAATGCGCGCTTGGCTTGTTCCTGCCCGCGCACGTCGCGCAAATCCGGCACAGCCTCGGCGCTGATGAGATCGCCGCGCTCGGGCGGCTTCAATTGCGAACCACCGCGGAAATGATTGACGAGTGAGAGAAGCGATGGCGCCGCGAGCACTTCGCCGCCGGCCCATGCCGCTTCCGCGCCACACGATTCCGGACACAGAAATCCAAGCCCCATGCCATGCGCAGCCATCGCCGCGGGTAGCGCGCCGGGCGCGGCGGCGAGCGAGCCATCGAGGCCGACCTCGCCGAACGCGACGAGCCCATCGAGTGCGTCATGCGGCAGCGCGCCGATGGCGGCCATCATCGCCAATGCGATCGGTAGATCGTAATGCGTGCCCTCTTTCGGCAGATCGGCGGGCGCGAGGTTGACGATCAGGCGCCCGGCCGGGATCGAAAGCCCGATCGACGCGAACGCCGCGCGTACGCGCTCGCGGCTTTCCGAGACGGCCTTATCCCCAAGCCCGACGATGACGATGCCCGGCACGCCGCCGGCAAGCTGGACCTGAACTTCGACGCGCTTGGCCTCGAGGCCAGCGAAAGCGAGCGTGATTGCGGTGGCGCAGGTCGACATAGCGAATTGCCCTCAGCCTTTATCCACAGGCCGAGGTCTATTTAGCACAGATTTAGAACAAACCCGCAACATAAATCGAACACGCTCTCGCGGTTCGTGACGCTATCTGGAAAACTTACCCCCAAACACGAGGCGCGCAAGCGCAATCGGGCTCCATTGCGAAGGATTTACAGAGCTTGCGCGACGTTTAGTTGGCGGTCGTCGGATCCATCGGCGCGCCGCGGAATTCCGGCGCCGGCGGCTGCGCGCTGGCGAACGTCGGATTGTTCGGCGTGCGCACCTGCATGAACGAGACGACGCGGCGCACGCCAGAAACGACACTCGCGATCTCGGCGGCGCGTTGCAGCTCCATCTCCGAGCGCGCGGTGCCCATCAGGTACACATTGCCCTGGAACGTCTCGATATTGATGTTGATGGCGCGCACGTGCGGGCTCGCTGCGAAGCGGGCGCGGATTTGCGCGGTGATCAGTTCGTCAGCGGCGTTGCGCACGAGGCCCGCGGGCGGAGCGACGAAGATCTCGTTGTAGACGGCGTCGATGCTGCGCACGTTGCGGGCGATCATCTCGGCGGCTTGCTTGTGCTCTTCCGTTGGCGCGGCGCCCGAGAGCAACAGGCTGCCATTGGCGACCTCGACATCCACTTGCGCGAAGCCGGCGCTATCGGCGGCCATCAAGCGCGTCTTAACTTCTTGGGAAGCGGTGGCGTCGTCGATGCCCTCGCCGATCGTGCGATCCTGCACGGCGAACACGCCGACGCTGGCGACAGCGCCAACAGTCGCGGTCGCGCAGCCGGTGGCGAGCGTTGAGGCGCACAGCGCCGCGAGAATGAACAGAGACTTACGCATGCGCGCGAGCGTGCCATTGGATCGTTTCGGCACGTTTAACGGCGCGGCTCTATCATCCACGCGGCGCGTTCATGTTTCGGCAAGAAACCAGCGCCGATGACAATGAGATCAAAGCGAATGGGCGCTGCGTTCAGCCGCCAACGGCCCGCAAGCACCTCGGCCGCGCGGCCGATGCGCTGTTGTGATTGCGGATGCACGGCGTAGGCGCCGGCATCGTAAGTTTTGCGCGCTTTCACCTCAACAATCACCAGAACGCCATTCTTCCATGCCGCCAGATCAACCTCGCCGAACGGCGTGCGCAGACGTTGGCCGAGCACGCGATAGCCTTTCAGCGTCAGCCACAACGCCGCGATGAATTCCGCCACGCGGCCGCGTGTTTCGGCGGCGCGGCGCTTCTTGCTCATTCGTCTTTGAGTTCAAGCGCACGCGCATAGGCGGTGCGGCGCGGGACGTTGAGTTTCTCGGCCGCGTCGCTCGCGGCTTCCTTCACGCTCATGCGCGTGAGCGCATCGCGGAGAAACGCATCGAGCTGTTCGGCACTGGCCTCCGCCGGCTCCGGCGGCGGCGCGATCAACACGACGATCTCGCCCTTTGGCGTGCTTGCCTGCGCGTAATGCGAAGCGAGTTGATCGAGCGGCGCGCGGCGCACCTCTTCGAACATCTTGGTCAGCTCGCGCGCGACAACGCCAGCGCGCGGACCGAACGCCTCGGCCATGTCCGCCAAGCTCTCCGCCAAGCGTGGCCCGGACTCGAACAGGATCAACGTCGCATCGATCTCGGCGAGCTCCGCCAAAGCCGCGCGGCGCGCGTGCTGCTTGTTCGGCAGGAAGCCCGCGAACAGGAAGCGATCGCTTGGCAAGCCAGAGGCTACCAAGGCCGCCAGCGGCGCGGACGCGCCGGGAATGGGGATAACCTTGTGCCCCGCCTCGATCGCCGCGCGCGCCAACTTGAAGCCCGGATCGGAGACGAGCGGTGTGCCGGCGTCGGAAATCAGCGCCACCGACTCGCCCGCCGCCAACGCCGTCAGGATCTCGTCGCGATCCGCGCCGACGCTGTGATCATGGTAGGCCGCCAGCTTGGGCTTGAGGCCGTAGGCATCGAGCAGCTTGCGCGCGACGCGTGTGTCCTCGGCGTAGACGCGGTCCACGCCCCCCAAAATATCCAATGCGCGCAAGGTGATGTCGCGCAAATTGCCGATCGGCGTCGCCACCACATAAAGGCCCGGTTCGGGCGGTGGACTGGGCAGACGGGCGCCACTACGGTCGCGCGCGGTTGGATCGGGGTCCGACAGAGGGTTTTTCATGGTCTCGTTCAGATCATCGTCGCGCGGCGTCGCCGCGCCAAGCTTGAAGACGGCCGTGGCCGTGAGCCTTGCCGCTTTGATGGCCGCCTGCGCCTCCACCGGCCCGGTTGGACCGGCCGGCCCGCCTCCGGTTGGACCTGCGACGACGCCCGACGGCACGCAAGTCCAGACACGCGACGGCGTAACCCCGCCGCACATGGCCGGGCGCCAGATCGTGCGCGTCGGCCTGCTGCTGCCCTTCTCGCTGCGCCCGCAGGACGCGGCGGCGCTCTATAGCGCGGCTGAGCTGGCGCTGTTCGATCACGGCAACCAGAACACGCTGCTGATCCCGCGCGACGCTGGCGCGACCGAAGCAGAATCCGCCGCCGCCGCCCGCGCTTTGGTGAACGACGGCGCCGACATCATCATCGGCCCGGTGTTGCGCGAAGGCGTTGCCGGCGCCGCGAGCGCCGCGCGTGCGCAAAACATTCCGGTGATCGGTTTCTCGTCGGATCGCACCGTCGCCGGCAATGGCGTCTACCTGTTGAGCTTCCAGCTTGAGGACGAAGTTTCCCGCATCGTGAATTTCGCCGCGAGCCGCAATCTGCGTTCGATCGCGCTCATCGCGCCGTCGAACGAGTATGGCCGCCGCGTCGAGCAGACGTTTCGCGAAGTCGCGCGCCAAGCTGGCGTGACGGTGCCTGCGGTTGAGCTTTACAGCCGCAACGATTCCGAAGCGACGGCGGCGGCCACGCGCCTCGCAACCACGCTCCGCACCGCGCCCGCGCAAGCGATCCTGATCGCCGACAGCGGCGGGCCGCTGCGCGCCATCGGCGGCGCGCTGACGCGTGGCGGCGTCGATCCGCGCCAAGTGCGACTTATGGGTACGAGCGCCTGGGCCGGCGAAGCGCAACGCGAGCCTTCACTCAATGGCGGCTGGTACGTCACCACGGATCCCGCCGCGCGCGCCGATTACGAGACGCGCTACCAGGCGATCTTCTCGCGCGAGCCGACGCGGCTTTCGAGCTTGGCGTATGATGCTGTCGCGCTCGCAAGCTTGCTCTCACGCGATGCCGGCCCGCGCGGCTTCTCGCGCAACGCGATCGAAGGAAGCGATGGCTTCATGGGCTCGGACGGCCTCTTCCGCTTCAGCTCCAACGGTGCGCTTGAGCGTGGGCTGGCGATCATGGAAGTGCGCGGCAACGCCGTCGCGCCTCTGGAAGCCGCACCGCGCCGTTTCCCGGGCCGCACCGGCTAAGACGCGATCTCCGCGGCGATCTTATTGGCGAGCGGCTTGCCGGATGCGGTGAGCCGCACGCGAGCGTCTGTGAGCGTGACGAAGCCCTGCTCTTCGAGCCACGCGAGCGCTTGCGGGTTGATCGGCTTTGCGCGCAGCGCGTCGAGCCGCGCGATCTCCACGCCTTCATCCGTGCGCAGGCCCATGATCAAGGTTTCATCCGCGATTTCCTCGCTGGTGAGCGTCGTGTCCTCGAACCAACCGATGCCGTTTTCGCGCACGGCGTCGATGTAATCGCTCGGCCGGCGATGCGCTTCGGTGGCGCGGCGGACTCCGTCGTGACTGATACGGCCATGCGCACCCGGGCCAACACCCAGCCAGTCGCCACTACGCCAATAGATGAGATTGTGCTGCGCGCGCGCGGCGGTGTTGCGGGCGTGGTTGGAGATTTCGTAGCCGGGGAAACCAGCGGCGGCGGTGATCTCTTGCGTCGCTTCGTAAAGCTCAGCGGCTGCATCCGCATCGGGCGGCGTCAGCGCGCCGCGCTCGACGCGGCGGGCGAAGGCGGTCTCTGCCTCGATGGTGAGTTGGTAGAGCGAGACGTGCTCGATCGGCAGCGTCAGCGCTTGTGTAAGTTCTGCGCGCCAAGCCTCCACGCTCTGCCCTTCGCGCGCGTAGATCATATCGAGCGAAACGCGCGCGCCAGTTTGCGCGGCGCCTTCGACGGCGCGGAGTGCTGAAGCCGCATCGTGCTTGCGGCCGAGAGCTTTCAGCGCCGCATCGTCAAACGCCTGCACGCCGATCGACAAGCGGTTCACGCCGGCGCTGACTTGCTCTGCGAACAAGCCAGCGTCTTCCGGATTGCACTCCAAAGTGATCTCGCACTCCGGCGCCAAATCATAAGCCCGCGCGCACGCCGCGATCAGCCGCTCGATCTCCGCACCGCGCAGCAGCGACGGCGTGCCGCCGCCGAGGAAGATGCTCAGTGCTTGCCGCTTGCCAAAACGCGATGCGTGCGCGGCGATGTCTGCTTCTATGGCGCTGAGCAGCGCGTCATTGTCCTGATGGCGCGCGCGATAGACGTTGAAATCGCAATACGGGCAGATCGCCGAACAATACGGCCAGTGCACGTAAATGCCGAAACCGCTCATGTGAGCGCGGCCAGGAATTTCTCGAACGCGCGGGCGCGATGTGTCAGCGGCAACTTCTCGTCCGCCGGCATTTCGCCGAACGTGCGCGTCTGACCTTCGGGCACGAAGATCGGATCGTAGCCGAAGCCCTTGTCGCCGCGCGGCGGCCATACGATCTGACCGTGCACGTCGCCTTCAAAGTTCAGCGGCTCACCGCCCGGCTCGCACAACGACAGCACGCAAACAAAGCGCCCAGAGAAATCCGTCGCGCCGCGCTCGTTGAGTTCGCGCCATACGCGCTCCATCGCCGCGCGGAAATCCTTCGTCTCGCCTGCCCAACGCGCCGAATACACGCCCGGCGAGCCATCGAGGCCGAACACCTCAAGGCCGGAATCGTCCGCGAGCGACAAGAGCCCCGAAGCTTCCGCCGCAGCGCGCGCTTTGAGCGCGGCGTTGCCGACGAAGGTGGCCTCCGTCTCCTCCGGCTCCGGCAGCCCGAGCGCGCCGGCGGACACCACGTCCACCCCGAACGGCGCCAACAGCGCTTGGATTTCGCGGGCCTTGCCCTGGTTGTGGCTGGCGATGACGAGCCGGCGGCCGGCCAATTTGTCGATGGAGCTGCGCATTTCGCAGACCACCTGTTTGACGACGGGCGTCACAGTCTATATCGTTTATCAATAAACCCGAGCTAGGTATCGGGGATTACACCGCCGCGAAGCAGCGTATGGATACCGTATGAAAGCCCTAGGCCAAGGCTCTGTCGCCTCGATCGTCCGGGTCGGCCTCTCGATCGCCAACGTGATCCTGTGGGTCGCGCTGGGCGGGCTCGTGATCGGGGCAATCGTCTACGGCGTGCTGCTCTGGCTAATCGCGGCCGGCCACGTCGACCCCACCATCCTCACCGGCGGCGAAGGGACGATCCGACTCGGCGAGAACGGCGGCAGCAATTTCAGCCTCACCTATGACGAGCCAGGCGGCGCCACCTGGCCGGTCGCCCTGCCCGCGTTCATGATCGGCGCCGTCGTTGTCGTTGGCGGCCTCGTGATCGTGCAGCGCCTGTCCAAGCTGTTTGACAGCTTCACCTCCGGCGAGCCGTTCCGCCGCGAAAACGCCGACCATCTTCGCATGATCTGGATCACGATGCTTTGCATCGAAATCGCCCGTTACGTACTGCTGGCGCTGACAGGCGTGCTGCTCGCCGCCTTCGGCGCGCCGGACGGCGCCGAAGCGCGGTTTGAGGTTCAGATCGATCTCACCAATTGGCTCTCCATCTTCGTGCTGATCGTTCTCGCCGAAGTCTTCCGCGAAGGCGCGCGCCTCAAGGAAGAGCAGGAGCTGACGATCTGATGGC
>CAZZFE010000055.1:0-23589 GCA_964653495.1 uncultured Terricaulis sp. | reverse complement strand
GCGACCTCCGGCGTGACAGGCCGGCGCTCTAACCAACTGAGCTACACCCGCGTTTGCACGAAGGCTCGCGCGAGACGGAGCGGGTTAGGGCAACCCGCCTTCCCGGTCAAGCGCGGCACAGGCGCAAATGCTTAGGGTTGGACAGGCGGTGGCACGCGGCCTGGATCGTCCCAGGATCGGGTGGCGGAATTGGTCTGCAACAGCGCCAGCACCCGCTCGTCGCGGGCCAAAATGTCAGCGCCGCCAACGTCGCGCACGCCCACGAACACAGCGCCGCTGGTGGTGTCAACGGCGACTACTGAGAGCCCCTCGCCGCACCCCTCCTCTGCGCAGCCTCGGAACACCAGCGCCTCAGCGCCGCCGCCGGCGATCAACTCGCCGGGCAACGAGGTAGCCATACCCCGCCAGAGACGCGCCCGGTCGGCGGCGTTGAAACCCATGGCCTCGGGGGCGTAACGGGCGCCCGCTTGGGTGACGAAATGGGAGTAGGTGTCGCCGGCATGGGCGCGGATCGCGGGATCGGGCGCGCTTGCCGCGGCCGGCGTTGGCTCAAGGTTGGCCGTAGGCGCGCCATCGCAGGCGGCCGCAGCCAGCGCCAATAAGATCACCCAGGCCCGCATGATGGTCGCGCGCTTCCTTCCCGGGTCGGAACCTAGCACCGGCTCAGGCTCGCCTCAAAGGCGCATGCTGCGGATGGGGCTGTGGCTGGCTTGCCGAGCCGAAGCTGCGCAGGGCAACGGCCCGCCTTCGCCCTTTGGGCTTCGGCGCGGCAGCCTTCGCTCCGCTTCGCGCAGCGAAGGCTGGTGGGCGGTGAGGGGATCGAACCCCCGACCCTCTCGGTGTAAACGAGACGCTCTACCGCTGAGCTAACCGCCCGCCTGGGCCGGCTCTCTAAGCCGGGCGCCGCATGACTTGCAATGGCGCGCGTCCAGTTCGTGGCGGTCCTGGCCGCAATCGTCGCACTTCTCGATCCGCCGCTGCGGCGCGAACGCCTTCTGCGCGATGGTGAAAAACAAGCTGATGCCGATCAGCATGAGCGCAATCGAGAACAGCCGCCCGCCCGCCGTGTCGATGGTGATGTCGCCGTAGCCGGTGGTGGTGAGCGAGGTGACGACGAAATAGAGCGCGTCGATGAAATTGTTGAGCTTGGGATGCTCTCCGAGGAACAGCGCCTGCGCCGCGCCAGCGGCGAGGAAGATGAACACCACAAGCGTGGTGATCGCCTTGGACAGATCCTCGACGTGGGTGTCGTCCCACTTGCCGCGCGCCAGCACGTTCCAGAAGCGCTCGGAATGCACCAGCGTCCAAAGCCTCAGGATGCGCAGGAAGCCCCAATTGTGCAGCACAGCCGGCAACAACAATGTGCCGAGCACAACGAGGTCGATCCACGTCGTCGGGAATTTCAGCCACCTTTTGAACGTGCCTAGCGCAAACAAACGCGCGCCGAGATCAATGGCGACGAAGCACGCGATCGCCGCGTCCGCGGCCCAAAACCACGCCTGAGCCGTGATGAATTTGCTGGCGATGAAAAAGCCGATCACCAGCAGGTCGAGCACGAACAGCAGGCCTTGGAAGCGCACCGCGTCTTGGGTGTGGCCATAATAAAGCTCGCGCAGGCGCGAGCGCATCGGGTGGGCTTCGCTCACTGTTGGTTCGACGCCATGGTCTTGAAGAAATCAGCGGCCTTGGGGTCTTCGCCGGTTTCTTCGCTCTTCACGTCCTCGCAGAAATTCACCCACGGCAACCGGCTCTCGGTTCCGTATTGCATGACGATCGGAAACTGTTCCGGCGTGTCGAGGGAACCCATCGTCACGTAGAAGCGTGCTTCCGGCAGATTGTAGCTGAAGCTCAAAGGCGTCCCGCATGCGCGGCAATACGCGCGCGTCGCGAGGTTCGAAGAAGCGAACACGGCCGGCTCGCCTTTCGTCCACGCGAAATCCGCCTTCGGCGCCCCAGCAAGTGCGGCGAACAACCCGCCCGTCGCGCGCTGGCACATGCGGCAATGGCACACATGCGCGTTTTGCGGGCTGACATAGAGCGCATAACGCACAGCGCCGCATTGGCAGCCGCCGGTCGCAATCGCTTCACGCGCTTCACTCATGGCGCCGCTCTAGCGCCGATTGCAGGCGCACCGCAACGCGCTCCCCTTTGGAGAGATACCCGGACCGTGAATGAAATGACCAAATTTTCACGTCCGGTCGGCGCCGAAATGCCCCTCTCGCGCGTTAGCACCCTGATCCCGAGAAGGGACGAATTTGGAGAAACGCATGCGACTTTTCCTCATTGCAGCGGCGACACTGTGCGCCGCGGCTTGCACCCAGACAGGCAACATGGAGCGCGGCGCGCTTGGCGGCGCTGTGCTTGGCGGCGCCGCGGGCGCCATTATCGGCAACAACACCGGCGACGGTGACGCCGGCCAAGGCGCGGCGATCGGCGCGGCCATCGGTGCGGCGGGCGGTGCGTACGCCGGCTGCGTGCGTGACGGCCGTTGCGGCGGCAACGCCAATCGCCGGCAATATTATGATCAGCGGAGCGGGCGCTATTACTTCAGCGATCCGCGCTCGGGCCAGTTGTACTACGAGGACGGCCAGCCCTACCCGTAAGCAGCCCGGATCGTCAGGGGCGAGCGCCGCGTTTCCGAAAGGGAGCGCGGCGCTTCCTTTTTGGGATTGGAATTGGTCGGGGCGGCGGGATTCGAACTCGCGACCCTTAGCTCCCAAAGCTAATGCTCTACCAGGCTGAGCTACACCCCGAACCAAGGGCGCCCTTAGGGCTTACTGGCGCGTCTGCGTCAAGGCTTCAGCGCCATGGAAGCGCACTTCGCCGGGGAATGGCGCCTCGAGATTGTTGAAAGTGGCCGTGGTGGCGGCTCGGCCGTCCGGGGCGAACGAGATGTTGGTCGAGTAACGGCCCGGCAATTCGAGGATTCCGCGCAGCGCGCCTTCCGGCGTCAGCCGCAGGATGCGCCCCTCCCCGTAAACCGCGACCCAAAAATCGCCGTCCGGACCTATCTCGAGCCCGTCCGGGCCCGTCTCGGGATATGGCTCGTTGGGGTATTTGTCGGTGCGGGTGATGCTGCGGAGGTCAACGAACGTCTCCGGCGTTCCAACGCCGCCATTGGCGTTGATCGGAAACCGCAGCACGCGGCCCATCATATGTTCGCTCACATAGAGCCGGTGCTGCGCCGCATCGACGTAAACGCCGTTCGGATACCAGAGCGTGCGCGCGACAGCGCGTAAGCGACCATCGGCGTTCAGGTGCATCACCTTGCCGTGCGGTTCGGTACGGCGGCTGAAGAGGCCAGGATCGGAGAAGTACACGCCGCCCTGCCCGTCGGCGTAAGCGTCATTGGGATCCATCAGCGCTTCGCCGGTTTCGTCGGAATCCCACGTGCGTTGCACGGCGCCATTCGCGTTCACCGCCACCACACGCGCGCCGACATGGCAGAGGACGAGAAAGCCATCCCCGTACGGCGCGAGCGCCGTCGGTCCGCAATCGCGTTGTTGGAAGAACGTGCGCCGCTCCGCGCCCGGCGCGATCACGCTGATGCGGTCGGCGCCCATCTCGGCGTAGTAAAGCGTTTCACCCTGATAGAGCGGGCCTTCGGGATACGAGGCTTGGATCGCGTCGCCATTCGCTGAACTGGGGCTCGCTCCCGCACAAGCGGCGAGCAGCGCCAGGGCGGCGAGCGCAATTCTCATCATGCAGCCGCGCGGATGCGGAGCGCAATCAGCGCGACGCCGCAAAGAACGATGCCAGCGGCGAAGATGTACATGATGTGCTGGTTGCCGAAGAAGCGCATCATGAAGAGCGCCGTGCCAAGGGTGCCGACAATATTGCCGACGGTGGTGATCGAATAAACCGACCCGGCGACTCGGCCGCCATGCTGCGCATCAGACAACAGCAAGCGCACCGCGAACGGCGAGAAAAAGCTGAGCAGCGTCATCGGCACAAACAGCAGCAGCACTGAGGCCAGCAAGCTCGCGCCAACGTCGTAGCCAATGTTCTGCAGCACCCAATCGAGCATCGGCACGCCGACCGTGGGCACGATGAATACGTAGAGCCCCGCAATCACCATCGCGCCGCCCAGCACCACCGTACTCGGCGTCCGGTCCGCCAGCATGCCGCCGGTGTAATAGCCGGCCATCATCGCCAGCATCACCGTGGCGATCATCGACGCCCAGATTTCAATGCCGGAGCCGAAATACGGCGTCATCATCCGGATCGCCGCCATTTCCGCACCCATCAGGCAAACGCCCAACAGGAAGCCGATAGCCAGCAGCGCGATCTGTGTTCCGAGTTTCAACCCAGCCCTCGTCTTCTCTTACCTGCGGCCCGTCGCGCGGCACTCGCGGTCGCGGTCGTGATAGCCCACCGGCGCGAAATCGTCCGTGTAGACGCGCGCATTCGATGTCGCATTGGCGCGGCGCGCGGCGATCATCGGCGCCAGCGGATAGCGCAAACGATGAGCCTGCTGCAGCGCCGTCGCGCGTTGGGTGAGCTGGGCTTGGGTTTTCGCCGGGCCGTCATAGGCGACGAGCACCTGATTGCCGCCGCCGCGATACATATCGACGCGCGCGAACGAGGTGCGCGCAGTAGCGATCATGTTGTCGGGGTTGAGCACGTCCGGCGAAATGTTCTGAACGATCACGCCGCCCGGATTGAGCCGGCGCTTCAAGATCGCGAAGAACTCACGCGTCACCAGGTGGAACGGCACCATGGTGCCTTGGTAGGCGTCGACCATGATGATGTCGTAGCGCTCGCGCGTGGTGTTGGCGAAGATGCGGCCATCGCGCTGGATGATGCGCAAGCGCTCGTTTTGCACGACGCCGAAATGCTGCTGCGCCAGGGCGATAACGCCTGGGTCGAGCTCGACCGCGGTGATGTTCGCCTGTGGCAGGAAATCGTGGAGGTAGGACACCGTGCGCCCACCGCCGAGGCCGATCTCGAGGATACGATTGGCGCGCGGCGCATACGCGAGCGCCACCGTCATGGTGCGCGTGTAGGCGACCGGGAGTTCGGTGGGGTCGGCGGGGTTGTAGAGGCTCTCGGTGAACAGGCAGTCGTTGATGCCGAAGGTCATCGCGATGTAGGGGCCTTCGCGATCAATGTAGGTCGTCGCGTACTGGCTCTCGCGGCGGGCGATCTGGCCATAGCGCGCCGCCTGCGCCGCCGCCGCCCCTGCTCCAAACAAGCCGAGCAGTCCGGCCGCGACCGCGCGCCGGTGCATCTGTTGGGCCATGAGGCGAAACTCCGATCAGCGTCCCTGACGCGATCTCTTGGCCGCCCGGCGGGGCGATATCAAGGCGACGCTTTGGCTGACCAACGCCAAAACGGCGTTGAAATGGCAGGCCCTAGGGGAGTCGAACCCCTCTTTTCAGGTTGAAAACCTGACGTCCTAACCGATAGACGAAGGGCCCACAGCGACCCGGGAGCCGCGTAGGAAGCGGCCATATAGAGGCGCCCGGGCTGGGAGGCAAGCGCCGATGCTGACCAAGATCGTGGGCCTGTTGGGCGCCCTCGCCTTCCTCTCGCCGATGGCGATGGTGATCTTGCTCCAGCTGCGTCTGGGTTTCCTTATCCCGCGCTGGTTGGACCCGATCCTGGGCATCGCCCTGTCGATCCCGATGCTGGCGTTTTGCACCCTGGCCAGCATCTTCCTGATCGTGTGGACGATCCGTCGCCAAGAGCAGGAAGACGAACCGCTCTCGCGCTAAGGCAGCAGCGAGCCGTCCGCCGCGCACCATCCCTCACGACGCCCACGCCACGGACGCGCCAGGCCTTCCGCGATCAGCGTGCGGCCAAGATCGTGGCCATCGACCAGCACGTAAGCAATCGTGCGGCCGTAATCGTCCTCGCGGCCGGTGCGACGCACGGCGATCCGCTCAGCGCGCGAGAGCAGCAAGCGCACCTCCGAGCGTGCGCGCTCGCCGTGGCGGCGCTCCGCAGCGCAGCGGGCGCCACCGCGGATTTCGGCGGTGTCGATATTGGCGAGACGGATGCGTTCGCCGGTGGCGAGGTCCTCGATGGTGTCGCCATCGATGACGCGCGGCTGGGCGATGGTCGCCGTGTCGCGCGCCTCAGCGACATCCGCCTGCGGCGCGAACATCGCCGCGAGGCCAATCACCAACACGCCTGCAAACATCGCCAAGCCGAGCGTCAGCTCGTTGCGCCTGCGGCGCGTCGAACGCCCGCCCCGGATGACTGAAAACCGCGCCACGCCCCCGACGCTGCGCTGCGCCGGTTACTGGGCCGTCAACGAAGGGGCTTAACCGGCCTTCGCCATGTCGACGATTTCGACCTCGGCGCGCGAGTTGCCGTTGAAATCGTTACGCTTCACACGGACGGCCACGTGGTAGGCGCCGTCCTTCTTCATCAGCGCCTCGCCCATCTCGTTCTTCATGGCGCGGAAGGCGATGCCGGAAACTTTGGCGCCGCGGGCATCTTCGAGCGTGAATCGGACGTGCTCATCCTTCACCAGCTTGGAAAAGCTCACGCGCATGTCCGGCAGCGCCAGTACGGGTTCGGGGTGACCCTGACCATAGGGGCCGATGCGATCGAGCGCTTCGATGAGGCTCAGATCCACAGCGCCGGCGCCCGCGGCGGCGTCCACCGTGAGCGCACGCGCCTCGCCCGCAGCGGCTTCGATCTCAGGCTTCAAACGTTCGTTCAAGAACGCGCGCAGATCAGCTTGGCGGGCCCAATCCATCGAGAGACCCGCCGCCATCGCGTGTCCGCCGCCGGCGAGCAGGATGCCTTCCTTGTAAGCCTGCGCCACAGCAGCGCCGAGGTTCACGCCTGGCGTCGAGCGGCCTGAGCCTTTCGCAGGATCGGTCTCGTTTACACCGCCAAGCACGATCGTCGGCTTCAAGCAGCGATCTTTCAGGCGGCCAGCAGCAATGCCGATCACGCCTGGATGCCAGCGCCACGAGCCGACGACGATGACGTCGCCTGTCTCCGCCAACGCTTCCGCCTCGGCTTCGGCGAGCATCTCCGCTTCGCGTTGACGGCGCTCTTGGTTGAGCGCTTCGAGCGTCGCGGCGAGTTCACGCGCTTCGGCTGGGTCTTCGGTAGATAGCAAACGCGTCGCCAGTGACGCATCGCCGACGCGCCCGCCGGCGTTGATGCGCGGGCCAAGCACGAAGCCGAAATCGTAGACTGTCGCTTGTCCTTTGCGCCCGGCGCTCTCTCCAAGCGCGACGAGGCCGATGTTCTTGCCGTTGCGCAGCACTTTTAGACCCTGCGCGACGAGCGCGCGATTGAAGCCCAGAAGCGGCGCCACATCGCAGACCGTGCCGATCGCGGCGAGATCGAGCATGTCTTTCAGGTCGGGCAGATGGTTCGAGCCCGGCGAACCACGCCGACGCGCCTCGCGATTGATCGCCGCCATCGTCACCATGACGACGCCAGCTGCGGTGAGCGCGCCCTGGCCGGACGTGTCGTCCATGCGGTTGGGGTTCACGCACGCCGCGCTCGGCGGCGGATCGTGGGCCATCAGATGGTGATCGAGGACGATCACCGAGAGGCCCATTTCCGCAGCCGCGGTGAGCGGGCCTTCGGCCGCCGCGCCGCAATCGACGGTGATGACGAGCTTCACGCCGTCGTTCTTCAACCGCTCGAACGCCAGCGCTGACGGCCCGTAGCCCTCCTTCATGCGGTCGGGCACGTAGATTTTCAGTTCGCGGCCGCGCGCGCGGAAATAGCGCACCAGCTGCGCGCCAGATGAACCGCCGTCGACGTCGTAGTCGGCCAATACCGCTGTCGGCGTGCCGGCGACGATCGCGTCCTCGATGAGGGCGGCCGCCTTATCCATGTCCTTGAAGGAGGACGGATCAGGGAACAGCGCTTTCAGCGTCGGTTCGAGAAAATTCTGCGCATCATCGAGGCCGACACCGCGCGCAGCGAGCAGGCGCGCGGCGATCTCCGGCAACTGAAAGCGCCGCCGCAGCGCTTCAACAAGGCCGACGTCCGCTTCGCGCGAACGCCAGCGCCTGTTGGTCAAAGACCGCTCGACGCCCAGAAACGCGGCGTCCATTGGTTTCGGCTTCAAAACAGCGCTCACCCTCCCACGCCTAACCTGAGTCGCGGGCGAAATGGGGGCATCACGCCAATGCTGTGGAGAACAAGGCAAGCAAACGCGCCCATGCGCGGTCTGCTTGCACTTGGTCGTACGCTTGGCTGTCGAGCGCACACCAGCCGTGGCGCGCGGGATAGACTTCGATCTCCGCCGACACGTTCGCCGCGTCGAACGCTGTGCGGAGAATGTTCTTCGTTTCCGGCTCTTGCGCGTCGTCATTTTCGGCGACGGCGATCAAGTACGAGCCACGCATGCGCGGAATGAGAAGATGCGGGCTGTCTGCCGCGTTGGTGGCGAGCCCGCCGCCGTGGAACGAAGCGCCAGCGCCGACACGCTCAGGCGCAGCAGCAGCGGTGCGCATCATGAACACGCCGGTCATGCAATAACCCATCACGCCAATCTTGCGGCGCGTGTCGACAGCGCTCTGTTGATCGAGCCAGCGCACGAACGCTGCGCCATCTGTCGCTTGCGTTTGCGGATTGAGCGCGGCGGTCATTGGGCCGATGCGCTCGCGCAGAGCATTCCAATCATCCGCCGCAATGGCGACTTGGCCGTGTTGGTTTCGGTAATATGGATTGACGACCAGAACCGAATAGCCCGATTGCGCGAGGCGCTTGCCCATCGTGCGGTACGCGGGACGAATGCCGCGAATGTCGGGCCACAGGATCACGCCAGCATGGCGGCCTGCGGCGGGATGCACGAAATACGCATCCGCCGTGCCGTCCGGCGTGGCGACATTCACCTCGCTCTCGCTGACGTCCGCAGGGTTTTCCGGCGCCGTCGCACACGCAGCGAGCGCCGCTGCCGACATCAATGCGAAATTGCGCCGCGTTTGGCCGCTTCGCACCGCGGCTTCATCGTCGTGAGTGGTCCGGTCGTCACACATGGCTCATCCTCCACCGTCGGCGGATGACCGCACGGCGGAGGCTTCAAAGCAAGCTTGAAGCGATGAGCTTAGATCGGCTGCTTCACGCGCAATTCGCTGACGGTGCGTGTGGCCGAGTTCATCACCAAGGTGTGCGTATGCACGTGGCCGTTCACACGCCGGACGCCGTCGAGTAGCGAACCATTGGTGACGCCGGTGGCGATGAAGATGGCGTCCTTCGAGACCAGATCGTTCAGCTGATACTTGCGGTCGAAATCGGTGACGCCCGTGCGCTCGGCGCGTTGGCGCTCGTCGGCGTTACGGAACACCAGCCGGCCCTGGAACTGGCCGCCGACGCACTTCAGCGCCGCCGCCGCCAGCACGCCCTCTGGCGCGCCGCCCTGGCCGACATAGAGGTCGACATTGGTTTCCGGCTTCGTCGTGTTGATGACGCCGGCGACGTCGCCATCGGTGATCAGGTGCACGCGCGCGCCGACTTTGCGGAGCGCGGTGATGATCTTTTCGTGACGCGGGCGATCCAGCACGCAGACGCCGATGTCCGCCGGCTTCACGCCTTTGGCGCGCGCGAGCGCTTCGACGTTGGCTTCGGTCGGCGCGTCGATGTCGACGATGCCGTTTTCGAAGCCAGGGCCGACGGCGAGCTTGTCCATGTAGGTGTCGGGCGCGAACAACAGGCCGCCCTTTGGCGCGAAGGCGATCACAGCGAGCGCGTTGGCCATGGCCTTCGCCGTCAGCGTCGTGCCTTCAAGCGGATCGAGCGCGATGTCGAGCTCGGGCCCCTGCCCGTTGCCGACCTCTTCGCCGATATAAAGCATCGGCGCTTCGTCACGCTCGCCTTCGCCGATGACGATGCGGCCCTTCATGTTCATGGCGTTGAGCGCCGTGCGCATGGCGTCGACCGCGGCTTGATCGGCGGCCTTCTCGTCGCCTCGCCCCACGAGCTTGTCGGCGGAGATAGCCGCGGCGATGGCCACGCGCGCGGCGGAAAACGCCAGATCGTCAGTGATGATGTTGGCCATGCGGGGGCTTAGCTCCAGAGACGCGGACGATTGCCGCTTTCCTCAATCGGCATGATGCGGGGCGGTTCGGTGACCGCGCCGAGGCTTTCAATCGCGGCGGCGGCCGCGTCAAGAGCGGTTCGCGTGCAGTTTTGCGTGGTCAGCACGATCGGAACCACGGGGCTGTCGTAAGCCGGCATCTGCAGGAAGCTCTCAATTGAGACGTTCTCGTGGGCGAGCCGATCCGACACCGCCGCGACGACACCCGGCTTATCTTGCACCAGCAAGCGCACGTAATAGCGCCCACGCTCCACCGGCGTGGCGCGCTGCGGGGCGGCAAGTTGGCTGAGCGGACGGCCAAACGCCGGGCCGCCACGGCCTTCGACGAGATCGATGAGGTCCGCCGCGACCGACGCCGCCGTTGGCCCCTCGCCGGCGCCACGGCCGATGAAGGTGAGCTGACCGACGGGATCGGCGTCCACCACCAAGGCATTGAGGGAACCGCCGACATTGGCCAGCGCGTGATCGAACGGCAGGAGCGCCGGGCGCACGCGCATGGAGGCCGCGCCATCGATCAATTCACCGCGCGCGATCAACTTGATGCGATAGCCGAGCTTCCCGGCCATGCGGATGTCGGTGAGCGTCACACCATCGACGCCTTCGATGGCGACGTGGTCGTAATCAGGGCGTGCGCCGAAGGCGATGGCCGCGAGGATGGTGAGTTTGTGGGCGGCGTCGAAGCCGCCGACGTCCATGGTCGGATCGGATTCGGCGTAGCCGAGACGTTGCGCGTCGGCGAGCACATCCTCGTAGGCGCGGCCCGTCGTTTCCATTTCCGTCAGCAGATAATTGCAGGTGCCGTTGAGGATGCCGGCGATCGCTTTCGCGCGGCAGCCAGCCAGGCTCTCCTTCAGCGCCTTCACCATCGGCACGCCGCCACCGACGGCGGCCTCGAACATCAGCTTCGCGCCCTTCTCTTCGGCGAGCGTCGCGAGTTCTGTGCCGTGCACGGCGAGCAGCGCTTTGTTGGCGGTGACAACGTGCGCGCCGCGCTTCAGCGCGACCTCGACGGCGCGTTTTGCTGGGCCATCGGAGCCACCGATGAGTTCAACGAGCACATCCACGTCTGCGCTCGCCGCGAGTTCGACGGGATCATCGAACCACTTGAAGCGCTCAATGTCGAAATCGCGCTTGCGCGTGCGGTTGCGCGCGGACACGGCGACCAGTTCGAGCTTTTCGTTCAAGCGCCCGTTCGGATCGGCGAACAGCTTGATCAAGCCACCGCCGACAGTGCCGATGCCGGCGACGCCGACGCGCAGTTTCTTGCCCCCGCTCATGGCTTCACTCCGGCACGTTGCTGGCGAGGAAGCGCTTCAGATTGCGCGCGGCCTGGCGGATGCGTTGTTCGTTTTCGACAAGGGCGATGCGGACGAAACCGTCGCCGTATTCGCCAAAGCCCGCGCCCGGCGCGACCGCGAACTCAGCGCCTTCCATCAGGCGCTTGGAGAATTCGACCGAGCCCAGATGCGCGAATTTCTCCGGCAGCGGCGCCCAGATGAACATCGAGGCCGTCGGCTTCGGCAGCTCCCAGCCGGCTTTCGCGAATGAGTCCAGCAGCACGTCGCGACGGTGCTTGTAGATGTCGCGCATCTCCTGGACGCAATCTTGAGGACCGTTGAGCGCGGCGGCCGCGGCGACCTGGATCGGCGTGTAGGCGCCGTAATCGAGGTAAGATTTCACCCGCGAGAGCGCCGAGATCAGGCGCTCATTGCCGAGCGCGAAACCAACGCGGAAACCCGCCATCGAATAGGTTTTCGACAGCGTGTTGACCTCAACGGCCACATCCGTCGCACCTTCGACCTGCAGCACGGACGGCGGCGGATCGCCTTCGAAATAGATCTCCGAATAGGCCATGTCCGAGAGCACGAACATGTCGTGCTTCTTCGCGAAGGCCACCGCGTCCTTGTAGAAATCGAGGTCAGCGGTTTGCGCGGTCGGGTTCGCCGGATAGCAGGTGATCATGGCGATCGGCGGCGGCACCGAATGGCGCACGGCGCGGCCAAGGCCGGAGAGATATTGCTCCGGCGAATGCGCCTCGACGCTGCGGATCACGCCGCCCGCCATGATGAAGCCGAACGCGTGGATCGGGTAAGACGGGTTCGGCGCAACAATGACATCGCCCGGCGCCGTGATCGCTTGCGCGAGGTTGGCGAAACCTTCCTTCGATCCAAGCGTCGAGACGATCTGCGTGTCCGGATTGAGCTTCACGCCAAAGCGGCGATCGTAATAGCCGGCCATGGCTTTGCGCAGGCCCGGGATGCCGCGCGACGCCGAATAGCGATTGGTGCGCGGCTTGGCGGCGGTTTCGCAAAGCTTGTCGACGATGTGCTGCGGCACCGGCAGATCGGGATTGCCCATACCGAAATCGATGATGTCGACGCCCTTGGCGCGCAGGCGCGCCTTGAGCTTGTTGACCTCTTCAAACACGTATGGCGGCAAGCGCCGGATTTTATGAAAGTCTGACACTGACATGGGAGGCACGCGGGGAAATGGAGTTGGGAAAGCTGGCTACTCGTGCGACGCGCGGGTCGCTTCGAGCGTAGCTCGTGCTTGCGCCATGAAGACCGCCGGATCGTCCACCGGCGTCCATACCGCGCGCGGGTTCGCCTTCACGGCCGCGGCGGCGGCTACGAGGTCCGCCTGATGGCGGGCCCAATAGGCGGCGTCGATATTGGCGTGATGGGTGCGCGGTACTTCCGTCAGGCTCGGATAGCCCCGGTCGTCGGCGTTGTTGGCTTCGTTGAACCAGGCCGGCGGGGCGGTTTCAGGCGCGGTAATGCAGCCGGCCAAACCGAGCACGCACATACCGACAGCGAAAAACCCAAGACGCGCCACGTAGACCTCTCCCGCCAGGCCCCGCCCGGCTTTGGATTCGTCCTATACCAGGGCATGGCTTTGCGCCACCACGGGAGTCGCCTCTAGTATGCAGGACGATAGGGAGACGCCTCCGATGGCGGAAACTGAGGGCGGGCAAACCGCCAAACCTGCCGCGAAATCAACCGCCAAGCGGGCCCGCAAGCGCGCTGCGCCAAAAAAGGCGGCAGCGCCCAAAGCTGCGGAAAACTCTGCCCCTCCCGCCGCCCCGGCACCGGAGGCCAAGCCGGTCGTTTCGGCGCCAGCGGCCCAACCGCCAGCGGCGGCGCCCGCCAGCTTGAACGAAGCGATCATGGCGCAGACCGCCGAAAGCCTCACCGCGCTCTCAGCCAACCTCACCGAGGCGATGACGCGCGCGAACCAAGTGTTCTCGACCGCCTTCATCGACCAAGCCAAGGAAGCCGGCGCATGGCAGCCCGATCCGCTCGCGGTGCAAGGCGCGCTCAATTCGGTGTGGACCTCGCTCGCGCAGCAGCCGGAAACACTGCGCGACGCGCACGCTGAACTCTGGAGACGCTACGCCGAGATTTGGCAAAAGCACGCCACCTACATGATCACCGGCCAGATCGCCGCCGACGAAAACTCGCGCGACAAACGTTTCCGCGATCCGGAGTGGCGGTCGAACCCCGCCTTCTCGATGCTGCGCGAAAGCTATCTCGCGACAGCAGAGTTCATCACCTCGCTGGTGGAGAAAGCGCAAGGCGTCGATGAAGCCGATAAACGCAAAGCGGCGTTCTTCATCAAACAAGCGGTCGATGCGGCATCGCCCTCGAACTTTCTCTTCACCAATCCAGCTGCGTTGCGCGAGCTGTTCACGTCGAAAGGCGCGAGCCTCAAGGCCGGCATCGAAAACCTCGCGGAGGATTTGAAGCGCGGCCAAGGCATGCTCGCGATTTCGCAGACCGATCTCGACGCCTTCAAGCTCGGCGAAAACATCGCCACCGCCCCCGGCAAAGTGGTGTTCCGCAATCGCGTGTTCGAGTTGATCCAATACAGCCCGACAACGGAGACCGTGCACGAGGTTCCGCTGCTGATCTTTCCGCCGTGGATCAACAAATTCTACATCATGGATTTGCAGCCGAAGAATTCCATGATCCGCTGGCTCGTCTCGCGCGGTCACACGGTATTCTTGGTGTCGTGGGTGAACCCCGACGAGGAAATGGCTGACGCGACGTTCGAAGATTACATGCGCGAAGGCTGCTACGCGGCCGTGGACGCAGTCACGCAAGCAGCGGGCGTCGATCGCATGAACACGGTCGGCTATTGCATTGGCGGCACGCTGCTGGCGGCGACGTTGGCGCACATGGCCAAGAAGGGTGACGAGCGCATCCAGAGCGCGACGTTCTTCGCCAGTCAGAGCGATTTCAAACTCGCCGGCGATCTGCTCATCTTCTCGGACGACGCCGGCATCAAATATCTTGAAGACAAGATGGACGCCCACGGCGGCGTGCTGGACGCCAACACGATGGCGAGTACGTTCAACTCGCTGCGCTCGAACGACCTGATCTGGAATTACGTCGTCGACAATTATTACATGGGCAAGCACCCGCCGCCGTTCGATCTGCTGTCCTGGAACGCCGATCAAACGCGCATGCCGAAGGCGCTGCACCTCTTCTATCTGCGCAAATTCTATCGCGACAACGCCCTCGCCGAAGGCAAGATGACGTTGCTTGGCGAGAAGCTCTCGCTGGCCGATGTGAAAATCCCGGTCTTCATGCAGAGCGGCAAGGAAGATCACATCGCGCCGTGCGCCAGCGTCTATCGCAGCGCCAATCTGTTTGGCGGGCCGGTGGAGTTCATTGTCGCCGGTTCCGGACACATCGCCGGCGTAATCAACCACCCGGACGCGAAGAAGTATCAGTATTGGACGAACCGGAACATCAAGGGCGCGCTCGAGGATTGGTTCGCGTTCGCGCACGAAACGCCAGGCTCGTGGTGGCCCTATTGGGACGAATGGCTCACGCGCATCTCCGGCGACGATGTGCCCGCGCGCCAACCCGGCGAAGGCGCGCTAAAGCCGCTGGGCGACGCGCCAGGCGAATATGTACGCGTCCGTTCAGACGCCGACTAAGGACAAACAATGCCGCTTTCGCTCTACGACGTCACCGTGCCGACGTATCAGCAGATTCTTGGCGCGGTCTCAGGCCTGCTCGACAAAGCCGAGAAGCATTGCGGTGAGAAAGGCGTAACGCACGCTGAGATCATCCAAGCGCGCGTGCATCCGGACATGCTGCCGTTTGCGTATCAGGTGAAATCGACGGTCGTGCATTCGCTGGGCGCGCTGCAGGCGCTGCCAAAGGGCACGTTTTCGCCGGACATGACGCCGTTTCCGGAAACATTCGCGGGGCTCAAAGAAAAGGTCTCCGGCGCGCGCGCCGCGCTCGATCGCTATGCGCCGGCTGAGATCAACGCGTTCGAGGGCCGCGACGTGCGCTTCTCGATCAAGGACAATTTCCATCTCGACTTCACTGCCGAGAACTTCCTGTTGTCCTTCTCGATGCCAAACTTCTTTTTTCACGCAACGACGACGTACGACATCCTGCGCGGCAAGGGCCTCGCCATCGGCAAGCGTGATTTCATGGGTAGGCCACGGTCGAAGGCCTAAAGGCCCGCGCCCTCGTCCAGACCCAGCATCAGGTTGAGGTTCTGCACCGCAGCGCCTGACGCGCCTTTGCCGAGATTGTCGAGCAGCGCGACGAGACGCGCTTCGCCTTCGTGGCCGAAGACGAAGAGCTTGAGCCGGTTGGTGCCGTTGAGGCCCTCTGGATCGAGCGTCTTTAGTGCAGAAGCTTCTTCAAGCGACGCAACCTCGACAAAGCGCTCGCCGGCGTACGCCGTGCGAAGCGCGTCGTGCAGCTGCTTCGGCGTCGCGACATTCGGCAAGTTCATGATCGCCAACGGCACTTCGACGATCATGCCTTTGTAATAGCGCCCCACGCTCGGCGCGAAGATCGGCGGGCGAGAGAGGCCGGCTTGCTGCTGCATCTCCGGCACATGCTTGTGCTTCTGGCCCATCGCGTAGATGCGATACGGCGCGCGCGTGTAGGTCGGCGAGGTTTCGTCCTCGAACTCTGCGATCATCGCCTTGCCGCCGCCGGAATAGCCGCTGACGGCGTTTACGCTGAATTGCCAGCCGCGCGGCACAATGCCGGAATCGAGCAATGGGCGCACCAATGCTATGAAGCCGGTGGGGTAGCAGCCAGGATTGGAGACGCGCTTCGACGCAGCAATCTTGCCGCGCTGATCCTTTGACATTTCCGCGAAGCCGTACGCCCAATCCGGCGCGACACGAAACGCGGTCGAGGCGTCGATCACCTTCACCGCGTCGTTCTCGATCAGCGACACGGCCTCCTTGGCCGCATCATCCGGCAAGCACAGGATCACCGCGTCGGCGCTGTTGAGCAACTTCTTGCGCTCGTCGGCATCTTTGCGCTTCGCCGGATCAATCGACACGAGCGTGAGATCGCGGCGCCCTTGCAGACGCTCGACGATCTGCAAACCGGTGGTGCCCGCTTCGCCGTCGATGAAAACCTTAGCCATCAGTTGTCCGATCGAAAGTTGGAACTTGGTGCGCCGCAAGTATCTGGCGAACGGCGTTGTCGTCCCAAGTGTACCCATCAACAAGAAGTTCGACGGCATACTCGGGCGCTGTCAGGCGCGCGGCACACTGGCAATCGAGACAGATCGCCAGTTCGCCTAGCTTGCGCCCGCTTGCATCAAAGAACGCAAAGATGTGCCTGAAAATACAGGCGCAAGCCGCAGGATCAGCAGCGGGCGCAGTTCGGATAAGTTGCTGCACGGTCGCCTGCTCTGCCGCGCTCAGCGTGGCTCCCGGTTGTGACGCGGGAGTGGGATCAACGCCAAACGCCAGAGCCGATGCACCGTCCGGGTAGGCGTAAAGCTTCACCTCGGTCGCGCTCGGAAAGAGCGCCACAACCTCAGACGAGAACGCCGCAGTCCGCGCCGGTGAACTTTGCTCAGTCGCGCCGCAGGCGACCACTAGCAGCCCCAAGCATGCGACGATCCAGGCTCTACTTGCCATCGTGTGTCGCCTTCCAAGCGTCCAGTGACGGGAACATCGCGTGACCCGGCCAAGGTGGCCGCTCCGGCCTATTGGCGAATGTGAGATGCACCTCGGCCACGCGCCCATCCGTACACAAGAACAAATAATCATCGCTGCCGTCAGCGCGTGCGATCGGTTCCAACTCCAAACCCTTCAGCGGGTGGCCTTCGCCAAGCTCCGCTTCGAGTTCTTCGCGAAAGAGGCGCCTATGGTCGGGTTCATCGATCGCCCACCAGCCTTCTGGCCAAGCGCTCATCTTCGCGCACTCCAAAACAAAACGGGCGCTTCTTGCGAAGCGCCCGTTCCATCCCGATTGGGAAACGGCTTAGCGCTTCGAGAACTGGAAGCTGCGGCGCGCCTTCGCGCGGCCGTACTTCTTACGCTCGACGACGCGGCTGTCGCGGGTGAGGAAGCCAGCGTGCTTCAGCGCCGGACGCAGCGGCGGTTCGAAATCCGCGAGCGCCTTCGAGATCGCGTGACGCACCGCGCCCGCTTGTCCCGAGAGGCCCGAGCCGACGACCGTGACGTTCACGTCGTACTGGCCTTCGCGCTCGGTGACGCGGAACGGCTGGTTGATCATCATGCGCAGCACCGGGCGCGCAAAATACGCGTCGCTCGTCTTGCCATTGATGGTGATCTGGCCCTTGCCCGGCTTCACCCAGGCGCGTGCGATGGCGTTCTTGCGCTTGCCGGTGGCGTAGGCGCGGCCGAATTGATCGACCTTCTTCTCGCGCAGCTCAGCTACGTTTTGTTCAACCGCCGGACGGCCGGCGATTTGGCCGAGAGACTCGAGGCCTTGGCTGACGTCGCTCATGATTAGCCGATCCTCGAATTCTTACGGTTCATAGACTTGAAATCGATCGTTTGCGGGTTCTGCGCCGCGTGCGGGTGATCGGCGCCGGCGTAAACGCGCAGCTTCGCCAATTGGCCGGCGGCCAACGGGCTTTCCTTCGGCATCATCCGCTCAACCGCCTTCTCGACGACGCGCTCAGGATGCTTGCCAGCGAGGATCTTGCCGGCAGTCGTTTCCTTGATGCCGCCCGGGTGGCCGGTGTGGCGGTAGTAGGTCTTGTTCAGGAGCTTCTTGCCCGTGAGCGCCACCTTGCCGGCGTTGATCACGACGACATGGTCGCCCGTGTCGATGTTTGGCGTGAAATCGGCGCGGTGCTTGCCGCGCAGACGACGGGCGATGAACGAAGCGAGACGGCCAACAACTACGCCCTCGGCGTCAACCACGATCCAGCCGTGGGTTACGTCCTTGGGCTGGGCCGCGCGCGTGGATGTGGTGCGCATTGGTGTTCCTGCTCAAAAGAAGGCGCGGCGTGTAGCGAAACACCGAAATGACGTCAAGAGATCACGTTTTTCGATTTAAATACAATACAATACGATAGCGGCATTATATTACCGTGACGATTTCCAGAGCGCGACGCCCGTCAGCATCAAAGCCGCCGCCCCGAATTGGTGTGCGAGGCTGAGGCTCAGGGGTGATGCCGCAAGCACCGTGGCGATCCCCAAAAGCGCTTGCGCCAGCGCCAAAGCGCCGAGCGCGAGCCCCAATTTGCGCGCCGCGCCCTCCCCTTTGAGCGAACGCCACGCGATCACGAGCGCGAAGATTGCGACGAGGTAGCCGTTGCTCCGGTGCAGCAGATGTTGGGTAGCGTGGTTCAGCCAAACCGGCTCACCAGCAAACGCGCCGTTGGGCCAGACCTGCCCGCCGATCAGCGGCCAGTCCGCATAGGCCGGCCCGCCGTCGGAGCCGGCGAGGAACGCGCCGAGGATCACTTGCACGAACAACAGCGCCAAAAACGCAGGCGGCGTCCACGATGGCGCGGCGAACTTGGACGCCCGCGGCCAGCCGAAGCAATCAAGCGCCAGCCACAACGCAAAGGCGGCAATCACGAACGCCATACCGAGATGCACTGCGAGCCGGATCGGGCTGACATCGAGCCCAGTCCAAAGCCCGCTCGTCACCATCCACCAGCCAATCGCGCCTTGCAGACCGCCCAGCGCAAACAACACCAGCACCGGCGCGAAGCGTCCACGCAAACACCCTGTCGCCCAGAAGAACGCGAACGGCAGCGCGAACACGAGGCCGATCATCTTGCCGAGAAAGCGATGGCCCCACTCCCACCAATAGATCGCTTGGAACTCGGCGAGGCTCATGCCGCGGTTCTGGAGCTGGTATTCCGTCGTGTGCCGATAGAGCGCGAACTCTTCGGCCCAGCGCTCAGCCGTCAGCGGCGGCGTCAGCCCCTTGGTCAAATCCCATTCGGTAATCGAGAGGCCGCTATCGGTGAGCCGGGTCGCGCCGCCGACCAGGATCATCGCCAACACAAAGGCGCAGACGACAAGGAGCCACACCCCTACGAGTGGCTGCTGCGTTTTGCTCTCTTGCCGGTTGGCCATGGCGCCGACATAGACCCCGGACCTTCGCCGCGAAAGGCGGCGCCCCGCCGCGCCTGTAGGAAAAGCCCATGCAAATGCGCACCCGCAAAGCTGTCGGCTGCTTCGCGCTTTTGGCGTATCTCACACTCTATCTGGCGCTCGCGGCGACCTTGGGCGCGATCCTGCTACCCATGCTCCCGAGCTGGGCCGAGCTGATCTACTACGTCATCGCCGGCATCGTTTGGGTGTTCCCGCTGAAGCCGCTCATCCAATGGATGACGCGCGCGGACTAGTTCGCGCTTTGCAGCTCCGATATGCGGCGCATCGCGTCGAGCAGCGGATCCACCACCTCAGGCGGTGCGCCTTCGTCGACCGCGGCCAGCAACGCCGCCAAAGTCAGTCGCGATACTTCCGTTAGGTCATACGTCTCTATGATCCGGTCTGGCGCCATCACTTCACCCCTCGTTCGCCCGCGTTCGTTCCAAACGCCAGGCTCCAAGCTCCACAACATCAGCACTCAGCCGCTTGAATGCGTCTGCACTTTGCAGACGCAAAACCGTCGTGCTGGCCTCCCCGACTTCAATAAATGCGTCCTCAATCACGCGCACCGCGACGCCGGCCCGAGCAAGCGCGGCGCTGCGCCCAATGCCGAGGACGAAGACCTCTTGTGTTGCGGTCGCGCGGAACGCCTCCTGCAACGTGTCGTTCGCGAACAGCGCGTCGTCGCCAATGACGAACACCGGCTCGCTGCGTTGCGGCGCGAGCCCGCGCAGTGCGCCGCGCACCGCCTGGTTGAGCCCGCGCCCGCGGAACTCGTGCGCGTGAAAAACCGGCCAACCGGACTGTCTTGCTTGGTCCAGGCACCACGCCTGCCTCTCAAGCGCTGCGGCGATGTCGCGCTGATCCGCCGCCCATTCCTTGCGAAGATTGAGGCAGAGCAAAGCGCGCGGATCACGTGCGAAGATCATGTGACGGTCGCCCACGAAGCGAGGGACATCGCCCCGCTTGAGTTAATCCGCTTCTTGAGTAGCGTTGATTTCACACTCTCGCTCTCGCGATTACGGAAACGCCGCCTTGTCCAAACCACCGAACGACGACGACCGCCCGCGCGATCAAATGGATTGGGACGATATCCGCCATTTCGTCGCCGTCGCTGAACTGAAAAGCCTCAGCAAAGCCGCGCAAGCCCTGAAAGTGACGCCAAGCCAGGTGAGCCGACGGATCACGGAACTTGAGGGCCGCCTCGCGACGAAGCTCCTCAACCGCACACAATCTGGAGTTACGCTCACCGCCGCCGGCGAAGACGTGTTCGACATGGCGCTGTCGATGCAGCGCTTTGCGATGTCGATCGAGAACACGGCGCGCAGCCGCGATCTGCGCGACGAAGGCCAAGTGACGATCGCCGTGCCCGATGGTTTGGCGGGCTATTGGATCGCGCCGCGCATCGGTGATTTCCTGAACGCCAACCCGCGCATTCAACTCGCGCTCGAATGCGGCTTGTGGGCGCGTGAGCCGTTGCGAACGGCGCCGGACCTTACGATCACCGCCACGCTCGACAGCGCTGAAGCCGGCGACACGACGGAAATTCTTTCCGCGCTGCACTACCTTTTCGTCGCCGCGCCGAAATACATCGAAACATACGGCATGCCGGCCTCAATCGCTGTTGCAGCCGCAGAACACCGCACGCTCAAGCATGCCGCGCAACGCTTCCAGCGCGAGAGCTGGGACGACCGCGCCAAGGCGATCGAAGCGCTCGCCACCTTCAGCCTCGAGACCAATTCGAGTTCGGCGATGGTGTCCGCGCTGCTCGGCGGCGCCGGCATCGCCACGGTGCCGAGCTATCTGCTGCACCTCCATCCAGAACTCGCCGTCATCGGCCCGGTGCAGAGCATTCCGATCAAGCTGTGGATGGTCACACACCAAGCCGCCGCCAATTCAGCGCGCGTGAAGCGCGTGGCCGAGTGGCTGCGCGGGCTGTTCGACACCAAGACGAACCCTTGGTTCCGCGAGGAATTCGTGCCGCCGGACCGCTTTGAAGCAGAGCTCGCGGCGGTGACGAAACGGCGTGCGTCGGCTGCTAAGCCGGCAGCGACAGACGAAGGTCCGCCGTCACGGCGCGCAACGCCTGCACTTGCGCGGCGTCGAGATTGACGAGCGGTGGGCGCAGATTGCGCCATGCCGCGTGGCCGGTTGCTTGCGCGAGCAATTCTTTCAGAGCGGGAATCGCCGGAAATTGCTGCAGCGCGAGGCGCACGCGTGTTGCTTCGGCTTGGAGCGCTTCGGCGTTCGCATCGCCCTGACGCGCGACGATCTCCGCCAGCGCGCCGATGGTGACGTTCGCGGTGGCTGAGATGCAGCCCGGGCCGCCAGCCTTTAGCGTTGGCAGCAGGAATTGTTCGGTGCCCGCGAACACTTTGAACCCCGGCAATTGCGTCAGCGCGTCTTCCATCGCCGGCCAGGCGCCGGAGGAATTTTTGACGCCGACGACAATACCGTCGAACGCCTTGCGCAAACGCGCCAGCAGCGCGGTGCTGATGGTGAGACCCGTCATCAATGGGAAGTCGTAGATCACCACACGCAAGCGCGGATCGTTCACCGCCTCGATCGCGCGCGCGAAGGATTGGAAGAGCCCCTCCTCGCTCACGTTCTTGTAGTAGAACGGCGGCAGCATCATCACGTTGGCGAAGCCCGCGTCGAGCGATGCACGCGTCAGCGCGATCGTGTCCGGCGCCGCGCAACAGCCCGTGCCGACAATGATGCGCTTGCCATCGAAACCCGTTTTGCCGAGCGACGCGATCAACTCCAGCCGCTCGCCGACCGAGAACGAGTTCGCCTCGCCCGTCGTGCCCAGCACCGCCACCCCGCCCGCGCCTTGGCTCAACAGCCATCGCGCATGCGCGGCGAGCGCGGGATGATCGATGGAAAGGTCGGCATTGAGCGGCGTAAGGCTCGCAGCCCAGGCGCCGTGTGCGATATCGGTCATGGCGTTGGGCTTAGGGGATTTTACGCGCAACCGCGAGCGCTCGGACATGCGATATCCTTTTGGCCCTTCGGCGAATTGGGAGTCGGGGCGCGTGGTGCGCGCAGAGTAGTCTCTAATGGGTGCCTGCTTACGCAGCCCGCGCGCATCGCGCGCCCCGTTTTCAATCGTTTTTCCCGGCTTGGGACCGAGGAGTTGTACAAGCCCCGCATCAAGTGCGGGGTCGCCTCCGTCACGATGGACCTTCCGGCTTCACTCGCCATCGACGAATGTTACGCCTTGGGGCTTAGCTCCATGCCCTTTTCGCCGGTTCCATGCGCAGGGATTCCGTGTCCCTGGACTTCACGGTTTCACTCCCCGTGAACAGAACCCGCATCGACCGATCCCCACACCCCTCGAAAGTTCGGGCGTCTCCGAAGGCTCCCGTGTGTGAGGCGAGAGGAGTGTAAGTGCCCCGCAATTCGGTCGGATAGATTTGCGGTGTTTCGTGTTGAAGCGCTGACGTTTCAACACGCTGTGTCTGGCAATTAGGAGGATAGAGCGCAATCAACGCACAGCGGACCGCCGGCTTCCAGCCGGCATCTTCGTTCCATCAACCCGAACCATGCCGGCGAGACGCCGGCGGTCCGCTACGTGCTTGCACCGTTGCCGGCTGGAAGCCGGCGGTCCTCGGAGCTTCACTCTTCGCCGAAGGCGGACATTCGTGTTTGCAATGGAAATGCGATCTCGCTCCACCTGCACCTCTAGACCGAAGTTTGGAGGCGGACGAAGCGGGTGGCCTTCGGCGGCGAAGGTCGCGCCGCGCTCATCACTCGCCAATAGCCGATACGTTTGGATGTTGTCTGTGCGCTGATCCTCGAAACGCCATGTCTCGCCCTGGCGTTCGAGAACAAACGCGCATCCGTTGAGGCCATTCTGGTCACTCGCCGAGCACCAGCCGCTTTCTCTCCGCAACCTTCCGATCCACCTGTCATCCGCCGTGGGCTGCCAGTCCAGGCTCCCAAATTCGGCAGAGCGCCAGCAGCCTCGTAGTTCCGCGAATGGTAGCGCGGCGATTGGCGGTGTAGCGCAAGCGGCCAGCATCAGAACAAGCGTAAAGCGGCACAGGCGATGGGGAAGCATATTCCAACCGTGACTAGCGACCGAGCGGGTCAACGTCCGCATTGGGCCAACATCGGACAACAGAAGAAATGGTCGGAGCGGCGGGATTCGAACCCACGACCCCTAGTCCCCCAGACTAGTGCGCTAACCGGGCTGCGCCACGCT
>CAZZFE010000054.1:0-24166 GCA_964653495.1 uncultured Terricaulis sp. | reverse complement strand
CCCCTCCTCTCAAGAGGAGGGGGAGATGAGCGACACGCAATTCATGCAGCGTGCGTTGCAGGTGGCGGCCACGATGTTGGGCCAAACCGCGCCGAACCCCGCTGTTGGCTGCGTCATCGTCAAAGACGGCGCGATCGTCGGCGAAGCCGCGACCGCCGCCGGCGGGCGTCCGCACGCGGAAGAGCAGGCTCTTGCGCAAGCCGGCGCCAATGCGCGCGGGGCGACGGCTTACGTCACGTTAGAGCCCTGCGCGCAGCGCTCCAGCGGCGCGCCGTCATGTTCGGACCTACTGCTCCGCGCCGGCGTCGCGCGCGTGGTGATCGCGGCGCTTGATCCTCACCCGCTCGCCAATGGCATCGGCCCCGCGCGTCTCAAAGCGGCGGGCATCACGATAGAGCAGGGCTTGCTCGACGCTGAAGCGCGCGCGCAGAACGCCGATTTCTTCGCGTCCATCGCCAAAAGTTAAGCGGCGCTCTTCTCGACCTCTTCGGCGCGCCGCTTGATCTTCTCGTAGAGCGCCATCGACGCGCGGACGAACGCGGTCTTCGTGAACTTGGCCTCGTATGTGCGCGTGCCTTGCTCGACGAGGCTATGCGCGAGGCTCGCGTCCTCGGTCACGCGGCGCAGCGCTTCGCGCAGCGCGTCGGGATTGTCCTTCGGCACCAGCAGCGCGTCGACCTCGTTCGTAACCGTCGCTGCCGGGCCCGCGGCGTCAGCGACGACGAGCGGCTTCTTCGCCGCCCAGGCTTCGATGGTGACGTTTCCAAACGGCTCGTAGCGCGACGGGAAGGCGACGACGTCGCATGCGGCGAGCAGGTTTGCGCGATCCGTGCGCCAGCCCAGCCAGCGCACGCGATCGGCGACGCCGAGCTTCTTAGCCATCGCTTTCAGATCCGCTTCAAGCGGGCCTTCGCCAGCGATCCACGCATAGACGCCCGGCAGACCGACCATCGCTTCAAGCAGCGTGTCGATGCCCTTTTTCCAATGCAGTCGCGCCAGTGTCAGCAAAGCCGGCGCGCCTTCCGGCGTGTCGAGCGTTTCGCGCGGCGTCGGCGGGGCGATTTCGAGATTGGCGTAGGAGTTCAGCACCGAGACGCGCTCCGGCGGGGCGCCTTCCTTGCGGATGTGCGCGGCGAGATCCTCGGTCATGCCGACATGCCAGGCGCAATTCTTGAAGCGGTCGAGCTTGTAATAGCCGCCGTACCAGCCGACTGAGCGCTCGCGATATTTCTTCGGCGCGAAGGTGCCGGCGCGGCCCATCCAATAATGGATCACGTCGGGCTGGAACTCCTCGGCGACCTCTTTGATCGCTTGCTTGGTCGGTTCGCGCCACAGCTTGTCGAACTTGGCGATCGTCACCGGCACGCCGGCTTGCGTCAGCGCCGCGACGCGGTTTTCGTTGTGATCGCGGGTGATCACGTGCTGCGTTACGCCCGCTTCGGCGAGCGCAAGCGCAGCGTCGAGCATGATGCTCTCCGCGCCGCCTTCCTTGGCGCCGGCAATGACGTGCAACACCCGCATGAACGGCCTTCTGCCTTTATGTGACGCTTTTTCAAGTAGCGAATGCAGAGCTTTAGCGCAAACGCCTACACCCGCTCCCCGGGGCTTCGCGCAGCGAAGAACCCGGGGTCCATGGCTGATCGAGATCGGATCGGTCGGTGTTTGCGCTGACAATGGACTCCGGGTTCGCGCGCGGCGCGCCCCGGAGAACGACGAACCCTAGCGGTGGCCGACGATCAGCGGGTCGCCTTCCTTCAGGAGGCCCTCGAAATACGCGATCGTGCGGGTCAGGCCTTCGCGCAGCTCGACCTTCGGCGCCCAGCCCAGATGCTCACGCGCCTTGGAGATATTCGGCTGGCGCTGCTTCGGATCGTCCGCCGGCAGCGGTCGGTGCACGAGCTTGGACTTGGCGCCGGTCAACTCGATGACATTCTCGGCCAGTTCCTTGATCGTGAATTCTTTCGGGTTGCCGAGATTGATCGGACCAGTGAGCTCCGTTGGCGCGTCCATGAAGCGCATGAACGCTTCGACGAGATCATCGACGTAGCAGAATGAGCGCGTCTGCTGGCCATCGCCATAGAGCGTGATGTCCTCGCCCTTCAGCGCCTGGACGATAAAGTTCGACACCACGCGCCCGTCGTTCGGGTGCATGCGCGGGCCGTACGTGTTGAAGATGCGCGCGACTTTGATGTCGAGCTTGTGCTGGCGGTGATAGTCGAAAAACAGCGTCTCGGCGCAGCGTTTGCCTTCGTCGTAGCAAGAGCGGATGCCGATCGGATTGACGCGGCCCCAATATTCCTCCGGCTGCGGATGCACGTCCGGGTCGCCGTACACTTCCGAGGTCGAGGCCTGGAAGATGCGCGCGCGCAGACGCTTGGCGAGGCCGAGCATGTTGATGGCGCCGTGGACGCTCGTCTTCGTCGTCTGCACCGGATCGTGCTGGTAGTGCACGGGCGAAGCAGGGCACGCCAGATTGTAGATCTGATCCACCTCGACATAGAGCGGGAACGTCACGTCGTGGCGTTGGAATTCAAAGTTCGGCTTGTCGAGCAGATGCGCGATGTTGCGCTTCCTGCCCGTGAACAAATTGTCCGCGCAGATCACATCGTCGCCGCGCGCGACGAGGCGATCGCACAGGTGCGAACCAAGGAAGCCAGACCCGCCAGTGACAAGGATGCGCCGCTCAAACATGGCCGCAGCTTTAGGACTTGCGAGGGCCGGGCGCAAATGGCCTGCTGCCGGTAAGGGAGAACAGCCGTGGACAGGTTGATCGCTGGGCGATGGGTGCTCCTGATCGCCGCTCTGATCGGCGCCGGGACGAATATTTGGCTGGTCGGTTCGCCTAGCACGACCACCGGCCCGGAATTTCTGCTGCCCCTGGTGGCCATGCTTCAAGCGGGTGGGACGTACGGCTTCGCCAAATTTCTCGCTGCGCGAAATGTGAAGGGCGGTTGGCCGGTGTTCGTGGGCTATGCGGCTGCGGTGTTGTGGGTTGTCGTGCTGCTGTCAGCGATGGCGGGCGTGGCCGCCGGCCCCGGCGGGCTCGTCTACGGCATCCTCATCACGCTGCCCGCACTTGCGCTCGCGCCTCTGTTGCAGATCGCGGCGCTGTGGGGGTTTGCGGGCCGGGAGAAGAAGGCGTCAGCAGCCGCGAATTAGCGCAGCTTGGCGATGCCGAGGCCGTCGAGGCGGGCGCGGTCCTTGATGGATTCCTCGCTGCGCTTGAGCGCCTTGGAGATCGCTTTCAGCGACATGCCCTTCTTGGCGAACATGTGCAGCTTCTGCAGTTCGTCCTGCGTCCAAGGTTGACGATGGCGTTCGAATTTCTCGGCCATCTTATTCGGCCGCGACCGCGAGGCCGCGTTTGGCCAAGCGATCGAAATCCATCAGCTCGTTGACGAGGTTTTCCAGTTCATCGAACGGCACCATGTTCGGGCCATCGCTCGGCGCGTTGTCCGGATCGGGGTGGGCTTCCATGAACACCGCCGCGACGCCGATCGACACCGCCGCGCGCGCCAGCACCGGCACGAACTGGCGTTCGCCGCCCGACGTATCGCCGCGCCCGCCCGGTTGCTGCACCGAGTGCGTGGCGTCGAACACCACCGGCGCGCCGAAGCTCTTGAGGATCGGCAGGGCGCGCATGTCTGAGACGAGCGTGTTGTAGCCGAAGCTCGCGCCGCGCTCGCAGGCCATCACGTTCGGATTGCCGCTACCGGTGATCTTGGCGATCACGTTCTTCATGTCCCACGGCGCCAGGAACTGGCCCTTCTTGACGTTGATCGGCTTGCCGGTTTCCGCAGCGGCGATCAGCAGGTCGGTTTGGCGGCAGAGGAAGGCCGGGATCTGCAGCACGTCCACCACCTCGGCGACGTCGGCGCATTGTTCCGGCAAGTGCACGTCGGTGATCACCGGCACGCCGAGCTTTTGGCGGATTTCCTCAAAGATCGGGCCGGACACCGAAAGCCCGGCGCCACGCTTGGTGGAAAGGCTGGAGCGGTTCGCCTTGTCGAAGCTGGTTTTGTAGATGAAGCCCGCGCCGGCGCGCTTGAACACCCCGCGCAGAAACTCCGCCGTCTCCAGCGCAT
This sequence comes from uncultured Terricaulis sp., assembly GCA_964653495.1. Classification (GTDB taxonomy): domain Bacteria; phylum Pseudomonadota; class Alphaproteobacteria; order Caulobacterales; family Aquidulcibacteraceae; genus Vitreimonas. The sequence goes on along the minus strand of CAZZFE010000054.1, from coordinate 20,081 downwards.
GCGCCCGGCTTTCGAGCTGGCAGGGGCCGCAGATGAAGGTCAGCGGCAGATGGTTGGCGATCTCGAGCGGCGTGCTCTCGACGCGCGGAATCCGGATCACCGAAGCGGGGCTGGTCATGTTGTTCCTCTGAAGCCCTAGCAGATAAGCCGGAGCGGCCTCCGCCTCAACCCAGCGCGGGGTACGGCTTTCAGCCGTCAGCCTTGCGCCAACGGGCGCCTAGGCGCAGAACGCGGCGCCAATTCGGCGGCCACCGCCTTTTGGGGGCCGTCATTTTTTCCGATCCGCTTCTAACCAATCCGTATTTCTACGCGGCGGCGATCCCGGCGGTGATCCTGGTTGGCCTGGGCAAGGGCGGGTTCTCCGGCCTCGGGGCGCTCTGCGTGCCGGTTCTGGCCCTGGCGATCTCGCCGGTGCAGGCAGCGGCGATCATGCTGCCGATCCTGATGGTCCAGGACGTGGTGACCACCTGGCTCTTCCGCGGCCTCTGGGATCTGCGCCAAGTCGGCATCCTGCTCCTCGGCGGTGTGGTGGGCGTGTTCGCCGGCTACGCGCTGGCCGCGACCGTAGACGTCGCGCTGGTGGAGGTGGCGCTGGGGATCATCTGCATCCTGTTCGGCCTGCATCGGCTTTGGGTCGAGCGGGGCGGTGAGTTCGCGGCCACGAAATTTCCGCCCTGGGTTGGCGTTGTCGCTGGCGCGGCCGGGGGCTTCACCAGCCAGCTCGCGCACGCGGGCGGGCCGCCGATCCAGATGTATTTCACGCCGCAGCGGCCTGACCGCGACATGTTCCTCGGCACCACCACCTTGTTCTTCACCGTTATCAATTGGGTGAAGCTGCCGGCCTACGTGGCGCTCGGTCAGATGACGCAAACCAACCTTGTGCTGTCGGCGATCCTATTTCCGCTGGCGATCGTCGCGACCTGGGTCGGCGCCAAGCTCGCGCGTTCGATCAGCAGCGTACGCTTCTTCCGCATCATCTACGCTTTGATGATCGTGCTGGGCTTGAAGCTCTGCTGGGATGGCTTCGCCGGCCTGGCGTGAGCCTCACTCGGCCGCGGCTTTGAGCTTGCCGAAACACGGATCAGCTTCCGCCGCCGCGCGCTCCGTAAGCCAATCGCGCAGCAATTCAGCGCTTGGATTAGCGCGTCCACGGGCGGGCCAAGCGAGCCAATATGCGAAATCATCGCGTACAACCACGTCGAACGGCGCAACCAGCCGCCCTGCGCGCAACTCGTCCACCGCCAGCCAGTGGCGCGCCAGCGCGACGCCGTCATCCTGCATCGCCGCGCGCAGCAGCAGCGGGCCGTCATCATACGAAGGCCCGGTTGTCGGCTCCGGCCAGTTGAGCCCCGCCGCATTGAACCAGCGCGCCCACGGCGTCCACGCGTTGCGCAGAAACGTCGCGCGCTTGAGATCGGCAGGCGCGTAGAGCTTGTGCTTGTCGCGATACGCCGGCGTGCACACCGGCGTGAGCATCTCGTCGTAGAGCTTCGCCGTGTTCAGCCCCGGCCAACCGCCGGCGCCCAAGCGCACGCCGAGATCGACGCCGTCGCGTTTGTAGTCGAGCAAAGCCTCCGTCACGCGCAGTTCGACATCGATGTCTGGATGTGCGTTGCGAAATTCCGAGAGCCGCGCGAACAGCCACGTCGAGGCTAGGCTCGGCACGGATGTCACGACCACGCGCTTCGCGTTCGGCTTCGCCGCGCCCGTGCGTGGCGGCTCGAACGCTTGCTCTAGGATCGACAAACCCTGCCGCACCCGCGCCAGCAATTCCGAGCCCGCCTCCGTCGTCACCATCGTGTTGCCGACGCGGCGGAAGAGCTGCTTGCCAAGCCGCTGCTCAAGCTCGCGAATGCGGTGGCTCACCGCGCCATGCGTGAGCCCAAGCTCTTCGGCGGCGCGCGAATAGCTCTGCAGCCGGCCAGCCGCCTCGAACGCGCGCAACGTCTGCAGCGAGGGAATTTGGACCGCCACCGGACCCCTCCCGGGGATGTGAATTCCGCTCACATCCACATCGTCAACAGCTCGTTCGTGTTCAAGGGGGCCGGGGCCTATCTCACGGTTGCGCCGGCGAAAAACCTCCCCGCCCGCCGGCAACCAGGCCCTGGAGAAACCGCCATGTATGTCCGTGAACTTGACTACGGCACGCCGGTCGCCCGCAAGACCGCCTCGATCCTCGTCGCCGCCGTGTTGATCAGCTTCATCGTCTTGCCGATCCTCGCGGTCGGCGCCCGGATCGTCGCCTAATCCCCAACCCTGCAATCAGGCGACGTTCTCGCGGGGCCGCTTCCGGTCTTCTGTCCAGCGCAAGCGGCCCCGCACCTTTCCAACGCTCCCGCCACATGCGAACAGGCGGGCATGTCGATCATCAATCCCGCCGCCGCCATCGCCGCCGGCCAGGAGACCATCCGCGCCGAGGCGCGCGCGCTCGATCAGCTCGCCGCGGCGCTCGCCAAGGAATTGGCGGAGCCGTTCAGCCATGCCGCGACCCTGCTCGCCGAGACCAAGGGCAGGGTGATCGTTTCGGGCATGGGCAAGTCCGGCCACATCGCCCGCAAGATCGCCGCGACCCTCGCCAGCACCGGCACGCCGGCGCAATTCGTCCACCCCGCCGAAGCCAGCCACGGCGATCTCGGCATGATCGTCGAGGCCGATTGCGTGCTGGCGATCTCGCGCTCGGGAGAAACGGCTGAGCTGTCGGACATGCTCTATCACTGCCGCCGCATCTCCGTGCCGGTGATCGGCATGACGTTCAAGCCGAACTCATCGCTCGCGCGTGCGTCGACGGCGGCGCTCATTTTGCCGGATTGCGGCGAAGCCAGTGAAGACGCCCCGGCGCCGACGACTTCCACCACCATGTGCCTCGCGCTTGGCGATGCGCTCTCCGTCGCGCTGCTGAAGGCGCGCGGCTTCACTGCTGACCATTTCGGTGCGATCCATCCCGGCGGCAAACTCGGCGCCGCGTTGAAGCGCGTGCGCGACGTGATGCGCGTCGGCGGCGACGATCCGCTGATCCCGCCTGAAACGCCGGTAAAACGCGCGCTCGAAGCCATGACTGTCGGCGGCATCGGCGCGGCGGGCGTGATCGAGAACGGCAAACTCATCGGCATCATCACCGACGGCGATCTGCGCCGCCGCTTGACGCCGGACATGTTCGGCAAAACCGCGCGCGAATTGATGACCGCCAATCCGCTGAGCATCGCGCCCGACGCGCCGCTCGTCGACGCCATCGCCATCATGAACAACAAGCGCATCACGCTTCTGTTCGCGGTGGAGGATGGGAAACCGGTGGGTGTGGTGCATATGCACGATTTGCTCGCGGCGGGGGTTCGCTAGCAATATGGACCGCCGGCGCCTCGCCGGCCGGCTGTAGCGTTTGCCGGCGGGGGCGCCGGCAGTCCATATTGGCGCCAGGTCTTGTTGGGGTACGCATGAAACCGTTCAATGCACTCGCGCTCGCCGCGTCGCTATTTGTTGCAACACCCGCACTCGCCCAACCCTTCTCCGCGCCCACTGAAGCCGCGATCCAATCGGCGGTGCCGCGCATGATCAGCTGGCGGCGCGATTTCCATCAGAACCCGGAGCTCAGCTACGAAGAGGTGCGCACGGCGCGCATCGTCGCCCAGCATTTGCGCTCGCTGCGCATGGAGGTGCGCACGGGCGTGGCGCAAACCGGCGTCGTCGGCGTGTTGCGTGGCGGCCGGCCGGGGCCGGTGATTGCGCTGCGCGCGGACATGGACGCGCTGCCGGTGACAGAAGAGGGCGATCTGCCGTTCCGCTCGCGCGCGCGTGGCCGCTACAACGGCCAGGACGTCGGCATCATGCATGCCTGCGGGCATGACACGCACGTCGCCATCCTGATGGCGGCGGCGAGCGTGCTGGCGGCGCGGCGCGAGGAGATCGCTGGTACGATCATCTTCGTGTTCCAGCCCTCCGAAGAAGGCGCGCCTCCCGGCGGCCTCGGCGGCGCGCGGCGTATGTTGCAGGAAAACGTGTTCGGCGATCTGCAGCCGGAAGCGATCTACGGCCTGCACGCCTGGCCGGCGGCCAGCGGCACAGTGATGATGATCCCGGGCCCGATGATGGCCGGCTCCGACCGCATCGACATCACCGTCACCGGCAGCCAAACCCACGGCGCGCAACCGCACGCCGGCATCGACCCGATCGTTGTCTCCTCGCAGATCATCAACGCTCTGCAGACGGTCCCGTCGCGCCAGATGGACGCCGTGCGTTCGCCGGTGATCGTCACCATCGGCATGATCCAAGGCGGCGTGCGCTACAACATCATCCCACAAACCGTGCAGATGCAGGGCACGATCCGCTATCTCAATCCGGAAACGCGCGAAGAGCTCTACACCCGCATCCGCCGCACCATCACCGAAACCGCCGCCGCATCCGGCGCGACGGTGGAGATCAGCATCTCCGAAAACGCGATCCCAACCGTGAACCCGCCTGAGCTGATGGCGCGCGCGCGCGCCGCTGCGATTGGCGCCCTCGGCGAAGACGCGGTGCAGGGCGGCTATCCGGTGATGCCCGCGGAAGACTTCGCGTACTTCCAGCAAGCCGTGCCCGGCGTGTTCTTCTTCTATGGCGTAAATCGGCCTGGCGTTGCGCCTGCTGACGCTGCGCCCAACCACAATCCGCGCTTCTTCGTGCACGAGCCGGCGATGGAAACCGGCCTGCGCGCAATGCTTGCCGTCGCGCTCGATCGCGTCGGCGGAGGCTGATGCGTAGGCGACATTTCAGTTTGCCGAAGCCATCTCCGCGCTGAGAGGTCGACGTTCCAATTCGGGAACTCACAATTGCTGTTTGGCTTGACTTGGATTGAGGCGAAGCGCCTCATGACGGCAAGTTTCCCCCGTTTTGGGGAGGCGGACGTCGGTCGCTTCCGCGAACGACTTACTGCGGAAGGAAACGTGCCCATGGCTACCGGCGTGGTGAAGTGGTTCAACATGGCGAAGGGTTTTGGTTTCATTGCACCGGACGAAGGCGGACAGGACGTTTTTGTCCACGTCAGCGCCGTGCAGCGCTCGGGCCTGCAAGGGCTGCGTGAAGGGCAGGCGGTTTCTTTCGACGTGGAGAACGATCCACGCAAGAACAAGCCGTCCGCGGTGAACATCAAGCCGGTCTAAGTCCGCTTTAAGCTTGTAATTTCTGTCGCCGCACGGTTTCTCCGTGCGGCGATTTTGCTTTCGGAGACGCCCCCCATGACTGCACCTTTCCGCCTCTACGGCGCGGAGCTTTCGCCCTACTCGGTGAAGGTGCGTTCCTACCTCCGCTTCAAGGGCCTGAAATTCGAGTGGCTGGAGCGTTCGAACGCCCGCCAGGAAGAATTCTCCCGCTACGCCAAGCTGCCGCTGGCGCCGATCCTGGTCGATGCGGACGAGAACGCGCTCCAGGATTCAACGCCGATCATCGAAGCGATCGAGCGCGATTTCGCCGAGCCGTCGATCATCCCCGAAGATGCCTCGCTCGCCTTCCTCTCGGCGCTGCTGGAGGACTACGCGGACGAATGGCTCAACAAGGCGATGTTCCATTATCGCTGGGCATACCCTGAGAACCAGGACAGCGCCGCCAAGCGCATCGTCGAAATGCTGTTCGAAGGCGCGCCGACGCCCGAGGGCATGGAAGACGCGGTGAAGACGCGGATGATCGGCCGGCTACACCATGTCGGCTCCTCGCCTGACACCGCGCCGATGATCGAAGGCTCGTTCACGCGGGTGCTGAGCATTCTCAACACGATGCTGAGCAGCAATGCGTATCTGTTCGGCGCGCGGCCTTCGCTCGCGGATTTCGGCCTCGCCGGTCAGCTCGGGCAATTGCGCTCGGACCCGACGCCGGGTGCGATCATCCGCGCGCAAGCGCCGAACGTCGCCCGCTGGCTTGATCGGATGGAAAATCCCAGCGCCGATGGCGCGTTTGCGTCGCTGGACTCGCTGAAAGAGGGGCTCACAGCGCTGCTGCGCGACGAAGTCGCCAGCGCCTATCTCGTGTGGATGGCCGCTAACGCCCAGGCCGTGCGTGACGACGCCTCCGGCGTCAGCGTCCTGATCGCGGGCGAGACTTTCACGCAGAAGCCGCAGCGTTACGCCGCCAAGGCGTTCGCCGAACTCCGCCGCAAGCGCGCGTTGGTGACGGACGAGGCGCTGGCCGCGCTTTTGGCTGAAACCGGCTGCGACGCGTTCCTCGCTCTGCCGCCAAGCGTTGCCGGGGCCGACGATGCGGAGCCTGAGTCAGACGACGAAGGCGACGACGACAGCGAGGATTAAGCGACCGCGCGCTGGCGATCGTCGAGCACAACCGGCGCCTTCAGGATGAAGGTGACGCCGTTGTCGATGGACGCATGGATGCTGCCGCCAAGCAGCCCCAGCACACGGCGCGTGACCGAGAGGCCGAGGCCGGCGCCGCCGTGTCCGCCCAATGCATCCGCGTCGGCGTAGGGCTCGAACAGGCGGTCGAGCTCTTCCGCGGTCAAAGCCGCGCTCGGGCAATGCACGGTGAGTTCGATCTCGTCGCGGCCCTTGGCGCACGGCATGCGCCGCGCCGTGAGCCGCACTGGAGAGCCCTCGCTTGAGGAGCAGGCGTGCGCCAGCGCGCTGATCAAGCTCTGGCGCAGCCGTGTTTGATCCGAATAGGCGACGCCGATGCCGCTTTGAATGTCGACACTGATGCGGCAATTGCGTTCGCGGGCGACGACGGAGCTGACGCTGACCGCCTCGCGCACCATTTCGGCTATGTCGAACGCTTGCGGCCGCATCTCCAGCTTGCCGGCTTCGATCTTCGCCAAGTCCAAGATGTCGTTCACCAGCGTCAGCAAGTGCCGCGCCGCGTGGGTGATGCGATGCAGGTCGGCCTGGCTTGAGCTGGTGCGTCCTTCCGCCAGGTCCTCACCGATCAGCTCCGCATAGCCGATGACGTGATTGAGCGGCGTGCGCAATTCGTGGCTGATATTGGCCAGGAAGTCCGATTTCATGCGGTTCGCCGTCATTTCGGCGTCGCGCTGGCGTTGCGCGTCGCGCGCGTGCCGCGCGGACTCGCCGGAGCGATGGATGAGCGCGTTGTAAGCTTCGATCAGGCGTGTGATTTCGTCCTGCACGGCGCTGATGGTCGGCAGAGGTTTCGGATCTTCGCCTTGCGCGTTGAAGTGCGCTTCCATGCGCTCAAGCCTGCGCAGCACGCCGAGGCGCAGCAATAGCCATAGCACCAGCGCGAACACGGCCGACATCGCCGCGAACAATACCAACGCCACGGTGACGACGCGGTCGCCAAGGGCGGCGATATCGCGCGGTTGGCGGGCGCTGGCGGCGCCGACGAGTGCGCCATTGGAATCCCGCAGCGCGATCAGCGACAGCAATTCGTCGCGGCCTGTCCAGGTGACGGTGTCCTCGTTCGCCAGCGCGCCCATATGCGCGGCGCTGTCCTCGCCGACGCGTTCGAGGCTGATGTTGAGCTGAACCTGGGTGCTGAGCGCCATGTCGGAGAGGCGCTTGGCGATGATGAAAACGCCGCGCGGGCCGCCGCTGCCATCGCTCATGGTGATCGGCGCGGCGGCGTAAACGGCGAAGCCGAAGCCCTCGAGCCAGGTCACGCCCGTCACCGGTTCGCGTGTCGTGTTCACGTAGCGCGTCAGCTGCGCCAGCGCGTCATCAGCGCCGCGCTGCACCGCCGCGCCGCCGCGCGCCGCCCCGCCCAGCGCCCAGAAAACCTGGCCTTCCGTGTTGCTGACGACCATGAGGTCTACGCCGTAATCGGCAAACCATTCATCGCTATAGTCGCCCGTGTAGGACGGATTGCTCCCGCCCGCGAAGGCATAGGTGTCGTCCCAATAGGCGTAGTCGACGGCGCGTTGTCGCAGATCGTCACGCAGGGAATCGAGATTGGCGATCACACGCGTGCGGTCGCGCGCGTGCTCCTCGGCTTCGAGCTGCTCGAAGCCGGGCGTTACAGCGCGGTCGAGAATGATCGCCGCGCCGGCGAACAACGCCAGGAACGCAGCGGCCAACGCCGCAATCGCTTTATGCGTGATCCCCATGATCCCGCGCCAATACCCTTCGTGGTCCACGTCTCAGGACGCGGCTTCTCACGCGATCACACTACTGAAGAGGCGTTAACATCGACCTCGGAGGTGTGGTTAAGCGCGGATGAAACGCACAACAAAAAGCGGCGCTCGGGGGAGGGCGAGCGCCGCTGAGTGCAGGGTCTAAAGGAGGGGACTCGCCGCGCGGCGCGGGGGAGGGGGGTGATAGCCGCGCGGCGAGCCTGGGAAGCGGGTGTGGTTACGCCGCTTCTGTCTCGTCGTTGGCCGCCGCTTCGACGACTTTCGCCGTCTTCTTCGGCTGGCCCGTGCCAATCTGGATTTTGCGAGGCTTCATGATCTCAGGAAGCTCGCGCACCAGCTCGACTGTCAGCAGACCGTTCTCCAGCTTGGCGCCGGAGACGCGGACGTGATCGGCAAGGCCGAAGCGACGCTCGAAATTCCGCTCGGCGATGCCGCGATGCAGGAATTGGCGGGCGCCTTCAACCGGCTTGCGCGCGCCGGTCACGATCAGTGTGTTCTGCTTGAACTCGATCGTCAGGTCGTCTTCTCCAAAGCCCGCGACCGCCAGTTCGATGCGGAAGGCGTCCTCGCCAACCTGCTCGATATTGAAGGGCGGATAGCCCGGCGCAGCGTCCAAACGCGCGGCCTGGTCCATCAGATTCGCGATCCGGTCAAAGCCGACCAAGGTACGATACAGAGGGTTCAATTCGTTGTTGCTCATGGGCTCCATGTCCTTCCGTTTAAGCGACACGTCCTCTCCCGACGGGGGAGGGAGCGCGGATGCCGGTGAAACCCCCGAAGGCGGTTCCGCCATCCTCGCGCGGCCTCTTTTGAGCGCCGCACGGAGACAACGTGGGAAGGCCAAAGCCGGCTTCAAGTGCGGCAATCCAGCTTTTCTGACCGGTTCGTTAACGGGGCGCGGTGCCGACGTTTTGACAAAATCAACGCCGACCGGTTAGCGCCTTCCCATGCAGGCTTTCACCCGCCGTCGCGCCGCAGCGCTGTTCGCAGCCGCACCCTTGCTGGGCTGCGGCAACCGCCAGTCGGAGAACGCCACAGCGCCCGAGCGCGGTTCGCTCGAATGGGCCGCCGCTGGCGAATGGCGCATCGATCCCGAGCGCGACGACTGGCGCCACCCAATCGAGACGCTCCGCTTCTGGGGCATCGCGCCCAACATGACGGTGCTCGAAATTCTGCCAGGCCTTGGTTGGTACAGCTCGATCCTTGCGCCGTATCTGGCCGAGGGCGGCGGGCGGTTGATCGTGGCGAGCTTCGATCCAGTGCGCGGCACGCTGGCGCAACGCGAAACCGTCGCTGCATTCGAAGCGCGCTTCATGCGCGATCAGCGGCGCTACGGAAACATTCAGCGCGTCGTCGTGCCGACGAACGAGGGCGATGCGGCTATGGCGCGCCAGATCAGTGTCGATCTCGCCATCCTCGCCAACAACACGCACACTTTGATGGCCGAAGGCGCGGCTGAGCGTGTGTTCGACGATGTGTACACGGCGCTCAAATATGGCGGCGTGTTCGGCATCGAGCAGCATCGCGCGTCGTCCAATGGCGAGCCCGATCCGATCGCCGCGACTGGTTACGTGCAGGAAGCCTACGTGAAGAAACTGGCGCAGGAGGCGGGCTTCAGCTTCGTCGCCGCCAACGACATCAACGCCAATCCGCGTGACACGCGCGAGCATCCGTTCGGCGTCTGGACGTTGCCGCCGACTTTGCGCACATCGCCACTCGGACAGCCCGACGATCCGAATTTCGACACCGCGCCTTACGTAGATATCGGCGAGAGCGACCGAATGACGCTCAAATTCCGCAAACCCACCCGCCCCGGCGGCGCAACGCCGATCGGACCGGGGGGCTGACGTTGGGGCTGACGCGAGGTGACGCCGCCGTCACTCTTGCGGGCGGGGCGCGGCTGGTGTGTAAGAGGCGGACCAGTTTCTACCCGGAGGACAGCCCCATGACGTTCGATGAAATCTACAGCCGCTTCTCGGACTCCGGCGTGACCGTGACCGGCAAGAAGGTGAAGTTCGATTTCGGTGATGACGGCAAGATCTTCCTCGACGGCACGTCCAACACCGTCAGCAAGGAAGACGCCGCCGCCGACACGACGCTGAAGCTCAAGCTCGCGGACTTCATCGACATGGCCCAAGGCCGTCTCGACCCGACCGCCGCCTTCATGCAGGGCAAGCTGCGCATCGACGGCGACATGGGCGTCGCCATGCAGCTGCAAAGCGTGATGGCGAAGCTGCGCGGCTAACGCTGATGGCGTTCGTGCGCGTCCCCGGCAACGACATGCCAGAGGGCGCGGAAGAGCATTGGTTCGAAGGCCGCGGCGGCATCAAGATTCGTCTGCTGACCGCGCCTTCGACAAATGGTTCTCCGCGCGGCTCGATCATCGTCGCGCCCGGACGCACTGAGTTCATCGAAAAATATTTCGAGGTGCTGCGCGAACTGCAGGGCCGTGGCTACGCCGTGTTCTGCATCGATTGGCGCGGGCAGGGCCTCTCAGGCCGCGAAGCGCCGAACCCGCTCAAGGGCCATTTCGCCAGCTTCGACGATCCGGTGAACGATCTCGCCACGGCGCTGAAGCTGCTCACGCACAAGCTGCCGCGTCCGCATATCGGCCTCGCGCATTCGATGGGCGGGGCGATCCTGTTGCGGGCAATGCAAACGCGCCGCGTCGATCTCGACGCCGCCGCGTTCACGGCGCCGATGTGGGGCATCGCCAATCTCGGCCCCACCGGCAAGAAATACATCCGCTTCATGAACTCGCTGGGCTTGGGCATGAGCTTCGCGCCGGGCGTCGAGCAGAAGTGGAAGCGTGAGCAATTCAAGCGCAACCCCGTCACGCATGACAAAGAACGCCACGCGCGCGGCCAAGGCCTGATCGCCGAAGAGCCGCGCTTGGCGCTCACCGGGCCCACCATCGCCTGGGTCGCCGCCGCCGCCGATTGCTGCGAGGGCTTCGCGCAACCATCCGCGTTCGCGCACCTGCGCATCCCGATCCTGGTGCTGACGGCTCAGCAGGAATTGCTGGTCGACAATACGAGCCACGATGCGATCGCCGCCACGCTGCCGGATTGCACGCACGTGACCATCGCTGGCGCCAAACACGAAATTCTGATGGAGCGTGACGATATCCGCGCTCAATTCTGGGCCGCGTTCTACGATCTGCTCCAACGCGTCCCGCAGCGGGCGACCGCTTAAGCAAAAAGGATTGCTGACATGACCGGTGAAACCATCCTCGTCACCGGCGGCTCAGGCTTTGTCGGCGCGCATTGCATCTTGCAGGCGCTCGCCGCCGGCTATCGCGTGCGCACCAGCGTGCGCTCGCTCTCGCGCGAAGCCGAGGTGCGGGCGATGCTGAAGCAGGGCGGGGCCGAGCCTGGCGACAAGCTCTCGTTCGTCGCCGCTGATCTGATGAGCGATGCGGGTTGGGCCGACGCGGTGAAGGATTGCGCGTACGTGCTGCACGTCGCCTCGCCCTTCCCGCCGGCAATCCCACAGCACGAGAACGATCTGATCATCCCCGCACGCGATGGCGCGCTGCGCGTGTTGAGGGCATCGCGCGACGCCGGCGTAAAGCGTGTCGTGCTCACGGCGAGCTTCGCCTCTATCGGCTACGGCACGAAGCCGCGCGGCACGCCGTACACTGAGGAAGATTGGACCGATCCGAACGGCGACGACGTGCGCGCCTACGTGAAATCCAAAACCATCGCCGAACGCGCTGCCTGGGATTTCATCGCCAAGGAGGGCGGCGCGCTTGAGCTTTCGGTGGTGAACCCCGTTGGCGTGTTCGGGCCGGTGCTCGGCCCCGACTATTCAACCTCCATCCTGCTCGTGCAGCGCCTGATGGACGGCGCGATGCCCGGCTGCCCGAAGCTCTATTTCGGGGCGGTCGATGTGCGCGACGTCGCCGATATGCACGTCACCTGCATGACCCACCCCGCCGCGAAGGGCGAACGCTTCCTGGCCGTCGCCGGCGAGTTCATTTCGATCCTTGAGATCGCGCAGATTCTGCGCCGTCGTCTGGGCGCCGCCGCGTCGCGCGTGCCGACGCGGGAGCTGCCGAATTGGCTTGTCCGCATCGCCGCCATGCGCGATCCGGCGGTGAAGCAAATCCTCCCAGAGCTGGGTAAGCGCAAAAACGCCTCGAACGAGAAGGCCCGCCGTTTGCTGGGCTGGCAGCCGCGCTCGAACGAGGAATGCATCGTCGCCACGGCCGAAAGCATGCTGGCGCTGAAATTATTGAAGGCGGCCTGAGGGCGCGTGTCGAAATCGCCAAGACCCGCGCGTCACTGAACCGAAGGCGCGCGAGCGGCGCGCTAGAGGAGGCATACATGCAACAATATCTGCTGTTGATTTACGGCGAAGAATCCATGTGGGCGAAGCTGTCGCCGGAGAAAATCTCCGAAGAGATGAGCGCCTATTTCGCCTACACGCAGGAACTCGCAAGCGCAGGCAAGCTGAAGGCCGGCGATGAGCTGCATCCGGTGTCGACGGCGAAAACCATTTCGCTCATGGGCGGCAAGCAAACCATCGCTGACGGCCCGTTCGCTGAAACCAAGGAAGCGCTCGGCGGCTATTACCTCATCGAGGCTGAGAACATCGATGAGGCGCTGCAATGGGCCGCCAAGTGCCCGGGCGCGCGTTACGGCCGCATCGAGGTGCGTCCCGTCGTCATGCGCTGACGCGTGAGCCCGGCGCAAACCGCCGAGCGCGTTGCGCGTGAGAGCTACGGGCGTCTGCTCGCCATGCTCGCCGCGCGCACGCGCAACGTGGCCGCCGCCGAGGACGCGTTGGCCGATGCGTTCGCCGCGGCGCTCTCAGCATGGCCGCGCGGTGGTGTGCCTGAAAGGCCGGAAGCCTGGCTGTTCGCTGCCGCACGCCGCAAGCTGATCGACGCCGCCCGCCGCGCGCAAACCGCGAGCGCTGCGGAAGACGCGCTCATTCTCACCATCGAAGAACTCGAAGAGATGGGCCGCGACGACGCGCCGGATCGGCGCCTCGGCCTGCTGTTCGCCTGCGCACACCCTGCGATCGAACCAAGCGTGCGCACGCCTTTGATGCTGCAAACCGTGCTCGGCTTTTCCGCTGAACGCATCGCCAGCGCGTTCCTGGTTGAGCCGACCGCGATGGGTCAGCGCCTCGTGCGCGCCAAGAAGAAGATCAAAGACGCCGGCATTCCGTTCGACGTCCCGGCGCCCGACGAATGGCCCGAACGCCTCGCCGCCGTGCTCGATGCGATCTACGCCGCGTACGGTGTTGGCTGGACTGATCCGCTCGGCGCCGATCCGGAGCGGCGCGGCTTGGCGGAGGAGGCGATCTGGCTTGGCCGCGTGCTCGTGTCGCAAACGCCGCGCGAGCCGGAAGCGCTCGGCCTGCTGGCGCTGATGCTGCACCTCGACGCCCGCCGCCCTGCGCGCCGCGTCGAGGGCCGCTTCGTGCCGCTGGAGGAGCAGGACACCAAACTCTGGCGGCGCGATCTGATCGATGACGCCGAACGCGTGCTGACCGCCGCTTCCGCACAGGGTCAGCCTGGCCGCTACCAATACGAAGCCGCTATCCAATCCGCGCACGCGCTTCGCGCGTTCGCTGGCGTGGCCGATTGGCCGGCGATTCAGGTGCTTTACGGCGCGCTGGCTGAACTCACCGGCTCGCCCGTCGCCAAGCTCAACCACGTCGCCGCGCTCAGCCGCACGTTGGGCCCGGAGCGAGGTTTGTCCGCGCTGGACGCTCTGGTCGAGGAGCATCCGGTTCTTGGCGCCTATCAGCCGTTTTGGGCGCTTCGCGCCGATCTGTGCGCCCGCGTCGGCCGTAAAGCCGAAGCCGCCAGCGCCTATGCGGAGGCTATCCGGCGCGAGCAAGATCCGGCTGTCGTCGCTTTCCTAAAAATGCGTTGGGCGGCGTTGTGATGGTCGAAGCGCCGTAGGCGCCTGCGTCGTTGGTGTGGGCGGCGTTCTTGCCGCCGGCCAAAGGAGCACATCCGATGAAGTACGCAGTCCTCGTTTACGAAACCGCCGATGACTTCGCCGCGCGCGAAGATGCGCGCAGGGGAGCTTATTGGGGCGGTCACGGCGCCTATGTCGCGACCTTGCAGGCTGCCGGCGCGTTCGCCGGCGGCGCGGGCCTCGCGCCACCGCACGCCGCGACCACGGTGCGCGTGCGCGGCGGCGCGCGCCAAGTGCTCGACGGGCCGTATGCGGAGATCAAGGAGCAATTGGGCGGGTTTTACCTCGTCGAAGCTGCAAACCTCGACGAGGCGTTGAATTGGGCCGAGAAATGCCCCGGGGCGCTCACCGGCTCGATCGAGGTGCGCCCCGTGCTGGAGATGTAGCGCGACGTCGCGCAGCCGCGTTGCCCTAGGTCGATGCGCTTGTAGCGATCGGCGCCAACGGGTCATCACCGAACCTGTTGGCGCCGCTGTCGCCGGCGCGAATGACAAGCCGATAGAGCGTCCAAAAGCCCCACATCGCAAAGAGCAGGCCAAACATGATCGCCACGAGCAATTTGGCATCGGCTATTTCGTTGCCCTCGGGAATGTCGAGAAACGACAAAGGCAGGATCACCACTTGCGGTCCCGCGAACCACCAGCCGCTTATTCCGCCGTCGTGAAAACGTCGAACGCCCAGGGGAATGCCTACGACCGCGAGGATGACGAATAACGTCTCGATCAAAAGAAAGTTCGCGTCGTAGATGCTGTCGGGCACGAACTCGGCCGCCAGCGACAGCGCGACAGTCGGCAGAAACCAGTACAGAGCATAAGCTTTGCGCGAAAGCCGTCCCCGAAACAGGCTCGCGACGCGAGCCAACACCTGTTGCATCAAGGATAAGCCCGCGCCAATTCACGCCGTGCGGCGTCGAGCAGGCGGCGATAATTTGCGTCGCCGTGCATACGCGCAACGCCGCCGGCGGCGATGAGGCGCGCGGATTCGACATCGCTCGGGAAGTGATAGCCGCAGATGATGCGACTTTCGCCGAAATCGCGGCCGCGTTGCAGTAGCGCGTCGGCGCGCGAGGGCGCGACCTCCGCCAACACCAGCGCCAACGCCCAGCCGCCGGCGCCGTGGCCGGTGGGGTAGGAATCATTGGTGCTTGGGTTCTCCGGATTGTCGCAACGCAGCAGCGTGCGATCTTCCACATACGGGCGCGTCCGCGGATGCGCGCGCTTGGCGGCGTTCACGGCGGGGTTCACGCCTTGCACGGTGGCCGTCAGCAATTCCGCGGTGCGCGGGAAGCGCTCGCGCGTGAATTCAGCGCCGAGCACGGGTTGGAACATGCGGAACGGATTGAACTCAAGGTCCGCGACCGCCTGCGCCATGCGCGCTTCGCTCACAATAGGCCGCATCGCCAAACGATCCGCCGCCGCGCGCGGCGAACCATCCGCCGGCGGCGCCCCCGCGAGCGCCGGGCCGTCAAAGATCGGCGCCGGCGCTGGCGCTGGCTGCGCGAAAGCTGGCGTTGCGGCGACGAGCGCCAGGACGAGAAGCGAAGCGCGGATCATGTGTCCCCCGTGATTTGCAGTTGAGCCATAGCCGCAAACGCGGCGCGCGTGAAACGCCGCGCGTCGCAAATTCCGCTATTGCAGCCGTATGCGGCCCGGCGCCGGCGCCGAGACTGGCGAGCGGGCGCGGACGTAGGCTTCCAACGTGTCGAGATCGTTGCCGAACATGATGCGATTGCGCCCGGCTTGCAGCGCCGTGAAGCCGTCGCCGCCGGCGGCGAGGAAGCTGTTGGTGACGATGCGATAGTTGCGTGCGCGATCAAGCCGTGCGCCGCCAATGCGGATCGAGCCCGGCACGATTTCACCGCCGCTCGCGGTTTGCCGCCACGCATAGCGGAAGCCCTCAGACGGCTGCAGGATGTCTGGCCGCGCGCCATCAAATTGTTGCGCGAGTACGGCTTCGAGTTCGGCGCCGGTCAGCTCCATTTGCACAAGTTCGTTGCCGAACGGCTGCACGGTGAAGAGGTCGGCTAAAGTGATCGCGCCGGCGCGCGGCAGATCGGCGCGAATGCCGCCGGGGTTCATCAGCGCAATGTCAGCCGGTTGGCCGAACGCTGTTTGCGTCGCCGCGATCATCGAATCCGAGATCAGCAAGCCCATCACGTTTTCACCGGCCGGCGAGTAGGTGGCGGGCACCGGCGCTGCCAGTTCGCCGACATGGCGGTTACGCAGCGGCGCGGCGAGCGCGCTGTAGGCGGCGATGTGCGCCGCCTGCGCGGGATCGGCGGCGATCGTTTCCGCCACGACGTAGTTTCGCGCCGAAGCGCGGGTGACATCGCCGCTGGCGCGGTCGAGCGTCAGCGAAATGTCGGTGAGCATCGCCGTCGACCAGCTCGCGCTCGTCAGCAGCTTGCCGTTGATCTGGCAAATATAGATGCCATTGGTGTGGCCGCTGACGACGACGTCGACAGCCTCGCTGAGCCCGTTGACGATATCGACGATCGGGCCAGACACGCCGGGACAGGCGCCGGCGCCGACTTGCTGATAGCCGCCTTCGTGGATCATCACCACGATCGCCTGCACGCCATCCGCCTGCAGGCGCGCTGCTTCGGCATTGATAGTCTCGATCTCATCGCGGAACGTGAGCCCGGCGCTGGAGAGCGGCGAGACGAGCTCGGGCGTACCTTCAAGCGCAAGGCCAATGAAGCCGACGCGCACGCCATCGAACGTGCGCACCTCGCTTGCGGGAAACAGCGTTTGCCCGGTCGCGTTCACGATGGTGCTGGCGGCGAGATAGCGGAAACGCGCGCCTTGAAACGGCGCCGGCCCGCGACAGCCGTCTGTCGGGTGGCAACCGCCATTCTGCATGCGCAGCAATTCAGTCGGCCCTTCGTCGAACTCGTGATTGCCGACGGCGGAGAGCGCGAGGCCCATCATGCCCATCGACTCGATCGCCGGTTCGTCGTGGAAGAGGCTCGACAGCATCGGGCTTGCGCCGATGAGATCGCCAGCGGCGACCATGATCGAGTGCTGCGCCGCCGCGCGCCGCTCCGCCACCAAAGTCGCCAGCCGCGCCGCGCCGCCGCCGGGCACGCGCACCGTCTCGCCGGCATCGTTGAGAACGCTGATCCCGCCGCGCGGCGGTTCGAGATTGCCGTGGAAATCGTTGAGCGCCAGCACTTGCAGCTCGATCGTCGCGCTCTGTTGCGGCGCGGTCGCGCAGGCGGCGAGCGACAGGGCGAGGGCGGCAAGCACAGGTGCGCGCGTACGGAGCATCGGCGGTTCCTTGACAGATTTGTGACGCTTCTAGCGCGTCGCAGCCAGGAACGAAACGGGCCGCCTCCTTCGGAGCGGCCTCAAACGCGGCGCGTTCCGCTAATCCATGTGCTCCATCGTCGGCCCGCCCGCCGCGAACACCCACGGATGCATGCGCTCCTCGTAAACAGAGATGCGCGGCGGCGGGAAACTGGGATCCGCGAAAGCGCCGACGGCGACCGCGATCGTCGCATCCGGCGCTTCCCAATACACAGTCGAGCCGCATGTCGCGCAGAAGGCGAACGTCGCGGTGCTGCCGCTATCGCCCGTGCGAGACCAGCGCGTCGCAGCGCCCTCGATCTTCACCTGCGCGCGCGGAAACCGCGCCTGCATGCCGAACACGCTGCCGGTGCGCTTCTGGCATTCGAGGCAATGGCAGATGGAGATGCGCACCGGCTCGCCTTCGCACATCACCCGAAGCTGTCCGCAACTGCACGAGGCGACACGGCTGGTCATTGGCGCTCACTCCTTCGGGCCTGGCTCAAGCTTAGCGAGATGATCGCGCATCGTCTTGAGTTGCTCGGGCGCGTGCCCGGTCCAATCGATCACCTTGCCGATAACGCGCAACGCGTCGCTGGTGCGATAGGATTGCGTCGGATTGCCGGGAAATTTCTGATCCGTCAGCTCGGGATCGTTTTCGAGCGCGCCTGTCGGCTCCACCACATAGATGCAGCCGGCGCCATCGCCGACAGCCAGCTCCGCGCCCCAGATCGCGGCGTCCAATGTGGAGGTGAGATAGACATGCGTGGCCGCGGGCCGCCCGTAGTTTGACGAAAAACCTGGCTTGATCAGATCGCCAATCTTCAAGTCCGCCTTCGTGCCGTGGAAGTATGATTGTGCAAACGTGGTGGGCCCATTTGTCATGCGTGCGCCTCCTGATCCGGCGGCGACCTTCGCCAAAACGACCGCGCGCGCAATTCTTGAAGACAAGCCATTTTTCCCCATGTTGGGAGTGGCCGGTTGGGGGACGACCGGCCTTGTCGGGAAGCGCGGCGCTCAAACGTCCTTGGAGCAATCAAGGAGAAGCGCCGCCATGACCATCACCATTACCGCCTTCGAACGCGCCTTCGACGAAGGCCGGGGCTTGGCGCGCGATATGCGCGTGCGCTGGGCGCTGGAGGAGGTGGGGCAGCCTTACGACGTGCGGCTGGTTCCGTGGGAGAAGTTCAGGGAAGAGGCGCATCTCGCGCGCAATCCGTTCGGCCAGATCCCGACCTACGAGGAAGGGAATCTTGCTCTCTTCGAATCCGGCGCGATCGTGTGGCACATCGCCGAGCGCTTTCCCGGGCTGTTGCCAACCGATGCGGACGCCCGCGCTCGCGCGATGATGTGGGTCATCGCCGCGCTCTCCACCATCGAGCCGCCGATCGTCGATCGCGATGTCGTCGAATACGCCGAGGCCGGCAAAAGCTGGCAGGACGAGCGCTTCGCCATGGTCGACGAGCGCATCCGCGGCCGCCTCGCGCAGCTCTCCGCGCGCTTGGGCGACGGCGACTGGCTCGACGGCGCCTTCAGCGCGGCCGACATCATCATGGTGCACGTGCTGCGACGCCTCGAGGGCACGACCATCTTGCAAGAATACGCAAATCTCGCCGCCTACGTCGCCCGCGCCGAAGCACGCCCCGCTTACAAGCGCGCGTTCGCGGCGCAATTGGCGGTGTGGGAAGCGCACAAATAACGCTAAGAACCCTCTCCCCCGAGGGGGGAGAGGGCAGGGTGAGAGACCTTGCGGTTGACGTTCTCGTAGGGATCACCGGCGCCGTTCGCGGCCTCGTTCGAGGCGCAGCCGGCGAGAGCGAGCGAGGCGACGGCCGCGGCCAGCAGGCGCGACGGTGAGCGCAGGTCAGTCATGTATGGGTTTCCGCAAGTCCAAAAATTCGGTCGGGATATTGCCACAATCGTGGTCGGACCGCACTACGGCCAGGCTTCCCCGATCTAGGGATTCTGCTCCGTTTCCGCGATCTTCTTGTCCAGCCGATTCACCAGCGAATCAAAGCCTTCGCTCTTGATAACGGCCGTATAGTCGGCACGCTTGAGCGACAGGTCCGAGACCCCCTGCGCAATGACGTTCACGATGCGCCAGGTGCCGTCGCTCTGGCGCAACAGGTAGTTGAGCGTGACCTGCTTGCCTTCCCCCGTGTGGAGCAGCGTGCGGACCACCTGGGAGTCCTGGTCAGGCTCGACCGCGGTGGTCTCGAAGCGCTCGCCGCCGTAGCTCTTGAAGTTGCTCGCGTAGGTCGCGAGCGACAGGCGCTGGAAGGTCTCGATGAAGCGCGCCTGCTGCGCCTCGCTCGCATCCTTCCAGTAGCGCCCGGTGACGATGCGGCAGATGGTCGGGAAGTCGAAGCTCTCGGCGATGACCGGCGCCAGCGCCTCGCGCCGCGCGGCGGCCGGCGCGCCGGACTTCATCGCCCCGAGCAGGGCTTCGTGCAACTTCTCCACGACCGCGCGGGCCGCCGCCTCCTCGGCCAGGGCCTGGCCGGAGAACGCGAGCAGCAGCAGGGCGAACAGAGTCGGAACCAGGGACCTGTGGCGCATGTTGAGGGTCTTCCTTTCCGGCGCGTGCCGGGACTCGAGGGCGCCAAGCTTAGCGCCGGTGCGTAGGTGCACGCCGTCAGCCATTCGGCAGCTTGTCATAGCTGCGGCTCTTCCAGCGGCTGCGCTCGCCGCTCCAGTAGCGCCACGCCGAGGTCCAGGTCATGGCCAGGAACAGGCAGGCGGCCGGCGCGAGCGTCAGGATCCACAGCGGGTGCAGGTCGTAGTAGCGGATGGTGG